>NZ_PGUZ01000087.1 GCF_002860165.1 Bacillus sp. V3-13 | reverse complement strand
GGAACACCCTGAAACCCGAGGACAAGAAGACAATATCTAATTCCTGTTTTCTACTCTACTAAACTGTTGATTTAAACAAAAAATAATTAATTCTGACAACATATTTTTTAAAAGAGATGAATTATTACAAATATAACGTTTAATCGAATAAATACTAATTTTTGTAAATAAATAGTTGATTTATTTTACATAAAGTGAACATAAAATGGTAATTTAGTACCATATAGATACAGTTTAGTAATGATATAGTTATGATAATAGAATATTTCAAATGTTCTATTAGCCAAGTACATATTAAAAAAAGGGGTGCATTGATGCTGCGTTCGAAACGGCTTGTTAAAAATGACATAAGGAAATCGAAAGCATATGTAAGTCCGAGTGTTGAAAGTAAAAACAGAGAATTCATCGGTGATGAGTTCTGGTGGGCTGTTGTTGTTTTATTATTTGCCGTGAGAGTTTATAGCAACTATGCTTTGACGAAAACGATTAAAGCTTGTGAAAACCAAGGTGGTTCAGCCAAAGTTTCCAGCCACATGTTTGGAACATCATGGACAGTATCGTGTTATAAATAAGGAGGGAATGCAATGAATTATCAAAGTCCAGTAGTAGAGTTAAATCAGCGTGAAAAAGTTACAGGGGATGAATACTGGTGGGTAGGTCTTGTGCTGTTGTTTGTAGTGTGGGCATATAGCCAATACGCTATGCAAAAGGCTGTATCATCGTGTTCAAAAAGTGGTGGCTTAGCTAAAGTAGACAGTTATTTCTGGGGTACAACGTACAAAGTATCCTGTTATGATAAGTAACAGTTAATTAAAATTAGAACGGTGTCTAAATATTTTTTAGACACCGTTTTTTGAAAATGAGGTGTATGGAGTGAGAGAATCATTAATCGTATTTGAAGAAATAACAAAAATGTACACAGAAGAAAAAGGAATAAAAAATGTTTCATTTCCTATCCATAAAGGTGAAATTCATGGAATTATAGGTTCTAACGGAGCAGGAAAAACATCTATTATTAAACTTTTATTAAATCATATGAAGAGTGATAAAGGTTCAATCCGTTACAACGGAACCCCTCTTCTGAGTTCAAAAGATTTCGTTTCTTTTAAAAGAAATATTGGATATGTTCCCGACGATGAAATATTGCTAGAAAATCTTACTCCTTTAGAAATCATTGAATTCGTTAGTCAAGCATATGAATTTTCTAAATCAAAGGCGTTAGAGAATGCCCATCAACTATTTGATTTATTAGAATTATATGATTTGAATGCTAATGTGAATTTCTTTTCCAGGGGAATGAAGAAAAAAGTGCAATTAGTATCGGCTTTATGTACACGTCCGGAATTACTGATATTGGATGAGCCCATTGCGGGTTTTGATCCAAAAGTAATTTACCTATTAAAAAAATTGTTTCAAGCTTTAAGAGATAGCGGAAAAGGTATATTTATTTCTACACATGACTTGAATATCGCAAATGAAATTTGCGACCGGATTACTATGATACATAATGGAGAAGTTTTATTAACTGGAAATAAAAATGAGATATTAGCAAAATATCAAACGGATTCTTTAGAAGAATTATTTATTTCTCAAACTATGAGTGTAAATAATGAGGAGCTGGTTCGTCATGTGGTTGCAAATATGTAAATTATCATTCACACAATCGAAAAGAAAAATGAAACAAACGGACCAAAAAGGGCTTATCATCATTTTTGCTATTTTGCTCGGGTTCCAGGTCTATCTATACAAGGGGTTAAAAGAAGCAGTTTCCCAATTCAAAGAGATTGGTTCTACAGAATTTGTACAACTTTTTTTTGTTTTTTCTTTTATTATTCTATTTGTAAGTTTCTTGCTCCTTAATTTTTTTAAAAATGAGGATCGAGCTTTTCTATTAAGATTACCTGTAAAAAAGAGTACCGTATTTAAAGCATACTATTACCCTTTGTTACTTTCATTATGGATACTCTACATTCTCGAAGGAATCAGCGCGAATATTGCCATATTACAAATATATAATATGAGATTTTTTGGCTTATTTATAAGTTTTTTCGCTTTAAGTTGTCTGTTTTCATTGCTTCTATCTTTCATTGTAAAGTGTTCTATTGAAAGTATATTTGCAAGATATAAAAATATGCCAAAAATGTTCGAATTACTTTTTTATTTCGCCTTTTTAGGATGTTACTTTCAAATTTTTATCATGAGGTCCCTTTCATTTTTTCAAACGTTCTTAGAAAAAACCATTTTTACATATGAAGCACTCACCAATTTAAGTATTTTGCTTCTTATTTGTATTCTTCTATTTATTCTTATTCATGTTTTCATAAGTCCTAGATATAACTGGGATGATGCTAATAAGAATAAATTAAAATCGAAAAACTTTGCAGCATCGATTGGGTATAACGGCTTTCTATTTGAATTGCTCCAGGTGTTAAGAAGTTGGGAAAAGAAAAAAGGAATATTGTTTCCGGTAGTTTTAGGAAATGCATTTATCATAATTCCTTTTACATTAATGGGGAACGCACAAATAGATGATTACTTTGTTTTTCTAATTGTTTCTATAGGTCTAGCTTGTGTTCAACACTCAAGTTATTCGGATAAAAATCATAGAGCTATTAAAAATATAACCATCGATTTGATGAAGTTATTAATAGGAAAAACTGCATTCTACTTGATCCTTTCTTTTCTGTTATTTATCGTATCCTTTGGTATACTTCATTTGTTTGGTGTATCACTGGGACCATTATTTTTGACCGAACAAATATTCAAACTCTTATTATTTACGAGTTTAGCGCTGGTAGTTAATTCTATGAGTTTCGATCCACATAATAATGCAGGAAAGTTATTAATTACAGTGTATTCATTAATACTTTACGCAGTTGTCAGTAAAGGTATTGAATATATCAGTTTCAGCCTATTTTGGCTACAAGTGTTCATCATCATTATATGCACTGTTGCAGCTGCGTTAATTTACGTTCTTACTAGTAAAAAACGATTGGAGCGTTCGTTGTATGTATCTGAGTAAAAAGGATATCCCCTCTTTTCCAAAACAAGTAACATTACAATCTAACTTTATTAGAGATAAATCGTTTGATGAAATGTACCCAATTAATGAAACAGGGAACTATATCCTTTCGCTTGTAGATGGTTCAAAAACGATCGGTGAAATCATAAAAATAACAAAAAAGAAATATAAAATAACAGAAGAGCTTGCTCATCATGATTGTGCCACCTTGTTTGAAAAGTTAAACCAAGAATTCCTTTTAAACATTAAAAGAAAAGGCGTGTCAGATAGGATTGCTGCCTTTTGGTTCTATTTAAAGACGTTTCAATTTAGGCAAATGTTTGAGTTTTTCCAGTTAAATAAAAGGTTTGATAATACGTATTTAAAGAAAAATATTTTAGTAACTTTTTTGTATTTATTGATTATCACTCCCTATTTTAATGCGGGCTTACTGCTAATGGTTTTTCTATTCTTATTCTTATCTAACCCGGTTACAATGTGGGAACCATTCCTGTTAGGAGGAAGTTTCGTTCTCTCCATAGCTATACACGAATTTTCTCACGTATTAGGTCTTTATGGTCTGGGGGAAATGGAGAAAATCGGGTTTATTGGGAAGAGAAATTTGAATATGGGTATTTTTAGAAAACGCGTAGAGCCCAAAAAAGATATTTTGGTATCTTTGATGGGTCCAGTAATTCCATCCTTTATTGGTTATGCATTATTTGAACTTTCCACGAATGGATTAATTCAGACTATGGGAATTTTTTGGATGTTTAACCTTTTTACTCTTTTTTCGACTGACGGTAAAAATATAAGAGATAATATAAAAAAAATCATGAGAGGTGCAATATTGAATGAAAAAAAATAAGCGAATAATTGTATTAAATGTTTTCATTGTCACTTGGGTTATTTCCACAATTGTTTTAATGGTTTCATTATCAATGGTAGACCTTAAACTTGGTACAAAACTTGGAGAAGGATTCTTTTACATTAAAGGTCATTACAAAGAAATGACAGAAATTAGTGGGCAAATGAAGAGTACAACTGTTACAGAACAAGGTCCTGGAATATTTACCGTACCGCTAGGATTTAGTATGTTACTCGCAGCAATCGTATTTATTTACCTTAAAGCAAAAAAGAAGGATGATAAAATAGCAAAATAATGATTCCCTCCCCCACTCATCTGAACATTGAAATTTGAAAAAATGCGCATAATTAAACGATAAAAAAGATGGATATTGAATCCATCTTTTTCTGTGAAAATAAATAATCTAAGCCCCTCCTGTAAACTATTGATCATGGAGGGGAATTCTGTAAATAACCTGAAAAAGCCAATTAGAAAGCAGAGCTACCTGTGGGAGGGTAACCTTGTATATGTCTATTTGGTTTTGGTTATACTAATTGACTTGCATTTCTTTAAATGGCTCCTTGTTTATAAGCATGGAGTAAATGATTCGAAGCATTCGATGCGATATGGCAACGAGTACTTTTTTCTTTCCTCTTCTTGCGACTATTGACCAGTATTGGTAAGGGGGTTGCAATGCAAGAGGGAGGAAGTTGAAGTCGATTTCGTCTTTATTAACAAACTATGAACAAACCATTATTTTTTTTAGTCTTTTTTCATAGGCTTGGGTGACCCGTGCTTGCGTGTAGATTGCCACCACCGAGTGCCACTTGTGCCATAGTTGAGAGCCACTAGAATTTTTTGGATAGCCACTATTAAAAAGTCTTCTGCAAGTTGTCAGTGGTAACAGGTTGTCACTTTACATCGAGCCTCTACGGGCATGGATCCCCAGCCAAAAACCAGCAGCACCAAGGCTCGCTGGGCCAACAAGGCTATCATGCCCGCCTCTCAATGTAAAGTGCACGTCTCGTCCCTTTGTGTATTCCAGGGTGGCTCTCACCATGGCAGAGGTGGCTCTGATTGTTGTCCGAAGTGGCTCTAAAATATGGCAGGGGTGGCTCTTTTGCATGGCTGTAAACACTTGCGAATGTATAATAATAATAATTACATTTGTTATTGGAGAGTGAACACATGCAGTTAAATAAAATTCATCACGTTGCGATTATTTGCTCAGACTATGAGAAATCAAAAGATTTTTATGTACGTATATTAGGCTTGACTCCGTGTCAGGAAATTTACCGGGAAGAACGGGATTCTTATAAACTGGACCTGCAGGTAAACGGGGAATATCAAATCGAGTTGTTTTCGTTCCCGAATCCGCCGGGCCGGCCCAGTTACCCGGAAGCGGCTGGCCGGCGCCATTTAGCATTTGAAGTGGATGATATAGATGAAGCCATCGAGCATCTGACTTCTTTTGCCATAAGTGTTGAACCAGTTCGAATTGATGAATTTACGGGCAAGAGATTTACCTTTTTTTCAGATCCAGATGGATTGCCAATCGAGTTATATCAATTGTAATAGTTGAAAATCATACATATAAACGGGAGAGGTGCTGACGCCATTGCATCCATATCCCGTTTTTTTTTGTTGCAAAAATCTCTGAATCTCCCCACTGGTGTAACATCCCATATTAATTACAAACTTTATCACTTTTTTAAAATAAGTTTTGGCAAATTTATAAAAAGCAAAATGTAAGCGTTTTTAATTATTTTGAATTAAAAAAGTTGTTTGTGTTTTCAGATAAATTATGTTAGGATAACAAAAACAATAGAGTAAGGAGCCAATCAGCATGAACAAATCATCATTAATCGACAGCTTTTAGGAGACTGAAATCTGATAGATATATGTAATACAAAACACGTTCATCTAACACAGGACAACTTGGAGAAGGCATTATGAAGGAATATATCGTTCAAAGAATGTATAAAGCATCAACGGGGATTGCAAACGCAGTTTTAGTTACATTAGGAATTGGCTTGTTGTTTGAGACAATCGGGAAGTTTATCGGCTGGGAAGCTTTTATTGGGATCGGGTCGGCAGCAAAGGTTCTTTTGGCTCCAGCAATTGGCGCCGGCATCGCGTACCAGCTGGGCGGAAATACTCTAGTCATTTTTAGTGCGATGGCCAGCAGCGCCGTCGGAGGGGCAGCAATCCACCCGACAGCTGAGGGCGCCTTCACCATTGTTTCGGGCCAGCCAATCAGCGCGATGCTGGCTGCAATTGTCGCAACCTATGTAGGGAAACGAATAACAGGCCGGACAAAGCTTGATATGATGGCAATCCCTTTCGGCGCAATATTGGCCGGCGGCGTAGCGGGGGTAGGACTTGCGGCAGTTACTACTCCACTCCTGCAATGGTTGAGCGCTGAAATCACATCATCCGTACAAGGAAGTCCGTTAATCGCCTCAATGGTGATTTCCCTTGTCTGGAGCATTCTTTTGATGTCGCCGGCATCATCTGCAGCGATTGCGATTGCCCTGCAATTGGACCCGGTCTCCAGCGCGGCTGCTTTAATTGGATGCACGGTCCAATTTGCCGGTTTTACGGCAATGTCACTGCGACAGAACGATCTTGGCGGATTTCTTGCCCAATGTTTTGTCACGCCAAAAGTACAATTCCCTAACCTGGTAAAAAATCCGCTGTTAATCATTCCGCCTTTCGTGGCTGCGATTATTTGCGCACCGATCGCTACTTTGGGGTTTGGATTCACGGCAACCTACGAAATTGCCGGCCTGGGGCTTAATTCATTGATCGCCCCTTTAAATATCCTTGCAAATCAGGGACTCATCAGCTTTCTCATTTATATCGCCGTTGGGGTGGTTCTGCCAATAGTGATTACACTTAGCTTGTATCAGGTAATCAAGATGATTGGATGGGCTAAAGCAGGGGATTTGCGGATGGAAGTGCAATAACTGTTGTTATTCAAAAACATTGCAACTCTCTAGTAAAATATAAAACTGAAATAAAGCATGAAAAAAGACCCGCACTCACCAGATAAAGTGAGCGCGGGTCGTTGTATGCGTTAGTTCCCATCCATCAATAGGTACATATTTTTGTAAAACCTTGTACCTTCTTAAAAATAAAAAGTCCAATTCATAAGCGAATTGGACATATCATTGCATGATGTTAGTTGGAATTTTCTATATAGCGCTTGGCAATTGTATAGCATTCATCAATGTGTGAATTGCCCAGGTATTTCATCGCACCGAAACTGATACCGGCTGCAGCAGCCTGTCCTAAAAAAGGAACAAATTTTACTACCGATTTTACGGCTACTCGCGCACCCACTTTTTTCAACAATTGAGCTACTATTTGTTTCGTAATGACTTTCCCGATTAATTCACTTCCAGCGGATGTGATCAGTATTAAAATCATTTTCTTTGTATCTGGATCAAGCTCATCAATCTGTTCCTGCGACAAGCCGAATTTCCGGTTTATTGCTGGCAATAACTCCAGCATGATTGCTACGTCTGCAGCAATATCAGCTCCCGGCGCCGGTATAATGGCTGCAGCCCCAGAGGCGGAAGCCCTTTTAGTAACCATTGATTTGCACTCTGCTTTAATTCTATCCAATTCTGCGATTGTTTTAGGCAAACCCATTCGTATGTCATTTCCTACGATAAATTAGTTATATTTTACTGCTTTTTGCAATGTAAGAATAGTAGATTGCCAGAAACAATTGCTAAAAACATGAAAGTTTTTACAAGTTAAAACTCCCCGCTGTATGAAGCAAATTCAAATTTTTTATAGGAATTCTGATTGCTGTTCATCTCACTCCTGAAAGTCCCTGACATATACCTGACACACAAAACCACAACCACACCCCCATTTTCAGAAGCCATACCAGCCTGCTTCCTGCTGCAATCAAGGTTTTAATAAAAATAAAAATTATTTTCCATCTGACATTTGGCTGACATAATACGAAGTTAAAGTAATGATATAAGGTTCAGCCAAGCCTTAGCCCAAAATTAACATATCAGGAGGCGTAAATAATGAAAAAATCAGTTCTAGGTCTTGCAGTCGCAGGGAGTGTATTTCTGGGAGCATACGCAACAACATCACTTGCAGCTGACAAGAATTCAACAGCCACAGAGAAGATAGATTGGGGTTTTAAAGGAAAAGGATTCGGCCACCGCGGGTTCTTTAAAGGAGATTCAGAAGCCCTTATTAAAGAAGCAAAAGAATTAGGCATCAATACGTCCGGAAAGGATGCAGAAACTTTAATCCAGGAGATCCGGGAAGCTCGACTAAAGAAGGAAGCAAAGGAATTAGGCATTACAACAACGGGGAAAGATGTTGATACTCTTGCCCAGGAAGTAACGCTGGCTAAAGTAAAAGAACATGCAGAGAAATTAGGCATTAAAACGGATGGAAAAGACGCCCAAACCCTTCGCGATGAGATCCGCCTTGAAAAGCTGAAGGAGGTGGCAAAAGAACTGGGTGTTTCAACAGATGGCAAAGACGCAGAAACGCTGATGCAGGAAGTTCAAACAGCATCACTTAATAAAAAGGCAAAAGAACTGGGCGTCTCTACTGACGGAAAAGACCTTCAAACGCTGGCTCAGGAAGTGTTTACTGCTTCCGTTAAGAAAGAAGCGGCCAAGCTTGATATTACGGTGGAAGGCAAAGATATTCGTGAATTAACCCAGGAAGTACAGTCAGCCAAGGTGAAGAAGGATGCGAAAGAACTTGATATTACCATTGACGGCAAATCCATCCGTCAAATCGCAGAGGAAGTGCGCGACAAAAAAATTGAACAACTAGCCAAAGAGCTTAAAATCTCTACTACTGATAAGTCAACAAAAGACCTTGTCACTGAAATTAACGAAAAAAATCCTGATAAGCTAAAAGCGCTGTTTGAAGATGAATTATTCGGCGTTCGCGGGTTTGGAAAAGGTGGTTTTGGCCATCCTGGCGGCCGAGGCGGCAAGCACCACGAAGGCATGGGTAAATTTAATGGTGGAACGGACACTGGAATCCAGCAGGGCTCCAGCACATCATTTTAATCTTTAGCTGTATGTAAATCCCCGGTATAGCATCGGGGATTTTTCGTGCTATAGTTGAACGTGGGGACGGCTCTCGCGCTTCCTCAACTCAGCCGGCCTAAAGACGATTTGAAGCGTGGGGACGGTTCTCACGTTCATGGTGTCAACCATACTAAGGCGATCCTCGCGGTTTCAAACGGAGGACAATCACAAAATAAAAAGGGATCTACTTTACAATACAGTGGAGGGGCGGCAATGAAAAAGGTGCTTGTGGTTGAAGATGAACAAACGATATCCAGGGTGCTGACCGTATATTTACAGCATGAGGGACTACATGTCCTCCAGGCATTTGATGGTGAAGCGGCATTGAGCCTTTTCTACGAGCATGGTCCTGAGCTTGTCCTTCTGGACGTCATGCTGACGGATATGGACGGATGGAAGATCCTTCAGGAAATCCGGACAAAGAGTTCCTGTCCGGTTATCATGTTGACAGCTCTTGGTGACATTGATTACCGATTGAAAGGGTTGAACGGGGGTGCAGATGATTACATCACCAAGCCTTTCGTAGGCGAAGAAGTGGTCGCCCGTGTGAATGCGGTGCTGCGCCGGTCTGCCAATGTACTGGATTCAGAGAATACGAGACAGTTTGGCAGCCTGAAAATCAGTCTGGACTCACATGCCGTAACTCTCAATGGTGAACCAGTCATGCTAACACCAAGGGATCTTTCTTTACTGTTATTTTTAACAGAGAGGCCCAACAGAACCTTTACGAGGGATGATTTAATAGAAAATGTTTGGGGAATGGATTACGACGGCAGCGACCGGGCGGTAGACCTGGCAATCAAGCGGATCAGGCAGGCCCTGTCAGGCTGGCCTGCCACTCAGGGGGAAATCCGGACGCTCAGAGGATTGGGGTATCAGTTCTGTGTTAACGGCAAATAAAACACGCACAACTTTGATAAGGTACTGGACGACAAGATACCTTTTTACCATGCTCATCGGTCTTGTGATACTGGCTGCAGGCTCGATGTGGTGGATTAAACAAACAACATTGGAAAACCGGCTGAACTTAATGCGGTATTTAGCAGACGAAACAGCTGACAGGGTTGTCCAGCAGAACGGGAATATCGGGTTTGACAAGTTTTTTAACAGAATGCTCGATGACCGCTCAAAACTGCTTGAACTGAATACAGAACCCAGGATTTTTATAGCCGACCTGGAAGGTAATGTTCTTTTTTCAAGGCCACCGCAAATGAAAAGAGGGCTTAGACCCCCGTCCGATATAGTAAATAACAGCGTTCCACCTGCAATAATAGATAACAAAGATTCAGTCCAAAGGCTGCAGATGCAAGGAATGGAAGATGTGTATTCGGTGAAATCCCCCATTATCTATGAGGAAAACCAGGTCGGCTGGGTGGTGCTGATGCAGGATGCCGCTGACTTGACTGATGTGAACCAAGAATACCGGCTGTTGATCATCATGTTGATCGGGCTCGGCCTGCTTGGCTGGGTCGTCATTTTTATCCTATCAAAGAAAATTTCAAAACCCATTCAGGAAGTAGCAAGGGCTGCTTCCCAAATACGGGAAGGAAACTATGAGATTGTGATAGACAGCTCAGCGAAAGAGCATGAAATAGATGAACTCATTCACTCGTTCAAGGAAATGAGCAGCCGTTTGATGCACCTCGAGACGTTGCGAACAGAACTATTGGCGGGAGTTACACATGATCTGAAAACACCAGTAACCGCCATCAGTGGTCTTGTCCAGGCAGTGCGCGATGGGGTGGTCACAGGAGACGAACGGCATGAATTCCTTGACATTACACTAAAAGAAGTAAACCGGCTCCAGACGATGATTGCCGATCTGCTGGATTTTAACTCTTTATCTGCAGGTGCTTTTTGCATTCGCCTCGAGGAATGCAACATGAATCAACTCATACAGGAAATTGTGCGGGAGTGGGCAGTTACTCAGAACAAGGAATTTGCCTATAAAGTCAGCCTTCCTGACCAGACAATTTACAGAACGACAGACCCATTGCGCCTGCAGCAGATTATGATTAACCTGCTGAATAACTCGCTGCAAGCCATGGACGAACGAGGGACAATCATAGTCACCCTGTCCGAACAATCGATAGATGTCAAGGATACCGGCACTGGGATTCCGGCTGATGAACAGCCATATGTGTTTGAACGATTCTTCCGCGGTAGCAACAAGAAACTGAAAGTGAGAGGGCTTGGGCTCAGCTTGCCATTCAGTAAAATGCTCGCAAAAGTCTTAAAAGCTGACCTTGTATTAAAAGAAAGCTCTCATGAAGGAACCACTTTTTCAATTGTATGGACAACAGAAGGATAGGTTAGGCAAATGATTTTGCTTAATCTATCCTTTTTTTAAAAAGATAAGAAAGTATAAAATTTGGGTCTACCACAGTCTTTTGGTCTGTGGTATTTTCATTTTATGGAGAGGAATATTCTTAAACAGATCTTTTTTGATAAACATCAACATTGGGAAGCATTTAAGAATAAACACTGAGCTAAAATTCGCCCTATCGTTATTAAGGAGGTTGAGAAATTCCGTGATTGTGGCGATATTAAAAAAGGATTCAAGCTCTTTGTGTGTGAAGGCTGTAACGATGTGCGAAAAGTTCCATATCGCTGTAAAGGACGTTTCTGCACCACTTGTTCCGTGGGTGAAAGTGAAGAATGGAGTCGGTTACTTACTGAGGATGTTCTTCAAGTTAACCATCGACATGTAATTTTTACGATTGATGAGGGACTACGAGATATTTTTCTA
>NZ_PGUZ01000086.1 GCF_002860165.1 Bacillus sp. V3-13 | reverse complement strand
AGTAATTTTTGAAGATTGTTAGTATTTCAAATCATCTGATTTAATTAGTGCAACGCTAGTGAAGAAATAAGTAACTCCTAATGATTGAGCGATATAAATGGCGGATAACAGTAATGTAGTATAATAATTGTCCAGGGAAATAAACACTATTATAACTACAAATAGTTGAGATAAAACTAAAACTAAATGTGTTTTTGGTCCGCCAGGGAAGCGATCGTCGTCCTGAAACATACTAGCCCATACATAACTGATTATTGAAATGATTAATGGTATGCATATCAAAGCTTTCATCATATCAACACTTTCTTTCTATTTAAATTTTCTGTAGAATGTGACCTTGTTTGTGTTCTTTTCAAATAGAAACAATATTCAGATTTAAAAAATATTCTGAAACTTTTATCGAAAATATATGACCCATCTATTCACTCCTTTATCAATTTTTAATATATCTACTATTATTTTCTATATGATAGCCCTAAATGTTCCAATTGTCTACCAGGAAAATCATACTAATTTTTAAGAGTTTTTACCAAATTATTTTTGGTTATATTTTCATATATAATCAATATACATTCCTTTCCGAATAAAACAAAGAACGAGAAGATGTGCTCAGAACTGAAGTTGATTTTTTATTTGGGATTAAGTTAATTTTGTTATATACACGTAGTAAAAATCAGAGAAATAATGAATGCGTTAATTTCCTTAGTTCTCATACATTCTTACCAATTGTGGAATCCTGTTAAAAACATTTTTTACAGCATATGGGCTAATCTCAAATATATAAAAAGCATTCTACCTCAAAATTAGTAGAATGCTTTTTCACCTGGTTATAAACTTTCCGCAATTTGCTGCTCCGATTGGAGCGCTTTTGCAAATCCTGACAGCATATGTGCCATATGGACAACACCTTCTTCAAAGTCTTGAAGGCGGATCGATTCATTTGGTGCGTGTGCCTTCGATTCTACCCAGCCCACACCGGTGCTCACGATCGGCAGCTTCAGGTATTCCCCGAATTCATACATCGGGCCGGTACCGGCTGAATTGGGAGCGAGCACGGCTTCATGTTGGTAGACTTCTTTCGCCGTTTTCATCACATGAGCCACAAATGGGTGGTTAAAGTCTGAACGGTATGCTTTTTGCCCGTTTACTGAGGTTACTTCAATATCAGTAAAGCCATGCTTGATTAAGTGTTTTTTAACACATTCCTCAATATGATCCGGGTCCTGGCCAGGCACTAACCGGCAGTCAATCTTGGCTTTGGCGCTTTTAGGCAGAACCGTTTTCGAGCCTTCTCCGGTATAGCCGCTCACCAAACCGCAAATCGTCATCGTTGGTTGAAAAACCATCGCCTCTCTCGGATCTTCTCCTTTAGCTGCTGTAATCAACGGTCTTGTCAGTCCATAAAGGCTGTCTACGGCTTCCTCATCAAACGGGAGGGCTTGAACCGCTTGCCTTTCTGCGTCTGTCGGCTCTGTTATTCCGTCAAAAAATCCCTCAACCAATATCTCATTTTGTTGATTTTTCATTGTTGCCAAAGCCTGGACTAATCTCCATGCGGCATTGTCAACATATGCCCCGACGGATGAATGCATATCAATAGCTGCACCGACACTGGTCAACTCCAAATAGGCCATCCCCTTTACGCCTGCAACCATGTTGATCCGTTCATTTTCATCTTTTCCGCCAAATTCCCAAATGCAGGCGTCCGCTTGAAATAAATCCTGGTATTTTTTTAGATAGGGAGCAAGATTGGGACTTCCGATTTCTTCCTCGCCTTCAACCAGGAATTTTACATTACATGGCAGTCCCCCGTCCGCTTTTTGCAAAACCTTCAGGGCAGTTAAGCGGGCAACGAGGTCGCCTTTGTTATCGGCTACACCCCTGGCATACAGAATCCCGTCCACAACGGCTGGATTAAACGGTTCAGAATTCCATTCATCCAATGGATCGGGTGGCTGAACATCATAATGGTTATAAAATAGGAGCGTTTTCGCCGAATCCCCATTCGGCCCAGCGGCAAAGAAACCATACACGACTGGATTTCCGCCTAAATCGTCAAGAATTTTCGTCTCGCCGCCAGTCTCGTTAATCATTTTCACTACATATTGTACCGTTTCCGGAATGGCTGTATTTTGTGCGGAAACGGTCGGAAATCGCAAATACTCTTTTAATGTCTCGACAGAGTCAGGAACCAGTTCCTTTGTATGACTCCATAATGCGTCCAAGTTGTGATTACCCATTAACAAGCTCCTCTCAAGAAAGTGTGTATGAATATTTCGACAACCGAAACAAAAATCCCTCTTTCTTTTTCAAAAAAAATTGCCAATAAGCATGCACAATTACTTTTTTGCAAAAAACGGCTTTATGAAGAAACTGTTTCTTCAAAATAAACCTGCTTTCCAGGCTTTGCAATGAGGATCACAACCAAGATTGAAAGGAGAAGATTCAATCCGGCCAGAATCACGATTGTGTAGCGGAGGGGAAAAATGTCTCCCAATACACCGATTAACAATAAGAATATGATTTGCGCGGCACTTTGAAGTACTCCGACAACGCTTGTCATTCTTCCCATCAGGTGGATTGGAATGTTGTTTTGATAAAAGGTACTAAAGCCTGTATTTGAAAACGCGTTAAAAAACCCGAGAGTCGTAAAACCAATCGCCACGATAAGAAATGAATCGGAAAGTGAGTAAATGAGATATCCGATTGCCACCATCAGCATTCCGCCTGCATCAAATGTTTTATGCTTAAAAATCGAGTTGTTACGCTAACCAGGAAAGCACCAAGAGAGTAGCCCAATCCCGGTAATACTGACTAGAAAGCTGTAATCCGTCTCTGTTAACCCCACTACATTTTGAACAAAGACAACTTCTTGAGAGTCCATCGCTAATGAAAATAAGCCAAACGCGAGAAAACAGGAGCAGACAGCCAGCACAAAAGACTTTTCCCTGCCAAACTGGATCACTTCTTTCCAGTCGTCCCGAAGTGTTTCGTAACTGCCTTTCTTCGCTTCAACAGGCTTTTCCTGTTGATCTGTATCAGGCAAAAACTGATAATGAAGGCGGAAATGAGGAATGAAACAGCATTTAATAGAATGGCTATATCTACCGAACCGATTAAGAACAACGCACCGGCGATTGAAGGACCTACAATAAAAGCTCCTGAAGTGACCAAACTGTTAATAGAATTAAATTTTTTCCGCTTATCGATGGGGATAAGTTTGGCTATGTATGTGGTCGATGAAGGAACAAAAAAAGCTCTCGCAACGCTGATGAAAAACAGCAGGACATAGATGGACCAAATGTTTGAAACAAATGGAATAATCCCGACGCCGGCTGCCCTGGCCAAATCAGCGATAATCATCATCTTTTTCTTATTTGCCCGGTCTATAATACTTCCGCTCCACGAATTTGTCAGGATCGCGGTGACCGGTCCGACAATCCACAATCCGGCTACAGCTGCGGCCGATTGGGTCATTTCATATATCAACAGATTGATAGCGATCAAATAAATAAAATCGCCTAACGTTGAAATCCCGATTCCGGCGAGCAGAAGCGATATTAGTCTCCAATTAAACACTGCTCCACCTCCTACAATATATGTTTAAAAATTGCCAATTTTTATTATAACATTTGTGGATTCATTTACCAATTTGGATAAAAATAAGTCCAGAAGAAAAACCTGAAAACTCGGTTTTTTCTGGAATGAGCCCTCTAATTTTTCTTTTTAATAAAATGAGTAGAATACAACTCCTCCATATATGGATTCCCTGATTTCGAAAAACGAAGCGGGCGCTTTGCCCCTTTTCCCCATGACATATAAACTGTTTTCGATGGTTTAAGATCTTTTTTTCTCGCAAACTTTTTTAATGCCTGGAGAGCATGATTTAATTTTGAAAGATTTCCGATCGTCACCCTCTCTAAATACGGAATCTTCCCGAACCTCCACTCTTCCACTTGTTTTTTGGTCAGCCGGTCCATTTTCACAAGCAGATCGACAGGACTGACGTATCCTTTTTCATGTAGAAGTTCTGAAGCACAGCTATATACTTTCTTTTCAATATCCTTTCTGCTCACTGCTATTCTCCTATCATTTAATCTTCTCCAGCTCATCCAAAAAAGCTGGCCGCCTCTCGTATTTTTGTTTAAGAGCTTCGATGAGCCCGTCAGCTTTGATTTTTCCGCACGCTTTTTTATACGTTTTGATAGTGCGGCAAACATTATAGTATTTCTTCCTGTTTGAAGCTTCGGCTGCCGACTGTTCAATATATTCCTTAAACAGCTGATCCACTTCCTCACTGAATTCACCTGTCAGATGAGGGTATAAATCGGTGATATAGGAAGGACGGCGCTGGCAATATTCCAGCAGCTTGGATGTTAATTTCTCTTCGATCAAGATTTGCTCATAAACGGAAGACTGGCAGGATGTTTCAAAATCTTTAACCATCTTTTCAAGAACCTTGCTCCACTCTTCAGGTTGATAGAGTTCTTTTAGCTTCAAAAAATAAGAGTAATCCTGTTCAAATAAAAGTTCATAAGCTAATTTACGTTGATTTTCAACGTCCTTAAGCTGCTCATACGCCCGATAACGATTCCGCTTCCACTCGTTTACGAGGCCACGATAATCTTTGTCAATCTGTTCACCGTCGAGGCAAAGCTGAATCACTTTACTATAATCCCGGTTGCTAAATGCGTTGGAAATGGCCTTTTTCCGAAAATCGCTGAAGTGGAGATTTTGATTGATAAATTTTTCAGCTTCTTCTTTTCCATCCACGCGTTCAATCAGTTCAAGTTGCAGAAGTTTAATATTTTCTTTTGCGTATCGTCCACTCCATGAATTGTCGTGTACGTCTGCCTGCATCTTTTCCAGATGTTTATCCAGAATTTTGTGAAGCTCGGGATTAGAACAAAAATAAGTACAAGCCTTTAGCAGACTAAATCGCCAATCTTCCCAGCCATTATATCGGCTGTGCAAAGCTTCTTTCAGAATAGCTGTAAACATTCTCTTTTGACCGTCTGCATTTAAATGCTCTTCCGAAATTAAAGCAGCCTCGTCTATCAAAAAAATACTCTCTTCGATTGCCCCGCCGACAATACCACTTGAATCATCACAATACTGCAGCATATCAACGATGATAGACAAGGTTGCAATACAAAGTAAAACTGCGGCCTCGGTATCCCCGTTTGCCGCTTTTGTTCGCGCATTTTCGAGCGTCAACTCTGCACCTTGAACCGCATGGCCGACGTCCCGCCACTCGACAAACGCCCGCCGTTTTGCGTGATTAATATAATCCCGAATCAGTTTCTTTGCTGCAGAAATCTCGTCCACATCGGAAGAATACTTGTATAAAAGTGTTGTCTGTATGTCAGAATATTGTTTGGATAAATCAAGTATGATCCCGATTAATTCATCCTTTTTCAGCTTTTGAAGAACTGTTTGTAAATCCTCTTTCCTGGCCGAATTCTTCTTTTTACTCTTTTCCGGCGTCGCTGCCTTCTCCCGGATCGCAAAGAGGGCAGCTGCGATATGCTTGCAATGAGGACCCCAATCATAGGGACAGTCACAAAATGAATTAACAATCTCATCTTCATGTCCAAGCAAAATTTCGACCGTGTAATCATCTGTTCCATCTACTTCAACGGTATAACCATCGGCTGTTTCTTTTACATTTACAACCCGTTCGTTCTGAAAATAATCCAGGCCCCGGTCCAGTATGACTTCTTCAATAAAAGCTTCGAAATTGGAAAGCTTCATTTGGTTCACTCCCTTATATGATCACTTGATTTTGTATACTGCGGATTTCATGCTTATTTCTCTTTATTCCTGAACCTTCTTACTTTCGCAATCGTCCCGCAAGCCCGTCCAGATGGACTGTTTATATTCATACTGCACCACTTCTTCGTCCCGCTTTTTGAATGGTCAAAAAATGCCCATTTACAATCCGGACATATTTTTACGCGGTGAAAAGCTCCAGCGAAGATCAGCTCAAAAATGTTAGCCAGCAACAAATCAATCAGGCTGTCTTTACCTGATATAAAATCCGGAAAGAATCGTTCTTTTTCAGCAACGCTTTTGACCTTTAACTGAATGTTCCTTTTCATAATCCAATCATTGATATACTCTGCTTCGCCCGATTCAATCATTTTTCTTATATCGTTTCTGAATGACACTGCTTCTTCCAAGCTATCTGCTTCACCCGCAAATCCGATTTGATTTTTTGCAAATTCAATCAATTGTTCTTTTGTCTGCAAATGTTCTGTCGGTTTCCGATCATGATTGGGAATTTCCCATGTATTTAAAAATAATAAGAGTTGTTCTGTACCTTCTTGAGTTTTCATATACGTAACCACCATTTTTAATTACTGGTTGCATTCTTCTTAAAAATATTTTACCATAAATATCATGTAACCATCATTAATTAATGATGGTTACAAACAAGGAGGGAGACTATGCAAAAAGAATTAAAGATTATCCTGTTGTCTGCTTTTATTATGAACGTTGCGGGATTCGCGGTCATGTCATTTCTGGCGATCCACCTTTCTCTTAATCTTGATTATTCTGCGGCGGAAACAGGAACCATCCTATCTTTGCTGACGGTGGTTTCAAGAGGAGTCCCCATCGTTGCGGGAGGATTGGGAGACAGGTTCGGATATAAACACATGATGGTTAGCGGATTGCTAATAAGAGGAACAGGTTTGATCATGCTTGGCACGTCCCAGTCATTTTATATGCTCATCCTTGCAGCAGTGCTAACAGGAATTGGGTCTGCTTTGTATGAGCCATCAGCAATGGCATTTTTTTCGTCTGAATCAAATGAATCGATTCGAAGGAAGGCATTTTCATATTTAAATATTTGCCTAAATGCCGGGGCGATTATTGGCCCATTATTGGGGGGCTCTCTCCTGCTTGTTGATCCAGGCTATCCTTTTATATTAAGTGGCTTCATTTTTTACATATTGTCGTTAATCCAATCGATGAAAATTAAAGCAAATTGTCTTACACAGAAACATCAATCATTTTTGGATGGGATGCTTGATATTAAGAAAAATAAATTATTTCTATACTATTGCTTCGCGATGACGTTCTTTTGGTTCATGTTTGCGCAGTTAACGGTTTCTATTCCCCTGTATATGTATAACATCAGCCATAATGAACATATGACAGGTCTGGTCATTACTGTAAACGCAATCTCCGGCCTCATATTTATGGTTTTATTTAGACGTTTGTATGGAAAATTTAATTCACTAAGGCTCGTAAGCGCAGGCATCCTTGTCATGTTACTGGCTCTTGCTGCAATAAGCTTGAAAGCTTCTTCATACTGGCTTTTGGCATGCGTTATTTTGTTTACAATCGGGGAAACATTGGTCCTGCCTTCTTCGGATCTGGCAGTCTCCAATTTCACGAGGAATAAGTTTCACGCTACTTATTTTGGTTTTTTTGAGATTTCCTTTGCGGTCGGCGCGACCGGCGGGAACTATTTTGGTGCATATTTTACGACTAGCCTGCAAGACCGCAGTTGGCCATGGCTTGTTTTGGCGGCTGTCGGTGCAATCGGATTTTGTTTTCTGCATCATTTATCTATAAAAATGAAATCCCGGGTTATATATAAAAAGGAAACGATGAGTAATTAGATTCCTCAAAACTCAAAAAAAGCAGGAGACCGTTTGTACCGGCCCTGCTTAGTATGTTAATCTTCATCCTTGATATCCAAGTCCTCAGGAATAGGTTCATTGAGTACTTCTTCAATTAGTTTCTTATATTTCTCCATTTGTTTTAGATGTGTGTTGAACTGTTCTTTGTTGATTAAAAATTGTTCTCCATCATGGATAGCGCGGATTTGTTTGTACTGTATCATTTTTTCAACGTATGTTTCCGGAACAGATAAAAAATCCGCTGTTTCTTTTATTGATAAATACAATCGATCCAGTCCTTTCTAATTAACGCGCAATAGCGGCTTGTTTTTTGATCATCACCAAAAATACGGCTTCTGTCAAGCTTTTTATAAATCCGGGATCTTTATAAAGGGGATGTTCGCCCAGTCATCCGGCAGAAAAGTGCATAATTTATAGGGATTTATCATGCTCAGGTCTATATAAAAATATCAAGGAGAGATGCTTTATGAACCCTTATGAATTTTATCACGGATATGTCCCCCAGCAACCTGACGAATTCGCACCGTATTACGATCCGTATATCTACCCGCAATATGACTATGAGAGACAGCCGGCTCTTGAACGAAGAGTGGCAGCACTCGAAAGGCAAAATGAACAACAATCAAGAGAGATCGAACGGCAAAACAGGGAAAACAACCGGCAAAACCAGGAGATTACCCGGTTGAATAGAGAAATCGGCCGCATTAACCAGGAAATCCAGAGACTGAATCAAAATGATGAACGCCATACACGGCGTCTGCAAAGATTAAACCAGCGGCTGCGTGCAGTCGAAAACAGGCTGAACATTCCATTTACGCAAACTGAGGGAGAGTTCTAATATCGAGAAGCAGGATTTCCTGCTTCTTTTTTATCGTGTAACATGTTTGATCCTGATTCTTCTGTTTCCATTAGCTTTTAATATAATAATAGGGTATTATGGTTGCATTACCCGGTCCCTTTATTGTTATATAGCAATTGAGGGTTGACCAGCTTATTCATTCCAAAATCAAGAAACGGGGGCGATGAGTTGAGACGGTTATTTGTTTTTTTATTATGCTTATTTTTAATATGGACTGTCTATGATAAACAACTATATAAAGCATCGGTTATCGACGATATTCGCTCAAATTTAGAAAAGATAGATTTTTCCGCTGCCATTGATACATTGTACGACGAAATCAATCAGTTGGCAGGACAATTGAGTGGAACCGCAGAACAACCCGGGCAAAACGAACAGCCAGACGATACTAAAAAACAAGGAAAGCCCAATTTGACTGCTCCAGCTGAACAAATGTTTTCGGTCCACAATATTGAAATTGGGGACTCAAAGGAAGAGGTTGAGCAGCAAATCGGAGCGCCAAAACGGTCAACTGCGAATGAATACGGAACCGAATGGAATGCCTACCACGAAAACTATCAAAACTTTTTCATGCTGGCATATGATGAGAATGATAAAGTTGCTGGATTGTACACAAACCAGGACTTAATTACTTCAACAAAAGACATTAAGCTTGGTACCCCGAAAGAAACAGTTCTCGCACAATTGGGGGAACCTTTATCACAAATCCGCAAAGGGCTGGTTTATTTTCAGTTTCAAGAAAAGCGGGACTATGACGTGTTTTTGCTGGATAACAACTATGTTACTATTTTCTATGATGTCCATGAAAACAATACCGTGACCTCCATTCAAATCATCAGTAAAGAGCTTGAACAAGCAAAGCAGGATTTTTACGCGGCGGAAAGCCCACAGCTCCAGGAAGGCTTTGAGTATCAATTATTTGACTTAACTAATGCGACGAGGGTTAATCATAACCTGCCAATTTTAACATGGGACGACCAAATAAAAGAAACGGCACGCAAACACAGTTTGGATATGGCGGAAAATAATTATTTCAATCACACCAATCTTGAAGGCCAGTCCCCCTTCGACCGCATGGAAGAGGATGCCATTTCCTTTACGGTTGCAGGAGAAAATCTTGCTTCAGGCCAATTCAGCAGCATTTTTGCACACGAAGGGCTAATGAACTCACTTGGACACAGGGAAAATATTTTAAAACCGGAATACGAATTTCTCGGTGTCGGCGTCGCTTTTAACGCCGAATCGCATCCTTATTATACGGAGAACTTTTTTACGGATTGAGTTTGGGAAAGCGGGAAATCTCAGGGATCGATTGCTGGAAGGCAAATATTGAAGTAAATGTTCTAAAATGGGTCAAAATATCGAAAAAGCTGTACCATTCTGATAGAATAGCTCAGCTTTTTGTTTTTTGTAAAAATTTTCCTTGGATATCAATTGAATAATCCTTATTCTTGGGGATCGAACATCATACTAAGAAACCTACTATCAGCCGAAAAAAAATAATTAAGCGAAAATCGATTGGAATTAAGCGTTCAGGTGAATAATTAAGCGCTCACGACAATAATTAAGCGCTCAGAGAAATAATTAAGCGCTCACGACAATAATTAAGCGAAACCGTTTTTTTGCTTAAAATCCCTCACATTAAAAAAATCTTCTGGCGGAAAATAGAACCGTCCTTTTGTCGTACCCGTAGCGGGGAAGTTTGTAGAAGCCAGCAATCGAGATGCAATATCTCTTGAAGATAAATGAGCAAACTCTCGAAATTGCTGGTTGTTTATTTTCGAATCAATGAGTAAAAAGTAATCGCGCAATGTAAGCATGTGGGCATCCCTAGCCTTCATGCTGCAATTGGGACAATGCCAGTTTCTTTTAATGCGCTGCATCGGCATATAAAAACAAAATGGGCAATAAACGCCTGTCACTAACTCATCTTTTGAAGTAAGATAACGATCTAGAAAAAATTTTCTTGGAGGGGTATTTTGTTTGATCAATTTGCGGCTGATTTTGCGAAGTTCTTTTGGAGAGAGCACTACTTTCGCATACATTTTTTCCATGTCTTGAATGAAATTGAGGAGATAGGGAACTTTAAATACTCTTTTAAAAATTTTTTCATGGCCGGGATTTGTCTTTATAATACTATGTTGATTGCAAATCACCACAGCGTATTCTATCGGTATTTCAGGCATCTGCAGATCTTCAAAAAATCCTTTCAGTTTATATTTTTGGAGGCTTGCTTGTGTAATTGGGTCAGGAAAGCCTTCTTCTTTACCATTCGCATTCGTCCGAATCAACTGGTGAAATAGCTGATCAAAAAATAATGTGCCCGCAATATTCTTGACTTCTAAAATAATCGCTAGATTGGCTGTAAGGAGGAGCGTATCAATCTGGAACGTATACTCACCCCTGGGGAGATTTAAATCATGAAAAATAAGATACTTCTTTTCATCCAGGAAGCTTAAATAGTGATCTATAGACTGTTCTCCCCAATAGCCCGCCCGCCTTCTTTCCAAATCTCCCTGCAACTCTTCCCGGGAAAAAGCTCCTTTAGGCAGCCTCCTTAATAATGCCTCGCCAACTTGAATTTTTAATGGAACGGTCCGTCTTTTTACAATCAATATATTTTCACTCCTTTCATTTGCTCTCAAAAACCTTCTATATCAAAAGGCAAATACCCTGCAAAACATTTATGGAGATATTGTGTATAAGGGTCAAAAAATTTTGTTTGCATGAAAATAATAATTAAACGCCGTTCATTTTAAGATTCACTATTAAAAATATCAACCTTCAATCCCCTCAAAATATCAATTGCCTGAGCCACCGGCAGTTTAGGCAGCAGGAATTCTTCGGCGATTATTTTTTCAATTTCCCCAACTGATGTTAAAGTTTTTTTGATTGTATTTCCATTTGCGTAGCGAATTGAAAATTGGTTATTAACGAGGGAAACGCTCCTGTTTTTCGCCGTTTGCCACAATTGGCATCTTAAGATCGTCATAAACGTGGCACCAGGCTGATTGGACTTATCTATTGCATTACTAAAATCACGAAGATCACATGCTTGCCTGGAATTAAATCCCCATGTGCTTCCGCTTTGCTTACCCTGAGTATAGCGAACATATTTATACTCATCATTTTGCCGGTCAACTGGCAATAACTGAACCCTGTCATCCCCGAATTGCGAAACATTCTTTAAATCATTTTCAAACCTGACCGGTTTGAAAAATGGAGCAGCGGCACCGCAGTCCACATATACTCGTTCACCATCAAGCTCGACAATGATCCCGATATGTTCTTTTCCAAGCATGATATGATAGCAGGCAAACCCGATTTCTTTTAACAGGGACATCAAATTGGAATTTATGGAATAGCATGTCCCGCCAAAATGAAATTGACGATAATTTTCAACAAACACATCAAAGGAAGGAATCTGAAAACCGAGTTGATGCCTTTCACGGAAATACAGCGGTTTGCTGATGTTCTCAAACGGAATGGTTGTTAAATGCGCATGGCAGATGCGTTCTAAATAGCTGTATGACGGTATTTCCAATGGCAGGTTGAGATTGCTTAAATATTTCATTCCCCATTCGGATAATTTTTGCATTTTATTTTCTCCTCTTACTTTTCTAAAAACGTCAAAACTTTTCCTAATTGTACTATATTTTTAATAGCACTATTAGAACAATATTTTTGAAAAGAAAAAGGCAAAATCCCTTTAGGACTTGCCTTAATCATTTTATGAAAAATACTCAAAGTGACCATCTAAAAATGATCCTGTAAAAAAACGCTTACAAGTGGAACCATCAATAAGCAGGAATCATCCAAGGAAACACATACGCTTGCAGCATGACTAAAACTCCCATCAGGGCGCCCAAGGCAAGACTGTGGAAAAAGACCGCCCGGAATATTGGCCCGACGGCGTTAGCTCCTTCGTTGCGGTCCTCATAGCATGCAGCAGTTGCAACGACGATGCTCTGGGCATCAATCATTTTACCCATGACTCCTCCGGTCGAGTTGGATGCAGCAATAAGCACGGGATCAAGGCCCAGCTGTTCAGCTGTAATTCGCTGCATGCTCCCGAAAAGAGCATTCGAGGAAGTATCGCTCCCGGTTAGGAATACTCCCAGCCAGCCCAACATCGCGGCGAAGAAAGGATAAAATACGCCCGTTTTAGTAAAGGCAAGACCAAGAATCGCATCCAAGCCTGAATAACGCGTTGTAAATCCCAGTCCCAAAACCAATGCGATCGTAATCAGTGGCGTTTTCATCCGCTGTGCCGTGCGGATGACAGATAGTTTCCATTGTTCTTTGCTCATGCGCAGGAATAAACCGCTTAACACCGCTGCAAAAAATACACCAGTACCAGCCGCCGAAAGCCAGTTAAAGGAGAAGATAGCAGCCTCCGGGACCAGCTCATTTGCCAACGGAGGAGTGCGAAAAACTAGTTGATCCAAAAAAGGAACGGGAATGCTGTACAATGATTGAATACCAAAAATATTGAAGGAATTCAGGAGGGCTTTCCACTGTGGGAGGCCCCACATGAACACAAAAAGCGTCAGGAAGACCCACGGCGCCCAAGCCCTTGCCACTTCTCCCGATTTATACTTATTTTCCTGCCGTTCAAGAGACTTCATAGTCTCCTCTTCGCCGGGCAAATAAAATTTATTTTTCGGCTGCCATACTTTGAGAAGTAAAATTAAAGCAAGTATAGAAATGATCCCGCCTAAAATATCAACAAGCATTGGACCGACAAAATTGGAAACAAAAAACTGGGTTAGAGCAAATGAAACACCTGTAACCAAAATCGCAGGCCAAATCTCCAAAACCTGTTTCCATTTTCCTTTATGCATGAATACCATCGTGGTAACAAGCCAAAATGGGACGAGCACTGAGAAAAAAGGAAGCTGGCGCCCTGCCATTGCCGACAAAGCCATTTCCGGAAGGCCGGTGACGGTCGCCAACGTAATGATCGGAGTTCCTACTGCTCCAAATGCAACCGGAGCCGTATTGGCAATCAAACAGAGGACAGCCGCCGCCATCGGACGAAAACCGAGCCCTACCATCAGTGCTCCAGCTATCGCAACCGGAGTACCGAAGCCGGCAGCACCTTCAATAAAAGCGCCAAAAGAAAAAGCGATCAGAAGCGTTTGGATACGCCGGTCAGAAGATAAAGAAACAATGGATGATTTCACAATGTCAAATTGACCAGTAACCAATGTAATCGTATACAAAAACATTGCTGCCACGACAATCCAGCCGATCGGCATCATACCGAAGAAAGAACCGTAACCAAATGCGGCCAAAGCAGAAGAAACAGGCATGTCTACCAGGAAAATCGCCATAAGAATGGTGACCACCCCGGCAATGAGTGCAGCCTTTGGAGCAGCGATCCCGTAATGGGTTCTGTCCAGCTTATCTTTATGAGGATGAAAAGCAAGCAAATACAAAAGTGTCAGGATTGGAATGGCCGCCAACAACGTCGACAAAAACGGATTGCCCATCGGATCATAGACTTGATGAAACTCCATACGTATATACCCTCCTCGTCATGTTCTATTTGCAGTATATGGGAGAGACTTTTTTGTTAGTACAACTAATCTTACTGTTTTAAATATTATGAAAATTTTAAATGAAAAAAGCGCTCCAATCCCTAAATTAGATAGCTTTTTTTATTTAATGAAATTGTAGACTGCTTAATAAGGTCTATATTATTGTGACAAAAACGACTAGACCGTATTACTCCTGAGGACCGGTCTCTTCCTTGACCTCGACCTTCACTTTCATGATCCGTTTATCGTCCATTTCTACAACTGTAAATACAATATTTTCTGCTTCAATGGATGGCTGTTCTTCAACAGCAGGTATGTAGCCAAGCTGGCCGATCACAAATCCGCTCAATGTGTCATACTCCTGGATTGGCAGTTCTCTGTCCACAATATCCTCGACTTCATAAAGATTAGTGGTTCCCGCCATCAAATAAGTATTCGGTCCGAGTTCTTTAATTTCCTCATCACCCGCTAACGGTTCATCATATTCATCAAAAATGTTGCCAACGATTTCCTCGATCAGATCTTCGATTGTCACAATTCCATCTGTACCGCCATACTCATCAATTGCGATTGCCATGTGGACATTGTTTTTTTGCATATCCTTAAACAAATGATCCGTTCTTTTTGATTCAAGGACAAAAAAAGGTTCGCGTATCATTTCGCGGAGATTGAACTTTTTCGTATCAGAGTTTTCAACAAACTGGATCAAATCTTTAACATGGAGGATTCCAACAATATGATCAATATTTTCTTCATAGACCGGAAATCTGGTGTATTTTTCAACGTTCACAAGCTCGACTGTTTCTTTCAGGGTATAATCAATCGGAATGGCAACAATATTGGTCCGATGCGTCATGATATCTGAAACGGTCTTGTTATTGAATTCGAAAATATTGTTAATCATCATTTTTTCGTCTTCTTCGATCGTTCCCCGTTCTTTACCGACATCGACGAGCATGCGAATTTCCTCCTCGGTTACATGCTCATCATCGGCATTCGGATCGACACCGAACATCCGGACAACTAAGTTCGTTGACAATGTTAATAATTTTACAAACGGGGAAGATATTTTAGACAAGAGCGTTAAAGGTGCTACTGCAAAGTTCGAAATGGCTTCGGCTTTTTGCAATGCAAGCCGCTTCGGGACAAGCTCGCCGAGCACCAATGTAAAATAAGACAACATAAGCGTTATCACGATTACTGAAATTGTTTCAAGCAGATCCGGGGAAATCGGAACACCCAGATTATAAAGCGTCTGTGCCAAGCTCCCGGCAAAGCTCTCAGCGGCAAAGGCACTCGCTAAAAATCCGGCAAGTGTGATTCCGATTTGAATTGTGGCCAAGAAGCGGCTCGGTTCCGAAAGAAGCTTATGAAGCATAACCGCCTTTTTATCGCCTTTGTCAGCCATCAGCTTTACTTTATTATCATTTAATGAAATCAATGCTATTTCAGATGCAGCAAAAAATGCATTTAAAATTATCAGTACGATCAGTACCAATATTTCCGTTGCCAAAAAAACCAACCTCCAGCTGTGAATAATGAAATAAAAACTCGAACCAGATAAATGAAAGCTCTTCTGTATTTTCCATAAAGCACGCCTTTTTATGCATTCTTTATTCGTGGTGTCGAGATGTAAGGGATTCTAAACAAGGATTAGTGGATACAAGCTATTGGTCATAAACAGTCCTCTCCGGAAGGAAAAGAACGCCTGTGTGCCCGTCTTGCTTTTACATTTGCAATTTTTTGCAAACACGCTTCGTATTTCTTATATATAAAAGCAATAAAGTTCAGCAAAGCTGCAGGAACTTTGTTGGGAAAGATCCGGTTGCTGTAGATCTTATAAAAGGCATTTTTCAGATCATCCCATTGAGAACAGTCTTTTGTTTGCCGAAAACGGGCAACATCAATAATTTTTAAACCGTCTTCCGGCGTGATCAGGATATTCCGCAAATGAATATCGGATGGATTTAACCCTTTTTTACGTGCTAACATAAGTGCTTCATCCACTTTTTCAATATATTCATGTGTAACTGGTATTCCTTTTTCCAAACAACTAAATAAAGTGTTCCCCTGAACATAATCAATGACGATATAATTGTCTCCGGAATCGTACAATGCCGGATAAAACGGGGTTTCTTCAAGAACCTTGTAAACCTCCGCCTCTTCCTTTGCCACTTCCGCAAACGGCGGGAAAAACACTTTTAACACTTTGTCAGTCGAGCGAATCTTAAAAACAAAAGCGCTTCGTCCGGCACCGATAAATTCAAGGTCACAGTCCTTCTTTTTCAGAACCGTTCGTGAACCCCGTTTGGAAAATTCAACACTTTGAGCCAATTCACTGAATGATTTCAAGTTAAATGCCCCCTTTCTTGCCTGGCGTTGCTTATCGACCGCTACCGCTCGCCCCGGAGCAGGCGGCAACGGTGTTTAAAACCAGATATTCCCCTGGGAAGCTGCTATTACAGTAATTTCGTTTCTCCTTTATAAAAACCAGCTGCGATCAGGACTATAAAATGTTATTTTCCACACAGGAGAACCCGTAAAACCTCCCCGTTCCGGGGTGCTGCGTTGTGTAAACCATCAAGTCCGTTTTTTTGTGGAATAATCCAGGAGAGTCATTGGGAAACTTTTGTTTATTCAATGATTTGAATCATATCCTGGTCCTTGCTTTCCACACCTTCATCAAATGTAAGCCTTGTTTTAAAACGATATGAACGATCCTCTGTTGAAACAGGCATAAAAGCCGGCAACTGGAAGGCAAACGAAATTTTATTGAACTGTTCCGAATCAATGCGTGTAGAGGTTAAAATCGTAGCTGTATCTACTACTTTTTCTATTCCCTCAGCTAGATCGATCATAACCAAATCACAGTCGATTCGCTTAATGTGTTGTTCAATCGTGCCGCCTTTGATCAAGAAATAGCCATGGACAGGATCTCCCGGCTTATAAGTTTCTTTTTGCAGAACGAGATCAATCTGTGCTGAACCTATTCCTGTAAGCGACATATATTTTCTTAATAACAACAAATACCCTCCCAAATTGACTTAAGAAATTTTTAATTAACCTTTCTGTATTTTTTCATCAATGCGCTTTTCAATTTTTTCAAGCTGTAACTTATCCTTTAACAACTCTTCTTTGTTCTTTCTGATTAATTGCGCAAAAGATACTTTCCTTTTGTTCATTTTTCATTTCTCCTTTTTTATTAATATGTAGTTGAAGCTTCCTTTTTTAGTATCGGAATTTTCATAAGACAAATGGAGTTAGTAGAGTAGAAAACAGGAATTAGATATTGTCTTCTTGTCCTCGGGTTTCAGGGTGTTCCA
>NZ_PGUZ01000085.1 GCF_002860165.1 Bacillus sp. V3-13 | reverse complement strand
TTGGTCCATCACTCCAGCTACTTGCGATGGGAACGGCATCTGTTGGTCCATCACTCCAGCTACTTGCGATGGGAACGGCATCTGTTGGTCCATCACTCCAGCTACTTGCGATGGGAACGGCATCTGATAGTCCATCGCTCCAGCTACTGGCGGCTGCAAATACGCGTATCCAAAAGGCGGCGGGCAAGGCGCAAACCCCGGCCTTGGCATGGCTGGTCCCAGTGGCGCCTGATGCATTGGGGTATAAGGCATTTGCGCTCCTGCAACCTGCGGTGGATACTGCCCCTGCATTTGAGGCGGCATCTGATCATCCTCTGCGCCCCCCACTCCTGTCGGTAAACCGAATTCCATATGCGGCATTTGTGGCATGAATGGAGAAGATTCATCATCCATTTGATTCGTATAGTTTAGATTTTGATTTCCCGCCACTCCATAGTTCCTGGGCATTTGCTGCATCGGCATCATGGGCGCACCGTGTGCTTGCGGATAAGGCATCCACGGCTGTTGCGGATAAGCTCCTTGATAATGGCCGGGCATGGCAGGTGAATGGTGGAAAAAGTTCGGTGGGCATGGATACATTGGTTCTTTGTAACCTCCTTGTTGTTTAGGCAATTGCGGTGCTTCCTCTTCTTTCACAGCTGGTTTCTCTTCATTCATCATTCCGGGCAGAATATTAGTAGGCTTAGGCGGTATTTGCGGCAGGGGCGCTTGCTCGGTTGGCTGCTCGACGGACATATTGGCCATGTTGAGCGTATAATACTGATTCATGTCGGCTTCAGGAATGACAGGCTGAGGCATTTTGGGAGTATACGGTGCTTTCGGCGTTTCTTTTAAGGGTTCCTGCTTTTTTTCGAGAGCGGGCGCTTCTTTTTTGGGAGCCGGTGCAGGTTTTGGTGCTTCTGTTACCGGCGAAACTTGCGGTTTTTCTTTTACTAAAGGATGTTCGACTTTCGGCATTTCCTTTTTAGCACCCATACTGATTTTTGCTTCCGGCTTCCCCCCGGCGAGCGGAGCTTCCTTCTTGATCGTTCCTCCGGAGGTGGGAACTTTTATCTTCATCCCGGGCATAATCATATCAGGGTTGCTGAGCTGTGTATTCATCTTTTTCAGCTCTTCAAAGTTCACGCCGTACTTCTTGGCGATCTTCCAAAGAGTATCCCCTTTCTGTACGATATGGATCTTCACTCTGATTTCCCTCCTATGGCATAAGTCCATACATTGTATGTCAAAGTAGGCAAATTGCTAACAGTCTACACAAAAACTTATGCATCCTTCAAATCAAATATGATTTGGAGCCGCTAATTTTCATCTTCGAGGGGCTGGGCGCTCCCCGAAAAGCTATCGTTTTTCTTCGTGCGATGAATCACTGCCGAATCGTTCCGTGTGGAACTGCACAAAAATCCTTTCCTCTACTTAAAGTAAAGGAAAGGATTGGGATCATGATTGATCGAGCATCCGCGTTAGCGCCAACTGCGCCTCAACAGCAATTTGCGAATCTACTTTAATGATGTTATGCTGTCGGTCCTCTTCGATGGATTCCAAACACCAGGCGAGATGTGGCAAATCAATCCGGTTCATCGTTAAACATGGGCATATATGCGGATTTAATGAAATAATATACTTGTCAGGATGCTGTTTGATGATGCGGTTGACCAAATTCATTTCGGTGCCAATCGCCCATGACGAGCCTGGTGCAGCTTGTTCAATCGTTTTTACAATAAAATTGGTGGAGCCGGCCATGTCCGATAAACCGACAACTTCCCGCCTGCATTCAGGATGCACAATAATTTTCATGCCGGGATTTTTCCTTCGGACGTCTTCAATATTCGCAACTGTAAAATTTTCATGAACGGAACAATGGCCTTTCCACAAAATAACCTTCACTTTTTCGACTGGGCCGTTCAATTCCAGACGGTTCTCAATCGGATTCCAGACTGCCATTTCGTCTAAACCGACACCGATATTATAAGCAGTGTTCCTGCCTAAATGCTGATCAGGAAGAAATAATAATCTTTCCTTTTCGCTGAAGGCCCAGCGGACCATTTTCTCGGCATTGGAAGATGTTACAGTTGCCCCCCCGTTGCGGCCCACAAATGCTTTAATCGCAGCAGTCGAGTTAACATAGGTCAATGGCAGAATAGTTTCCCCAAACCGTTCTGTCAGGTTGCTCCAGGCTCTTTCTGTTTGGTAAATATCAGCCATATCCGCCATCGAACAGCCTGCCCTCATATCGGGCAAATACACTTTTTGTTCATTTGTTGTCAATATATCAGCGGTTTCCGCCATAAAATGTACTCCACAAAAGACGATATATTCCGCTTCCCGATTTTCTGCGGACAATTGGGCCAGCTGCAATGAGTCACCTGTGGCATCGGCAAATTGCACTACCTCATCTTTCTGGTAATGATGGCCGGGAATGAATAACCGTTTCCCAAGCTTATTCTTGATTGTCTTTACGCGCTCCTCTAATTCTTCAGTTGTCATCTCACGATATTTAGCAGGAATGATATTTGGTTTTGCTCCAACCGCTTCAAAAATATTTACCATTACCCCGTATCCCCCTTTTATAAAACTGTCACCTTTGCACTAATATCCAAAGATTTTACCGAATGGGTCAAAAATCCAAGCGAGATAAAATCCACCCCGGTATGCCGGTAGTCAGCAAGATTATCGAGAGTAATCCCTCCTGATGCTTCCGTTAAAATTCCTTCTGGAACATATTGTATCCATTCTTGAATTTCATCGGGCTTGCGGTTATCAAACATGATTACATCCGCTTTAGCCACAATCGCCTCCAGCATTTGTTCCTTCGTTTCTGTTTCCACTTCAATTTTTACCATGTGGCCAAGCTGGGCGCGGACTGATTCGACCGCTTTGGTAATTGAACCGGCAAAGGCAATATGGTTGTCCTTAACCATCACAGCGTCATACAAACCATAGCGGTGGTTATAGCCGCCCCCGCGGCGGACTGCGTATTTCTCCAGCATTCTTAAGCCTGGTGTCGTTTTTCTCGTATCACAAATTTTCGTACGATTGCTGTCCAATAAAGAAACTGCTTCATTTGTCACTGAAGCAATGCCACTCATTCTTTGCAGCAGATTCAAGATTACCCGTTCACCCTTTAAAAGCTCTTGGATATTTCCACGGACCTCGGCTAAAGTTTGGCCCTTTTCAATGCGTTCTCCGTCTTTTGTTTTCAAATCAACTGCAATCGTTGGATTTAATAGTGAAAATCCGGTACGGACTACCTCTTCACCGCAAAAAATACCTTTTTCCTTTGCGATAAATACGATTTTCCCTTGTTCCGTGTCACCGAAAATAAGCTCGCTTGTTACATCCCGCTCCCCGATATCTTCAAGCAAAAACTGTTCAAGTAGCAAACGCAGTTTCAATTTGTTCATGCCGCTCTCCCTTTTCTGTATTTCGTTTGTGGATTATTTGTTTCTTCCGCCAATTCAGGTCGTCTTCAAACGGAAAATCTAACCGAAAGTGGCCGCCCCTGCTTTCAGTTCTTTGCAGCGCTGACTCCGTTACAAGCCAGGCTGTGATCAGCATAAAGGCCTTTTTTATTTCAGGTGGGGACAGCGTATCCAAGTCCGCTTTCACCCATTTCTCAATGTGAAAGGTTGCCAGCCATTCTTGTAAATGTCGTAACCCTTTGCCTGTTCGTACAATTCCGGCATAATCCATCATTGCCTTTTTTAAATCTGGAACTTCAGGCAGTGGCAAAGTTTCTGAACTGTTCGATTTACGGTCAGGCAAGGAGCTGCATAATGAGACAATTGGCTGCTTATTGATCAATTGAGCCAATCGCTTGCCGTATGCCAGCCCCTCCAGCAACGAATTACTGGCAAGCCGGTTTGCCCCATGGATTCCCGTACACGCCGCTTCACCAATCGCATACAGGCCCTGAATATTTGTCCTGCCGTACAGATCAGTTTTGATTCCTCCCATTAAAAAGTGGCATCCTGGAACAACGGGGATAAGACCTGTTTGGATTTCGATATTATTTTGTTCGCATAGTGCCGTGATGTTTGGAAATCTAGCTGAAAAGTTATTAATATTGGAAATATCCAGATAAACCTGGTGTCCCTGTTTTAAATAATCGTAAATGGTCTGAGAAACAATATGCCTTGGGGCAAGGTCCTTTAACGGGTGGATATTTTCCATAATTGGTTGTCCATCACCGGTAAGCAGTTTGGCTCCTTCGCCCCGGACAGCCTCCGAAATTAGTCCAACCGCTTTTCCTTCCGATATCAAAAGGGTTGGATGAAATTGAACAAATTCCATATCGGCCAGCTCTGCTCCCGCCAGATAAGCTAAAGCAATTCCGTCACCCGTCACCGTTTCTGCATTGGAGGTAAACCCATATATTTGCCCGCATCCCCCTGTTGCAACCACGACATGTCCGGCAAAAAAGTGCCCTGTTTCCCCGTCTGCATACTTCCCTTTGACACCGATACATTGATTTGTTTCTTGATCAACAATCAATTCAAATGCAAGGACAAACTCATACACAGATACGTTCGGGCTTAATTGCCGGTGCAGAAAATCCACGATGATTTTTCCGGTCGCGTCTCCGCCGCCGTGAACAATCCGTTTTTCACTGTGCGCACCTTCCATGCCGAGCAGCAGCTTTCCAACCTCGTCCCGATCAAATGAACAGCCTGCCAATGCTAATTCACGAATTAGGCCAGGGCCTTCTTTAGTCAGTCTATCAACTGCTTCTTCATCATTGTGGTGCCGCCCTGCCTCAAGCGTATCCGCATAATGCTTTGCAGGATCATCTGCTTTTCCCAGTGCTGCAGCGACCCCGCCCTGGGCCAAATAGGAATTGCTGTTAATTAAATAAGATTTTGTGAGAATTATCACATTTATATCACTACGAATTTTCTTTGCCAGATGCAAAGCTGCAACTCCGCTTCCGATTATGATTACATCAGCATGATTCATAATTTTTAACCTCCTGATTAACAGGTGTCTTGACACTTATCTTTACATAGTTTTAAACTTATGACAAGTATTTTTCGCAACAAAAGTTTATAAGAGATGGGGAAATGAAGATGAAATATTTTGATTATGCGGCTTCCTGTCCTTTGGATGAGGAGGCAGCGCAGGCTTTTGTAAAAGCATCAATTGAGTATTTCGGAAATTCACGAAGTCTTCATGATATTGGAAGCAATGCTGAAGCTTTGCTGGAAAATTGCCGCACGAGGATAGCCAATTATCTTGGAGTTGAGCAACAAGGGCTGTTTTTCACGAGCGGAGGATCCGAAAGTAATTTCCTGGCAATTTACGCTTTATTATCAGCAACGCAAAAAAAAGGAAAGCATATTATCACAGGTATGGCTGAGCATTCTTCTATTCAAAGCACCATGAAAAGATTAATCAGGGAAGGATACGAGATTACCTTTCTTCCTTTGAACGAAAACGGACAGATCAGCCTGGAGCAGTTAACGGCAGCACTTCGGGAAGATACTGTCCTCCTTTCAATCCAACATGCAAATCCCGAAATTGGAAGGGTTCAGCCGATCGCGGAAATTTGGGGTCTATGCAAAAAAAATAACATTTTATTGCACAGCGATTGCGTACAGACATTTGGCAAGCTTGATTTAAAGCCAATCCTGCCGGATGTAGATAGCATCTCTATATCTGGCCATAAAATCTATGGCCCGAAAGGAATTGGTGCTGCTTATATAAATCCCCGAATCAGCTGCAAACCTTTTTTTCCTGGAACATCGCATGAAAACGGCTTCCGGCCCGGAACAGTAAATATTCCCGCCATTGTAGCCATGACAGTAGCTGCACAAAAAGCATACGCAATGATGGACGAACAATCACGCCACTTTCAGCTGTTAAGACAACGGTTCATCGATTCACTCTCCTCTCTTGGCGGGCTTGTAACCATTTACGGGTCAGACACGGAAGATCAAATTCCATCGATTGCGGGACTGACGATAAAAGGTGTTGCAGGGCAATGGACCATGCTGGAATGCAACCGGAAGGGCTATGCGATCTCAACAGGCAGTGCCTGCCAAACCGGCATGCAAACTCCGTCAAAAACGATGAAAGCAATGGGATTGTCTGATAAAACCGCAAAAGAATTCATCCGCATCTCGTTCGGGAGAGATTCGGCGGTTTCGGATGTCGAAGAATTGGGACAAACAATTTGTAACATCATCCACAACGCAGTCCGACAGTAATAGTTATTTTCAGTGTGATGTTTATGTTAGAATTGGAAATAACGAAACAAAGGGAAGTTAATCAAGAACGTTCACACCTGGGTGCCCATAGGGGTGAAACAAGGGTAAAGTAATATTTATTTGATGGGGAGGCCAAGAGGCTAACCGATTAAAAATCTTATAAAATTTAGAGTGTTTCAGAGGATTCGGATCAACTGGGAAATTCTTCTCGAAGAGCTCTTACTACTATTATACAAGGAGAGGTTTAAAATGAAGCAACAAAAAAAGCTTGCCGGTGAGGAGCGCAGAGCCTTTCTTTTATCCTTGTTAAAAGAGTCGGAATCACCGATAACCGGCAATGAGCTGGCAGTGAGAACGAATGTAAGCAGACAGGTAATTGTCAGCGATATCACCTTATTAAAAGTAAAAAAGGAGCCGATTATCGCAACGAGCCAGGGTTATATATACTTAAGGCCAGCCTCGCAAACGCCGGTTTTCGAGCGGACGGTCGCCTGCTTTCATCCTCCGGAAAGAACGGAAGAAGAGCTTAATCTCCTCGTCGATTTAGGCGTAACCGTTAAGGATGTTAAAATTGAACACCCGGTTTATGGAGATTTAACAGCTTCGATCATGGTATCGAACCGCAAGGAAGTTCAACGATTCATGCGGAAAATTCACGAGACGAAAGCTGCCTTTTTGTCTGAACTGACAGAAGGAATTCACCTGCATACGATTTCAGCTCCTTCCGAAAAAGCATTAGTCGAAGCAGAGTCCGCTCTCAGACAAGCAAATTTCCTTGTCTCGTCTTAAACTTAAGTTTAATTCAACTAAGAAAAGCGCAAGCGCCTTGGTCAGCCCCGACAAGCGCTGGCCGACTAAGAGCGCCACGTC
>NZ_PGUZ01000084.1 GCF_002860165.1 Bacillus sp. V3-13 | reverse complement strand
CTTATAAACCCTCTGATATCAATGTATTTGCTTGATTTATATATTTAATTTTTGACAATACGTTCCTACTAAGGAGGATGGAAAAATGAAGTTAATTATTGCAGTTGTCCAGGACCAGGATAGCAATCGTTTATCAACAGCTTTAATGGCAAATAATTTCCGGGCTACAAAACTCGCTACAACCGGCGGCTTTTTAAAATCAGGAAATACGACTTTCATGGTCGGTACAGACGATATTCGCGTCGAACGCGCTCTGCAAATCATAAAGGAAAACTGTAAATCAAGAGAGCAGCTGGTTGCGCCTGTTTCACCGATGGGCGGCAATGCAGATTCGTACGTTCCATACCCGGTTGAAGTTGAAGTCGGCGGGGCAACTGTATTTGTTCTTCCAGTCGATCAATTTCTCCAATTTTAAAGGAATCACCCGGAGGTTTCATCATGAAAATAAACCAGGATATGCGCTTAAATCTCGATAAAGGCCGCCATGAGCAGAAACAGCAAAATGTTGGCGGGATTAAATTTAGCGAATACGTCCAAAAGCAGGATCAAAAGCTGCAAGTGACACAGCTTCAGCAGCTGATGAGTGATATTGACCAGGCAGGGGACCGGCTCGCCCGTTCGCGGACATTTAAGGATTTAGCCAAGTTTAAAGCGCTCGTGAAACGATTTGTTAAGGAAACAGTCGATTTCGGAATGGAACTTAAGCAATCGCACAGTTGGAATCAATTTGGACAGGGCCGTTCCTTAAAAATTGTCGACACGATTGATGAAAAGCTTGTCGAACTAACAGACAATGTCATGAAGCGAGAAGAAACATCAATTGATATTTTAGGGAAAATCGGGGAAATCAAAGGACTTCTCATTAATTTATACACGTAAGAGAGTGATTGGATTGGCCAGGACTTGGGAGCAATTAGAGGAAATACAGCCAACGGTTTTAAGAATGGTTCAAAACAGCCTGGTAAAGGACCGTGTGGTGCATGCTTATTTATTTGAGGGTGCAAGAGGTACGGGAAAGAAGGACGCAGGCCTGCTCGTTGCGAAAAGCCTTTTTTGCCAAAATCCAGCCAACGGTTATAAACCTTGTGAAAGCTGTTTAAATTGTAAGAGAATTAACAGCGGAAACCATCCTGATATTCATGTAGTTGAGCCTGATGGCCTTTCCATCAAAAAAAGCCAAATTCAAGCGCTGCAAGAAGAATTCGCAAAAACGGGCCTGGAATCGAAACGAAAGCTGTATTTGATTGTTCATGCTGATCGGATGACCGTCAATGCAGCAAACAGTCTCCTGAAGTTTTTGGAAGAGCCACATGCTCAAACGTTTGCGATCTTAATCACCGAGCAAGTCCAGCAAATGCTGCCAACAATTCTTTCCAGATGCCAAATCATTACATTCAAGCCTTTACCTCCAGAAAAAATGGCGAGCCAGCTTGTTGAAAATGGCGTAACAGCGAGCATTGCGCCGCTGCTTTCCCAACTGACCAATAACTTAACTGAAGCACTTGAGCTTAGCAATGACGATTGGTTTGCACAAGCTCAAAAAATAGTGTTAAAATTATATGAAGTGCTGAGAAAGAATCCGCTTGAAGCAATGGTCAACCTTCAGGAGAATTGGTTTCTGCACTTTAAAGAGAAAGAACAGCTTGATCGTGGTTTAGATTTACTTCTTCTTGTATTTAAGGATTTATTATATATCCAGATCGGAAAGCAGGAGCAGATTGTTTATACAAGCGAAAAATCACGCCTGGAGCAATATGCTTTGCAAACATCGGGACGGCGTCTAACCGAACAGATGACGGCCATTTTAGAAGCAAAAAGAAAGCTGCATGCAAATATGAATCCGCAGCTGTTGATGGAACAGCTTGTGTTAAAATTGCAGGAGGGATCTTCATTTGTATGACGTAGTAGGTGTACGCTTTAAAAAAGCTGGCAAAATATATTATTTTGATCCCGGGGAGCTCTCAATTCAAAAAGGCGACTTCGTTATTGTAGAAACGGTTCGAGGTGTAGAGTACGGGAAAGTAGTGATTGCCCGTAAGCAGGTTGAACAAAATGATGTAGTCCTCCCTCTTAAAAAAGTCTTGAGAATTGCAGATCACAAGGATCGGCTCATTGTCGAAGAGAATAAACATGCAGCAAAGGAATCATATGATATTTGCTGTGAGAAAGTAAATGAACATCAATTGGATATGAAGCTTGTCGATGTGGAATATACATTTGACCGGAATAAAGTAATATTCTACTTCACTGCGGATGGACGAGTTGATTTTCGTGAGCTAGTGAAGGATTTAGCAGCGATCTTTCGAACTAGAATTGAATTGCGCCAAATCGGTGTTCGGGATGAAGCGAAAATGCTGGGCGGGATTGGCCCATGCGGGAGAATGCTTTGCTGTTCAACATTTTTAGGAGATTTTGATCCGGTTTCGATTAAAATGGCGAAAGACCAAAATTTATCGTTGAACCCTACGAAAATTTCCGGTTTATGCGGTCGTCTCATGTGTTGTTTAAAATATGAAAATGATGAGTATGAGTCAGCAAAAGAACAGCTTCCGGACTTGGGCGAGTTTATTAAAACCCCTAATGGACACGGCAAGGTTGTCGGGTTAAATATATTGGAACGCGTCCTGCAAGTGGAATTTTCCGAGACTGACCGCGTTCTTGAATATACGCTGGACGAAATTTTACAAGAAGGCGCTGTTTCGCTACAATCAACAGATTAACACCAGGAACAAGCAGGTTTAAGCTTGCTTCCGCACCAGGAAAAAGCAACTTTGGGCTTGTATACGCACCAGGAGCATGTGGGTCTAGCTTGTTGCCGCAATAGAAATAAGCGGCTTTCAGGCCTGTTCACAGGTGTCTGGGATTGGAAGCCGCCAATATAGATACAGGCTGTTTTTAAGCCGCAACATGACAAACATCTTCGAATGACCATCGCAATGAATATAGTTTCTTCGGCTTTATGCTGCAGAATCATTTTTGAAGGACGCTTTCTGTGACTGGCTTATGACCTTGGGAAGCTGGGAGCCGTAGCTGGACGATGAGGTGGAACGCGTGGATAAAAAAGAAATTTTTGATTCAGTTACAAATATGGAAACTCAGATCGGCCAGTTGTACCGCCAGCTTGGGGAGCTTAAAGTCCATCTTGCGGAAATACTGGAAGAGAATAATTCTTTAAAAATTGAGAATGACCATTTAAGGCTCCGTCTGGAGAAAACTGCAGCAAAAGAGCAGCGAGATACCGGCAAGGGAAAAGAGGGTGACAGCCCTTCGGAACTGGACGGCAAAAATCCTCTGGATATTGGTGAAGGCTATGACAACCTTGCCCGCCTTTATCAGGAAGGGTTTCACATTTGCAACCTGCATTTTGGAAGCCCCCGCAAGGAAGGCGATTGCCTGTTTTGTCTATCTTTTTTAAATAAGAAATAATCCAAAGCCTTCCTTATTGCAGGGAAGGCTGTTTTTCTCTCTTTCAGACAAGAATATCTATATACATAAATAGCTCTTGGAGGAACGACGATGGTAATGTTAAAAGATGACGAGAGGCTCGATTATCTTCTCGCTGAAAATTTGCGGATCATTCAAAGCCCGTCCGTATTTTCCTTTTCTTTGGATGCTGCTTTATTGGCAAGGTTTGCATACGTTCCGATTCAAAAAGGGAATCTTATTGACCTTTGCAGCGGGAATGGAGTAATTCCTTTATTTTTGAGCGCAAGAACAAAAGGGAGAATTACCGGCGTGGAAATACAGGAACGATTGTATGATATGGCTGTGCGGAGCGTTCGCTATAACAACCTCGAATCAAGAATCACGATGATACATGGCGATATTAAAGATATGCCAAAGCAGCTCGGCTATGGCAAGTTTGATGTCGTTACGTGCAATCCACCTTATTTTCCGACACCAGCAAACGCTGAGATCAATGAAAACGAACATTTGGCGATTGCCCGCCATGAAATCCTATGTACCCTGGAAGACGCTGTGAAGGTTTCAAGCCAGCTGCTCAGGCAGGGGGGAAAGGCGGCTTTTGTCCACAGACCCGGCAGGCTTCTTGATATCATCACATTAATGAGGCAATACAGGCTCGAGCCGAAACGGATTCAACTTGTTCACCCGAAGCATGGAAGTGAAGCGAATACTCTATTGATTGAAGCAACGAAAGACGGGAAACCAGATTTAAAAATCCTGGCGCCGCTATTTGTTTATAATGGGCGAAATGAGTATACCCGGGAAGTGAGCGAGCTTTTATATGGGGAATAACTGTCATTATTTTTATGTATTAACATGCATTGATGGAAGTTTTTATGGAGGATATACGAACAATTTAAAAAGGAGAATAAAGCTTCATAATGAAGGGAAAGGGGCAAAGTATACGAGAGGCAGAGGGCCGGTAACGCTTATATTTTACAAAAAGTTTGATAATAAAGGTGAAGCGCTGAAAGCCGAATACGATTTTAAAAAATTGCCGAGAAAAAAGAAGGAAGATTTCCTGCTTCGGGAAACAGGAGGGGCATATGTGGCAGCAAAAGAGCTTCCAGAATGAAGAAAGCAAAGGGATCCTGTATCTCGTTCCAACACCGATCGGGAACCTCGAGGATATGAGTTTTCGGGCGGTTAGAATTCTCAAAGAAGCAGATTTCATCGCGGCAGAAGACACGCGCAATACAAAAAAACTATGCCATTACTTTGAAATCGATACGCCTTTGATGAGTTACCATGAACATAATAAACAGGCGAGCGGAGCGAAAATCGTGCAATTGCTGAAAAATGGAGCAAAGATTGCTCTTGTCAGTGATGCGGGAATGCCAGCCATCTCGGATCCAGGATATGAGCTGGTCCAAAAAGCAACAGAGGAACAGCTTGCGGTTGTCTCCCTTCCTGGCGCCAATGCTGCCTTAACAGCTCTGGTTGCATCGGGCTTAATGACACAGCCGTTTTATTTCTATGGCTTTTTAAGCAGGCATAAGAAGGAGAAGAGAAAAGAACTGGAAGAGCTGGTTAAACAAACAGCTACCATTCTGATCTATGAAGCACCGCATCGATTAAAAGAGACATTACAGCTAATGGCAGAAGTGCTTGGTGAAAGAAAAATTGTTCTTTGCAGGGAATTAACGAAAAAATATGAAGAGCTGATAAGGGGCACAGTCTCAGAAGCAATCGAATGGGCAAACCGTGAAGAAGTAAGGGGTGAATTTTGCCTCGTGGTTGAAGGAGGCTCCGGCTCCGAATTAACTTCGGAGCTACAACCCTGGTGGGAGCAGCTAAGCATTAAGGAACATATTGAGCATTACATATCGGAAGGAATGGCTCCGAAAGATGCTATAAAACAAACAGCCAAGGACAGAAATATTCAGAAACGCGATGTGTACCATGTCTATCATGTTGAATAAAAAAAAAAGCTTCTCCGTTTATCAGGAGAAGCTTTTGTCAACTTATTACTTGGAAAGCTCAAAAGAATTTTGGATTTCTTTTAATAATTGCTCAGCGCCTTCACGGCTAAGGATTAATTTTCCGCCTGCAAGAGTAATGTTATCATCAGAAACTTCACCTGTAACATGGCAAGTCATGTTAGGCTTGTACTTTTTCAAGATGATTTTTTCATCATCTACGTAAATTTCCAGAGCATCCTTTTCAGCAATACCGAGCGTACGTCTTAATTCAATTGGAATCACCACACGCCCTAATTCATCAACTTTACGAACAATACCTGTAGATTTCATCCTTGTAATCTCCTCTCAACTTCTATCTCTTTTTTATTTTGAATTCGCCATAATTCGACAAATTCTTTATTTAATATAATAATACCAGCCTTTCCCATAAACGTCAATTATTTTATTTTATAATTTTGAGTGTAATTTTACAACATTTTATAAAAACCTTGATATAAAAGGATTTCTAAGATTAAAATTTTTAAAAAATCTGCAGAAAAAATCCTCGTAATCAGGGAAATATTTTAGTGGATTTTATAAAAAAGTATAAATAATATAATATTTATACTTTTTTCGACAAAAAACTACAAAACTCCTCTTTTTCAGAAATCAAAATATGAAAGATTTCAGAAAAACCAGTGTAATTATATTCCCTTTAAAAAGTTTTGTTAAACCTCGATTCTAGAAATTTATTAATTTTTTATGAAAAAACGAAATCGATCTGTAAAATTTTTCAGTTCACTTCTTCATTCTTGCAAAGCGCTTTAATTGGTTGCACATTTTCAAATTTTTAGGTATATTTTGATGATATAAGCGGTTATGATGGTCTTTAGGCAGCTTAGAAATTCAGATGGTTTTTAACTTGCTGAAAAACAGGATAAAATAGCTCAATAAGGCAGGATGTTTTTATAGATCTCGTCCCATTGGGCGGGATTTTTTCCTTTTAAAAGAGATCTTAAAGCTGTTATGGGCTGATTTATAATTTCTAGTGCTTTTTTAAAAAGGAGGGCATTTCTGATGCAGGAAAAATTGAATACCTTTTACATTACAACTCCGATTTATTATCCAAGCGGCAATCTTCATATAGGCCATGCCTATACGACAGTTGCGGGCGATGCAATGGCCCGCTATAAACGGCTGCGCGGTTATGACGTGATGTATTTAACCGGAACTGACGAACACGGGCAAAAAATTCAGCGCAAAGCAGAGGAAAAAGGGATTACTCCCCAAGCATATGTGGACGAAATCGTCGAAGGAATCCAGGAGCTTTGGAGCAAACTCGAAATCTCCTACGATGATTTCATCCGCACAACCCAGGATCGCCATAAACAAACGGTGGAAAAGATTTTTGCAAGGCTGGTTGAACAGGGCGATATTTATTTGGATGAATATGAAGGCTGGTATTGTACTCCTTGTGAATCCTTTTATACGGACAGGCAGCTTGAGAATGGCAACTGTCCCGATTGCGGCCGTCCTGTCGAGAAGGTAAAAGAAGCTTCTTATTTCTTTAAAATGAGTAAATATGCGGACCGTCTCCTCAAGTATTACGAAGAAAACCCCAAATTCATCCAGCCGGAATCGCGAAAAAATGAAATGATTAATAATTTTATTAAACCTGGTTTGGAGGATTTGGCTGTATCGCGAACAACTTTTGATTGGGGCATAAAGGTACCTGGAGATCCTAAGCATGTTATCTACGTATGGATTGATGCCCTGTCCAATTATATTACTGCGCTTGGCTATGGGACTGAAAATGATGCGAAGTATCTGAATTATTGGCCTGCCGATGTTCATTTAGTGGGCAAAGAGATTGTCAGGTTCCATACGATTTATTGGCCGATCATGTTAATGGCGCTTGATATCCCTCTTCCGAAAAAGGTCTTTGCCCATGGCTGGTTATTAATGAAGGATGGGAAGATGTCCAAATCGAAAGGAAATGTCGTCGACCCTGTTACGTTAATCGATCGCTATGGCCTTGATGCGCTCCGTTACTATTTGCTAAGAGAAGTACCGTTTGGGGCGGATGGAGTGTTTACTCCGGAAGGATTTGTTGAGCGAATCAATTTTGATTTGGCGAATGACCTTGGAAATCTCTTAAACCGTACGATCGCGATGATTGAAAAATATTTCGACGGAATTATTCCTGCATACAAGGGTTCAAAAGGTGAATTTGACGGCTTGCTGCTCGAAGCCAACGTCGATACGATCGGTAAATATGAAGAAGCAATGGAAAAAATGGAGTTTTCAGTTGCCTTGAGTTCGGTTTGGCAGCTCGTCAGCAGAACAAATAAATATATTGATGAAACGCAACCATGGGTGCTCGCTAAATCGGAGCAGGGCCGGGAGCAATTGGCGAGTGTTATGGTTCATTTAGCAGAGTCGCTGCGCCGGATTGCGATTTTATTAAAACCATTTTTAACCCGTACACCTGAACGGATTTTTGAGCAATTGAATGTGAAGGAAGAAACGCTGACTTCCTGGGACAGCCTGGAATCATTCGGCCAAATTCCCGAGGGAACTGCGGTCAAAAAAGGGGAGCCCTTATTTCCTCGTCTGGAAATACAAGAGGAAGTCGAGTTTATTAAACAACAAATGCAAGCTCCATCTGTACCAGCCGAAGCGAAACCTGAAGAAAAACCGGAGACGGAAGAAATCGCGATTGATGATTTTATGAAGATAGATTTGCGGGTAGCGGAGGTCATTCATGCCGAGCCGGTTAAGAAAACGGATAAGCTTATGAAGCTCCAGCTTGACTTAGGCTATGAAAAACGCCAGGTTGTTTCAGGGATTGCAAAGTTTTATACTGCGGAGGAACTGATCGGCCGAAAAGTAATTTGTGTCACGAATTTAAAACCGGTCAAGCTGCGCGGTGAGCTTTCAGAAGGAATGATTTTAGCTGGAGGAAAAGACGGGGCACTATCGTTGGCTACTGTCGACCAGACTCTCCCGAACGGATCAAAAGTAAAATAATGAAGAATAGAACATAGAATTGTTTCACATGTTACAGCTACAAGGAAACAGTTCTATGTTTTTTATTCCAATATAATAATTTTCATTGGTTTAGTTATCTTTCTTATTAATAAATTATTTCCTGGGATAGTTTTTAAAATTTAATAATTGTAATCAAAAAATAAAATTTTACATAAAGGAGTTTTTTACTTTGCTTTTTGACACACATGCCCATTTAAATGCAGAACAGTTTAATGAAGATTTGCCGGACGTTATTAACAGAGCACTCGAAGCTGGTGTCACAAATATAGTTGTGGTTGGGTTTGACAGGCCAACCATCACCAGGGCGATTGAACTTGCTGAGGCATATGAATTTATTTATGCAAGTGTTGGCTGGCATCCGGTTGATGCGATTGATATGACAGATAAAGATCTACAGTGGCTTGAACAGCTGGCAGAACATCCAAAAGTCGTGGCTCTCGGAGAAATGGGTCTTGATTATCATTGGGATAAATCTCCTAAAGACATCCAAAAAGATGTGTTTCGCAAGCAAATCAGGCTGGCGAAAAAGGTCAAGCTGCCGATCGTCATCCATAACAGGGATGCAACTGCTGACACGGTACAAATCCTCAAGGAAGAGGGGGCAGGGGAAATTGGGGGGATCATGCATAGCTTCAGCGGGAGCGTGGAGATTGCTAAACAGTGTTTGGATATGAATTTTTATATTTCACTTGGTGGTCCCGTAACATTTAAAAATGCCAAAACGCCGAAAGAAGTAGCGGCTGCAGTTCCGTTGGACCGTTTGTTAATTGAAACAGATTGCCCTTATTTAACGCCGCATCCTTTTCGCGGAAAAAGAAATGAACCGGGTTATGTAAAATTGGTTGCCGAACAAATTGCAGAAATTAAAGGGTTGTCATTACAGGAGTTTGCAGAAGCTGCAACGGCAAATGCAAAAAAATTATTCGGCATAAATTGATAAGCTTTTTTGTCGATATGTGTGAAAGCTTGTCCTATTATTTAACTATTCTAAAAAGTTCTACACGTCTCCTTTCTCTCATAGGATAACCATGTCGATAAGTCTTCCTTTCTTTTCCGAAAAACATTTTGCATAATAGGAGGTGCGTTCCCAAGGAAAGGTGTTTAGGTTGACAGAAGGAGAGATGGTCTAATATAATCACTCCGAAGAGCAAAGGAGGCGTTTTTCATCGTAATTGAAACCATGAAAAACCTTTTTTCCAAGTCTTTGAGTAAAAAGAAGTTAGCCGTCATTTCAGCTAGTTTCGTAGTTTTTGCAGCAGCAACCGGATTCTTGTTTTATGAAACTACGAAGAAAACAGTAGCCATTACGCTGAATGGCGAACAAAAAGTCATCAAAACACATGCAGCTACGATAAAAGATATATTCGATGAACTTAACATTGCAGTACGCTCAGAAGACTATGTGTTTCCTGCGGAAAACACAAAGGTTGAAAACAATTTAAAAGTGGTTTGGGAACAGGCAAAGCAGGTCCAAATTGTGCAAGATAATGAAAAGAAGACAGTTTGGACGACAGCCGCGACGGTTGGAGAGCTTTTAAAAGACCACCAGATTGCTTTAAGTGAGCATGATACAATTCACCCAAAGCTTGAAGAAAAGATTAAAAATGATCTTGAAATTTCCATTCAAAAAGCCTTTCCTTTAACGCTTGTCGATGGAGGTAATAAACTGGAAGTCTGGTCCACTTCGACTACGGTCGCTGACTTTTTAGTACAGCAAGGTATTACACTGGCTGAATCAGACCGTGTTGAACCTAATCTAGAAGAGACGCTCAAAGAAAATGCCGTTGTAAACGTCATTCGAGTTGAAAAAGTCACCGATGTAGTGGAAGAACCAATTAGCTTTGCCATTGTGACAAAGAAAGATGGCACCCTTAATCAAGGCACCGAAAAAGTTATTACTGAAGGCGTAAACGGTCTAATAGCCAAGGAATTTGAAGTGGTGAAAGAAAACGGCCAGGAAATTTCCAGAACATTAATCAGTGAGAAGAAAATCAAAGATAAACAGGATAAGGTCGTTGCTGTCGGAACAAAGGTCATCGCCCAGCAAGTATCCCGTGAATCTCAGCCCGCCCCATCTTCCGGCCGCGAATTTTATGTAGACTCAACAGCGTACACGGCCAGTTGCAATGGATGTTCAGGCGTTACTGCAACCGGGATTAATCTGAGAGCAAACCCAAATGCGAAAGTAATCGCCGTAGACCCAAGTGTGATCCCACTTGGTACAAAGGTTTATGTGGATGGCTATGGTTATGCTGTTGCTGGCGATACAGGATCAGCAATTAAAGGCCATAAAATTGATGTTTTCTTTCCGGGCACACCCGAAGCCTACCGCTGGGGCAGGAAAAAAGTAAAGATCAAAATATTAAATTAGGCTTTAATGCAGGGGAGCACTCCTCTGCATTTTGCATTTTCACTCAATTTATTTATAATTGTTAAACAAGCGCAAATGAAGTTTTAAGGTGAACTTGATTCATTGATTTAACAGCAACGCATGACATTTACTTTGGAGATCTTTAAAGTCTCCGTTTCATTTTATGCTGTTTTCTATATATATAGACGTTTAATGTTACAAAAATGTTTCAGGTTTTTTGCAAAAATAACAAAAAATTTCAAGTTTTACTTGGGTTAATAAAAATGCGTGTGTCGAGGCGCTTGCGCTTTTCTAATTGTCCAGCTCCAGCGCCTATCCCCTCGAGTCGCTTCGGTCCTGCCAATGAAGTCAAAGAACGGCTTCACTGTCAGGCCGTCCGACGTACAGGACGTACTAGTGCCGACGTTGCCACAGGACGTGGCGATCTTAGTCGGCCAGCGCTTGTCGGGGCTGACCAAGGCGCTTGCGCTTTTCTGTGTATTGGAGGAAAAATGAAGATTAAAGAAATTATTGTGGTCGAGGGAAAGGATGATACCACGGCGATTAGAAACGCTGTGGATGCCGATACGATTGAAACAAACGGTTCTGCCATTAATCAAGAAACGATCGAAAAAATTAAGCTGGCCCAAAAAGTCCGCGGCGTAATTGTGTTTACCGACCCTGACTTTCCAGGAGAAAAGATAAGAAAAACGATCGCTGATCATGTACCAGGATGCCGCCATGCTTTTCTCGAAAAAAGCGATGCATTGCAAAAGCACGGCAAAGGAGTTGGAGTTGAGCATGCATCCCCGGCTGCGATAAGAGAGGCATTAAAAGCTGCCCATACGATGAACGACGAGGTGAAAGAAGAAATCAGCCAGGATGATCTCATCCTGGCAGGCCTAATCGGCGGGGAAGGATCAAAAGAACGCAGGATAAAGCTTGGGAAGCTGCTGAAAATTGGGTATACGAACGGCAAACAGCTTCATAAGCGGCTGATGATGTTCCAAATTACCCCGGAGGAGTTCGCCGCTGCGGTGGCAGCAATACGTCAGGAGGAACAACATGAATAAGGATATCGCAACGCCCTTAAGAACACGGACCATACTTGAGAAATATGGCTTCACCTTTAAAAAGAGCCTCGGCCAAAATTTTTTGATTGATACCAATGTTTTAAAAAATATTGTCGACCATGCCGGATTGACAAACAATACAGGAGCGATCGAAATTGGCCCCGGCATTGGTGCATTAACAGAACAGCTTGCCAGAAAAAGCAAAAAGGTAGTCGCCTTTGAAATAGACCAGCGCCTTCTTCCTATCTTAAAAGATACGCTCGCCCCCTACCCGAATGCAAAAATAATCCATGCGGATGTTTTAAAGGCCGATGTTGGCGAAATCATAAACGAGGAATTTGCGGGCATTAACGATATCATGGTCGTTGCTAATTTGCCTTATTATGTGACGACACCGATTATCATGAAGCTTCTTGAAGAAAACCTTCCGATCAGGGGCATTGTCGTCATGCTTCAGAAAGAGGTTGCCGACCGGATATCCGCCAATCCCGGTTCTAAGGACTATGGATCTCTATCGATTGCTGTTCAGTATTATACAAAAGCAGAAACGGTGATGGTCGTGCCGAAAACTGTTTTTGTACCACAGCCAAACGTCGATTCAGCGGTGATTCGTTTAATAAAACGGGATAAACCGGCAGTATCAGTGATCGACGAGGAGTTCTTTTTTGTGGTTACGAGAGCAAGTTTTGCACAAAGACGAAAAACAATTTTAAATAATTTAACAAGCCAGCTGCCAAACGGAAAAGAGCTGAAAGATCACATCATGGCCGCTCTCCATGGCGCGGACATTGATCCGGGCCGAAGAGGAGAAACCCTTTCAATCGAAGAATTTGCGCTTCTTAGCAACCTGCTCTATCCGAATTTCCGCTAAGACCCTTTTTCAGGGTCTTATTTATTTTTCCAAAGCGTACGATCCCATTACGATAATCAGCAGGCTGCACTCTGGACTAAAGTATTTTTCCTGGTTGTCTCCCGGATACAGTGATACATGAGCTCCGTGTCAGTCCAATCACAAGGAGACAGGAGTTTGCATAGCTTATCAGAGAACGATCTGGGAGTGACGACTATGGGTATTAACGTTATGGACATCGTTGGGAGAATTTCTTATCGTTGCGACATCATATTTAGAGTCATTGATATAAAGGAAGAAGCAGGCCGGAAAACAGCTGTGTTAGCAGGCGAGGATGTCCGGCTTATTGCTGATGCTCCCTATGAGGACTTAATGATTATAGATCCTTCTGAACGAACGAAATTGGCGAGGGAATTCAGATCGCTTGAAGAGCAGTCCTTCAAGCTGTTCCGGCAGGATGTAGACCTGTTGAAACAGAAATTGGAATATGATGCAACAGGAGGATACAGCCAGTCCCATAATTTTTTTCAAATGCCTGGAAGAGTGCTTCATGTAGACGGTGATCCTGTTTACTTAAAGAAGTGCTTGCAGCTGTATGAAAAGGTGGGCGTTCCCGTATACGGTATCCATTGTTCGGAAAAAGAGATGCCGGACAAAATCGTCCAGCTCATTGATTATTACCGTCCGGACATCCTTGTCATTACCGGCCATGATGCCTATTCAAAAGCAAAAGGAAAAATAAACGATTTAAATGCATACCGGCATTCCCGCCACTTTGTCCAAACGGTCAAAGAAGCAAGAAGGAAAATTCCCCATCTTGATCAGCTGGTGATCTTTGCAGGTGCCTGCCAATCCCATTTTGAATCGCTCATCCATGCCGGCGCGAATTTTGCGAGCTCTCCTTCAAGAGTAAACATCCATGCTCTTGATCCTGTCTATATTGTGGCCAAAATAAGTTTCACCCCGTTCATGGAAAGAATTAATGTGTGGGACGTGCTGCGAAATACCCTTACCGGACAAAAAGGGTTAGGCGGAATTGAAACGAAGGGTGTACTGCGGACTGGAATGCCATATAAACTCGATCAAATTCAGTAAAGTATGAAGTCGTTCGTTTTAACTAACGACTTATTTTTTTGAATAGAACGCACATATTCTTTGTCGAAAGAGGTCAACCTATAATTGTTGAAATATAGAAGAAAAAGTCAGAGAAAATATATTGACAATCATTTTAAATGACTGTTATAATTTATCTTTTTATTTGACTTAGTTATGTCAGCGTGTTATACTTTACATAGTGAGGTGGACCGAATGCCAAAAACATTATCGGATATTAAGAAAGCACTCGATTCGAATCTAGGTAAAAGACTTTTGCTTAAGGCAAACGGCGGACGCAGAAAAACGATTGAGCGTTCCGGTGTTTTAGCAGAAACATACCCTTCCGTTTTTGTGATTGAATTAGATCAAGATGAAAATGCATTTGAACGCGTATCTTACAGTTATGCGGACGTTTTAACTGAGACAGTTCAAATTACCTTCTATGAAGATGCTTCAAGAAATATTGCCTTAAGTTAATAAGGCCCAAAGCAGGCAGTAAACAATTGTTTACTGCCTCTTATTTTTGCCTTTTTTCTGTCTCTGTAAACAAAAAGCAGGGTAAATAAAGGTTCACATCAAATAAACTGGTTAATCAATACTAATAATACCGCGGTAACGAAAGGGGCTGTTTTTCTTGGGCAGAAGAAGAGGGATTATGTCAGAGGGTTTTAAAGAGGAGCTTGCTAAGGATCTTGGTTTTTATGATGTTGTCCAAAGAGATGGTTGGGGCGGAATTAGGGCCAAAGATGCTGGGAATATGGTGAAAAGGGCTATTGAGCTCGCCCAGCAGCAGCTAGCTGGCAGACGATAACACTTCTTAGTTTTGTACCAAGCAGAAATTATGGATTTACCGCGGTGAAGCCAGGGCACATGCCCTGGCTTTTTATAGCTATAGGAAAGTATAAACGTTTCTAAATATAGTTGGGCGTTTCGATGTCCAGCTCCAGCGCCTAGCCCCTCGAGTCGCTTCGGTCCTGCCA
>NZ_PGUZ01000083.1 GCF_002860165.1 Bacillus sp. V3-13 | reverse complement strand
TTGCCACAGGACGTGGCGCTCTTAGTCGGCCAGCGCTTGTCGGGGCTGACCAAGGCGCTTGCGTTTTTCTTACCGTGAACACAACCGTTGGGATTCCTGCAAAAAGCGATATAATGAATATAGGTGATCAACATGAATATACAGCTGAAAGATATTGTTTCTAAAAGCATTTTAACTCCCGGAAGGGGTTTGCTGGAAGAATATTCGCACTCGCTCAATCCGTATGCCGGTTGTGCTTTCGCATGCAAGTATTGTTATGTCAGACAGCTCCCTGTGTCCCTGTACCGCGAAGAAGAATGGGGGACATGGGTTGATATTAAAACCAATGCCGCTGAACTGTTGAGGAAAGAGCTTGTCAAAGCGAAGAAAAAAGGTCCGGTAACCTTGTTTATGTCATCTGCTACAGATCCGTATCAGCCGATTGAAGCAAAGACGAAATTAACAAGGAGCTTGTTGGAAGTCATGCTGGAAGAGCAGCCTGATTTCCTGTTTGTCCAAACCCGTTCACCGTTAGTGACGCGGGACATTGACCTGTTTAAACAGTTTGGCGACAGAATTAGAGTGTCGATGACGATTGAAACTGACAAGGAAGAAGTCAGGAAGGCATTTTCTCCTTCAGCCCCGCCTGTCCCGGCCCGGATGAAAGCTTTACAAGAGCTAACGGATGCAGGAATACTCACACAGGCTACGATTGCCCCATTGCTGCCTTGCTCCAGGGAATTCCCGAAAAAGCTAAAAAACATCGCGAGCCGGGTCACATTGGATGATTATTGGATGGGAGATGGAGGCGGGGGGAAACGAACAGAAAAGCTGGGAATTTATCAGATATATGAACAAATGGGATTGGAAAAATGGTACAACCCGACAGCGTATAAAGTCGTGTTAAAAATGCTGAAAGATGAACTGGATGATGTAAAACTGTTGATTTCGCAAAAAGGGTTCGGCCCGGGAAAGAACTAAACATAAGATAAGGCGATTTTGGCCGGCCGGAGGAGCCGTTCAAAATCGGCAAAACAAGGTTGCCCAAGGGCGCCTTTTTATTTTTTATTCAAACAAAGCTTTCCATGTATAAAAAAGCATGATTCCCATATCCCAAATTTTCTTCCAAAAGACGGTCTAAATTAAAAACAGGCTCGTATACTTTTAGTACAAACTGTCTTAGGAGGGGTTTACAATGTCTAAACATAAAAAAACAACTTTTGTTTCGGCGATATTTCTATCATCCGTGTTTTTGTCCGGCTGCGGATTGTTTGGCGGCGGGGAGAAGATTGATCCGCCTCAGGAAGCCACGTACGGGGAGGAAGCAGAAACAGATGAATCAGCGGAAACAGGCGATCAAACAGAAAAAATGGCCGATGATAAGGAAGCTGCTGAAACAACCGTCCCAACGGAGCTGTACTTGATCGATGAAAAAGGCTATGTTACCGCGCAGACGCTCGATTTGCCAAAAACCGAAGGACCTGCCAGGCAGGCGCTTGAGTACCTTGTCGAAAACGGCCCGGTGACGGAAATTCTTCCTGAAGGATTCAGGGCAGTTTTACCGGCAGATACAATGGTTTCGGTCGATATAAAGGACGGTCTTGCTACTGTGGATTTTTCAAAGGAATTCCAGGAATATAAGCCTGAGGACGAGCTTAAAATCCTCCAGGCTGTTACATGGACGCTCACACAGTTTGACAGCGTCCAGAAGGTAAAGCTGCAAATGAATGGAAAAGAACTGAACGAAATGCCTGTAAACGGCACTCCAATTGGCGAGGAGCTGAGCCGGGCAAACGGGATCAATCTTGATACAACAGAAATGATCGACCCGACGGACACCAAGGCTGTGACCGTTTACTATCTTGGCGGTGAAGAGGGTGCCTATTATTATGTGCCTGTGACGCGCCGGGTTTCAAATGAAGTGGACAACAATCTTGAAGCAGTTGTCAATGAACTGGTGAAGGGCCCTGGCTATAGCTCCAATCTGCTTTCTGATTTTGATCCTGATATTAAGCTGCTTGATGATCCAAAAATTGAAGATGGAAAAGTAACGTTAAACTTTAACGAATCCGTCTATGGAAGCTCGGAAGAAAAAATCGTCTCCCAGCATTTATTAAATGCCCTTGTCCTGTCTTTAACCGAACAAAAAGGGATAGAAAGCGTTTCGGTGATGGTGAATGGCAAAGCCGGCCTTGTCAATGACAAGGGTGAAGAGCTTACAGAACCCGTGACCCGCCCTGAAAAAGTCAACACAGGTAGTTTTTAAAAAAATTTTTTTGATATACTATATAAAGAATAAGCCGGAGGCCGCCATTTTTATGCGCCTCTTCTTTATTGTTATATGAATACAGCTGCCGATTCCCCGGTAAACTGCGGAAAACAAAAGGAGGAACAGCGAATGCGTGTGGATGGACGTGAACGAAATCAATTAAGGCCTGTACATATCGAAACAAACTATATTAAGCACCCGGAAGGATCGGTTCTCATTTCTGTAGGAGATACAAAAGTGATCTGTGCCGCAACGATTGAGGACAGGGTGCCGCCGTTTATGCGCGGGGAAGGAAAAGGCTGGATTACGGCTGAGTATGCGATGCTTCCAAGGGCAACGGAGCAAAGGACGATAAGAGAATCCTCCAAGGGGAAAGTAAGCGGACGGACGATGGAAATTCAGCGCTTAATTGGCCGGGCCTTAAGGTCGATCGTTACCCTGGAAGCGCTCGGAGAAAGAACGGTTTGGATCGATTGTGATGTGATCCAGGCAGACGGGGGAACAAGAACAGCTTCGATTACCGGGGCTTTTGTGGCAATGGCGATTGCCCTCCACAAGCTGTATGAAGCAAAGTCCATCAAAACCTTCCCGGTCAGCAACTTTTTGGCAGCCACAAGCGTTGGTATTTTGAGCGACGGGCAGCCGGTTCTTGATTTGAATTATGCCGAGGACTCAAATGCGGAAGTTGATATGAATATCGTGATGACTGGCAATGGCGAATTCGTCGAGCTGCAGGGAACAGGTGAGGAATCGACTTTTTCATATGACCAGCTACAGGAACTGATTAAGCTGGCCCAGGAAGGGTTAATGGAGTTGTTTGAATATCAAAAAGAAGCTCTTGGCGATGAGATAACAGCGCTGATCAAGGGCAGCAGCGGGGAAAAAGAGGAGAATTAAACATGAAGGAAGTAATCATTGCAACAAAAAATCGCGGCAAAGCGAAAGAGTTTGAAAATTTATTCGCCCCCCATGGGTATGTCGTAAAGACACTTCATGACTATCCGGAAATCGGGGAGATCGAAGAAACCGGGTCAACTTTTGCTGAAAATGCCGTGTTAAAGGCCGAATCTGTATCAAAGGTATTGGGGAAAATGGTGATTGCTGATGATTCAGGGTTGGTTGTCGACGCCCTTGGCGGGAGGCCTGGCGTTTTTTCGGCAAGGTATGCGGGTGAAGAAAAAAATGACGATGCCAATATCGATAAAGTTTTAGCCGAATTGTCCGGGGTTAAAGAAGAAGACCGGACCGCGAGATTTTACTGCGCACTTGCCGTTGCGAGACCGGGGCACCCGACTGAAACGGTTTCCGGCACGTGTGAAGGGTTGATCCTGTTTGAACGGACCGGGACAAACGGCTTTGGATATGACCCGATTTTTTTTGTGAAAGAAAAAAACAAAGCAATGGCCGAGCTCGAACCTGAAGAAAAGAATCAAATCAGCCACCGCGCCAGGGCCCTGCAAAAGTTGGGCGGTCTGCTTGCGACATTATCAGTAAAGGGTGAGCAGGCATGAAGAGAGCGTTAATTGTCAGTGACAGCCATGGCTCATCCGAAGTATTGGAGACGATTAAGGAAAAGCATGGGAGCGAAGTCGAAGTAATGGTCCATTGCGGCGATTCGGAGCTTGCGGCTGATGACAGCGCATTGTCCGGTTTCGCCGTCGTAAGGGGAAATTGTGATTATGATCAAAAGCTTCCGAACGAGCTCGTTAAGGACATCGACGGCTACCGTCTTTACGTGACACATGGCCATCTTTATTCCGTTAAATCAACACTGATGAACCTGCATTACCGGGCCAGGGAAGTAAACGCCAATATCGTTTGCTTCGGACATTCCCATGTCCTCGGTGCGGAAATGATTGATGGTATACTGTTCATCAATCCGGGAAGTATATTGCTGCCGAGAATGCGTCTGGAAAAAACGTATGTGATTCTTGATCTATCCGAAACAGATTTGATTTTGCGCACTTTTGATATTGATAAAGGGGAGCTTCCCGGGCTACAACAGTCATTTACTCTTCCAAAACGGAAATAACTATTCTATAATATGGGAGAGAAAATTCATTTTTTCTCCCATAAGAATGGCGAGAAATTCCCGTTAATCTTATTGACATTTTATTATTTGTCTAATATAATAAAGTTTGTCTTTCAAAAAGAATAACATGTCCCAGTAGCTCAGCAGGATAGAGCAACGGCCTTCTAAGCCGTCGGTCGGGAGTTCGAATCTCTCCTGGGACGCTATATGAAAAGAAGCGTGCAATATTTCGGTTTATTACAAAAACCAGTGATATTGCACTTTTTTTTTATTGAATTGCTGATCGAAAGGTGAATGTTTGATTTATGAGCGGTTTTCGAGATTTACGAGCGGAATTCGAGATTTACGAGCGGAATTTGAGATTTACGAGCGGAATTTGAGATTTACGAGCGGAATTCGAGATTTACGAGCGGAATTCGAGATTTACGAGCGGAA
>NZ_PGUZ01000082.1 GCF_002860165.1 Bacillus sp. V3-13 | reverse complement strand
ATAACACGGTTTCACTATGGCTTTTCTATTTTTATGGTGTTGCATTTGATTTTACAATTAACCGCCAAAAAATATTTTCTAAAAATTAAAAAAATTTAGTTGATTCAAGAGTGAAAATTCCATATAATATTAAAAAGCGTCAGGGGTGATTTTCATGAACGAAAGGTCCTACACAGAGCTAATGAAAGCGAAAGCGATGAACCGCCAAAATGCAAAAGAAGCTTACATGTCAAACCTTTACATTGATATGCTCCTTGATGAAGTGTTGCTTAACGCTGAAAAAGAAAAGCTGTTGAACAAGATTGATCAGGCAATCGATGTTCATGATAAGCAAGCATTTTTGCAGTTGACTGAAGAATTAGCTTCCTTAAACAAACAGTTTGGAACTTAACTTAATTTCTGCGGTTCAAACCTTATCGGAGACTGACCAAAAGGCGTCCTTCTTTTATGAAAAGATGGGAGTTGGAAGCCGGTGGTGCTCAGTCTCTTATTTTTGTTTTTGATTTTTTAAAAATGAAACAAGGACCACCAGAGGCGGCCCCTTTCAATCGATATTTTCGTTTCGCATCTTTATTTCGTATTCTTCAAGAGCAGCAATTCTTTCAAGCATTGTCGGATGGCCATAGCGGAATATTTTCACCAATAAAGGCGGATTGACCTGGCTGAGCCCGGCACGTGTCAGCTCCTGAAATGAAGAAATTGCCGCTTCCGGATCCTTTGTCATCTCAATTGCATAAAGATCAGCCTGGCTTTCCTGGTATCTTGACACAAAATTGGTCAGCGGGCTCGCTGCAAACATCAGCATCGACAGAATCATCAAGAACAGCGGCAATGAGCGTAAATCATGAACGTGGTCAACCTTAAATTCTTTTCCCCAGCGGCTTATTGCCCAATTCATGATTCTCGACGTTGCATATAATCCGGCTAACGATAACAGCAGGTATCCAGCTATTCCGACATAAATATGCTTCTTCACATAATGGGCCATTTCATGGGCCATTATGAATAAAATTTGCTCATCATTTAAGCGGTTTAAAGTCGTGTCCCAAAGCACGATCCGCGAATTTCCGCCGATTCCGGTCACGTAGGCATTTAAAGCATTGGTTTTTTCGGCCATGTCCACTTCAAAAACATGGTCAGCCGGAATGTCCGCTTTGGCTGCAAGCGCCAGGATTTTCTGTTCGAGCTCCTTGTCTTTTAAGGGATAAAAGTCATTGTATAAAGGGTCAATGACGACCGGCTGCAAGAACATCATCATCAAGGTAAACGGGATTGACAACATCCAGGCGTACAGCCACCACCTCTTGCGGCTTTTCTTCATCAGCCAATAAAGCACAGAAACAACAATCACCATAATTCCGTAATTGATCCAGAAATCAATCAGCTCATCCTTCATCCATGAAGCGAATGTCTGGGTCGAAATATTGTAGCTCCTTGCCAAAGAGTAACTGATATAGCTTAACGGAAAAGTTGCCACGAAGGCAAAAACAGACAGCCAAAAGAAATAGGTCGCTGTTTGGAAAAACTTGAATTTAGCTGACTGTTCGGCCCAGCGCTTAAATGCCTTTGAAAGCCCGGTCAACAAAATTAATAAATAAAAAAGCCATTCAAGCGGTGTAGACAAGAAAAATAAAAGATTTCTCACCTTTGAATATTCCTCGCTCAAGCTAAGTTCCCGCGCATTCAGAAAAACGGCCGGGTCAGCCTGTGAGCCTTCATATTCAAACGGCAGGCTTGTATCGGCGAAATCGAAAAGGTACCAGTAAATAAATAACCCGTAAAGAACATAGCCAATAACCGCATAAACCCCGATTTTGCGCGCCAACTTATTTTCACCTCCATGTACAACCTGTTCTCTTACTAGTTTAATAAAAAATTCGTGAATTAGAACAAGATCTTAACCAAGCCTGCCCGCTCCCTTACACTTAGCATGCACAGTTCCAACGCCAATCCATGAAAAAATACCTGCCGGCTCACAAATGAACCGGCAGGTATCGAAATCTAAAAAAGATACGAATATAAAGTTAATACCGCAATCGAGCCGAGCACGACGATGATCACGTTCGCGCCAAGATACGCAACAATAAAGGCAGCGGCCGCTCCGAGCAGCCCGTACCACATATCCTCCTGAATGAACAGTATCCCTGGAAAAATAAGCGCCCCTAAAGTGGCGTACGGGACATTTCTCAGCACCCCCTGTAAAAAAGCAGGCAGCTCTTTGCCTTGAAACAAGATAAATGGAAGCATTCTCGGGATATAGGTAACGACACCCATTCCGATGATCATCCAGACGATTTCACTGCTCACTTCCGTCCCTCCTTTGCTTCCCTTTCATCATTTCAACTGCTTCAACGATGACGGCCGAAAGGAGCGTTGCCGATACAATCGCCCACCCAGTTGAAAGCCATTCCGCCAAAGTAAAAACCGTATTAAAGCAAGCTGCAAGAGCAGCCAAAAAGACCACTTTAGCACTCTTTTTCATGGACGGGACGAGCAGGCCGATAAACATCGCATACAAAGCGACAGACATGCTTTCCTGTAACGTTTCCGGAAGGCTTGCACCGAGTAAATGGCCAAGTCCGGAATTGATGACCCAGCTTGAATACGAGACCGCGATCACGCCGAAAATATACCCCGTCGTAACCGTCCCTTCCTTTGTTGCCGCTACCGAGAAAGTTTCATCGGTGATTCCAAAGGAATAGATGGCTTTATTGAAAAGATGGTCATCCTCACATTTTTCATTAAGCGAAGCCGCCATTAGAAAGTGGCGGATATTCACAATAAAGGTTGTTAAAATAATTTCAAACACACCTGTTCCAAGCGTTAACAGACTGAGAGAAATGTATTGCGACGCCCCTGCAAACACAATCAGGCTCATCATAACCGTCTCAGCAATTGAAAGCCCTGTTGTTTTTGCCAGCAGCCCGAAGGTTACCGCGATCGGAAAATAGCCGATCCCAATGCTGACTCCGGCTTGAATTCCTTTTCTAAACTCGGAAGAATGTTTGCCCAACGTTAATTCTGCCAAGGTGCCACCGCCTTTTTCCGGTTTATATTCCGCTAGTTTTATACTAAAATAGACGTATATATTTTCAAATTATAATTAAACTATATTATACATACGTGCGTTATATTGTACAATTCTTTCGGAGGAAAAAATGGAAAATATCCAAAAGAATATCGGGAAAAATTTAAAAGCAGTTCGGAATAACCGGGGAATAAGCCTCGATCAAACAGCCAGCCTGACCGGCGTCAGCAAAGCGATGCTCGGCCAGATCGAGCGCGGCGAATCCAACCCGACCGTTACCACCCTCTGGAAAATTGCAACCGGGCTCCAGGTGTCCTTTTCTTCGCTTATCAACGACGAGCCTGCAGATATTGCTTTTGTGCCATTGCAAAATGTCACACCTGTCATCGAGAATAACGGCGACTATCGCGTTTATTCGATTTTCCCCTTTGATCCAAGAAAAAGGTTTGAAATATTTATAGTTGAAATGGACCGCGGCAGCATCCATACTTCGGCGCGCCATAACGAAGGGGTCGAAGAATATATTACCGTCATGAACGGGAGCCTTGAAATGCTTATCGGCGACAATACATATAAAATTGAGGCTGGCGGTTCGATCCGCTTCACAGCCAATAAATCACACACTTATAAAAATTCCGGCGAAGAGCTGACCAGGTATCAGGCGGTTATGTATTATCCTTAAAGATAAAAGCTTGCTTCTTAAACAGCAAAAGCACACGGTCTACTCCCCATGTGCTTTGGTGGTTATATTAATACCGAGCGGTCGCTGTTAATTTTTTCGCCGCGGATGCGCTGGAACTCCTGGAGCAATTTATCGACCGTCAAGCGGCTTTTTTCAGTGGAATTCGCTTCAAAAATGATCTGGCCCTGATCCATCATAATTAACCGGTTCCCGAGATCGAGGGCCTGCTGCATATTATGGGTAACCATTAAAGCAGTCAATTTATGTTCGGAAACGATCTTTCCGGTCAAGCTGGTAATCAGCTCAGCCCGGGAAGGGTCAAGCGCAGCGGTATGCTCATCAAGAAGCAGCAGATCGGGCTTGGTGAAGGTTGCCATTAGCAGGGATAATGCCTGGCGTTCCCCGCCGGAAAGCAAGCCGGCTTTAGCCTCGAGCCTGTTTTCCAGCCCGAGCTGGAGCGTTTCAAGCACTTCTTTAAAAAACTGTCTCCGCTTTTTTGATACTCCCCGCCTAAAGCCGCGTACCGATGTTCTTGCATAGGCAATGGCGAGATTCTCTTCAATTGTCATCCCCGGGGCGGTTCCGGCCATCGGGTCCTGAAAGACCCGGCCAATTCGCTTCGCCCTTTTAAACTCCTGTTCATCAGTAACATTATTCCCATGAATATAAACCTCGCCTTCATCAGGTGCGTACTTGCCGGAAATAATGTTCATTAACGTTGACTTACCCGCACCATTGCTGCCGATCACAGTCACAAAATCACCAGGAGCAAGATGCAAATCGATATGATCGAGAGCAATTTTTTCGTCAAGGGTCCCTTCATTGAACACTTTAAATATCTGATTTAGCTGGAGCAACCCTTTCACCACCCTTCTCCAAGACGCTCAAATCTGCCTTTCGGTTTTTGATTCTTTGCCTTTTGCGCTGTTTCTCCTTCTGGGTTTCTATCAATCTCGGAAACACTAAGGCACATACGACGATGAAGGCTGTAATTAATTTCATATCGCTTGTTTCTAAAAACTCCACCCTTAACGCAATCGTTACGATGATCCGGTACAAAATCGCGCCACCGATTACGGCCAATGTCGCCCTGACAATCGTTTTCGCTCCGAATACCGCCTCGCCAATGATGACTGAGGCGAGCCCGACGATGATCATCCCGATTCCCATCCCGACGTCACTATAGCCGGAATACTGGGCAACCAATGCACCGGAAAAGGCCACAAGTGCATTGGAAAGCCCCAATCCGAGTACTTTCAAATAGTCGGTGTTGGCAGAAAAACTTCGGATCATCGCCTCATTATTACCGGTCGCCCTGATCGCCAATCCAAGATCCGTCCTCAGGAATAAATCAATTCCAAGCTTAACGATGAAAGCAAGCACGATCATAATGATCAAGACTCCCCATGTAGTGGGAACAAAGACAGACAAGCCTGCGCTGTTCAGCAAAGCTTGAATGCCATCGTCAATCCCGAGGCTTTTCCAAAAGTCCCTGATCGCGGTAATCACTGTTGATTCCGCTAAAAGCGGTACATTCGATTTGCCCATAATTCGCAGATTAATAGAATAGAGGGCAATCATCATTAAAATTCCTGATAGTAATGCATTAATTTTCCCTTTTGTGTGCAGCAGGCCGGTGATGCATCCCGCCAAGAACCCCGCCAGTATCGCAGCGGCCGTTGCCAGAAAAGGATTCGTTCCCGAGACGACCAACACTGCAGCCACAGATGCCCCGGTAACAAAACTCCCGTCAACTGTTAAATCAGGAAAATCCAATATTCTGAAGGACAGATAAACCCCCAAAGCCATAATCGCATAAATTGCACCTGATTCAACGGAACCAAATATGGCTGTAAACATAAAATACATCCTTTCTATTTCGTCCGGAAAGTTATTTTACTTTACGAACTCGGCACTTTCTTTCCATTCGTCTTTGATTGTAATATTCATTTCTTCAGCAGCTTTCTCGTTAATCACCAGCTTCAAATTTTGCGGATATTGAACGGGAATCTCTGAAGGCTTCTTTTCGCCTTTCAATATTTGTGCTGCCATCATGCCAGCCTCATAACCGATGTCCACATAATCGAATCCATACGCAGCAAAACCGCCCCGCTTCACAGAATCCAGTTCACCGACAAATAACGGGATATCATTGTCATTCGCGGTTTGAATCACCGATTCAAGTGCCGAAACGACGGTATTATCCGTAATGATATAGATCATGTCAGCCTTGCCGACCAATGATTCAGCCGCCTGTTTAACTTCAGAAGAATTGGAAACGGTCGCTTCCGTTAATTTCAAATCGGTATCTTTCAGCGCCTTCTTGACCAAATCGATCTGTGCCACCGAATTTTGCTCACCCGAGTTGTAAATGACGCCAACTGTTTCCCCGTCCATGTTCTCGCTCATAAATTTCACCGTATTCGGAATCGCATCCGGGTGCGTATCGGTCGTTCCGGTAATATTTTCACCAGGCTGATCCATTGCCGCAACCAGCCCTGCGCCAACAGGATCGGTCACAGAAGTAAACACAATTGGAATCTCTTTAGTGGCATTTAATGAGCTCAGCGCACTTGGAGTGGAGTTTGCGAAAATTAAATCAACCCCATCCCCCGCAAAATTATTGGCGATCGTTTGACTATTACTTTGATCACCCTGGGCAATCTGAACATCATATTCAACCTCGACATCATTCTCTTCAAGCGCCTTTTTAAATCCTTCAAACGCGGCATCAAGAGAAGGATGCTCGACAATTTGCGTAACGCCAACCTTAAAAGCATCATCCTCTTTAGGCTGCTCTCCACTTCCGTTCGTACTTTCACTGCCGCACCCGCTTAATAACACTAAGGCCAGCATTCCGCTAATGCCCCCATATACCAATCTTTTTTTCATTTTCAGTTCCCCCTTAATTAACACTTTCGCACTTTTATGCTTTTATGCACTAAATTATATACGTAAGTTTAGCTATTTTACAAGTATTTTCGTGGAATATGCAATAATTTCTATTGGCGGATGTTATTCAGAGGATGGCAAACCACTTTTAGGTGTTAAAGCGACCGCGGCTTGAATAAAATCAGCTGCAAATTTGCTTTTTTTTGTCTTTTTAGAATGATATGTTTGAATTTGATAAAATCATAGTTATTAAACGGGGAATTTTCCCTAAATATATCTATTATTTACCACAAAATAACTATTATGGGTAACAGCCCAAAATAATTAAGCGAAAAATCGGGGGAATTAAGCGAAACGACTCGGGAATTAAGCGTTTATTCCAATAATTAAGCGGAAGTCGGCTTTATTTAAGCGAAACCGTTTTTTGCACAGAAATTCCGAATAAAAAACACGACAGAATCGTGTTTTTTATTCTCCCTTGTATTCAGGTTTTCTTTTTTCACTAAACGCCTGAAGCGCTTCGAGCCGATCAGCGGTTGGAATCGTAACTTCGTAAGCTTTTCGCTCAATTTGCATTCCGGTTTGCAAATCGGTGTTCATGCCGTTCTTGATTGCAAATTTCGCTTGCTGCAAGGCAATCGGGCCGTTGTTAAGCATGCTCTCAGCCATTGCAAGGCAATCCGCCTGCAATTGTTCCCGTTTGGAAATTTTATTTAAAAGGCCATACTCGTATGCTTCCTCTGAAGTGAGGCGGCGTGCCGTTAAAATCAGCTCAAGTGCCTTTGCCTGTCCGATCAGGCGGGGAAGCCTTTGCGTTCCACCTGCTCCGGGGATAATGGCCAGGCTTGTTTCCGTCAAGCCCATCTGCGTGCCCTCTGCTCCGATTCGGATATCGCAAGCTAAAGCGAGTTCCATCCCGCCCCCAAAAGCATAACCGTTGATTGCTGCAATTGTCGGCTGGGGCAGCTGGTCGATCAGGTTGAACACTTCATTGATTTTATACAGATTCCGCTTTACTTGCTGTTCTGTTAATGTTTTGCGCTCTTTCAAATCGGCTCCAACAGAAAACGCTTTGTCACCTGCTCCTGTAAAAATCACAACGCGAATCTCTTTATTGACCCGAATTTCTTCCACTACTGTTTGGAGCTCTGCAAGCGTCTCATAATTAAACGCATTTAAAGCATCCTCCCGATTTAATGTCACCACAGCAATATGGCCTTCAGTTGTCATTAACACAGACGGCATAAAAAAATTTCCCCCTTCTTTTTCAGTGCTGTAACAAAAATTCGATTTTCCTCGTTGAAAACCCTTTCAAAAAATCACAAAAAACAGATGGGTCTTTTATAGCTGTAAATAATGTGTAGACTTTGGAAACAGGCTACCATTTTGCATACGCCATCCTTTTCCTCCTGTATCGTTGACTAAATAAAAAACCTAAGCATATCGTCAAAAAAACAGATGGCTAAAATATCCATAATAAATGTAGTCAAAATAATTTTTTTGCTTTGTAGAAACCAGGTAAACATCAATAATAAAAAGGATAGAGGAATATAAAACAAAATCAAACTTGCACGAAGTCCCTCGAATTGTAATCCAACGGGAACTTCCGGAGAAAAGTGTTGAAAAAAATCAAATGTAATGAATCCAAGCATAATTACTCTGATGAAGAACATGAGGAATGTAGTTGCTTTTTTAAATAAATAAAGCTTCTTAAACGGTTTAATATTACCCACCTTCTTTTATAAATAATGAGGAAAACATGATTTGCTGCCGGACTTCATTTCTCAACTAATTTTTTGAATACTTTTACTTGAACAAAGTCAGCCTTCCTATTGAAGTTTTTCAATATAGTGTTTATATCCATTGCCCGAATAAATTGATCTTTTCCGTCAAGATGGACTACTTCATTTTTTCCTGAATAAAGCTGTCCACAAATCAGAAACACCAAAAAGGAGATTTGGCTGCTCGATTTCCTCCATTTTACGGATTTCAACTGCTTCAAAATCTTTAAAGACAGCTTTTAATTTTTCTTCGGTAAAACCCAGCCCACCTTTAAGGCTGCGCAATCGATATACTTCCCAATCCGTGATGTCTGCTCCGCCGAGCCGCCCTCCCTGGACAAAACACGTAAGGGCAAAGAGACCATTTGGTTTTAGAGCGGTCTTTAACAAGTCGATATAGCTCATCCTCCTGTGCGGCGCGACATGATGAAAACAACCTGCATCATATACGAAATCATATACACCTTCTTCAATCTTTAGTTCAAAGATGTTTTTCAACATGAAATTTATGTCAAGATTCCTTTCTTTCGCCCGTTCGGCTCCCCACTCAAGTCCCTCTTGTGAAAGGTCTACCGCATCAACAGAACAACCTTTTTCAGCCATTAAATGGCATTCCTGCCAGGACCGCAGCCAAGTTCAAGCACTTTCCCGGGACCAATCAGTTTTTTTTCAAAATAACTTACTAAATTTTCATCAGGACAATTCACAAAAAACGGTATGCCTCGCTCCCGCTCAGAATAAAAAGCATCCCAATTAAAACGAGATTCTTCTTTTAATAGAGCATCAAGCATTTCCAACACATCATCAAAGTTATCAATGGATTCTCTCAAAAATATCGCCTTCTTTACAATTATATTTTCATCAATTTCTTTTGGAGGCATATCCTGCTTGGCGTTGCATTAATACGCGCTGTCGCCTTTTCTTTGACGAGCTTCATCGCATAAACGAGTAATTCTTCTTGTGTTGAAAAATAATGGCGCAATGCACCCAGTGATAACCCTGCCTGCTTGGCAATATTTCTTACTGTCGCTCCTTCCATTCCTCGTTCTAAAACGACTCGCCAGGTCGCTTCTGCAATTTGTTTTCTTTGTTTCTCGTGATCAACTAGTTTAGGCATAATCTTATTTTAACAAGAAAAAAATAACAGCACAATTTTATAATACAATTGTATTGTTTAAAAAAGGATGATAAAATACACAAAGCATTATATAAAAGGCTGGATAAGGCATGCCTTAGCTTATCTGATAGGTGCCGGACTTCTAGTCGGAATGATCTATTTTATAAACGATCCGTAATGCTCGGTGAAGGAGATTAGGACCAGAAGTAATGTTTACCTCTTTAAATGAATTTTTAGAGTATGTATCACGAAAAAATCCCCGGTGATGGCACCGGGGATTCGTCGTTTTATTTACTTGTCCCCAATGTCAGGTTGCTGATGACTGGGTAATGATCACTCGGAAATTGGCCAATCTTTTGATAATCAATGATTTCTGTTGAGTGGGTAATTACATTTCCTTTTGTTAAAATCCAGTCAATGCGGTTTTTACCACCTGTCGGATCACGGAAACCGTTGAATGTGCCGAGATGGTCGTTGATTTTCTGCTCGGCGGACTCCATCGTATCTACAAATGGGCCTTCGTCTGTCAGGATTTGATGAGGTCTCGTATCAGGGGCAGTATTAAAATCTCCTGTCAACACAACCGGCAATGCAGGATCGAACGCTTTGATTTTTTCCACAATCAAGCTGGCGCTTTTCTCTCTTGCTTCTACGGAACGATGGTCAAAGTGTGTGTTCACAAAGTAGAATTGCTTGTCCGTTTTTGTATCAAGGAACTTTACCCAAGTCACCATACGAGGAATCGTGTTGCCCCATGACTTGGAACCAATTACTTCCGGAGTGTCTGAAAGCCAGAAGTGGTCGTATTCTAATGGTGTAAAGCGGTTTTTCTTATAATAGATTGCCATGAATTCACCTTTGCTGCCACCTTCGCGGCCAAGGCCAATCCATTCATAGTTAGGCAGATCATCTGCGACTTCAGCAACCTGTTGATATAGAGCCTCCTGAGTCCCAAAGATATCCGGCTGCTCCATGCGGATCAACTGTCGAACGGTCGGTCGTCTTTCATCCCATGTGTGAGGTGACGGATCGATAGTGTTTTCATACCTAAGGTTATACGTCATCACCCGCAAATTCATTTCTTCAGCTTCACCCTCGCTGGCAGATGCCTGTCTTCCCGGAGCAGCTGAGAGCGTGCTTCCGACAAGAAGTAACGCAAAAGACAACAAGAAAACCAATCTTACAGCTTTTTTCACTGTTTTTCCTTCCTTGTTTTGTAATTGGTACAAAACAAGGGTAACGAATGAATGTAAATTTAAAGATACATTGGTATAAATATAGTTTTAATGATTGTTAAGAGATTCTATAAATCACAGAAACTACTAATCAAAAGCAAAAGAACACCTATGGCATGATAGGAAGGTGTTCTTCAGCGGATAATGAATCCAGTCCATCGAAAACCGAATCCCTGTGCCCGCTTAAAACAACATCGTTTAAAAGCAAAGCTTATTAGCCATTGGCTTTGCGAAAAGACTAAATGCTATTCACTTATACGTCAAGTTCGAATTCATTCGGAGGCTTTGGCAAATTATCTTCCAGAGCGATTTCTGGCGACTAATCAAAAAAACTTTTACGGTTGTGGAACTCACGGAGTTCGACAACCGCGAAAAAAACTATTCAATTGCCTCTTCCAGCCTCCGTTAGTTTCGTGCTATACCCCCTAACCTTCCTATGACTTAACCAACTTTAATAGGGCTTATATGAATGCCCTCACTGTCATCCCAGTCGGCGTAGAAGATATCTTTTTCACTGTCATAACCTTGCGCGGTTAATTGCTTATGTAGCCATTGTTGGTCAAATCCGCGTTCGTGTAGATTATCCCATATTATTTCCCCGTCAATAATCAAGGTGGTTGGCAGGTCTACTGGGCTATCGGGAAGATTGAGATCTTGTCTGTCCGGTTTTTGGTACTTGGATTTTAATAAGGTGCTTATATGGCCGTTTGGTTCCAGTATTCCATATTTCACTTCACGTACTGAAAAAATATTCGCTTGACGCAGCAAGCTCGACAACTGATTCACATCCAATTTATTCTTTTTAAGCATTTTTCGATCGATAATCCCATCGCGAATAATAATGTCAGGATTGCCTTCAAACACAGAGCGGGATGATTTCTTTTTTAAAGTGATATACTCCACAGCCAGCATGAGCAGTGTCCACAATCCGACAGCATAAAAAAAATAGAAGATCCCAATGCGGTCTTCATAAATAGTGTCTCCTAAAAAATCCCCGAGCAGTAATACAAAAACGAAGTGAAAAGGAGTTAATTGATAAATGGATGTTCTGCCTGTTATGAAAATAATAAAAAATAAGGTAACAAAGCCGATGACGACTTTGGTTGTGAGCAAAACAATATTAACTTCTCCCACGTTGTTTTCCCTCCACTTTTGATTCAGAGTTATCAAACATATTATGGCTAACATGTGGAAAGATATACCTCTATATGAACTCACGTTTGACAACTAAAAAACCAGACATTTAACCCAATATCACATTTTATGAGCGATTAAGCTACGTCCACAGTGCAAGTCCTGAAATTCCCTAAGGTATAGAAGCCCTTTTTAATTCTTTGCTCAGAAATTGTCCAACCCGCAACGTTTCTCTTCCCATACAATGTAGTATTCAATTCAAGGAGGTGGACTTAATATGGGTGAAAATTACGGATACGGAGCAGGTTTTGCTCTCATCGTCGTTTTGTTTATCCTTCTAATCATTGTTGGTGTTGCGTTCGTTGGTGGTGGATATTAATACACTTCCTATTGCTTAAGTGCACAACGAAGGATAGTCGAATAGGCTATCCTTCGTTGCTTTACATTCAATTTACTTCGATTTTTCAAAATAACAATAAATAAAAGATATGTGGGAAATATAAAAAAAGGGTTTTTTAATGACACAAATGACCAAAATCATTCTGTCGGCATTATAAGCTTACAAACAAAGGATGAATCCATTATATATAGCTATACCCAAGGATACTCCTGCAGAGACTATAGGTTAAGCGAAATAATAATAACAGTGCTAAAAAATATGAATTGGGGAGGTATCCTTAATGATGAAATTCATATGGATTACCAAACTGTTGCTAATCACGCAACTTGTCAATTATCCAGGTGACCTCATGATTACGCAGCAAGGCGAGACGATTTTCACCATTAACCGAAGTGATTTTTTGATCCCCTTCCCTGGCCAGCCGATGATCGACAGTTACAAATACTCTCAGTTTATCGACATATTGGACCGACAAGTTTATCAGGAGCCGGGGAATGCAATAATCGATGATCAAGACAATATTGTGCAGGAACAGATCGGATCTAAATTAAACCAACAAGAATTCACAAATCAATTTTTAACATATTTTTTCGGTAATGGACCAGCCAAGATAGAAGTTCCGACCCTTTCCATATACCCAAAAGTGGACAGTGAATTGCTTTCGAACATAAGAGAACAACAGATAGGCCAATATCAAACTTATTTTAATAGCAACAACAAAAATCGTTCACATAATATCTCCCTGGCCGTAGAAGCTCTTAACAATCATGTATTGTTTCCGGGGGAGATGTTTTCATTTAATCGCGTCGTTGGCAAGAGAACTACGGAACGAGGGTATTTAAAAGCACGGGTTATTGTCAAAGGCGAATTTTCCGAAGGAATTGGGGGCGGAATATGTCAAGTCTCTTCGACGTTATTTAATGCAGTGGATAAGGCCGGAATGGAAATTGTTCAACGTTATTCCCATAGCAGGCGGGTTCCCTATGTCCCACCTGGAAGGGATGCAACGGTCAGTTGGTATGGTCCTGATTTTCAATTCAAAAACCAGTATAACCAACCGATCCTGATCCGCGCTAAGTCACAAGGAGGCAAGGTCATGATCAAGATTTATTCCTCAGATGCAATTAATGATGACCCGGGAAACCACCCTGCTTTAGCCATTAATTTGAAAAGATGAAATAACTTTTTCCGCGGTTAATATGAAAGCTGCCTTGAAAAATACAGTTAAAAACAACCTGTTTCCTAAAGGGAACAGGTTGTTTTTACTATCAACATTTTAGAGTTCACATGGCTTTAATATCCCCAGCAAACAGCACCAATGATTATCAATAGAATAAACAACACAACGATCAGTGCAAAACCACCACCATATGAAGCAGCACCATAGCGGGCACCACCGTATCTGTAACCACATCCACCAAAGCAGCCCATAAATTCCCCTCCTTTTTTCATTTAGGATTAGCAAATATTAAACCCTACTGTATTGTTATGTCCAAAGGGAAAATAAGCTTGGACGCTTATCCGATATTACTAAATGAATCAACCAGATATCACGCGAGATCACATTGTAGTCTACACAAAGAAAAATAAAAGATCTTATCATAAACTCAATAAATTTTCCAGCACTGGAAGCTTAAAATTAGATATTTTCACTAAAGCCATGAATATGTTTTAAATTTTTATCATTTAGTCGATTTAACACAATCACCGATTCTATTTTTTCATAGATTATTAAGAAGATCATCAACAAAAGTTGTGATATTAAGGCATAAGCGATTTGTATAATATACTTCAAAGATTTTCGGCTGGTGAAGCTTCAGTAACTAAGTTGTTGATCATCTTGATATTGGTTACCGTAGATAATACGATTTTAAGGGATGCAAGTCATTAGGAAAGAGTGAGTTTTGTTCACATGCAAATGTCTTTATACTCTGTTCATTACCAGTAAGTAAGCACCTGGGTTATTATATTGGAGGTGAATATATGCCATTTTATCCACGTAATGCAAGACGAAGGACTTCCGGCCCGTTTCACATTTTTGGACCGCGTTCAAATGCCAGAGGGAGACGTATTTCTTCTTCAAGACAGGGGCCCACGGGAAGCATAAATAAAATAATGTCGCACGCTGGGAAAATAACAAACGGTATTAATATGGTGAATCAGGTTCGTTCAATATTATCATTATTTAAGTGATGATTTTACAGAAAACCGAGCGCCATAATCAGCAGCCACGCAAAAATAGCATAATCGCCTGCTGTATTGTAAATCAGCAGCGGCAGCAAGATAATTCCCGACCCTAAACAACTTTTTATGTTTACATGGCAAATTCCACTCCCTTTCCGAAAATTTTGCTTGCCCTGAAACGCTTTCCATAATTTACGCTTAAGTTGTAGAAAGATAATGGAAAGGACGTGGAAAAAGTGGTTGCAATTTTAGGGCTATTATCTTTAATCATTTTGTGTTTCTCTATTATCGCTTTGGCATCCCTGCCTATTTCAGCCTATAAGAAAAGGAACTTTCTTAATAAAAACAGCAATGACCCGTTTCGATTTTTATTTGATATTTACGACGAACAATAAAATGTTAGATACAATGGCCTGCTAACTCTGGATGTTTCAATCCATGGGTGTCCAGGCTCTTTTTTTGTTGTTTTGCGGTAGTTTGATTCTTTTTTTTCTCGAAAAAGGTGGTACTTCCTTAATTAAAAAGCCTCTTTCCCTATTCTTTAAACAGATGTCCAACCCTCAAAAACATTTTTCCCATATAATGTACTATTCATAAAAAAGGAGGTGGGCACACTATGGGCGGTAGTGGTGGATATGGAGCAGGCTTTGCTCTGATTGTCGTTCTGTTTATCCTGTTAATAATCGTTGGTGTTGCTTTTGTTGGATACTAAGCAAGAGTGATAGACTATCAGTTCAGAAGTCTAAAGAGAAGGATAGTCAGTTAGGCTATCCTTCTTTCCCTTGGGAAAATCTATATGTGCGCTTTTATCAATTCTGAAAGCCTGATTAACCCCTTCTTCAATTCTTTGAGCGGTGCATACGAATAGGAAAGCCGCAGATGTTGCTGGTCATTTCGGTCGTAAACATTTCCCGGGTTTAGCAAAATCCCTTTTTTTAAAGCTTCTTCAAATAATTTTCGGTATGAAATTGGGGGTTTGATCGTGACCCATATGTAAAAACCGCCTTTCGGGATCGTCCAGTTTGCCAATTCATGAAAGTGCTTATTTAAAATATCAATTGTCAAATCCCGGCGGAATTTTAACTGAGACCTTATTTGTTCAACATGTTCCTCATATAAACCGCTTGATAACCATTCTGCTGCCGCAAATTGGGATAAGGAACTTGAGCCATAATCTGTTTGCATTTTAATATCGGCTAAACGATCGATGACAGGCTCAGGGCCGACAACCCAGCCAATTCGCAATCCCGGTCCGAGTGTCTTGGACATGCTTCCCATATATAGTACAAGCCCCTGCCTGTCATTCGCTTTTAGCGGACTTGGCGGAGAGCCATCAAACCATAAATCTCCGTATACATCATCTTCAAGAATCGGCAGCCTTTCTTTCATGCACACATTGAATAGCTCATTTCGTCTTTTTTCCGACATTAATATGCCTGTCGGGTTGTGGAAGGATGGGATCGTATAAAGCAAAGCCCCGTTATGCTGCCTTTTCAATTTTCCAAGCGAATCGATTATAATCCCTTCGTTATTCATGGGAATCCCAAATAAATTCATGCCTGATGACTGGAACACCTGGATTGAATTAAGGTATGAAGGCGTCTCAAGGAATATCGTTGAACCGCGGTGCAATAATCCGAGTGAGATCAATTGCAATCCCTGCAGCCCTCCTGAAACAATCAGGATTGATGAAGGCGAAGCCTGGATTCCCTTTTTCTTTAAATATTGGCTGATCCTTTCTCTTAAGTATAAATTTCCTTTTGGCTCAGAGTATCCTAAAGAGACTGTACTCGACGAATTGAAAATATCTTTCATCCTCTCAGAAGGCAACAATTGCGGTGACAGCTCACCAGTCCCAAGCCGGATGATGTTTGGGTTTTTTTCGGCTTCATTAATGTCCTGGATCGTCCTGATGTTGGGATGATAAGCTCCCGACTTTACATAACTATTCCAATCAGGCGGCGGAACAGAGGCGAGCAGATTCCAGCTATTATTGATCACGACCGTTCCTTTGCCTACTTTTGATTCGATTAATCCATCTGCCGCTAACTCGCCCAAAGCAAACACAACGGTACTTCGATTGACTTTGAACCTTTTTGCCAGGGTGCGCTGCGGCGGTATCCTTGTACCAACCGTCCATTCACCAGCCATTATTTTTCGTTTCATATATTCGTATATTTGTTGATGGAGAGGGATGAACGAAGCTTTAACGGGAAGCCATTCTTGTTCAGACATAAAGACACGCTCCTGCATTTTTTATCATTATAAGCGATTGGTTGGGTAAAATACCATCCAATTGGTTGGAGACTTCCTTCAATAAATCTACTAAAATAAAAAACATTACTACACCGGAGGCGCAGGCAATGACAGCAGCAATTCTTCATGGAATGATTTTAGCATTTGGTTTAATTCTCCCTTTAGGAGTACAAAATGTATTTGTGCTTAATCAAGGAGCCGTTCAGCCTAATTTTATAAGAGTACTGCCAGTGATTATTACCGCATCGATATGTGATACTTTGTTAATTTCATTAGCGGTTTTAGGAGTTTCCGTCGTTGTTTTCGGATCATTTTGGCTGGAAACGATCCTGCTTACAGTCGGTATTGTTTTCCTGCTCTATATGGGGTTTGTTACATGGAAAAGCAAACCGGGCGGCGGGCAATTGGAAAAGGCGGAATCCTTTTCAGCGAAAAAATAAATTGTCTTTGCGATGTCTGTATCGCTGCTCAATCCCCATGCCATCCTCGATACAATCGGTGTCATCGGGACAAATTCGTTAAAATATGCCGGAGTTGAAAAAATGGTGTTCGCATTAGCATGCATCGTGATCTCATGGCTATGGTTTTTCGGTCTCGGCATCACCGGCCGGCTGACAGGCAAGCTGGCGAAATCAGGACGTTTTCTTGTGATTATCAACAAAGTTTCAGCCTGTGTGATTTGGGGGACCGCGGTTTATTTGGGGATTTCTCTTATAAAATAATCACTGAAACTGGACATTATAACTAATCTGCTGACACTATTAAAAAACTCTAAAATACCACCGTTCAGAAAATGAACGGTGGTAAACCACATAGTAGTCTGATTTATCTCAGCCCTACAAATCTGGTGCCTTAGTTGATTGTTTTTTCCATACGACAAAAGTGCAGACAAGCAAGAATGCAGGTACAGCAGAAAAACCAGCCTCCAGCCATTATTCGCGCCGAAAAAATAATAAGCAATGAGCAGGAAGGTGAAAAAGCTAATAATCATGGATATCCATGACATTTTCATGATTCCGAACACGAAAGCAATAATAGATGTTAAGAAACTAAGTTGCCAGAGGAACACAACCCCATTAAAGGTATTCAAGATAAGTCACCTCTTAAAGTCTATCATTATTCCAGGCGGTTCATTTTTATTGATTGAAAAACGCGCTGAATCAATTAAAGCTTTAAGGCAGCTTTATCACCATCTTGAGCGTGGCGGACGACTAATGCTTGATATCTTTCTGCCTGATAACGATTTTAAACTAGGCAAATTGAGAAAAACAACAACGATTAACTGCCCAAATGATGACACGATCACAGTGGAAGAGAAGCTGGTTGAAGCGGATTTTTTCAACCAATATACAGTCTCTTATTTAAAGTATGAAAAGTGGCGTGAAGGCCGGCTTATCCAAACCGAATTGCAACGATTCGCATTGCGCTGGTACGGGATAGAAGAATTCCGGCTCATTTTAGAAAGCATTGGTTTTTCAAAAGTGAGCGTGATTGCTGACTTTGAGCCTGAAAAAGAGCCAAATAATGCTTGCAAAAGTTTTTTGTTTCAAGCAACAAAATAATTAGAGATTAACTTAAATTTCTTTTATTTGTGAAAAATTCTCTTCACTAATTTCGTGCTTATCTGACGCAAGTACTGATTGAAATCTCTTGTATAGCTCCTGGATTTCTTTTTGCTCATTTATAATGGAAATAGACTTTTCATAGATTTTCTCGCTTCCATACCAGCTTATCTCCATCCATTTAGTTGGATCATCATTACTTTTTAGATAAGCGGTATGAAAGTCGACATATTTCCGATAAATCTCTGCTGCTTTTTCTTGAATTTCAATAAACTCTTGTTCTTTTCCTGTTTCAATATGGTACTGGTATACTTTTACAAACACAAACTCCCACCATCCTTGCAATTTACTTCATCTCTTGCAAAATGAACATAGGATTTCGAAGCGACTCATTTCAGCTTTAATCGATATACTGCAGATCATGATGCTGACACCATTCGATTGCGATTTTTTTTAATTCTTCATCTCGAAAGGAATACCATTGATCCTCAATTCCAAAATCATGAATTTTATTCTTAAATCTCCTAAAGGCACCTTTTCCATCAATAGCATCAAATAATCTGTCTTGTATTCTTTTATCTTGTACTGAATAGCAAAAGTCTTCCATAATTCTATATTCATTAATATCATATTTTGTTGGAAGTTCTATATATTTTTCGTCATTCCCAAGGACATCAATCGCAATTTCCAGATCCTCCTGCTGCCATTCGGGTAAATTCTCGAATGAGTCTAATTCTTCAGCATCCTGGAAGTTTTCGTGAGATACGGAAATTACTTCACCAGTCTCTTTATTTAGAAACGTATATGTATCATCAAACTGTATATCAATTCCTTCAATAATATTTGTAAGCTTAATTTTAGCGCTCATGATTATGGCCTCCCTATTGGAACTACACATGAAACCAGCGTTCATACACGTTTTCAGAAACCAAATACATTATTTCTATCAAGATTGATTTTAAAACAAATACAGATTATTTTCCATTTCTCTTCTCCAAGTATTCAGCTAAAAAAAGCGTCCGGATAAATAAGTTCACCATGAACTTTATTAAGTTGCCCGGCCTTCAATTCACAGACCATGAAAACCTCATCGGGGACATCAAATTGCCTTAACTCCAACCCGTACTTTCTCGCCGGTTTAAATCCGAATTTAGGATAATAATCCGGATGGCCGATTAATAAAACCAATCCGTAGCCCAGTTTCCTGCATCTTCGCAGCCCTTCCTGCATCAGCTTGCTTCCAATCCCTTTCTTTTGGTAACCAGGCTTTACTGCGATAGGTGCAAGAACAATCACTTCATAATCTTCATTTGGATTCACTATTTTAGCTTTGCTTAAGAGGATATGGCCGACGATTTCTCCTTTTTCTTCTGCGATGATCGACAATTCCGGAACAAATTCCCCGGATAACCGGATTCTTTCGATCAGTTTGGATTCATCCTGTCTCTCACCAAAAGCAAGATAATTTAATTGGTAAACCTCTTTATAATCACTGGCTTTTTCTGTTCGGATATTCATTGTCACTCAACTCTCTATATTTCAATTAAAGTATTAAACCTAAAACAGGTGGAAGCATTAGCATCAAAATAGAAATTGTTAACAATAGATTCGAAGTTTTTACCGGAAGTTTTTCGCTGCCTTTTCCTGAATACCAGCCAGAAAACTGCCATCTATTTCGATACAAAACAAAAAGCAATATTAAGATGCCCAAAACACCCATCCAGTTATAATCGTCTACGTTAATCCCCGTCATCGCATATACATTTGTCAACACCGTGGCCATAATTCCGCCCAGGAAAAAAAATATAAAAACAATTCGCAGTAACTCCAACAGAATTTTCATTCTTCTTCCCCCAATGTCATAATACATATTTTACTATAAACATCCAATGATCTATGAGAATAAATCCGTAAATTTTCATAAATTAAAAAATTACTTTGTACCTATTTACGAAGCTGGAATCATTGGTATTCCTACCTTTTTTCTTGCTTATTATTGCTGGAGTACCAATTAACACTATGAATATGTGGTAAAATATTCGTAATCCGAACATAGAGGGAGGTATGGTCATGAAAATAAGTGTGTTTCTTGATGATTACCGGCCTTGTCCACCAGGATATATTTTGACCGATAATATTGATGAATGTCTCAACCTGTTAGTGCATTTTCATGTCGAACATTTGTCGTTGGACCATGATCTGGTCAATAAAACGAGAAACGGGTTAAAGCTTGTTCACTTAATGGTAGAGTACCAGTTGTTCGCAGAACGCATTACCATCCATTCTGCTAACTCAGTCGGTGGCAAAGCCATGTATCAGTTTTTAAGGGAAGCACAAAAAGACCTCAAGATGCCTCACACCATCAAAATTATCTTGCGCCCCTTGCCTTTACATTAAGGTCTGGCAGATTTGACCCTCTGACGATAATCCTTTTCACCATGTCCAGACCGTCCCTCAGCCTAATGACCAAATCGCTTTCTACGTTTCGCTTAAATAAACTCGCATTTCGCTTAATTATTATTTTTTCCGCTTAAATAATCGTATTTCCGCTTAATTATTCAAGTTTCCGCTTAAATCCCGGGAATTTCCGCTTAATTGATCCTCTCAACATTGACGGGCAGACTTAGAATTTCTTGAACTCCCATTAAATAAGGCTTGTGCCAATGGCGGAATGCTGGTCCAACTAAAACAAGTGTAAACAAGCTGAATCTGATGAAAAAACACACAAAAACCCCCCCTTTTTGTCTCCAAACAGGGGGGGGGTTATAATCGAACCTTCCATTTAAAAATTCCAACAGAAATAAATGTTTCCACTTCTTTAATCTGATAAAATATAGAATAAAGATCATCAGTTAAGCGGGGTAATTGTATGGATCACTTACATTCCCAATATGTTAGAGGCATTAAATTGAAAAGAGATAAAGTTCCTTCATTTAATGACTATCCTTTTAATCTCCCAAGCATTCATTCATTAACCGAACTATCTCTCCATCCAAATGTCACTTTCATTGTCGGTGAAAATGGGGTGGGCAAATCAACCTTATTAGAAGCCATTGCCGTTTCGCTCGGATTTAATCCAGAAGGAGGTTCGTTGAACTTCAACTTCACCACTTATGACTCTCATTCCGTTCTCGAACATTACCTTAAAGTGATAAAAGGCGTATTGCGGCCCAAAGATGGCTTTTTTCTTCGAGCGGAAAGCTTTTATAATGTCGCTTCCAATATAGAAAAAATGGACAGTGAACCAGCACCGGGCCCCCGGGTAATTGACTCGTTTGGCGGAGTTTCACTCCATGAACAATCACATGGCGAAGCTTTTTTTTCGACCTTCACAAATCGTTTTCGCGGCAACGGCATTTACATTTTGGATGAACCTGAGGCGGCCCTTTCACCAATCAGGCAATTATCGATGATCGCAAGGATCCATGATCTGGTGAACGAGAATTCTCAGTTTATCATAGCGACCCATTCCCCGATCATCATGTCTTATCCATCCTCCAAAATATTTGAGCTTAGCGAGGACGGAATCAATGAAACAGCCCTGGAAGAAACCAATCACTACAAAATCATGAAACAATTTTTCGATGATAAAAATAGGCTGCTTCATCATTTGTTAGCTGATTAAGCTTTTCCATTTCATAGAAAATTGATTAGTAATATGATCGCACTTGCAATCGGAGTAATAACCATTCCGTATCGCAATAGAACTTGGGGAAGTTTCTTGGTTAACTTCGCTCCAATGTAGGTCCCAACTATCGTTCCAAGAGCTACTTTTAAAAACAACAGAGTGTCAAAATAGCCGTTTACGATGTAGCCAGCGGATGCGAACATCGAAATGGGTACAATAACCAACATCGTAGTTCCTGCGGCGAACCGCATTGGAAAATGCAGCCATTTTATGAGTGACAACTGGATAAAGGGAGCTGCACCGATCCCGAAAGTTCCTGAAATCAAGCCATTACCGAGCCCGATTAGGCTATAGCCAAGAACCGCCGGATTTGTTCTCTCTTCCTCAACCCTAATGTTCACTCTAGTTTTTAACCAAAGAAGTACTGCTGAAATGACTAACACTGTCATTGTAAAAAACATCAGCACATTCGGGTCTATGAACACGGTCAATCTGGTCCCAAAGAAAGCACCAATTCCCCCGAACAAACCGACAATTAAGCCTTCTTTTAAATATAGATTCCCTTCTCGAAAGTGACTCCAACTTCCTGACAATACGCTAAATAACATGACAGATACGGCAGTGCCTAATGCGGTATGTACGGGGATATGGAAAATCGTCACAAGTATGGCAATGATAAAACCGGAGCCCCCAGCTCCAACAAATCCCAACACGAACCCTAACAATACCATCGTTACAATCAATAACATCTTTTACCTAAGCATCTCAGGTGTTTTCATATGCCAATCCGTTTCCTTTTGAAAAAGAAACCCGGCATCTATTAGCTTTTGCTCGTGCATCGGACCGGCAACTAGCTGCATTGCCATTGGCAGATGATTGATTTGTGTGTATCCAATAGGAATGGTCAGAGTTGGGACACCTGCATTTGTAAATGGAAGATTGTAGGCAGGTGATCCTGTTTCTGAAATCCCTTTTGGTGCGGGTGTTGGTGAGGCTGGGGTAATTAACAAATCTACATCTTTAAAGAGTTCGGTCATTTGTTCTCTAAAAATAGATCGGATTCGTTGCGCTTTCAGATAATCATTTGCTTTAATTTGTAGGCCTTCTTTAATAAACTGCTGTAAATAGGGACCGAAAAGGGCCGGTTCTTTCAAATATTTATCTGCATGATAATGGGCTGTTTCCGATTTCATCACGATGTGTTGAGCAGCGTTGGCCGCTTCCAAACTGCCGGGCAAATGAATAGAAATCGTTTTAAAACCTATGTTCTGAAGCACCTGAATCGCGTCTTCGATAGACTTTTGCAATTCACCATCAGTGTCTTTAAAATATTCATCTATTACAATGCCGATCTTATAGTCTTTCTTTTCCCGTAAGCAGAGATCTTGTTTTGGCAATGTCCAAGTGGATGAATCATGTTGGTCCGGCCCGGAAATTTCATTATAGACAAGGACTGTATCCTCAACCGTTTTTGTAAAAGCACCTATATGATCCAAGCTCCAGCTGGCGGGTATCACCCCGGCCTTGCTTATTCTTCCATAAGTTGCTTTTAACACTGTCAAGCCATTATAGGCAGCCGGTCTTGATAATGATCCGGCTGTTTGGGTCCCCAATGCCATTAAAGTCATACCTGCAGCCATGGCTGCTGCCGAACCGGAGCTTGATCCGCCAGGCGTGTGGTTTAAATTCCATGGATTCCTAGTTTCCGGTGGGCCTCCCCAGTTAGCAAATTCTGTCGTCGTTGTTTTGCCGAGTAAAATAGCCCCTGCATCAGATAATTTTTGAACCACGGTAGCATCCTGATCAGGTGTAAATCCTTTTAATGCCTTTGATCCGCCTTCAGTGTTTATTCCTTTCGTATAAATGATGTCCTTTGCTGCATATGGAATACCATATAGCTGTGAAAACGTTTTAAACTGATTCACTTTGTGCTCTAACTCTTTTGCTCTTTCAATAGCGCGGTCTTTTTCAATTGTTACCCAGGCTCTTATGGTTGGCTCTGCCTGTTCGATCTGTTCTAAATATAATGAAACCAGCTCAGTTGGGGATATTTGTTTTTCTCTTAATAATCGGTGGGCATCTGCAATCGTCAAGGAAAACATAGACGTCTTAATCAATTGTAACGACTCCTTTCGGTCCAAAAAGCGGAACTGTCTCTCTCTTAATTTCATATTTTCTTACTTTCTGAACTTCACTCGAATAAGAATGATATAAATCTCCTTGTAAAAAATCCAAAAAGTTTAACCTATTCCTTTGTTCTTCTACTTTTTTACCATCGATTTCGAGGATAATGTGCTTCCAAGGTTCACTGTCTAAATGAGGTTGCACAGCATTTCCGCTTGGATCAAAGGCACAGCTTAACCCAAAGAATCGTGATGTTAACTCCCGGCCTTCAGCTTTAAGTGTTTCGTCTCCTGCCTTATTAACCCCGACAACATAGAGGCCATTTTCTCTGGCTCTGGCCTGGCACTCGGAAAGCCATGCTGCCTTTCGCTCTTCTCCTCCGGCTGCTGTTGGAATGATGATTAATTCTGCCCCCTGCAACGCGAGAGCCCTGGCAGCTTCTGGAAAGGAACGATCGAAACAGATGAGAATACCAACCTTATAGCCTTTTACATCAAAAACAGGAAATTCAGTTCCCCTCTTAAAATAACGAGTTTCATCCGTTGTTAAAGTTGGGAGTGCCAATTTTGGAATATGTGTCTTCCGATAACTGCCGATATATTCTCCTGCATCAGAAATCATAATTGCCGTATTATAATAGCTAGTGTTTTGATCATCTGCATATTTTTCAAATATGGTAATCACAACATACACACCCGAATCTCTTGCTTTTTGAGAAAAAAATGTAAACGTTTCGCCAAGTAAAGGTTCTGCTAATTCAAAAAAGCTTTGATCATCTATCGGGCAAAAATAAGGAGTCGTCATTAGCTCGGGGAAAACGACCAGGTCTGTTCCTGGATTATCGTGAATAGCATGATCAAATTGAGCAGCCAGCATTTCAAGACGATCAGTATAACTTTCTCCATTTAAATTGGGACCACTTTGCAGTCCAACTATTGTTAATTTCATAACTAGACACCTCCTCCTTGTCATTCACCAGGAATAAACTCTGAATTCACAATATCTTCATACTTCATTTCGTTTTTTATATTTCCTACAAATTTCTGCATATCGATAGCTGTTTTAAAAGCTTCCGTGGTAATCTCGACATTTTCCGGATAAACGTTGCTGTCAATCATACGTTGAACAGCTTGATCAATAACGTCTCCGTCCAGTTCCGGAAACTCTTTTTTAGCTACTTTCTTTGCAGTTTCCGGGTCTTTATGGATTAGTTTTAGAGATTCGTCCATAGCTTTTACAAATCGTTTTACTAGCTCAGGATTTTCATCGATGATTTTTTGAGACGTATTGAAAGTAGAGAATGCATAGTCGGGATATTCTTTTGTGAAATCGTAAACTAATTCCAAACCTTCAGCTAAGCCCTGCTCTACCTGTGGCTGATAAGCGACCGCAATATCCGCTTCCCCTGCCAGTACGGGGCCCAGTTCAGATCCGTTTTGGACTTCAGTTACTTTTACATCGTTTTGATAATCAAGTCCGTTATCTTCGAGCAAGCGTTTGAGTAGCGTATTCGATGTGCCTGGAGCTAACCCGACGATGATTCGTTTTCCTTTTAAATCTGCCGGTGAATCAAACACAACATCTTTATTAGCAAGCACCCAGACAGGAGCACTATTTGCTACTGCACTGACAGCTTTTGCATCGCCGCCTTTTTCATTGGCAAAACCTACGTGCTCCGGACCATGTACTGAAAATTGTGCTTCGCCGGAAAGCACAGACGTCAATGCGGTCGGGCCGGTACCGGCAGAGCGAATATTAGAGATATTTATATTATTTTCTTTAAACACACCTTCATGGAAACCCACATACAGTGGTAAATAAAGAAGAGTGTGGAAGGCCTCTGTTATAAGAACAGTGTCCATTTCACCATCTTTTTCAGCCTGGGCTGAAGAAACTCCTGCGTTACTTCCAGAACAAGCTGACAGAGTCACAACAAGTATAGATAGTAGTGTGATAATCGAATATTTTTTCATTGAAAAATCCCCCATCTGAACTGTTATTGATTTTCACTTTGTTTGTTCATTGCATCCCAAGGAATTAATCGAGACTCCATTTTCGATACAACAACATAAAGAAAGATCGCAACTGCCATTAAAGTTAAGACTCCCACCCAGACAACATTTAAGTTAAATAGATTTCCAGCGACGAAAATCATTCTTCCAAGTCCTTTATCAGAAGAGATAAACTCTCCCCCAATAACAGCAATTAAGGCAAAACCTATATTTAACCGGAATGCGGAAATAATCCAGGGCATGGATGAAGGAAAAACAACCTTTTTAAAAATTTGGCCTTTGGACGCTCCGAGTGATCGCATTAAATTGACAAGATTTGAATCGATTTGATGTGTTCCCTGGTATGCTGAAAGCAACGCCACGATAAACGTAGCAATACCGGCTAAAGCAATCTTCGAGAACATCCCCGAGCCAAACCAAATAATAATCATCGGTGCAAGGGCAATTTTCGGCAGGCCGTTTAAAGCGACAATAAAGGGGTCAATAATTCTTGCAAATGTTGTAGAATACCATAATAGAAGACCGACAACAGAACCTAAAACACTGCCGATAATAAAGCCCATAATCGTTCCATAAACAGTTGCCAGCATATCACTGAAAAGCTGCCCGCTTTGAATAAGACGAACCGTTTCATTTAATATGCCAAGCGGAGAACCCATCAAAAAAGAATTGACCCATTGCAGATAAACTGCCAGTTCCCATATAGCCAATAGAGATAAAACAATTCCCAGTCTTGAAATATTATAAAGCACGATGGGATTGAGCTTCTTTTTCTTTTGCCGGGCTTTTGTTTGAATAATCTTTCCAGTACCGACTTGTGTTAAATCCATTATAACTCCCTCCCAATTTGAATATCTAAATCGGCCCAAATACTTTCAAAAAAATGATTATATCGATGATCGGATCTAGCCTTCATAGCGGAACTGTATTCTTTGGCAAGGCCCACTTCATAGATTTTCTTTACCGAAGTCGGCCTTTGGGTCATAACGGCGACCCGGTCCGACATCGCAATCGCTTCACCTATATCATGTGTAATTAAAACGGCTGTTTTGCCGAAATCTCTTAAAATTCCCAGTATTTCCTCTTCCAGTACTAATCTTGTTTGATAGTCTAAAGCAGAAAAAGGTTCATCCAAAAGAATAATGTCGGGGTCGATTGCCAGGGTGCGAATGAGTGCAACCCTTTGTCTCATTCCTCCCGATAATGTGGAAGGATAGGCGTTCGCAAAGTCGGAAAGTCCATATTTCGCCAAATAGGCCAACCCAATTTCTTCACGTTCCTTCTTTGCTTTCCCCTTTACCTCAAGTCCGAGACTAACGTTGTCGAGGATTGTGCGCCAGGGAAATAATAAATCTTTTTGCATCATATAACCTACATGACCAGTTGAACTCGAAATATTTTCCCCCTTTACCGTTACATGTCCTGCCGACGGTTCCATGAGACCAGAGATAATATTAAACATAGTACTCTTTCCGCAGCCACTCGGACCAATAATACTAATAAACTCCTTTTCTTTAATATCAAGTGTGATATCTTTAATAACCTGAATCACATTATCCTCTTTATCAACAAAATGTTTCTTTATTCCTTGCAATTCAATGGCATGTTCTTCCTTTGTATAGTTTTCAACAGCTTTTGCAGAATTAACTATCATCATTCTTATCACTCCTTATTTTGTTATGATGTCTTTACAACTTAAAATTAAAAAATTCTCATAAGCCATGTCACGTTTTCTAACAACTCTAAATACTTAAACTGAATTATATGTCTCTATTTTTAGGCCGTAAACAATCTCGTTAGATTATTTAACAAGGTTTTTTTAGAAAAAATAAAAAAAGGAGCAAGATCAAAAAGCGTATTATGCTTTTTAGTCTAGCTCCTTTTGTCTATTTGACTATTAAATTGAACATTTGATTGTTCTCTCGTTTGGTCAATTTCGAAGCGAAAATGAGACCCGAGATAAACAACCTTTACTTTTTCCAAAGGCTGGTTATTGTCTGTAAAAACAAGTCCATCCCATAACATTAAAGGCATTCCTTCCGAAATGTTCAATAATTCAGCTTCCGCTTTTGTGGCTGGCACAGCTTGAAATGTTTGTTTTGATCGTGTAGGAAAAATCCCTTTTTGAGCAAATAAAGAATACAGCACCTCAAGATCCTCTTCCAACAGGTTGGGATATATTCTAACAGGAATAATTGAAGTCCGAATTGCCAAAGGCTTATTATTCGCATACCTTAAACGAACAATCTCAAACACTTCTTCTCCCCGGTCAATGGATAATGTATCTGCCAAGTCCTTTGGCGAGGGATATACCTTCTTTGAAATTAACTTGGCACTATGGTTGAATCCGAATATCTCCATTTCTTCTGCAAAGGTGCGGAATACTGAAGCATTACCTATTATGACAGGATTGGAAACATAGGTGCCCAAGCCTCTTCTTTTCACTAAATACCCCTCTTGGACAAGCTCCGCTAAAGCCTGTCTGACTGTCGGTCTACTAATATTATATTTTTCAGAAAGGTCATGCTCAGTCGGGATTTTATCCCCATTTTTATATAGGCCTTGCTCAATCTGCTTGATTATTGATAGCTTCAATTGAACATACAACGGCAGCCGACTATTTTGTTCAATCATTTTCATACCCCATTTTTTAGTGCTTATTAACTAATCGTATTATAACAAAAGGTGATATGGAATAAATCAACAAAAAGACCAAAACATGATATTTCGGTCTTTTATGTCCTGTTAAAAATTGCAATTTACTTGGATGAGGCGACTTCTTGATTCTTGAGTGCCCTTCTTAAAATTTTTCCGGTTGTATTTTTCGGAAGCTCCTCAAGAAACACGATCTCTGACGGAATTTTATATTTGGCAAGGTGCTCACTGCAATATTCAAACAAGTCCTTTTCAGTTAGCTGTGGATTTTTTGAAACAACATAGCACTTCACCGCTTCTCCCAAGTTCGGATCCGGAATTCCGATCACGGCAACCTCCACTACATCTGGATGATTGTACAAAACCTCTTCGACTTCGCGCGGGTAAACATTATAGCCGCCGACTAAAATCATGTCCTTTTTCCGATCGACGATATAAAAATAGCCTTCTTCATCCATCCTTGCTAAATCCCCGGTGTAAAGCCAACCGCCACGAATCGTTGCTGCTGTATCTTCAGGCATTTTATAATAGCCTTTCATGACGTTTGGACCCCTGACGATTAATTCGCCAACTTCGCCAACCGGAACCTCTTCTCCGAGCTCATTAACAACTTTGTTTTCAACATTCACAATAGACCGTCCAATCGACCCGGGTTTGCGCGGACGGTCGAGCGGGTTAAAGCATGTAACAGGTGATGCTTCTGATAATCCATAGCCTTCTGACACGAGGACATTAAATTTTTTCTCAAAGCTTTTTAAAAGGGCAACAGGCATGGAAGCGCCACCAGAAATGCATAAGCGGAGCGATTTCAAGTCGTCAGGATTGCCCTCCTCATATTGCAGAAGGAAATTATACATCGTTGGTACGCCCGCAAACACAGTTGGTTGATATTTTCTGGCGAGACGAAAAATCTCTTTCGGGCTGAACTTCGGATCAATTAAGATCGTGGCTCCATTCATGAGCGGCGCATTCAAAGCAACCGTTAAACAAAAGACGTGAAACATGGGCAGGGTGGTAATGACCCTGTCATCCTGATTGATCTTCAGATAATCACCGCTATCCTTTGCATTTCGGTAAAGATTTCTATGCGTTAGCATAGCACCTTTCGGCTTACCCGTTGTTCCTGATGTATACAGAATGACAGCGACATCCTCTTCCTTGAGATCAGGGCCGACATATGCAGGCTCACCTGTAGCAACCACTTCTGTAAACGGTTTCAATTTCAGGAATACTGATAAGCTTGTTACATCTGTTCCCGCCTGTTGTCCTTGCGGAGTTTCACAGATAATGTATTTCTCGACATCAGACAGGGTATGATGCATTTTTTCAGCAAGCGGAAGTAAAAGGTCAAGTGCAACAACGACCTTAACGTCGCCATTTTTCAAAATATAGCCAATTTCATCCGGTGTATAAATTGGATTAATCGGAATGACGGTGGCACCAAGCCGAAGTGCACCATATAGGCTAATTACAAAATACGGTGAATTGCCTAATAGCAGTGCAATATGATCCCCTTTTTTAACTCCAAGCTTTTCAAGTCCCGAGGCAAATTTTGTGACAGTCCCGTCCAGTTCGGCATATGTACTGGATTGGTCCATAAAATAATACGCGGGTTTACCCGCCAGTACCTTTGCAGTTTCATGAAGCTGATCTGATAAATTCAAGCTTAACCCCTCCCCTTTTCAAAAAAATACGAACCAAAAATGAATGATCATTCATTTCTTGGGCGTAAATTTTCTAAATTCATTATATTGAAAAAAAGTTCCATACTCAAGAATAATCGTCATACAAATATAAATTTTTCAAACTTTCTTTATTTATCTTTTCGAATCACTTGCTGTATCATGCTATTATATAAAAATACAGTGCCCTGGCCGGACACTGCTGTTTTCTTAATATACTAAGTTCACAAAGTCTTCTTTTGAAATATTGCCGAAGTAATGGCGAATGTCCACACCCTCAAGGGATGCTTCAATTTCAGATTTTCCATACTTGATTCCTGTAAGCTTCTCTTCAATTTCTGAAACGTCGCCCACTCCGAAAAAGTCTCCGTAGATTTTGCAGTTTTCGATGCTGCCCTTATTCACTTCCAGTCTCACGTCAATCTGGCCAACTGGAAAGCGGTGTGAGTGCTGGAGATTAAACTTGGGCGATTTCCCATAGTTCCAATCCCAGTTCCGGTAGCGCTCCTCGGAAATTTGATTGATTTTTTTCCAGTCATCCTCCGTCACCTTATATTGCGGAATGTTTTCCTCATTGCTGAAAATATTTTTTAAGAGCAGTTCTCTAAACTGTTCAATCGGGATAGGATCAGCTAAAAGCTCTGAAATATTGGCTACCCTGCTGCGGATTGATTTAATTCCTTTTGATTCAATCTTATCTTTTTTTACATTCAATGCCGAGACAACGTGTTCGATTTCGGAATTGAACAGGAGCGTGCCATGGCTGAACATTCTTCCCCTTGTTGAAAATTGCGCATTGCCTGAAATCTTTCTGCCTTCGGCAACGATGTCATTGCGCCCGCTCAGCTCTGCATTTACACCAAGCTTCTGGAGTGCGGCAATGACCGGTTCTGTAAACTTTTTGAAGTTGTGAAAGCTCTCGCCATCGTCTTTTGTAATAAAGCTGAAATTCAAATTCCCGAGATCATGATAAACCGCTCCGCCTCCGGACAATCTGCGGACGACATGGATGCCTTTACTCTCAACATATTCCGTATTAATTTCCTCGATCGTATTCTGGTTTTTGCCAATAATAATCGATGGTTCGTTTATGTAAAACAGCAAATATGTCTCGTTGATATCCAGATTTTTCAATGCGTATTCTTCTATTGCCAGATTAATACGCGGGTCTGTAATTCCCTCGTTATCGATAAATAACATGTCACAATCTCCTCTTTTATAAAGTCATCGACAGATTCTCAGCCGCTACTGAAATCGGGCCATTGAAAACCTCACCTGCTTCTTCCTTGAGGCGATAAATATCTCCATAATGAGGCAGGTGCGTCAGAATCAGGCTTTTCACATTCGCCACAGCTGCAAGTTTGCCTGCATCAAGACTATTCATGTGGCCAGCATCTTTCCCGTCCTGTTCTTTGTAAAAGTTACATTCGCATAAGAGCAGGTCTGCGTCTTTGCTAAACTGCTCCAGTTCCTGTTTGTATGACGTATCAGCAGTATACACAAGCACTTTTCCGCCAGCCTCAATCCTCATCGCATAACATGGAACCGGGTGGTCTGTCCGTAAAAAACGGATGTTAAATGGTCCTACTGTAAGTACTTCATTGGGATCATATTCGATTCCGTTTGTGATGTTTTTATGTGTAAGCTTTGGAAACTCCTCTGCAGACTCAGGCGCATAGATAGGCAGAACATCCATTTGCTTGCCAAGGAAAGATTGAATTAATCTTGCATGCTGCAAAACGCCAATATCTGCAATATGGTCAGCATGATAATGCGACACGATCACAGAGTCTATTTCTTCCGGCTGGATGATATTCTGAAGCTTCGAAAGGACACCGCTGCCGCAATCAATTAGCAGCTTGAATCCATTCTCCTCAAGTAAATATCCTGTGCTTGCTTCATTTACCTTCGGGTAGCCTCCCCAACAGCCGATTACCGTTAATTTCACTGAATACGCCTCCTAATACGGAATTATTGCTTCTTATTTGATAGTACCAAAAATCTATGATCCATTTCCATTTCCCGGTTTATCGATTCCAATAGTCATTGTTTTTTATCTTTTTTAAAATTGTATTGAAACAGATATTGACATAAATAATCTGTTATAATACAATGGTATTAAATTCAGATTATTTAAAAAATGGAGGTTAACAACGATGATTTTTAACGTTATGGATTTTTTTAGAAATTTACCGCCGAAAGAATGTGCCGAATGCGGAAAAACCATTGACGAGCAGCATGAATGCTACGGCAACAAATGTGACCATTGCTTGGGAGTAACCGATATTTAATAGTTTAGGAGTATTTACCCGCTTTCTGTTTTGAAATAAATCACATATAAAAAACCAGCCGTTCAGTTTAGATGAGCGGCTGGTTTTTTGCAATGGTTCGCAACTATTATTTAGAAAATCTATTATACGAGCAAGCGATTTTCAGCTCAAGATTTGACAGCTGTTTTTGCTTCTGTATTTATAGACAGGTAATCCAACACCTGCTTGACGGCTTCTTCGCCCTGATCAATACAGTCCGGGATACCGAGGCCTTCGAAGGAGCTTCCGGCCAGAAAAATGCCCGGATATTCTGCCGGCATTTTTTCCTTTATCTTTTCAACCATTTGTTTATGGCCCACAGTATACTGGGGCATTGAATCATTCCATCGTGAAATAATTGAAAATTCCGGTTCGGCAGTGATATCCAACGTTTTGTTTAAATCTTCGAGGACAATTTTGATGATTTCGTCATCAGACAGGCCAACAACCGCTTCGTCTCCCGCTCTCCCTACATAGCAGCGGAGCAGCACTTTTCCGTCAGGAGTAGAATGCGGCCATTTTTTATGCGTCCACGTACAGGCTGTAATCGTGTAATCGCTGTTCCGGGAAACGACAAAGCCTGTGCCGTCGATATCTTTTTTTATCGCTTCTTTTGGGAATGCCATCGCAACAGTTGCTACAGATGTGGAAGTCATCTTCTTTAATTCACTGAAAAGGTCATTTCCTGGGAATAACATCGGCACTGCCTGGTGCGGAACCGCCGAGATGATACTGTCGGCGAGAATGATTTCGCCGTTATTTAATTCGATCTCATAGCCGCCCGGCTTTTGAATGATTTGTTCAACCTTCATCCCTTTTAAAACTGAACCGGGCTCAAGCTTCGACTCAATCGCATCGACAAACGACTGTAATCCTGGAGCAAAGGTTAAAAATAGCCCCTTGCCTTTGCCCTTTTCTTTTTGGTTGCCTTTTTTCGGCCGGGCTGGAGTTGCCTTTTTCATTCCCAAAATCAAACTCCGGTATTTTTGCTCAACCTCGTAAAATTGCGGGAATGTAGACATCAGGCTCAAACGGTCTATATCACCGGCATAAATTCCGGACAACAAAGGCTCAATTAAGTTTTCAACAACCTCGTCCCCGAGCCGGCGCCGAAAAAATTGTCCAAGCGACTGGTCCTCGGAAGGATTGGAGCGCGGCAAGAAAAAGTCGGCTGCTGCTCTTATTTTTCCCGGGATGGAAAACAGGCCGGTCGTCACAAAAGGGGCAATCTCAGTAGGGATTCCCATAATCGAACCTCCCGGCATCGGATGGAGCCTCTCCTTGACAAGAACATATGATTTTCCAGCGGAATTATGAATCAATTGATCATCCATTCCCACTTCTTTTGCAAGCCTTGAAGCACTTTGCTTTCGGCCAAGAAAAGAATCCGGACCCTTTTCAATCACATATCCATCCCTTACAACTGTCTGGATTTTACCGCCGAGCCTGTGGGAAGCCTCGATTAAGTTGACATCGATGGCCAGGTTTTGCTCTCTTGCCTGCTTTTGCAGGTAGTAAGCAGCAGCCAGCCCGGTGATTCCCCCGCCAATAACAGCAACCCTCTTTCTTCCTTGCAACACGATTACATCGCCTTCTTTTCGTATAATGTTATTTCCCAATATGATGCAGTACAACCGTTGCCAGCACGTCAATAAATTCAGGCTGGGCATTAGGCATTTCAGGGCGATAGTAGCTTGCCCCCACCTCATCTGTCACGGTTTTGCATTCGACATCGTTATCAAACAAAACTTCCAAATGATCAGAAACGAATCCGGCTGGCACATAGACAAACGCTTTGTAGCCATGTTCGTTGTAAAGTTCACGCGTTAAGTCCTGGACATCGGGTCCAAGCCATGGTTCCGGTGTGTTGCCGGCACTCTGCCAGCCCACCTCATAATGTTTAACCCCCGCTTGCTCCGCAATCATTTCAGCTGTCTTTTGCAGCTGATTTGGATACGGATCGCCCATTTGTAAAATCTTTTCAGGAAGGCTGTGAGCAGAAACGATTAAAACCGCCTTGTCCCGTTCTTCAGCCGGCATCTGCTCAAACGTTTCCTTTACTCGGCTCGACCAATATCGAATGAATTTCGGTTCATCATACCAGCTTTCAACCGAAACGATCCGCGGGCCGCCGAGCTTTTCCGCTTCTTCCCGGGCGCGGCCGTTATACGATTTAATGCTGAAGGTCGAAAAATGAGGAGCAAGTACAATGCTGACCGCTTCTTCAATTCCATCTTCATGCATTTGCTTTACTGCATCTTCAATAAAAGGCTCGATATGCTTTAAACCAAGATACATTTTAAATTCAATATCATTTTGGATCTTATTTAAATGCTGCTCGAGCTTTTCCGCCTGTTCAAGCGTAATTCTTGCCAGCGGAGAGATGCCGCCGATCGCCTCATACCTGCTCCGCAAGTCTTCGAGCATCTCCGGGGACGGTTTTCTCCCTCTGCGAATATGGGTATAATATCTTTCTATGTCTTCTTCTTTATATGGGGTTCCATAAGCCATCACGAGCAAGCCCATTTTTTTTCGTGCCATGTTATCCACCTCTTAAAAATTAAGTCTATAGTCCTCTATTGTGCCAAAAAAAAGCTCAAACTACCAAATGAAACGCTTAAATGAGGGCTATCGGCTCAATTTTGATGCTGAATAGTCATGGACAAAGGCTGTAAGACGCTTTAAAGTCTCAGGATCGACATCCGGAAACACGCCATGGCCGAGGTTAAAGATATATCCCGGATGTTCCATGCCGGCATCAAGTATCGCTTTTGTTTTTTCCTCTACGACATGCCAAGGTGCCAGCAAAATGGCCGGATCGAGGTTGCCCTGGACAGTTTTCGTAATGCCAATTTTTCTCGCTTCTTGAATCGGCAGACGCCAATCGAGTCCCACTACATCCAGGGGAAGATCGTTCCATTCAAGGGCAAGATGGCTTGCACCGACTCCGAACATAATGAGCGGCACTTTTTCTTCCTTTAAAACAGAAAAGATTCGATTCATTACCGGCTTAATATAGTAACGATAATCTTCCACATTTAAAGCTCCGACCCATGAGTCAAAGATTTGAATCGCTTTGGCACCGGCTTTGACTTGCGCCCGAACATATGTAATCGTCATCTCGCCAAGCTTATCCATCAGGGCAAACCATGCTTTCGGTTCGGCATACATGAAGGCTTTTGTTTTGTTGTAGTTTTTTGAAGGACCTCCTTCGACCATATAACTGGCCAGGGTAAAAGGAGCTCCGGCAAACCCGATGAGTGGTACCGACAATTGTTCTTTGGTGAGAATTTTAATCGTTTCGAGAACGTAAGGAACATCTTTTTCAGGATTAATTTCACCGAGCTTTTCAACATCTGCGAGCGAACGAATTGGATTGGAAATGACCGGGCCAACTCCCGTTTTAATATCGACATCTACACCGATCGCAGGCAGCGGCGTCATAATATCCTTATACAATATCGCTGCGTCGACGTTATACTGTTCAACGGGCAGCCTTGTTACATAAGCGCATAATTCAGGCTGATGGGTAATTTCGAATAAAGAATACTTTTCCTTCAGTTCTCTATATTCAGGCTGGGAACGGCCGGCCTGGCGCATATACCAAACGGGAACAAAGTCCGTTTTTTCTCCCGATGCCGCTTTTAAAAATGTTTCATTGATCACTTTTGTCATTTATAGATAATCCACCTTTCAAAAACTTCCTGTCTTTCATTTTAATATATTATCTTTAAAATAAGAAACAGCAAGAAACGTACATTTTATGAATTGTTTCCACTATAGCGTTTTCCACTATTGAAGTATAGTTAACCACAATAAATGTCGAAAAATTGACATTTTTTCCGACGCTTAATAGCAAAGATGTTCTATAAATCGAGTTTGATGAATTAGCTGAAGGAGAAAGATATAATGAGGAAAGAACAAAATATCGCACAGAGGTGATAAATTTGTACTTGTATATGACAACAGGAACGTATGATTTTATGAAGAGCATCAAGGAAAAAAATAGCGGCGAAACGATGCTGCTTATGGAAAATCAGGTCAGCGCGCTGCTGATTCACGAAACAGAGGGAAAAACAGTTTTCAGCACACCGCGCCGCTATGAAGTCTTTGATTCGGCAGGGACGTTTGAACATGCAAATTTTGCTGTATTAAACAATATTCCCGTCACGGATGAAGGCCGTCCCCTGTTTGAATACCGCTTCAAAAACCGGGCCCGCATGATTGAAAATGAACCCGGCTTTGCCGCGATTCGCGTCTTGCGCCCGTTAGATTCGAATACATATGTAATTTTAACACTATGGGAAAATGAACAGGGTTTTAAAAACTGGCAGCAATCAAAAGCATACGAAAAAGCGCACGAAAAAAAGGAAAGCGAAGAAGGCGTGGACAAGCAGCAAATCTTTTCCGGCGCTTCCTATGTGACGACATATGCCGCCCGCGAGGAAGAAAGTTGACAAGGGATGAAGGCCCGCTTCATCCCTCTTGTTATTTGAGTTCCGCTCGTAAATCTGAAATTTCGCTCATAAATTTTGATTTCCGCTCGTAAATCTGAAATTTCGCTCGTAAATTTTGAGTTCCGCTCGTAAATCTGAAATTCCGCTCATAAATTTTGATTTCCGCTCGTAAATCTCGAATTCCGCTCGTAAATTTTGAGTTCCGCTCGTAAATCTCGAATTTCGCTCGTAAATCTCAAATTCCGCTCGTAAATCTCGAATTCCGCTCGTAAATCTGAAATTCCGCTCATAAATTTTGATTTCCGCTCGTAAATCTCGAATTCCGCTCGTAAATCTCAAATTCCGCTCGTAAATCTCGAATTTCGCTCGTAAATCTCAAATTCCGC
>NZ_PGUZ01000081.1 GCF_002860165.1 Bacillus sp. V3-13 | reverse complement strand
TCCGCTCGTAAATCTCAAGTTCCGCTCGTAAATCTCAAGTTCCGCTCGTAAATCTCAAGTTCCGCTCGTAAATCCCAAGTTCCGCTCGTAAATCTCTAGTTCCGCTCGTAAATCTCTAGTTCCGCTCGTAAATTCTGAGCTGACATCTCAAGTTGACTATAAATATTAAAACTTCAGAGCAAATTACTGGTTCATGAGTTATTATTTAAAATCGCAGTGGTCTTTGTGGCTATAATATTAAACAATATTCAAAACCCTTCTCTGGGAAGCAGGATTCAACTAATTTCAGCAGAATATATCAATAAAATAATAAAAGGAGCGATTTATATTGGTTATAAAAGAACGCAACCTACCTATAAGAATTGAAATGGATCGAGCACTTTTACGCAGACTACCCAAAAATCACTCGAAGCGGCCTAAAATTGAAGAAGATCTGGCAAGAAGAATGGCAGGCTACCGCGGTGAACAATCTCTCGACTTTCCTCTAAATAAGCTTCCCCACAAAGATTATATGATTTTTCATGATGTTAGACTCCTGAATAACAATTACTACTTCCAAATCGACACACTCTTAATTTCTCCATATTACGCTTTAATTCTGGAGGTTAAGAATATATCTGGTACATTACACTTTGATAATGATTTCCATCAGCTTATCCGTACTGCAAATGAGAAGGAGGAAGGATTTCCGAATCCACTGTTACAGGCGAGACAGCAACGGGATGAATTTAAAATATGGTTAGCAGATCATAAATTTTACGAAATACCTGTTGAATATCTTGTTGTGATAAGCAACCCATCCACCGTTATTAAACGGGGGCCTGGCAATTCACAATGGTTAAAAAAAGTAGTTCATAGCGCAGAATTACTCGATAAGATGGCGGAACTGAAAGGAAGATACACTCAGCAGCAAATCTGTAACAAGAGCATGAGAAAAATATCACGACTCATACTCCAAAAACATAGTTTCCAAAGGATCGAGATACTGAAGAGTTATGATATCAATCAAAGAGATGTACTTACTGGTGTGCAGTGTCCCTCATGTTTCTTCCTTCCCATGATTTATGAGACAAGGAAATGGTTTTGTCCGTCATGTCACAATCATTTACCTGATGCTCATGTTCAGGCTATCAATGATTATTTTCTTCTAATTAACTCAACCGCAACTAATCAACAAATTTGCTCATTTCTTCATCTGAACTCCCGTCACATTACCAAAAGATTACTTACCAATTTAGCTATACCTCATTCTGGTACAGGAAAAGCACGAGTATACTATTCTCCATTTATGAAATAGCCGAGAACACTTGTGATTTCAGTCATAAGATGAATCGGCCTTCGGATATGGTCTGTAAATTTTACTTCTATCATTATTTCCTTCACATTTATCCCGGTATTATCCGATAAGCTGCTGAAGGTGAAAAGGAAAAAATCCGCTAAGATAGATTCCCATTGCTCACAAACAAGAACTGGTTATGTGTTCAACAAAGTAATCATGCACAAATCCGTTCATCTCAAGTGAAAGTTTAGACAATTAATTTGACATAGAAAAAACTCATCCGGATGTTAAAGGATGAGTTTTTTATTTATTCATATAGATAAGTCTGTGTTTATGCGATCTGTGCAATAATTCCTTCTTCGTCATCCAGCACAAGCTTGATGCCGGCGTAAGGATCCCGGTTCAAAAATTCATCAAGCCATAATCGGATGGCCTCAATTAAGTTGCCGGTAATGAGTACTTGTTTCCGGCAGTCAACAAATGCCTCCGCAGAAAACCCATAATCATCATCATACATAAGCTCCACTTCAACATCTTCAGGCTTTACTTTTTTTTTGCGGGAGATATAAACGCAAATGGCATTTATAATTTCTTGCTCCGAAAGGATTAACTTCTCCATGAATTTGTTGCCTCGGATCTCTTTTTATTCATAAAGAAGGAGAAAATTTTACGAATGATCGAAATAAGAAAGACAATTGCCAGAACATTAATCATTAACCCTAAGATAGAACCGAGCATTCCCATATTGGCAAACAGGCTGCCAAACAATAATCCTGCCAGTCCGCCAAACATGAGGCCTTTCATTAGTCCGCCTGACATAAATCCGCCTTTAGTATTGGTAGCGGCAGCAGGTTTTTTTGTTGTCGAAGTATCCGACTTTTTATTTTGGAAAAATGAATTGTTGTTTGTCGTGTTCGTATTATTGTTAAAGCTTCTTTTGCCTGATTTGTATGATTTTGCTTCCACAGTTGTAGCATGGTCCTGGAAAATCACATTTCCTACAGGCGCGAATATAAGTGCTGTCGAAAGCAAAGCAGCTATGATCTTTTTCATGTATGAATTCCTCCATTATTTTAGTAGGTATAAATCTATATACGGTGCAAATTAAAATATGTTTCATGTTTTTGCTTAATTGATATTTAATCACCCATAATTTTATGCTCTCAAGGGCAGCGTTTAATAGAATCACTATTTTGTTTAAAGCCCACTCAAATAGTGAGTTATCAAAGTTCATCAACGCTTTCAAAAATGCACAACTAAGATTAAATATACCATATGTGCTGATAAGAGCCAAAAGAAAAGCCCTCGAGGCTTACGCCTAGCCGAAATTCATCTCCCCCTTATCACTGGGCTGCACCCTTCACACGATTGAAGAGGAAGTCTTCTTTCGGGAAATGATAAATCAATGAGTAAAAACGTCAATTATATTGCTGCATCGCTGTCATCAATTATAACTCTGATAATTGCAAGGAATAAAACTGTGTATGTTAATGCTTTTTTAGCGTGAGAATTTTTCCGCCTTTTGAGAAAAGTATCAAAAAGAGTGATTACGATCAGTTTGTTTGAAAGGCATTGTTGTAAAAAAATTCGTTTGTTATAACTAAATTGTTAGCGCTAACAAAAAATCTTAAGATGTATCATTTTGAAGTCTTTTAGTTCATCTAAGCCTTTTAAATTCAAAAATTTGAAATTGGAGTGGATGTCCATGATGCAAAAAATCCAACGTTTTGGGGCGGCGATGTTCGTACCAGTTTTACTTTTCCCGTTTGCTGGTATTGTCGTTGGTTTAACGATCCTGTTTAAAAACCCGGATATAATGGGGGCACTGGCCAATCCGGATGGAATCTGGTATAAATTCTGGACGATTATTGAAGAAGGCGGCTGGACGATTTTTCGGCAGATTCCTTTATTGTTTGTAATCGGAATCCCAATTGCTTTGGCAAAAAAAGCACACGCCAGAGCTTGTATGGAAGCTCTTGTTTCTTATTTAACCTTCAATTATTTTATCAATGCGATTTTAACTATTTGGGGCGACTCCTTTGGAGTTGATTTCAGCCAGGAAGTTGGCGGTGTCAGCGGATTAACAACGATTGCAGGAATTAAAACACTTGATACAAGCATTATTGGGGCGATCTTGATTTCAGCAATAGTCGTTGCTTTGCATAACCGCTATTTCGATAAGAAATTACCTGATTTCCGTGGTATTTTTCAGGGATCATCATATGTAGTTATTATTGCATTTTTAGTCATGCTCCCGGCAGCTTTTCTAACTTCGGTTACATGGCCGATTATTCAACATGGCATCGCATCATTGCAAGGATTTTTATCAAGTTCAGGAGTCTTTGGGGTCTGGTTGTACACATTCCTTGAGCGCATCCTGATTCCAACCGGTTTGCATCATTTCATTTATGGGCCTTTTATTTTTGGTCCGGCGGTAGTAGAAGGAGGTATTGCAAAATATTGGATTGAGCATCTCCCGGAATACGCAACATCTGCCCAATCACTAAAAGAGATGTTCCCGGAAGGCGGATTTGCTTTACACGGGATGTCGAAAATTTTTGGGATCCCGGGTATTGCTTTAGCGATGTATATGACGGCTAAACCTGAGAAAAAGAAGCTTGTATCCGGTTTGTTAATATCTGCGGCTTTAACTTCTGTTGTTGCAGGTATCACAGAACCAATTGAATTTACATTTTTATTTATTGCTCCCATGTTGTTTGCTGCACATGCATTTCTGGCAGCTTCGATGTCAGCCATCATGTACGCTTTTGGTGCCGCTGGAAACATGGGGGGCGGACTTTTAGAAACCGCCAGTGCTAACTGGATTCCCCTCTTTAAATACCATAGCGGTACTTATATAACTCAGTGGATTATCGGTTTAGTGTTTACGGTTATCTATTTCTTCGTATTTCGTTATCTGATTGTAAAATTTAATATCGCAACTCCAGGACGGGAAAAAGATGACCAGGAGGAAAGCAAGCTATACTCGAAAGCTGACTATAAAGCCATGAAAGAGTCCAAGGAAAATACGGGAAACGGATATACTGTTCAAGCCAGGCAGTTTTTAGCAGCTCTTGGCGGACCAGAGAATATAGCAGATGTCACCAATTGTGCAACCCGTCTTCGTGTCAGTGTTATTAATGAATCGAAAGTAGCTTCTGATAGCGCATTCAAGTCTGCACATGCCCATGGAATTGTTCGCAATGGAAAAGCCATTCAAGTGATTGTTGGCTTGTCGGTTCCACAAGTTAGGGAACAATTCGAAAAAATACTTGAAGAGGATAGTAAAAAAATAGTTTGATGGGGAACTAATCTTCTTTCCTATAGGATGAATTAAGCTAATTATTATTTCGATTTAAAGTAGTATCAAAGACTGGGAAAATTCTTAGCTGATGGGAAAAGGAACAGAAAACGTGATGAGGACCGGAATGTTTAGATTGCATTGTGAAAGAAAATCCAATTTGTTATAAAAAAAAATGAAAACGTTAACGAGGAGGAAGAAATCAATGAAAAAGTTTTCAATTGTAATTGCAGGCGGGGGAAGTACATTTACACCGGGAATTGTCTTAATGCTGCTCGATAATTTAGATAAATTCCCGATTCGAAAGCTAAAATTTTACGATAACGATGGTGCGCGCCAGGCAACTATTGCGGGTGCATGTGAAGTTATTTTAAGAGAACAAGCTCCGGACATTGAATTTCTCGCCACAACCGATCCAGAAGAAGCGTTTACAGATGTTGATTTCGTCATGGCCCATATTAGAGTTGGAAAATACGCCATGCGCGAATTAGATGAAAAAATCCCATTAAAACATGGAGTAGTTGGCCAGGAAACGTGCGGACCAGGTGGAATCGCTTACGGTATGCGTTCAATTGGCGGAGTATTAGAAATCATTGATTATACGGAAAAGTACTCTCCTGCTGCATGGATATTAAATTACTCCAACCCTGCTGCAATAGTCGCTGAAGCCACCCGGCGCTTACGCCCTAATTCAAAGGTGTTAAATATTTGCGATATGCCAGTCGGGATTGAAACGCATATGGCTCAAATTCTCGGAATAGAGTCCCGCAAGGAAATGGTGATCAGATATTACGGTTTAAACCACTTCGGCTGGTGGACAGATATTCGTGATAAAAATGGCAATGATTTAATGCCAAGGTTGAAAGCACATGTTTCGAAATATGGGTATGTTGTAAATAATGGCGGTGATAACCAGCATGTTGAAGCCAGTTGGAATGATACGTTCGCCAAAGCGCGGGACGTGTTTGCAGTGGATCCTGAAACTTTGCCAAACACTTATTTAAAATATTACTTCTATCCCGATTACGTAGTGGAACACTCGAACCCGGAATATACAAGAGCGAATGAAGTCATGGACGGCCGGGAAAAATTCGTATTTTCAGAGTGCCAAAAAGTGATTGATAATCAAACAACAAAAGGCTGTGCTCTTCACGTCGATGAACATGCTTCCTATATTGTCGACCTGGCCCGTGCAATCGCCTACAACACTAAAGAAAGAATGCTGTTAATTGTTGAGAACAAGGGAGCAATTTCTAACTTTGATCAAACTGCAATGGTAGAAATACCTTGTATTGTTGGCAGCCAGGGTCCTGAGCCTTTATCAATCGGGGAAATTCCTCAATTCCAAAAAGGGTTAATGGAACAGCAAGTATCTGTTGAAAAATTAGCCGTTGAAGCATGGGCGACTCAATCGTACCAGAGATTATGGCAAGCAATAACTTTGTCCAGAACTGTTCCAAGTGCAAAAGTGGCAAAAGAAATTTTGGATGATTTAATCGCAGCAAACAAAGATTTCTGGCCTGAGTTGCACAAAGAAGAGGCCGTTCCTGTGATAAGCTAATTTTAAGGATGAAACAAAAAGTACAAATATCATTCTTTGTACTTTTTGTTTCATTTCCCTTCTGTATATTTTAAAGAATAGAATTTTAGTAAAATATAGTCAGGAGGGGATACTATGAAGATTGAAGGGCTGGTTAATAAACATTACAACGATTTACATGAAAATGATTTCCACATTTTAAAGTATATTCTTAACAATAAAAAGTCTTGTTATGACCTGGGAATCAACTCTTTAGCAGATAAATGCAATGTATCTCGGTCATCCATATTACGATTAGCCCAAAAATTAGGCTTCAGCGGCTATAGTGAATTTCGTGTTTTTTTAAAATGGGAGGATCAAGGCGATCCTAAATTACAAAAAACCGGAGTTGAGCTTTTAAATAACGACATTCTTGAAACATTGAAATACATCAAGACAAAAGATTTTACTGAAATATGCGCGTTAATACAACAAGCCGAAAGAGTTTTTGTGTATGGTACAGGTACAGCGCAATTGAATTGTGCTTTTGATTTGCAACGAATGTTTCTCCCACTCAAAAAATACTTACATGTAATTCAAGCCCAAACAGAACTAGAAATGGTGCTTTCTGACCTAACGTTGGACGATGTGATGATTATTATATCCTTTTCGGGTGATACACCCTCTATTTTTCCGGCAGTCCAATCATTGGTCGCAAAAGGTGTTCCATTTATCTCAATTACTAATTTGAAAAATAACCGCTTAGCCAGAATGACCCCGCACAACTTATATGCAAATAGCTCAAGGAGCGAATTAAGAGACGGAACTAAAATAGATACTTTTGCTTCTTTCTTTATTATTGGAGAAGCACTTTTAAGTAAATATATTGAATTTGAAAATAACCAAAATAAAATACATGAGGGATAATGATGAGAATCCAGGAATGGTTGATACCTTCTTACAATTTCCGGTCTTCAAATGATAGTAAACGTTTTTTCAAATTGACAATTTACATTTTTTATGCAGTGCCGATCATTTTTATGAGCTACAGTTTTTTATAAAATGACGAATCCATGAAAGAAGGGTGCAACATGTTGAACAGTTTGTTTCGCAAAAAAATATATAATGAGGCAGAAGAAATAACTGCTCCTTTAGACGGAGAAATGATCCCATTGGATGATGTACCGGATCCAGTGTTCGCACAAAAAATGATGGGAGATGGTTTCGCAATTATTCCGAAGAATGGGAAGGTTGTTTCTCCGGTTAACGGTAGAATCATTCAAATTTTCCCTACTAAACATGCAATCGGGATTCGTTCTGATAAGGGTTTGGAAATTCTAATTCATATTGGTCTGGAAACAGTAGAACTAAACGGAGAAGGCTTTGAAGTGATCGTCCGCAATAACCAGCCCGTTCGAGCTGGTGAAGTATTATTAAATGTCGACCTGGAGTTTTTAGAAAAGAAAAATAAAGAAATTGTGACTCCGATTATTATTACCAACATGGATAGGGTACAAGATATCGAACAGGTCGTTAATCGTGATATCAAATGCGGGGAAATCATAGCAAAATGTCATGTAAAAAATAGCAGTGCAGCATCTGTTTAAGAACTCCATAAATGAAAAAAGTTTATAAATACATAGAGACCCATTCCGATATTCAAGGATAGGTCTCTCTTATCTTGATAGATAGCGAGAAAAATTAAACCACAAGTAATAACATATACTTACCATCATCTACTGGCTAACCAAATTCCCCTGCCGCTGCCCCTTTCTCTCCCTGATTTTTTTAATATTGACCCGAATCAGCAGTGAAATTGCGAGAGCGGCGACAAAGGCTGCCACGAAAATATAGAGAGTTAATGTGTAGCTGTTTGTTGTTTCCCTGATCCAGGAGACGAGGATGGGCCCAACAAGTCCAGCTGCCGCCCAGGCGGTCAGGATATAACCATGAATCGCGCCGAGCTGCTTTGTTCCAAATAAATCGCCTATATAAGCGGGAATCGAAGCAAAACCGCCGCCATAGCACGTCAGGATTAGAAAAATCAGCAGTTGGAACAATAGGGCGTTTGTTGTGGTCGGAAGCAACAGGAACGCCACGGTTTGAATCGCAAAAAAGGCTGTATAAACATTGGGGCGGCCGATATAGTCTGAAATGGACGCCCAGCCAATTCGCCCGAATCCGTTAAATAAGCCCATAATTCCAACCATTGTTGCCGCGCCAGCCGCGCTTAATCCGGCAATGTCCTGTGCCATCGGCGATGCGACAGAGATGACCGCGATTCCGCATGTAACATTGATAAACAGCATCGCCCAAAGCGCCCAAAAACGAACCGTTTTTACGGCTTCATTGGCTGTTAGCTGGGAAAGGTCTGCCACTCTTTTGTCTTTCGTTTCTTCTTCCGCCATACCTTCAGGAAGCCATCCTGGTGGCGGTGGAGCAAGGTAAAGGGACGAGGCAATCATGACGACAAAATAAACGGTGCCCAGCAGGTAAAAGGTGTTGGCAATGCCGATATTCGTAATGAGGTCCGCAATAATCGGACTGGCGATTAACGAGGCAAACCCGAAACCCATAATGGCAAGTCCTGTTGCCAGGCCGCGCCTGTCCGGAAACCACTTAACCAGTGAAGATACCGGGGTAATATAACCAATTCCGAGCCCGATTCCACCGAGCACCCCGTAAAAAAAGTATAAGAGATACAGGGATTCAATACTTTCTGCAAATCCGGCTCCAATCAGGCCAATGCCGAAGCAAATGGACGAAATGATTCCTGATTTACGCGGCCCATGCCTCTCGACAAAATGGCCCATAAAGGCCGCAGACAAGCCGAGAAATAAAATCGCAATACTGAAGGTCAATGAAATTTCGCTAAGTCCCCAGCCATGCGCATCTCGAAGCGGGTTTGTGAAGACGCTCCAGGAGTAAACCGAACCGATTGAAATGTGAATGCCGACTGCCGCTGCGGCGATAAGCCAGCGGTTTTTTGTTTTCGCCATATTCCTTCCATCTCCTTTTTTTAATGAAATTCAGTGGGCAGACGCCAGCATGCCTGCCCCTGAAAATCCGGTTGTCATTCAAGGGTTTCTCCGTATTTTTGCTGCTGGGCTGGAGAAGCATCATCAGTATTCCGTTCGAGCTTCTCCGTATCCTGCCCCATTCCCTTCAGGAAGTGCAAAAGCAGTGTAACAGCCCGGTTGATTTCCGGGTCCTTCAATACGCCGACAAGATCAAAATAACTTGTTTTTTCTTCTGTATTTGCGTGTTTGGCCACTCTGGCGATTCCGGCATCAACTTTTAATAAAAACGGCTCGAGCTGTTGGACATTAATCATCCCGAGAGTTCCAACCATTAATAACAGGTTTTTGATGGCGTTGGTGTTTTCCGGCTTGTCAGCTGCTTTTACAAGAATGTTCAGGACCTTGTCCCCCTGCCCCAAAAGGCCGTTTAAGACGGAGAGAATACCCCTTTCATGCATATGGTGAAGAACTTTGAGCGATTCGAGGATCGCCTCCTTGTTGTCGATCAGAGCATCTTCAACCTCGCGCAAATCCTTTTTACGCTTCTCTTCTGCACTCACTTCAATGCGATGAATGTTTTTAATCGCTTTAGCCATGCTGTTTCCGCTCCTTTTTGACAAGATCGCCAGGGAAAATATAATCGCGGCGGGCCCATTTCTTTTGAACCTGGACACCAATTTGCGGCTGTGGATTTCCATACCTGTGATTGATTTTTGGCAGCGGATTAATACCTTCTTCTTTTAAAACTTCAAGCTTCGCTTGTACTTCTTTGTACGCAGGAGTATCTGTATCCTTATCCCCGTAGCTGCTCGTCAATAGGTTGATGGCTGCGTCACCTGCATCATTCATTGGAAGGTATACTTCTTTTCCGCTGACCCTGTCGGTAATATGGCATTGCACTTTGACATTTCCATATGGCGAGGACAGGCGGACAAGCGTGCCATCCTTCAAGCCTCTTTCCGCTGCAAGTTCAGGAGAAATCTCCAAAAATACGCGCGGTGTTTTTTCCGAAATTCCCGCTGATTTATACGTCATATTGCCTTCATGAAAATGTTCAAGCAATCGTCCATTATTGACATGCAGATCATACTCTTCACCAAAACCGAGCGGCTTCGTCCAACTGACCGGAAAAAGCCGGGCTTTCCCATCTGGGAACGGGAAGCCATCAAGGAACAGGACCGGTGTATCCGTCCCGTCTTCAGCAACCGGCCATTGCAAGCTGTTATATCCTTCAAGGCGTTCATAGCTTACACCGGCAAACAGCGGGGCAAGCTGGGCTGCTTCGGCCATGATTTCGCCTGGATGTTCATACTTCCAGCCGGCACCGAGTAAATTGGCGATTTCCATAATAATTTGCCAGTCCGGTTTGGAATCTCCAAGTGGTTCAAAAACCTTGTACAGCCGCTGGATCCTCCGTTCTGTATTGGTAAAAGTGCCATCCTTTTCAAGGCTTGGGCTTGCCGGAAGGACGACATCGGCAAACTCGGCAGTTCTTGAGAAGAAAATATCCTGAACTACAAAGAAATCTAGTTTCTCATAAGCTTCATGCACATAATTGATATTCGAATCGACAATTCCCATCTCTTCGCCCTTTACATACAATGCTTTGAGCGTACCTGCATGAATGCCGGCGACCATTTCATGGTTGTTGAGGCCAGGGTGTTCCGGCAGCTTCACGCCCCATCCTCTTTCATATTTCTCACGAACCTTTTGATCGGTGACTTTTTCGTACGATGGGAAACGGTCCGGCATACTGCCAAAATCACTTGCGCCCTGAACATTGTTATGTCCGCGCAGCGGGTATGAACCGGTACCGGGACGACCGTAGTTACCGGTCACCAGCAACAAGTTTGAAATAGCCGTACTAGTATCACTGCCGCCAAGATGCTGCGTAACCCCCATCGCCCATAGTGCACATACACTGCTTGCGTTATGGATCATTTCTGCCATCTTGATCAGATTCTCTTTTGAGATTCCCGTCACTTCTTCTGCGTATTCCAGTGTGTAGACTTCAAGGCTCCTCCTATACTCTTCCATGCCGTTGACTCTCATTTGTATAAAATTTTCATCAGCCCAGCCCTGGTCGATAATGTACTTTGTAACAGCTGACAGCCAGACAATATCCGTACCTGAGCTTGGTTTGACGAATAAATCAGCACGCTCTGCCATTTCATGCTTGCGCAAATCTGCAACGATCAGCTTTTGCCCCTTTAACTTATGGGAACGTTTTACTCTTGTTGCTAAAACGGGATGGGACTCGGACGTGTTCGATCCGATAATGAGTACAAGCTCAGACATTTCAATATCTTTAATTGAGCCGGAGTCACCGCCATAACCGACTGTGCGGAACAGCCCCATCGTTGCCGGCGTCTGGCAGTATCTTGAACAGTTGTCGATATTATTGGTGCCGATCACTGCCCTTGCCAACTTCTGCATTAAGTACGACTCTTCATTTGTACATTTGGATGAGCTGATAAAACCGAGGGCATCAGGGCCATGTTGTTCCTTAATCTCCGTGAATTTTCGGGCGATTAAGCTTAATGCTTCCTCCCACTCCGCTTCCCGGAAAAAGTCACCCTCCCTGATCAGCGGCTTTGTAAGCCTTTCTTCGCTGTTTACGTAATCCCAGCCAAATTTTCCTTTCACACAGGTGGAGATTCCGTTCGCCGGGGCTTCTGCCTGCGGCTCGACCTTGAGTATCTTCCGGCCCTTCGTCCAAATATCAAAGCTGCAGCCAACCCCGCAATATGTGCAAACTGTTTTCGTCTTCTTGATCCGCTCTTCCCGCATCGCTGCTTCCATGTCGGAAATCGCGAGGATCGAGCCGTAACCAGTTTCAATATTTTTCGTGATCTCGATCATCGGGCGCAGCGTATCCCGATCAAGGCCAGTCATATAGCCGGCTTCACCCTCCATGCCCTTCTCCATCATTGCATTGCATGGACAAACCGTTGAACAATGCCCGCATGAGACACAGGAAGATTCATTGATCGGCACATCATTGTCCCAAATGACGCGGGGACGCTCCCGCTCCCAATCAATCGTCAACGTTTCAGTAACCTGGACATCCTGACAGGCCTCAACACAGCGTCCGCAAAGAATACATTGATCAGGATCATACCGGTAAAATGGATGGGAACGGTCAACCTGGTATGGCTTTTGATCAAAAGGAATGCTCTGGTGATTAATTTTCATTTCTTTAACGGTGTTATGTACTTCACATCCCCCGTTGTTATAATCACAAACCGTACAATAAAGCTCATGGTTGACTAAAATCCGGTCCATGCCAATCACCTGTGCTTCGCGGACCTCTGGGGAAACGGTATCAATCACATCCCCGCCGTTTATCAACGTGGAGCAGGCTCTGACCAATTCGCCGTTCACTTCAACAATGCATGTATCGCATGTTTCAATCGGCCCGAGGCTCGGATGGTAGCAAACATCAGGAACCTCAATCGAGCTGTCGGACAGAAATTGCAGAACCGTTTGCTCTCCCTTAGTTGTTACGTCTACACCGTTGATTTTCACACTGATGGTGTCTGACATATCGCTTCATCCTTTCTCTCTATTAATTAATCGTTCAATTAAAGAGTTACTCAGATTTCCACTACCCTAACGTTTTTATCGTCAAACCTTAAAAAGTCAGTCGTGGTGTTAGAAAATGTTGTTGAATTCTTAAAATTGGAATGGAAAAGGAAGGTAGCGGATTTTCCAATATAGAATAGAGGAAATTGTGAAGATTCGGGTTGTTGGCTACAGTTGGACTGGCATGCAACCCAATGTCATGCCTGTTTCTGCCGTATTCTTCTAGGTTTGTTCCACTGAAATCGTGGGAATATAAGAAATAATAAACTAGGAGGTAGGCCGTCATGAAAAGATTAATCAGAACCGCCATTAAATGGGCTCCTGTCATTTATCCAATTGTTAAAAAAATCATAAACAACCGGAAAGCAAAAAGATCTTCACCTTACCCAAGATAGTTACAGCAAAAGCAGCCGGCATCCGGCTGCTTTCGGTTTGATTAGTGACGTTTTTCGCAAGGCCTCTGCCGAACGCTTTAGCATTCTTTTTCCTTTATTTGGGCTGCATCCTAATACCACCGTCAAGGCGAATCGTTTCCCCATTCAACATTGGATTTTCAAGAATGCTTTCTACGAGCCTCGCGTATTCCCGCGGCTCGCCAAGCCTGGAAGGAAACGGCACCATTTTACCTAGCGACAGCCGTGCTTGCTCTGGAAGAGTATCAAACATGGGTGTATGAAATAAGCCGGGAGCAATCGCCATGACGCGGATTCCATATGCGGCCAGCTCTCTGGCAATCGGCAAGGTCATCGCGACAATTCCCCCTTTTGAGGCACTGTAGGCCGCCTGGCCAATTTGCCCTTCGAAGGCGGCTACTGAAGCAGTATTGATGATGACTCCCCTTTCACCCGCTTTGTTTTGTTCATTATTGACCATAAGTTCGGCCGCAAGCCTGATCACGTTGAAGCTTCCAACCAGATTGATTGAGATTACCCGCGAAAACGTATCGAGCCGGTGGACTCCATGCCGGCCGAGTATTTTTTCACCGGTTGCGATCCCCGCACAATTAATGACGGTGTTAATAGAGCCAAATACTGAAATCCCCTGCTGCAATGCAGAAGCAATGTTCTGTTCATCGGTGACATCCGTTTTGACAAAAAGGACTCTCTCTCCCAACTCCGCTACAAGGCTTTTCCCCCGTTCTTCAGAAAGATCAAGTATTAAAGCCTTTCCACCTTTTTCAACGATGTTTCTTACCGTCGCTTCCCCAAGTCCTGAAGCACCGCCCGTTACAACCGCAATACTTTCCTTGATCTCCATCCGTTCTCCTCCTGCCCGGTCTCGAATTTTTCTTCTTAAAAAATCATCACTAATCACATTTTCAATTATTCAGATAATTTTCGCAAAAGAAATAATCATATATGAGCCTATATTTTTAAAAAAAGCGGTTCGAGCCTTTAGTCTGATTGAGCCCGGGTTTCGACCATTTAAAAAGCACCTGGAACATAGCTCCTGGTGCTTTGGTGGTTATTCGGAAAATCGGTATCTTTTGGCGACGTCTGTAAATAATAATTCAGCAGTATTGCTGTAGACAAGGTCCGCCTTCTTAAACTGTTCCTCTGGACCGATCGCAACGGCAAACATTCCCGCCGCTTTTATTGCTTCAACGCCTGCTGTTGCATCTTCGATACCAATACAGGCGGATGGCTGGGCCCCGAGCAGCTTCGCAGCTGTCAAAAAGATTTCCGGATCTGGTTTCCCGTTCCGGATTGTTCCTGCATCGGCAATGATATCAAACTGCTCCTTGATGCCTAGAGCTTCAAGGACAGTCATCGCGTTTTTGCTGGCTGATGCAATTCCGCTCTTTACGCCTGCCGCTTTGGTATCTGCTATGAATTGGCGGATCCCCGGCAACAGATCCGCGGGTGTAATCTTTTGAATCAACATTGAATAATGTTCGTTTTTCTTACCGGCCAGCTGCTCTTTTTCCTCTCTCGAAAAACGGGCTTGTTGCCCGCCATGAACAAGAATTTTTTCAAGCGATTCAAGGCGGGAAATGCCTTTCAATTCTTCGTTGAACTGGCGGGAGAACGGAATTCCAAGCTCATCGGCGAGCGCTTTCCAGGCCAAGTAATGGTATTCTGCCGTATCGGTAATAACTCCATCAAGATCGAAAATAACAGCCTCAAGCGATTTATACATGGCGATCTCCTTTGCCGTTAAGAGGCACAGTCAGCTTCCCATTCGCTAAAACCGTCTTCGGTTCGCCATAGAGCAACATCTGCAACTTGGGACCCTGCTGTGAAATCATCACTTCATCCTTTGTTACTTCTATTTTTATTTCATGGCTTCGATAAATAATGTTAAAGCTGTAGCGGTCCCAGGCATTCGGAATAAACGGGGCAAATGACAATGTTTCATTCGCGGTCCTCATCCCGGCAAAGCCTTGAACAATCGCCAGCCACGAGCCCGTCATACTGGTAATATGAAGGCCGTCTTCCGTATCGTTATTGTAATTATCGAGATCAAGGCGGGCGGTCCGATTGTACATTTCGTAAGCTTTTTCCTCCATTCCGAGCTCAGCTGCCAACACGGCATGAACGCTTGGTGATAAGGAGGATTCGTGGACGGTCATTGGTTCGTAAAATTCGAAGTTGCACCGTTTTTCTTCAATCGAAAACTCATGATTCAGAAAATAAAGCCCTTGCAAAACATCAGCCTGTTTAATAAAGCAGCTGCGCAGAATTTTGTCCCAGGACCAGTTCTGATTAATCGGTCTGTCGTCAGGCGTCAGCTGATCTACTGTCATCAAGTCCTTGTCTAAAAACGTATCATGCTGCACAAACACATCAAGCTCATCATCATACGGAAGGTACATATTCTCTGCAATTTGCCGCCACTCAAGCATTTCTGTCTCGTTAATCTCCAATTCCTGCAGCTTTGCCGAATGGCCATTCTTCCGTAAATAATCGATCACATCAAGAGTATAGCGCAGCGTCCACACCGCAATCCGGTTCGTATACCAGTTATTGTTTATGTTATTTTCGTATTCGTTCGGCCCGGTAACACCATGAATCATATAAAGCTGCTTCTTTTTATTAAAATGAACCCGGTCGGCCCAAAAGCGGGCGATACCGGTCAATACATCAATTCCATATTCATGGAGATAGCTGCGGTCACCGGTATAGTTGACGTAATTATAAATGGCATAGGCGATTGCCCCATTGCGGTGGATCTCCTCGAAGGTGATTTCCCACTCATTGTGGCATTCAACCCCCGTAAACGTCACCATTGGATATAGCGCACCTTTTAGACCCTGCTTCCGGGCGTTATGGTAAGCGCCTTCAAGTTGATTATGCCGGTAGATGCAAAGATTGCGGGCAACGCTGGGTTCAGCGGTCGCTAAATACAAAGGAAGCGCATAGGCTTCGGTATCCCAGTAGGTCGCACCGCCGTACTTTTCGCCGGTGAACCCCTTTGGGCCAATATTTAAGCGCGAATCTTCCCCATAATATGTTGAAAACAGCTGGAATAAATTGAAGCGGATTCCTTGCTGTGCCTCATCGTCACCTGATATTTCAACATCGGCCCTTTCCCATCGCTGCAGCCATGCCTGTCTATGTTCATCAAGAATGGTTTCATACCCCTTTTTCAGCGACCGCTCTAAAACTTCACGGGCTTTGTCAACAAGACGATCTGCTTGATGATCCCTGTCGGTTGTCACCGCTACATATTTAAAAAGGTCAATTCTTTTTCCTTGTTCAGCCTTTACCTCAATCACGTTATCTACATATTCGTTGCCTATATTGACTTCAAGCCTGGTAACCGTCCCATTGATATCCAGCTTCATGGTTGCTGCTACCTGGAAAGTAGGTGTTCCAAACGGATTATCCTTCGTTTTCATTACAAGATGCGCCTCGTATTCTGTTGCATTCTTATCAATCTCATACCAAAAATCCTCATCATAATTGGCATCTTCATTTCGCACGTCACCATCGAGGGCCGGCATAAATGTTACAGTGCCCTCATAATTGATGGCTGTCACAGAGTAACGGATCACCGCTAATTCTCTTTCGGCAATAGACAAAAATCTTACCGTTTCAACCAGTGTCTCTTTCTCATCCTCGATCACCGTGAATTTCCTGGTCAAAACGCCATGCTGCATATCCAGCTCGCGATAATACTCTTTTATTTCCGCTTGATTCAGGTCAACCTCTTTCCCGTCAAGAAAAAGGCGAATGCCGATAAAATTCACAGAGTTGATCACTTTGCCAAAATACTCGGGATAGCCGTTTTTCCACCAGCCGACACGGGTTTTATCCGGAAACCAAACACCGGCGATATAGGAGCCCTGATGAAAATCACCCGAATAAGCTTCCTCAAAGTTCCCCCTCATGCCCATATGGCCGTTTCCGAGACTCATGATGCTCTCAGCCAAGCGAACATCTTCTTTGTGCAATTTCGTTTCAATGATCTTCCAGCTATCAATCTCGAATAGTCTTTTCATAGCTCTATCTCTCCTATTCCAAGTTGAGCAAACGTTTGCACTAATTATAGCATGATTTCATATCCCTGGGCGGATCAACCGTGTATATTGCGTGAAAAAATTTGCGCTATACCCATTTATAAACATCTATGAACCTTTGTCAGCAATTATGTGCAGAGATTTTTTCAAAAACTATTGCAAATTAAGATAATACAATGTATAATGTAGGAATTCGCCCCTCTTGAATTAATAATTGAAGAAATGATATGTAAGAAAAATAGGCGTTCTGCTTTTGTTTTATAGCAAAACTTATTCACACTGGATCGGCTTCGGAGCCGTAAGGACGAAAGAGAGGCAGGGCTTTCGTCGTTTAGGTTAAAACCATCAAGTGGAATATCACCGCGGCAAATTATATCATTTAAATAAATTTTTATACGGAAATTCAAGTTGTAATCGAAAAGCGGTCCAGGAGTTGCTGGATCGCTTTTTCTATATCCAGGTTAAGTACCGTTTTAAAATTTTTTTAAAAAAATCGAGAAATTTCATTTGCGAATTTTGTCTTTTCACTTTATAATGTGATTTACATCACTATATATAGTATGTTTATAAATTAACAATTCAATATTTTGTGTTTTTCCAGTGAAAAAGGTGTCGAAAGCTTCGACATAATAGGGAATCCGGTGTAAGTCCGGAGCTGTCCCCGCAACTGTAAATGCTGATGAAATAAGTGTATCCACTGTGAGAGCTCTCATGGGAAGGAACTTAAAGTAAAGTGAAGCATGAGCCAGGAGACCTGCCTTTTTTATACGTACTATCTTCTTCGGGAGCTGAGAGGATAGGGCGAGGAAAAGGTTATTTTAACATAACCTGCATTCTTCTTCGTCCTATCCGCTCATCATTCAATGAGCGGTTTTTTATTGAATGCAATCTTGAAAAAATGGCTTCAAGCTAATCAAAATGGAATAACTTCCTATAACAATATGGAGTTAAAAAATTAACAGAAACAAAACGCTTCAAAAAGCAGACCCTTAAATGTTAAATTTAACAAATATGAAAAAAGGGAGATTACGAAATGAGTTCTGTAACTGTATACACTAAAAATGGCTGCCCTAAGTGCGATATGACAAAAAATGTTTTAAACGGCGAAGGGATCGAATTTGAAACATTCAATGTAGAAGAAAATGAAAAGGCATATGACTTCGTGGTAAATACATTGGGGCTGCGCGAAATGCCTGTAGTGGTTGTAGAGGGGCAAGAACCTTTCACAGGCTTTCAACCCGATAAATTACAAGCGTTAAAGAAATAATGTTAGTAGTCTATCTTTCATTAACGGGTAACGTACGAAGCTTTGTACAGCAGGTTGGCATGGAATCAATAGAATTGAACTATGCCAATCCCCTTATACGGGTTAATGAAGAATATATTGTGATTGCCCCAACCTATGATGATGATATTACAGAAGTGATCAGCAGTTTTATTGAATATGGAAATAATATTGACTTTTTAAGAGGTTTTGTTGGAAGCGGAAATAAAAACTTTGACAATAGCTACTGTTTTAATGCAGTGGATTTAGCAAAGAAATATCACAAACCGCTGATCTTTAAATTTGAATTCAGCGGTACCGATAAAGAGAAAAAGCAATTTAAGAAGGAAGTGTTAAAGATTGAAGAGTCCAGAACTCAGCCTCAAAGTTAAAGAAGATACGTATTTTACATTGAATAACCTGCTCAATATTCCGAAAAACGGCAAGATACAGCTGGATAAAGATAAAGAGGCTGCCAAAGCTTACTTCCTGGAGTATGTGAATCCCAATACAGTGTTCTTCCACACATTGGATGAGAAGCTGGATTATTTAATCGAAAACAATTACATAAAAGAAGATTTCCTCAATCTATATGACAGGAAATTTGTTAAACAATTATTCAAGAAAATCTATAAGCATAAATTCCGGTTCCGCTCATTCATGGGTGCCTATAAATTTTATCAGCAATATGCCCTAAAAACTGATGATAAACAGCGCTTTCTGGAGCGTTTTGAAGACAGGCTTGCCTTCAACGCATTGGCGCTGGCAAACGGGGATGAGCAATTGGCACTGGACCTCGCAGATGAATTGATTAACCAGCGTTATCAGCCTGCGACTCCTACATTCCTGAATATTGGCAAAAAACGTGCCGGAGAAATGGTTTCATGCTTTTTGCTGACCGTATCAGACGACATGAATTCGATTGGACGCTCGGTGAACTCTGCCCTGCAGCTTTCAAAGCTCGGCGGCGGTGTCGGGATTAACCTCTCCAATATCCGGGCAAACAATGACCCAATTAAAGGAGTTTACGGCCTTGCAGATGGTGTTGTGCCGGTAATGAAAATGTTTGAGGATGCTTTCTCCTATGCCAATCAGAGCGGCGCAAGAGATGGGGCAGGTGTTGTGTATTTAAACATCTTCCACCCGGATGTTGTCCACTTCCTATCGGTAAGAAAAGAAAACGCAGATGAAAAAGTGCGCATCAAAACTCTGTCACTGGGATTAGTAGTGCCGGATAAATTTTATGAGCTGATTAAGGCTAATGCAAATATGTATTTGTTCTCACCTCATGATGTTGAAAAAGAATACGGGATTCCATTCTCACATGTAGATATCACAAAAGAATACGAGAATATGGTTAACAACCCTAATATACGCAAGTCTAAAATCAAGGCACGTGAACTTGAGACAGAGATTAGTAACCTGCAAAATGAAAGTGGTTATCCGTACATCATTAATATCGATACCGCTAACAATGCCAATCCCATCAACGGAAGAATCGTGATGAGCAATCTTTGTACGGAAATTTTCCAGATTATGAAAGAATCAATCATTCGCAACGACCAAACCTATGAGTTTTTAGGCAATGACATCAGCTGTAATCTGGGCTCCACTAACGTTGTCAACCTAATGGCTTCACCGGACTTCGGAAAATCGGTAAGGGTAATGCTGCGTGCATTGACATACGTATCAAATGAATCAAATATCGATGTAGTTCCTACAGTCAAAAATGGGAATGACATGTATCATTCCGTTGGCCTGGGAGCGATGAACTTGCATGGTTTCTTTGCCAAGAACCAGATCATGTATGGTTCACCTGAATCAATCGAAATAACAGATTTGTATTTCTTGCTGCTAAACTACTGGACTTTAGTGGAAAGCAATAATATTTCCATCGAGACGGGCGAGAAATTCTATGAGTTTGAAAAATCAACGTATGCGACAGGTGAATATTTTGATCATTATTTAGAAACAGACTATACGCCTAAGCACCCTAAGGTGGCAGAGTTGTTTGCCCATATTCCGATTCCTACAAAAGAGGACTGGGCACGGCTCAAAGAATCCGTCCAGAAGCATGGGATTTACAATGCCTACAGGCTTGCCACTGCGCCTACAGGTTCAATCTCATATATAAATGAAGCGACTGCATCGATTCATCCGATCACTCAGCGCATTGAAGAAAGAACAGAAGGGAAACGCGGGAAGGTTTATTATCCAGCACCTTATCTATCAGACGAAACGATTAAATATTATCAGTCAGCATATGACATTGATCAGCGCAGGATCATTGATATTTACGCTACAGCACAAAAGCACGTTGACCAGGGATTGAGCATGACCCTCTTCATGAGGTCGGAACTTCCGGAAGGCATGTATGAATGGAAAGCAAATAGTGACCATCCAACAAAGAAAACGACAAGAGACTTAAACATCCTGCGAAATTACGCATGGAAGCAAGGAATTAAATCGGTCTACTATATAAGGACATATACCGATGATGGAGATGAAGTTGGGGCTAACTATTGCGAGTCGTGCTCAATCTAGGAGGAAATGATTCAGATATGAATAAATACAAAGCGATAAATTGGAATGCACTGGAAGATATCATGGATAAAAAAACATACGAGAAGCTGACCGAGCAATTCTGGCTGGCAACCCGTATGCCTGTATCAAAGGATAAAGCGGATTGGACCAACCTGCCCGATAATGAAAAGCGATTGGTGGAACGTGTCTTTGTTGGTTTGACAATGCTGGATACACTTCAATCGGAAGTTGGCGTTGATGCCTTGAAACCGGATGCCAGGACAAAGCACGAAATTGCCGTTTTGAATAATATTGCATTCATGGAATCCGAGCATGCACGCAGTTACTCTTCCATCTTCAGTACATTAAATACGAATAAAGAAATCCGGGAAATTTTTGAATGGTCGGAAACGCATGAAACATTGCAGATTAAAGCTAATATTATTGATGAAATTTATCAAAGTGGAACAGCGCTTGAGAAGAAGGTAGCCAGCGTGTTCTTGGAGTCTTTCCTCTTCTACTCCGGCTTTTACACACCATTGTATTATTTAGGAAAGTCAAAACTGATGAACGTTGCCGAAGTGATCAAACTCATCATTCGGGATGAGTCCCAGCACGGGGGTTATATTGGCTACAAGTTTAAACTGGGCTTTAACGAACTGTCTCCCGAGGAGCAGGAAAAAATCAAGGCATGGACTTATAACCTGCTGTACCAACTGTACCAAAACGAAGTGAAATATACGGAATACCTTTATGATGAAGTCGGCTGGACAGAGGATGTAAAAGTTTTCCTTCGCTACAATGCCAACAAGGCATTGATGAATTTAGGATTATCCCCTTTGTTTAATGATACGGCTGATGATGTCAATCCTATCGTTATTAATGGTTTATCAACTGGAACAACGAATCATGACTTCTTCTCCGCTGTTGGAAACGGATATCTCATGTCTGTTGTCGAACAAATGAATGACGAAGACTATGACTATTAAATGAAGGTACATGGTGGAAAAATGGAAGAGAAACTGAAAATCAGAATAAAATACTTTAATAAAGAATTGCCCAAAATCACCAAAATCGACAAGGGGGATTGGATCGATCTGCGGGCGGCTAAAACGGTTGAACTAAAAAAAGATGAGTTCACCCTGATTCCTTTAGGCGTAGCGATGGAGCTGCCAAATAATTTCGAAGCGCACGTTGTCCCCCGTTCCAGCACATTTAAGAATTATGGGATCATTGCAACGAACTCAATGGGAGTAGTTGATGAATCATACAAAGGTGACAATGACCAATGGTTCATCCCGGCTTATGCCCTGCGTGATACTAAAATCGAGTTTGGAGAGCGCATATGCCAATTCAGGATCATGGAGAAAATGCCTGAAATTGAATTCGAAGAAGTGCAGCAACTGGGGAATGAAGATCGTGGCGGTCACGGCTCAACCGGAACAAAGTAGGGAAATTTTGCGGTGTGGTATAAGGTCATTAAGAAAGGCCGGGGGTGGTTCGTTTGCCCCGGCCTTTTAAATTGAGGAGAAGCTATGCCTTTGAAACTACCTAACTGATTCAAGCGCTCTACATAACCGATCTTTTGCCTGGCTATGGACACGACCAAGCATTTCAATAGTCAGCCTGGCTATTTTTACAACTTGTCTCCCTTTCCTGGTTTTCGATACTGGAGGAAGGGAGATTGAATTATGTCTTGCACACAGTTTTTTTTATTATCCCGCAATTTGTTGTTTGCTCATAAGCGGTATGTTTGTAGTCCGACAGCCCCTAGTTTATTAATCTTGTTTATTTGAGCAAAAGATCAGGACCAAAATCCCAGTGGTGGCGTAACTTATTTTTGTTTTATTATAGTTCTCTTTAATACTTTATAATATCGGTTATGATCTATATCATAAATATAATAAACATCGCTGCCAAATTCTTCTTCATTATACGATGAAACAACAAATCTCCATCATGGATAGAACCATATTATCTAAGGATCGTGAGGACATCACGCAGATCCGGACCACCTATTCAGGAAAGGACCGTTAACCTAAGCTATATGCCTCGTCACGGCGCGTTGTCGTGACTGAAGGCTATTCCTTTGATTGGGATTTCCGCCCCTACTTAAGTAAAGCTAACTGTTAAGAATTTTGGATGCCCATCAAGAATGATCGGGTAATGAAGATTCTATAAAAAAACAACGACCGATAAGTATTGGAAAGTATGTTATTAGTTTTCATTGATTGTATTCCAACAAGTTCCAGCACTATGAGTAACATCTGATCTAAAGAAGTTTGGCATTACTCTATTTCCTTGCCTAGTCGTGGCTGCCCAACTCCCTCAGCATTTCACTAGTTCTGGTTGCATTATATATGTCCATTTGTTAGATACGCGAACCAAGATCTTAAGCACATTACTTTGCTTCAACATTATCACTGAACACTTGTTCCGCACACTATTGAAGAATTAAGTTTTGTAAAATAGTGAAGTATCTTATCGATTAATATTTTCTAAATTTCTACAATTTTGTTACAGGAATTACAACTACATAAATAGAATATTTATAATTGTAAATTAATTTATTTTAGGGAGGGTTTTAAATGGACAAAGAAAAAAGGCTTAGTTTCATCTCGATGGTTCTAGCTTTGGTAATGACAATAACAGTTGTAACTCCTTGGGGAGCTGCTGTAAAAGCAGAAGAGATTGAAATTCCACCTGCCGAACAAAGTTTTATTGATCAAGTTTCCCCCTTTGTTGTACTTAATGAAGACAAACAGTATTATTTGATGCCAGAGGCGAGTACCGAGTTAAGCACTGAGGCATATTTAGAAGCGATAAGATTAATTAAAGATACAAATACCAATATTAGAAGAGAAATTAATAGGATGACAACATCGCTAGATGGAACTACTTTAGAATATAATGATACTGGCAATGAAACTCCGACGGCTATTGGTACAATGGCTCTTAATAGAAATATCAGAATATCTATAGCTTGGCACGGTCCAGTAATTTGGTTCTCTCATGCAGCCGTGCAAAAGTTTAAAAGCAATATTTTGTTATACGGTGCTGGTGTTGCAGGAGTTAATGCTGCTTTAATTGCAACAATGATTTACTATGGGGTTACTCCACCGGGATGGCTTGCATCCCTTGCTACTGCTATTGCGACATTCGGAGCATGGTTATTTATAAGTAGAGATAAAGGATGTGGAGTAAATGTAAGATACTTTTGGGGTTCGACTATTCCTACGGTTTGGAATGCCTGCTAAGTCAGCTAGTTACTGGAGTGGAAGAAAATGAATAAGAAAAATAAATCTGGTATATATCAAATCGCTTTCTGGTTAATTCTAATGGTTGTTTTCTTGGTTCTTTGGTTTTTAACTAGATAACTGTTAATTTAGTATAGAAAAGAAAAACGCCTTATTTCATCTGAGCCACTGAAACATCTGCGTATTTTGGAATTAGTATTAAGAAAAACCGGGCGAAAACCATGCCCGGTCCTTTTTTGTTTAGAGGAAATCCGGTAGTTT
>NZ_PGUZ01000009.1 GCF_002860165.1 Bacillus sp. V3-13 | reverse complement strand
CCTATCCCTTAATGGGGTGCGGTTTCACTAAGTGTTGCATTTAATATTGCAATTTACGAATATTTTTTGGCACTTTTAAAATGTGAATTTTTTGCGAATATTTCGTTGTTTTTGTAAAAAATCTGGAAGTTGATGGTACGATAAGATCAGTTTAACAGAAGGAGATGTTCCTATGGACAAGCAGAGGAGAACATTGATTGAAGAATATGAAGTAAATCCTTGTACATTAATGGTTAAGCCGACCCTTTATGGAAGCAAGCTGTATGCAAGGATCATTGAAATGGAGGATGAATACATTTCCCCTTTTAAGCCGCTTGATATCATTAAGAAAAGCTGTGAATATTTTGGCTCGAGCTACGAAGGCAGGAAACAAGGAACGAGAACGCTTATCGGCATTACCCATAAGGTCCCGATTACCATTGACCCTGTTCACTTTATTTATTTTTTTCCGACAACATCGCCGAACAACAATGACTGCATTTGGATTTCGCACGAGAATGTTTTATCTCATCAAAGGGTGGATTCGCAGCAGACCCTTGTTACTTTTCGCAACAAGAAGCACTACACCTTCCCAATTTCATCGGCATCTTTTGAAAATCAGCTGCTCCGGACCGCACTGCTCAGAACGAAAATCATGCAGAGATTGGAGGAGACAGAAAGAAAAGCGTATTATTTTTCCCGGACGGGCAGATATATGGAGGCCTCTGAAAGCCATCACCTCTATCAATCCGAAGGCCGCCCTTTTAAACACTAAGCTAAGCCTCTGTTTTTTTCTGCTCATAAACATGCCGTTTAAACAAATAAAATTCCATTAATTCCTGTACCTTATTGCGAATGCGTGGATTAAAATAGCTATGGTGCTCCTCATAACCTTTATATAGAAATAGATACATCGTGAAAGCATCGTCCCGGTTCACTTGCTGCACCTTTAGCTTGTTTTTATTCATGTATCGCTTTACTTCGTACAATTCCTTTTGGATATTCTTCATTGTTTCCTCAATTAAGTGTTTATAAGGATCTTTTAGTTTAAAAGGGCTTTTGCCGACCACATCAAGATCCCGGTTTAAAACGGTTAACACCATTGGTAAATAGATGGCCTGCTCCATCACATTGCGGTCTTGTTCGGGAATTCTTGTCATGTTCGCTTACTCCTTTTTATTAAAATAAGAACGTTTGTTCGATATTATATTAACCAATATGAATCCTAAATTCAAGACAGATTTATTTTTTTCAAATATTGCAAAATTCATTTAACTTTTTTAAAAGAAGCCGTATAATGATAAAGAAAATATATTTCTAGTGTCGAAATATATGGTAAGAAAGCTTTTAAATGAAAGGGTGGCTTCTTAATGACAACGAAACGAACAATTACGGCGGAGGACTTGTACAAGCTTAAATCTGCAACAGATCCGCGGCTTGCACCAAATGGGAGAGACCTGCTTTATGTAGAGACCGTTATGCTTGAGGAGAAAAATGACTATAGCGCAAATCTCTTTTACATAAACCTTGATGAGAAAGCAAAGCCTGTTCAGTGGACTTATGGTGAGCACCGCAACCATTCGCCGCGCTGGTCGCCTGACGGATCCAGGGTCGCTTTTGTCTCAAACCGTACGGGAAAAAATCAAATCTATATCTTGAATGCCGGCGGAGGAGAAGCAAAACAGGTTACTTTTTGCCGCAATGGAGCCGGAAGTCCGGTCTGGTCGCCGGACGGGACGAAAATTGCCTTTTCTATTTCATTGGGCAAGGATGACAGTGTTTCCGACCGTGAAGGAGAGCAGGAAAAGAAGCAAGAGCTTGTTCCTCTTGAAGTGGATAAAATGAAATATAAATCAGATGCCCAGGGCTTTTTGAACGGAAAATTCGCTCAAGTAGCCATCGTCGATCTTGATTCAGGCGAGATCAGCCAAATTACGGATGGCAAAACGGATTACCACCTGCAAAGCTGGTCGCCTGACGGCGGAAAAATTGCTGTAACCGCTGATTTGAGTGATGATACTGATTTGACTTTCATTAGTGATGTCTATCTGATTGATTTGAATGCGGATAACAAATTGCAAAGAATCACAGATGGGACAGGTTATTTTGGAAGTGTAACCTGGTCGCCAGACGGGAAACGTCTCGGCTTGCTTGGCCATCAACGCGAGTATGAAAATGCAACCCTTACAAAGCTATGGGTATATGAAATTGATTCTGCAACGTTAAAATGCTTAACAACTGAATGGAATGTCCAGATAGGAGATACAGTCGTTGCTGACTTCCAACAAGGAGCAGTTACACCGGGAATGCTCTGGGCCGATGATAACGAAAGCTTTTATTTTATCGCCACAGATCATGGCAATACCGTCGTTTACTACGGGAACTTAAAAGGTGAGATCTACCCGGCACTTCTTGATAACCAGCATGTTTACGGGCTGACAACTGACGGAAGAAACGAGCGGGCCGTTGTGGCGGTCAGCAAAGCTGACCAGCCTGGAGATTTGTATGCATTGAACGTATCAACCGGAGCTCTTGAACAGTTGACAAACGTCAATGCTGAATTCCTCGAAGAGGTTATTTTATCAAAGCCGGAAGCGATCAAGCTTTCCGCGGAAGACGGGACGGAGCTTCACGGCTGGATCATGAAGCCGGCAAACTGCGAAGAAGGTAAAAAGTATCCGCTTATTTTAGAAATACACGGTGGTCCGCATGCGATGTATGCGAATACCTTTTTCCATGAATTCCAATTGCTCGCCGCCGAAGGTTACGCTGTGTTGTATATTAACCCAAGGGGCAGCCTTGGTTACGGCCAGGAATTTGTCAATGCGGTAAGAGGAGATTACGGCGGGGAAGACTATAAAGATTTAATGGCAGCGGTCGATTATGCGGTTGATACGTTCCCGTTCGTTGATAAAGAAAGGCTCGGGGTTATGGGTGGAAGCTACGGCGGATTCATGACGAACTGGATTGTCGGCCAGACTGACCGCTTTAAAGCGGCGATCACCCTGCGCTCGATTTCAAACTGGGTCAGCTTTTACGGTGTCAGTGATATCGGCTATTATTTCACAGAATGGCAAATCAATGCTGATCTGAATGACATTGAAACATTGTGGAAGCATTCACCGCTCGCCTATGCCAACAATATTAAAACTCCGCTGTTGATCATGCACGGCGAAAAGGATTACCGCTGCCCGGTTGAACAGGCGGAACAGTTGTTCATTGCTTTGAAAAGGCAGGGGAAAGAAACGAAATTCATCCGTTTCCCTGAATCAAACCACGAATTATCAAGAAGCGGAAAACCGCAGCTTCGCATTAAAAGGTTAAACTATATCACCGAATGGTTTAAGGACCGTATTTAAAAGTTTCAAAAAAACTGCAATCGACGATGATTGCAGTTTTTTCTTTTCCGGGAATCATGATACATTGAAATTAAGAAACTTTGGATTAGTTCGGGTTGACTGGACGAAATAATTTTGTAGATCTGATCGGGAATCGTGAAAAAATTTCCACCGTTTTGAAGGAAACTTTTTGTCGAATAAAGAAGTCATATATGCTAAAGGGGATCATACTAAAGTAATGAAAGGAATAGCGCTATGAGATCAGATAAGCATCAGCATAAAAAACGGAAAAAGAGGAAACTGAAAGCTTTTTTATTCATTTTACTTATATTGATTGCTGGACTGGTTGCTTATATTTACTGGCAATTCCGGGCCGGCGTATCGGAATCGAAGAAGGAATCAAATGTTCAACAGGTAGAGTATAAATTTAATGGGGAAAAAGATGAGCAGGGCTGGACGAATACACTTCTGATCGGGAGCGACTCAAGAGGGGAAAAGAACGCCAGGTCCGATACGATCATGATTGCCCATTACCATAAAGACAAAGGCATTTATAAAATTACGTCGATTATGCGCGACTCATACGTTGAAATTCCCGGACACGGGAAAAACAAAATCAATGCGGCCTTCGCACTTGGCGGGCCTGAGCTGCTCAGACAAACGATTAAAGAAAATTTTGGATTGGATATTCAATATTATTCAATCGTCGATTTTGAAGGTTTTGTTCAATTGATCGATGAAGCATTTCCCGACGGAGTCGAAGTTGATGTAGAAAAGCATATGTCCGATTATATCGGAGTGACCCTTGAACCTGGTGTTCAGAGGCTCGACGGGGAGCATTTATTGGGCTATGTCCGCTTCAGGAATGATGCGATGGGCGACTTTACAAGGGTCGAAAGGCAGCAGAAGGTTGTCAAAAATGTAGCAGGACAGCTGGCGAGCCTCGAAACCGTTCCTAAACTCCCGAAATTAATTGGGGTTGTTACTCCGTTTATTAATACGAATCTTAGTACACCGACGATGCTGTTTATGGGAAAGGATTTTTTAACAGCCGGAAATAAAGATATTGAATCGTTAACCATACCGGTAGAGGGAGGTTTCAAGGAACAGAGGGTGTCAGGTGCAGGAGACATTCTCACGCCTGATCTCGAAAAGAACAGGGCGGCCCTCGAAGAATTTCTTAAAGTAGACCAGACCCAATAACGCTTCACTGGTGTAAAATGGACGTATATGAGGTAAACAATATTATATGTGCCAGCTGGAGGCGGAAAACTCTGGCACGAACAGATGCAGCTGCAAGGAGACTGTGAATGGATTTTGACATATTAAAAGAATGGTTCACCTTAGAAAATATTATGGACTTAATTGAAGAGTATCGGGCTTTAGGGCCTCTTCCCGGAATCCTGTTGCCGACGCTGGAAGCTTTCCTGCCGTTTTTACCCCTGTTCTTGTTTGTGATGGCAAATGCAAACGCCTTTGGTTTGGGATTTGGCTTTTTGTATTCATGGATCGGGGCTTCAGCAGGTGCGTTTCTCGTCTTTTTCCTGGTGAGGAAATATGGACAAAAGCGGTTGCTGCGCTTTTTGAAAAAACATCACCGGGTCCAGCGCCTGATGAATTGGCTGGAGCGCCACGGGTTTGGCCCGTTATTCCTGATGCTCTGCTTCCCGTTTACTCCATCTGCAGTTGTGAATATTGTGGCCGGGCTATCGAAAATCAGCACTGCACAGTACATGCTGGCCGTCATTACCGGTAAGGCGGTGATGATTTTTATGATCAGCTTTATTGGGTATGATATATACTCGTTATTCCATCAGCCGCTGCGGACAGCCATTGTACTGTTAGTTATTTTCATTCTTTGGTATGTTGGTAAAAGAATTGAAGTAAAAATGAATATGAGTGTAGAGAAAGAGTAACATGGGAAATAAAAAGCTCCAGCCAGGAGTTGATGCTAACGTAAAAGGACGAACAAGCTTAAGACAAAGACGGAGGAGATGGAAATGAAAGAAGAGCTGAAACGGGAAGGGCTGGAATGGATCAAAGCATTTGCAATCGGCATCGTTATATTTGCCTTCATCCGCACTTTTTTCTTTTCCAATTATATTGTGGAAGGCGAGTCGATGATGCCAACCCTTGGAGACGGAAACAAACTCGTCGTCAATAAGATCGGCTATCAGATCGGCGATTTGGAACGATTCGATGTGATCGTCTTCCATGCAAACGAACAGGAAGACTATGTCAAACGGATCATCGGCCTGCCTGGCGACGAGATCGAATACAGGGATGATCAGCTATTGATAAATGGGAAAAAAATCGAGGAGCCTTATCTGGATAGATACAGAATGGAAATTCCCGGCGAGAAGTTAACCGGCGATTTTACCTTGCGCGAAATAACCGGCGAAGAAACAGTCCCGGAAGGCAAGCTGTTTGTGCTTGGGGACAACCGGCGCGGCAGCTGGGACAGCCGCCAATTTGGCTTCATCGATGCCGATCAAGTCGTCGGAGAAGTAAATCTTCGCTACTGGCCTTTGGATGAGATGGATGTCTCGTTTTAAAATAAGCATATATACCATTCAGACTCGAATGACTTCGAGTCTTTATTGTGTTTTTAATATGAATAACAAATCACTCCCCATACAAGATAACCACAAAATAAACAACCATCGTCATCAAGCCAAACGGAACGCCGAATTTTGCCCATTCTTTGCTGGTGATGTTCAGTTTGCCGGCCGAGATGATATTGGGAATATTTCCGGGAATCAGCATGCCGCCGCTCGTAATCAGGCCAAGCAAAATCGCTTTGATGGCCATGAAGTCCATGGCCGGGCTGATTTCGGCAGCTGCCAGGGTTGCATTATCGAGAACAGCAGAAATCATATTGATCCAGTACAGCAAAAAAGGATTGAGTTCAAGCATATACATATTGATCATCGGCTCAAATCCGGCACCAAGCAGCGTCAGGCCCATGACAAACAGATAGATCTTGATAGTCCGGTTAAGAATTTCCTCATATGTTTCGGCCTTGCTGACCGCAGACAGTCCTGGTTTATGTAGCTGAGGCTGAATAAACAGGCCCGCGAAAATGCCCATCATCACTACCCCGATCATGACCTCGGGCCCTATCAGTCTGAACAGAAGCAGGAAATCCCCGTTCAGTTTGCTGGCGACAATCGTTGAAAGCGGCTCGCCAATTGGTGTTAAAGTAGCCCCCAACCCAATTGAAAAACAGGAAATGATCACAAGCCGCAATTCTGATGTTCGATCCAACCGCAGAGAAGTGACGATATTCACAAGCAGAAGCGCAGCAATAATCGCTGTGATCATGCTCGAGAGCAAGCCAAGCACAATCACAACAAGAGAGAAAAAAAATGGATACGACATCGATTTACTTGTTTTTCTCACTAATTTTTCAAAAGGTCTTAATAGCCATTTGAACAACAAGCCTGCAACAAGAACGGTTAAGGCAATTTTAATAGGATCTTCCAATGCTTTCACCATTAAAGGCCTGTCCAACTCACCGCTGATCACAACAGCAGCAACCCCCATTGAAAACAAGAAAATTTCGAGGTTATCCTCGACGCTTTTCATTGTAAATGGAAGCACCAGTACGAGTAACAGAATAATGATTAACCCAGTCATGTTTTTACCTTCTCAATTTTTAATTTACTAAAATCAGAAAACCAGGGGCGCCGAGTTTGTCTAATATGTACTATATTATCGGCCAAAAAGAAAAATAACCCTTAAAAATAATTTAGCGGCGAAACTATTTGTGCACACAATCTTCTAATTTTGTTGTATAAAAAAAGGAACTAACGTTCGCTTTTTGCGCTGTAATATGCTATCATAAGTTAAGTTAAAATCATTTTAGATGAAGAGAACTTTAGGTGGATGAATACGTGGGGATCAAACCGGAAAAAGCAAAAAAGCTGACTTAAATAGGCAGCTTTTTTCAAAAATATTATGGACAGGCGTTCGCACCTTACAGCATTTCTTTTGCAAGAGAATGCCCGAAAAAGGTATTGAAGGCGAAAAACAGCAGCACGATGAGAAGCACCATGTGAAACTCCATGAACACGGAGAGCGGCGGGGCAATTGTCGCTCCAAGCAACAGAACAAACGAGTATAACGAAAGGGCTTTGCCCCGATCCGTTCCTCCCAATTGGCCGATTACGGTAATGACTGTGGGGATAAGGAGTGAAATCGCCGAGACGAGCAGAATCGAAAAAAGCGCAATGAAGAGCGGTCCCTGATAGAACAGCATCAAAATGGCGCTGAATGCACCAGTAAGTGCACCCGCCTTCATAACAGCAGATGTACCAAATCTGCCGACAAGTTGTCCGGTAAATAATGAGAGGCATGCACCAATGAGTCCGACAGCGCGGAGAACAAGCAATTCGTGAAAAGAGCCGGCAAACGCTCTGCCGAGAGCATCGTAAAATGCGATGAACGAAAATAGCAGTGTAAAGGTGATCCCATAGCATTTTAGGAGACTTCGATTTTTTAACAGCCTCGTAAAGCTGTGCATCAATGTCCCGGAGCTTGTTTCGGGCAAACGAGATTTTGGCAATATCCATAGCGTTAGAAAGAACAGCATCAAATAGCAAATCGCAAAAAAGTAATAGACGAAGACCCAGGAGAACTGGAGTGCGATCGCCGAGCTTAATAGCTGGCCAAGTATCCCGGCAGCAAGAAAACCGGTATTGATTAGAACGATAAGCATTGTCCTTTGCTTGGCCGGAAACAGGTCAAAGCTGTATGCAAACGCCACCGGCGCAAAGCTGCCCAGCGTAAAGCCCTGCAGCGAACGGGATATATACAAGAGAGCCAGGCTTTCGGAAAAACCAACTGTAACGCTTGTAAATGCCGAGGCCAGCAATCCAAGAACAATCACTTTTTTTCTGCCAAATTTATCGGAAATTGGCCCAAAACAAAGCAATCCAAAACCATAAAAAAGCGTAAATAAACTGCCTGCAGCAACGACTTCCTTTTCACCAACCTCAAGGGAGGATGCGACAAAAGCATAAATCGGAATAAGTGTATAAATGTTGCTGGCCACAAAAATGCCGGAGATTGTCAAAATAACAGATGTCCATTTTAAGCAAGAATTTGAAACCAATAAATTCACCTTCCTGTCACTACGGTATGCACACATTGATGATCGTGAAGCTTGTATGGTAAAAATCAACAGATACTGTTTAAAGCAATGGGGCAGTCCGCAAGGTTGAAAAGAATAAATTTTAATACTCATTTTTTAGAAAGAATCATCTACTATTTGCCAAACACCAGGTGAAAACCTTTAATCTCCTGCTGTGATAAAATAATAGAAAGAGAAAGACAGCTTTTTAATTAGGAGGATGGGGAGATGTCTGTTCGACTATTAATCGGGCGTTCCGGGAGCGGTAAAACGGAGCTGTGCCTGAATGAAATTCGTGAGAGATTATTTCAGGAACCGGACGGGGATCCGATTATTTATCTTGTGCCTGAACAGATGACATTTCTCTCGGAGTACAGGCTCGTGACAACGCCTGGGCTCGGGGGAATGATCAGGGCGCAAGTGTACAGCTTTACCCGTCTTGCATGGCGGGTCCTGCAGGAAACGGGCGGCATCAGCCGTTACCATTTAAACAGCATTGGAATAAGCATGCTGATTCGAAAAATTATTGAAGAAAAAAAAGACGAGCTCACCATCTTCCAGCGTGCTGCTGATAAAAATGGTTTTATCGGGCAGATGGAACAAATGCTGACAGAGTTTAAGCGGTATTGCATAAGTCCGGACGAGCTCGCTGAAAAGCATGCAGCGTTGGCAGAAAATGAACAACAAAAACGAATCGATATTCAGGACAAGCTTCATGACCTTGAATTAATATATAAGCATTTTGATGAGGCGATGGCCGGCAAATACACCGATTCGGAGGATTACTTCAGGTTGCTCGCCGAACAAGCCGCTTCATCCGGATACTTGAAGAACGCCGAAGTATATATTGATGGGTTTTACAGCTTCACCCCCCAGGAGTACTTGGTGATTCAAGAGCTAATGAAGCATTGCAAACGGGTGACGATTACGCTGACGCTTGAACAACCATTTCAAGAAACGGCGCCGGATGAGCTGCATCTGTTTAGAATGAGCGGTGAAACTTGCCAGGCGCTTTATGAAATCATCAAGGCTGGAAAAATTGAACAGGAACCGGAATTGATTTTAAACGGGCAAAAGCGCTGGGAGCATCCGTCATTAAACCATCTAGAAACGCATTTTGATGCAAGGCCTGCCCAAGCTTTTCCGGGAGCAGCCGCTGTTACAATCGTACAGGCAGCCAACCGGAGAGCCGAACTGGAAGGCGTCGCCCGGGAGATTAAGCATTTAGTCCGCGATAAAGGCTATCGTTATAAAGACATAGCTGTTTTAACGAGAAACGGCAGTGACTATCATGAAATAATTGAAACCATTTTCCACGATCATGGCATTCCTTATTTTATCGATCAAAAAAGAACGATGCTGAATCATCCGCTGCTTGAGCTGATTCGCTCAAGCCTTGAAGTGATCGTCGGAAACTGGCGCTATGAGCCTGTATTCCGTGCCGTTAAAACGGAATTATTATATCCGCTTGCCTCCAATCCTGCACAGCTTCGTGAACAAATGGACAGGCTTGAGAACTATGTGCTGGCATATGGAATTCAAGGAGACAAGTGGACAAAGCGGGAGCGCTGGGTTTATCGGCGCATCAGGGGCCTGGAAAACGAGGGCATTGCCCAGACGGATGCTGAACAACGGGTGGAGCAGGAATTAAACGAGCTTCGCCTTTTGATTACAGCGCCCATTTTAAGAATGTCAAGGCGCTTGAAACGGGCGGAAACTGGCCGGGAGCTTGGTGAAGCGGTTTATCTGTTTATTGAGGAGCTTGATATTCCGGCAAAGCTTGAACAATGGAAGCTGGCAGCGGAAGAGCAGGGAAATCTTGTGAGAGCGCGTGAGCATGACCAGGCATGGGATGCGATTATTGACATGCTTGATCAGTTTGTTGAAATGCTCGGTGAAGAAAAAGTTCCATTAAAGCAATTTGCATCGATACTCGATGCCGGTATGGAGGCATTGAAATTCTCGCTTGTTCCGCCAGCTATCGACCAGGTGCTTGCTGCTGATTTGGAAAGGTCGCGGCTGTCCGATATAAAGGCGGCGTTTGTGATTGGCCTTAATGAAGGAGTCCTGCCTGCAAAAATCAATGAGGAAGGGATCCTTGCCGATGAAGACCGGGAAGCCTTGCTTACGGGCGGATTAAAAATCGCAGCAAGCAGCAAAACGAAATTGCTTGATGAGAACTTTCTGGCTTATAAGGCTTTTATAACCCCTTCGACGCAGCTTTATTTAAGCTATCCGCTCGCCAACGAAGAAGGAAAAGCTTTGATGCCGTCTCCGTATATTAAAAGAATCGTTGATTTGCTGCCGGAAGCGCGCCACGATTATTTTGTGATCGATCCTTCCGAGCTGCCGGAAACAGGACAATTGGAATTTGTCTCGGGGGAAACGACCGCGCTTTCCTATTTAACGGGCCAGATGCAGCTCAAGAAACAAAATTATCCGATCTACGATTTTTGGTGGGATGTATACAACTATTACATGAACAGCCCGGAACAGAAAAAAACCGCTTATAAAGTTTTGTCCAGTCTGTTTTATGAAAATAAAGCAAAACAATTGTCAAGGAACGTAAGCAGCGATCTATACGGAGATCACATTCAGGCAAGTGTGTCGCGAATGGAGCTGTTTAACAGCTGCCCATTCTCACACTTTGCGCAGCATGGACTGAAGCTCCGCGACCGAAAAATATTCAGGCTTGAAGCACCGGATATCGGGGACTTGTTTCATGCCGCATTAAAACATATTTCAGAAGCTGTCAATGCAAGGAATTTGTCATGGTCAAACATGACAAGGGCTGATTGCGAGATGCTTGCCAAAGAAGCGGTTGAGAAGCTGGCACCAAAATTGCAGAATGAGATTCTCTTAAGCTCAAACAGGCATTTTTATATTAAGAGAAAGCTTGAAAACATTATTAGCCGGGCTTCCTGCATTTTGAGCGAGCATTCGAAAGCGAGCGGGTTCACTCCGATCGGTTTGGAGCTTGGATTCGGGCCGAAGGAGCAGCTGCCGCCGTTATCGTTTAAACTTAAAAATGGGGCAAAAATGGAATTGGCCGGCCGGATTGACAGGGTCGATAAAGCAGAAAACGAAGACGGGGTTTATTTGCGGGTCGTCGATTATAAATCGAGTGAAAGAGACTTGAATTTGGGTGAGGTTTATTATGGTTTATCCTTACAGATGCTTACTTATCTCGATATCGTCATCAGCCACGCCGGAGCGCTGATCGGTACTGAAGCAAGTCCTGCCGGTGTTCTGTATTTTCATGTCCACAATCCGATCATTCAAACATCAAAAATGCTTTCCCTGGATGAGATTGAACGGGAAATCTTTAAAAGCTTTAAAATGAATGGCCTTTTGCTCGGTGATGAAAATGTACTTAACTTAATGGACCGGTCGCTTGATTCGGGGGAATCGCTGATTGTCCCGGCCGGAATCAAGAAAGACGGGACGCTTTTAAAACGTTCTAAAGTGGCAAGCAGGGCGGAGTTTGCCCGGCTGACGAACCATGTCAGAAACATATACGAAAAAACGGGTAATGACATTACGGAAGGTATTACCGATGTTTCCCCGTATAAGCTGAAGAATAAGATTCCATGCACATTCTGTTCCTTTAAATCCGTCTGCCAGTTTGACCAGTCAATTGAGGGCAATGCATACCGGATTCTCAGTCCGAAGCAAAAGGACGATGTGCTTGAGATCATTCGAGGGGAGGATGAAGGAATTGACGAATCTCCAAATTCCGGCGAAGCCTGAAAACGTTACATGGACCGATGACCAGTGGAAGGCGATTGCGGCAAAGGGACAGGATATTTTAGTAGCTGCCGCGGCAGGCTCGGGAAAGACGGCTGTTCTTGTTGAAAGAATGATCCGCAAAATCGTGGATGAGCAGGATCCAATTAATGTCGATGAGCTGTTGGTTGTGACGTTTACGAACGCATCGGCGGCTGAAATGAGGCACCGGATTGGTGAAGCGCTTGAGAAGGAGATTGATACTCAGCCGAAATCAATCCATTTAAGAAAGCAGCTAAGCCTGTTAAACCGCGCTTCAATTTCGACATTGCATTCTTTCTGCTTAAATGTAATCAGAAAATATTATTACCTGATCGATATTGATCCAGGCTTTCGCATTGCCAACGAAACAGAAGTCCAGCTTTTGCGCGATGAAGTGCTTGATGAGCTGTTTGAGGAAGAATACGGCAAAGACGGCAATGATGCATTTTTTGCCCTTGTCGATACATTCACGAATGACCGGAACGATGCTGCATTACAGGACATTGTCCGGGAGCTTTATGATTTTGCCAGGTCCAATCCTTCTCCTGAACAGTACCTTGATTCGATCATTGCGATGTACGATGTTGATGAATCGGCTTTGATTGAAGATCTGCCTTTTGTGAAGTCTCTCCTGTTTGATATTGAGCTTCAGCTTGAAGGAGCGATCCAGCTTCTTGAACAGGGGCTTGAGCTAACCAGGCTTCCGGGCGGACCAGCGCCACGTGCGGAAAATTTTATCGAAGATATAGAAATCGTCCGCACTTTAATGGCCGCAAAAAATGATTCCTGGAACACGCTTTATCAGGCAATGCAGTCATGGTCTTTCTCGCGGGCAAAAACGTGCCGCGGCGATGATTTTGATCAAGAATTGCTGGACCGCTCACAAAAGCTGCGCGATAAGGCAAAGAAAATATTGCAGGATATCCAGAATGAACTTTTTTCCAGAAAGCCTGAAAGCTTTATAAAAGATATGCGGGAAATGAAGGTTCATATTGAAACGCTCGTCTCCCTTGTCAGAACCTTTTCGGAACGATTTAAAAAGGTAAAAACAGAAAAGGGACTTGTCGATTTCTCAGACCAGGAGCATTATTGCCTCGAAATTTTAACAGGCGGGCTGAAGGAAGATGGATCAAGAATCCCGTCTGAGGCAGCCGAAAATTATCGCAATCATTTTAAAGAGGTGTTTGTGGACGAGTATCAGGACACAAATCTCGTTCAGGAAGCGATTCTTAAGCTTGTTGCGAAGGAAAACGAAGAAACCGGGAATTTGTTTATGGTTGGGGATGTGAAGCAATCCATTTACCGATTCCGGCTCGCCGAACCAAATTTATTCCTCGGAAAATACAATCGATTTTCAACTGAAGGAAAAAATTCAGGCTTGCGGATTGATCTCGCACGGAATTTTAGAAGCCGGAAGGAGGTACTGGACGGAACCAATTATTTGTTCAAGCAGTTAATGGGAATCAAGGTTGGCGAAATTGACTACGATGAAGCGGCCGAGTTAAAAAAGGGCGCAGCTTACCCGGAAGACATCGAGCATCCGGTTGAAGTTTTGCTGATTGACCAATCCGGGGAAAGCAATGACGCTGAACGGCAGGAAGACGACATGGAAGGATTTGATGCCGAAGAGTTTGAACAGGTCCAGCTTGAAGCAAGACTGATGGCAACAAGGATTAAGGAAATCATTGGGGAAAGGCAGCCTGTTTTTAATGCAAAAACAAAAATGGACAGGCCGGCAACATACCGGGACATCGTTATTTTACTGCGTTCGATGACATGGGCGCCGCAAATAATGGAAGAGTTTAAACAGCAGGGAATTCCTGCCTATGCGAATCTTTCAAAAGGATACTTCGAAGCAACAGAAGTGGCGATTATGATGTCATTGCTCAAAATCATCGATAACCCAATTCAAGATATTCCATTTGCAGCTGTCCTCCGTTCACCAATTGTTGGCTTGGATGAGAATGAGCTTTCGCAGATTCGGATCAGCGATCGAAGGGGATCGTTTTATGACGCTTTCGTGAGCTTTTGCCGGAAAAAACCGGAACACGAATGGGAAGAGCTTCATGAAAAAGCAAACCGTTTCCTTGAACAATTGACAGAATGGCGAAGCAGGGCCCGCCAAGGTTCACTTTCCGAATTGGTGTGGAGCTTGTACAGAGAAACGCATTTTTTTGATTATGTTGGTGGCCTGCCCGGCGGCAAACAGCGCCAGGCCAATTTGCGGGCGCTCTATGACCGGGCCCGCCAATACGAGTCAACATCTTTCCGGGGCTTGTTCCGCTTTTTGCGGTTTATTGAACGGATGATGGATCGCGGCGATGATCTCGGTGCAGCACGGGCGCTTGGGGAACAGGAGGATGTCGTCAGAATCATGACGATCCACAGCAGCAAAGGCCTCGAATTCCCTATCGTCTTTGTGGCCGGGCTTTCGCGGAAGTTCAACGTCATGGACATAAGAAAGCCATTCATGCTGGATAAGGATTTTGGGTTTGCGGCCAAATATGTTGATGCCAGGAAACGGATTTCCTATCCGTCGCTTCCACAGCTTGCCTTCAAACGGAAAAAGAAGATGGAAATGCTTGCCGAGGAGATGCGTGTCCTCTATGTGGCGTTAACAAGAGCAAAGGAAAAACTGTATTTGATCGGTTCTGTGAAAGATGCCGAAAAAACGATTCATAAGTGGTCGGCAGCAGCTTCAAATCAAAACTGGCTTTTATCCGAGTTTGAGCGGGCGTCCGCCGGCAGCTATATGGATTGGATCGGCCCATCCATAGTCCGCCATCGTGATTTCCACGTTTTCGGGCCGGAGACAAGCATTATCACCACGTTTTCAAATGAAGAGATCTCAGGGCATCCTTCCTGCTGGAAAGTTCAGATTGTCACGGCAGACGAAGCGGCCGGCCGGCAGGAGGAAGCTGTGGAGAAGCAAAATGATTTGCTGGCAAAGGTTGCAGCAGGGGAGACTGTCGACGTTACTTCTCCGTTTGCCGGGATCGTGAATCACCAGCTGGCATGGAAATATGGACATTCAGAAGCGGCAGTCTATCGATCCAAGCAGTCTGTTTCTGAAATAAAACGGCAGGGCGAAGTATTTGCTGAAGAGAGCAGTACGGAATGGCTGCGCAAGCTCAGAAAGCCGATTTTGACGCGGCCGAAGTTTATGCAGGAGAAGTCACTTACTCCTGCGGAAAAGGGAACAGCGATGCATATGGTCATGCAGCAGCTGAACTTTAGTCTTCCCTTGACCGAACAAAGCATAAACGAACAAATTAAGACCATGCAGGAAAAAGAACTGCTTACGGAAGAACAAGTTTCCGTTATTGAAGCAGACCTTGTCGCACAATTTTTCATGACTGATCTGGGTAAAAGGCTGATGAATGCATCAAAGATCAACCGGGAAGTTCCGTTCAATTTATCACTGTCCGCAAAAGAAATTTATCGTGATTGGAAGGGGCAGGATGAGCCGGTGTTTGTGCAGGGGATCATCGATTGTGTGTTTGAAGACGAACAAGGTACGGTGCTGATTGACTACAAAACAGATCGGATTCACGATCGATTTAAAGGGGGCTTCGAGGAAGCGCAGCCAGTGCTCGAAAAAAGGTATAAAGTGCAAATGGATCTGTATACGAGAGCACTGGAGCAAATTCTCAAAAAGACAATTGAAGAAAGATACCTGTTTTTCTTTGATGGCGGGCACATCATAAAACTTGATAAATAAGCCAGTTGCTTAAGGAGACAGGCGATAACCGTTAATGGTTATCGCCTGTTGATTTTTTCAAAAGGTAATAGTGCACAACTGGCTGCGGGATGGTTTATAGCAAGGAGCAGCCATATTTAGCCGTTGCCAACAACCGGCTGGTCCAACACGTTTGTATCAATCACATTGTTGACACTTATTCCGTTATTTGTAATGATAAAGCCCCCTGTGTTGGATGCTCCAGCACCCGTTGACGTTTTAGATGCTTGTTTCGGGGAGATATAGATGGCATCGCCAAACTGGACGATGCCGCCTCCAACATTGATAATCTGCACTGGACCAATTATGGCGGGCATATAAAACATCCTTTTCTGAATTATTACCAAGTCCGGCTCCTTTAATATGCGAACGCCAACATTGTAAAATTAACGAGGCCTCAATTGCCGGATATGTTTGATCCTCGATTCTAAGGATATATTTTGGCTGTTTCCAACATGGATAATCGATGAAGCAGAAATTCCGAGAATATCGATTTTTTGCACTTTCAGGACAGGCAGGATGTGGGATGTTTGCTTTAAAAGCTGTTCCCTGATTGGCAGGAACGTAATCGGTTTATTGAAAACAGGATAAGAAGAAAAGCTTCCTTCATCACTATAAAAAATTTCCTGTTCCCGTTGGACTGCAAAAGCCCGGGAAAATCCATTTATGATTTTTGAATCTCCCAACTGGATAACCGAGGAGAAAGAGACTGTGGTGATCTTCAAGTCTTTTACATAGGAACTCCTTTGCAGCATTTATCCCACATCCGGGGTTAATGGCACAAATGGGCCAATAATTAACGATTCAAGAGGAGTATCAAAGGCAGAGGCGAGCTGAATCGATTCTGCATCCCCGACCATTAACAGGGAAGAGCTCGACACACCAATCACCCGAATATCTCCGACGCAAATCTCCCGGTTCAGAACATGGAAATTCATTCTCTGTTCATTCCTTTCACAGTATCAGGCAGGTTGTTCAGGAAGGTGAATACACCTCTATTGATTTCCTCTTTCAACTGAATAATGATTTTTTCTTTGCATTTTTCGAATTGTTCTGGAGACCTTCCAGCAGGAAAATACTGGTTTATATAATGTTCAATCCTGGATGGAAGCTGTTTTTTTATGTCATCCCTTATAAAGGTAGTATAAGAATCATCTAAACGCAGGTTCAATTGGTGTTTCGCTTCATCGACGATGGACTTTAAGTCGGAATCCATATAGTTGGTCATGTGGTCCTCAATGTCAACGACCATTTGCATTCGCTCTTTAGGTGAAAAAGGAGCGTTGATTTCGTCATTATTAACGGAAAAATCTTCGATCCCCTGCAAATCAGTTGGATTTAAACCAATATTAAGCGTGCCCTCAAGGGTTTCCACCTTGAGCTGGTCAAACTTATATTCAAGCCTTTCAACCCGAATGGAGGGCTTTTCCTTCAAGTCCTTTATTTCATTCTCCAGAATCGCCACTGATGCTGACAAGGCGCGAATTTTTTTGTCTTGAGCCTGAACAAAGTGATGCAGATGTTGAAGGTACCGGTAAAATTGCTTATTCATGAATACCACCTCACATGTTTGTCCAGATGTGTAAATATTCTCCGCATCTATAAATCGTGGCTCGCTCTGCCTCTCGGTGTTGTCAAAGGCACCGCCGGACTTTCAAACTGTGTTCCGGCTTCGAAATCAGGCGGTTCAGCTTCCGGCGCAGGCTCCGTAAATCCTCCTGTGTTGCTCAAATAAGAAACGGGTTTGATAATCCCGGAACTTCCGATCTGCAATACGGACGAATTCGTAATCACATCAATTTTTATAAGATGAATATGAATCGACTGTTGAATATAGAAATTCATGGCTATCACCTGCTTTTATCCATTCAAATATATGCCTTGATCGGTCGCATCCCGGTCAAATGTGTTTGTCGTGCTCCGTTTGTTGTACACATTTAAACCGTCACCGGTATTGAAGGAACCAGCCCCTGAGAACGTCTTGGCATGCGAGACAGGAAATATTTTATAAACATCGCCAATGTTAAAGACAGCACTGCTCCCTATTGAAATCACTTGGACAACTCCTACAATTGCCGGCATGTTCTACACCCTTTAAAAATAAATTTCTTTAATATCGTATGCGCAAGGACCGGTAATGTGATTAAATCGCCTAAATTTATCGGCTTTAACTATCATCGATAAGGAGGATTTGAAGCTGGCTGAAAGAATTTGTTCGGAAAAATTATGAATTAGACATATTACGACAAAAAAACGGGTAAGAACCTGCCATAATAAATGTATATTTTGAAAGCGTTTCATTTTCAAGGGAGGGGAAAAGGATGAAGGTACCATTAGTGCTTTCGCAATTTTTGGACAGGGCTGTATCATTGTATGGTTCAAAGAGAGCGATTATTGGCGATGAACATGTTCTTACATACAAGGAGCTGAATGAAAGGGTCCACAAGCTTGCGCACGGGCTGACCAACCTGGAAGTTAAAAAGGGGGACAGGGTTGCCTATCTCGCCGGAAACACAATTGAAATGCTCGAAGGGTTTTACGGAGTATTCCTGACCGGCGCCATTATGGTGCCGCTTAACACCCGATTAAAGCCGGATGATTATTTGTTTATTTTGAACCATAGTGAAACGACTGTCCTGTTTGTTGATCGCTCGCTTTATCACTTGATTCTGCCTGTCAAAGAAAAACTGACAACGGTTAAGACGATTATCATTCATGACAACAAAAATGAGTATGCTGAAATCGATTACGAAAAGTGGCTTGAAGATCAACCGGCTACTCCTTTTACGAGAACGGCAGTGGATGAAGATGATATTTGCAGCCTTTTGTACACGAGCGGCACAACCGGAAACCCGAAAGGAGTCATGCTAACGCATCGCAACAATTATTTACACGCTTTAAGCGCGATGCACCATTTGCGTGTCAATGATGAGGATGTTCTTCTGCATGTTCTGCCGATGTTCCATGTTAACGGCTGGGGTTCTCCATTCTACTATACTGCGAACGGTGCGACGCAAATCTGCCTGAGGAAAACGTCTCCTGAGCAAATTTTTTCAGCCATCGAAAAATATGGAGTAACGGTTATGCACATGGCGCCAACGGTCTTAAACTCACTGCTGCAGTACAATGAACAACATAAGCCGCCAATCAGGCAGCCAATTCGGGTCGTCATTGCAGGTTCCGCTCCTCCGCCGGCATTTGTGACTCGGGTAGAAAAGGAATTGGGATGGGAGTTTATTCAAGTCTATGGAATGACAGAGTCGTCGCCTTTAAGCACCATTTCGCTGATTCGCTCCCATTTAAAGGATCTGCCGGCAGACGAGCAGAATCAAATTAAAGCAAAAACGGGCTACGCGATGATTGGCTGTCAAGTGAAGGTAGTCGATGACAATGGTGACGAGGTGTCTCATGACGGCAAACAGATCGGTGAAATCATCACAAGAAGCAATGGAGTCATGAAAGGGTACTGGAAAAATGAAGAAGCTACCAGGGAAGCAATCCGCGACGGCTGGCTTTATACCGGTGATATGGCAACGGTCGATCGGAATGGGTATATTGAGATTGTCGACCGCAAAAAGGATGTCATTATCAGCGGCGGTGAAAATATTTCTTCAATTGAAGTCGAAGGTGTTTTATACGACCATCCTGCGGTATTGGAGGCTGCTGTTGTCGCCGTCCCGCATGAAAAATGGGGGGAAACGCCTCACGCGTTTGTCGTGCTGAGGGAGGGGGAAACTTGCAAAGAAGCTGATCTTGTAGCCTTTTCACGGGAAAAGTTGGCCCATTTTAAAGCGATTACAGGAGTGACATTTGTTAACGAGCTTCCAAAAACAGCTTCCGGGAAAATCCAGAAGGTCCATCTCAGAAACGATTACTGGAAAGCAAAAGGAAAAACAGAACGGTTTGTAAACTAGACTGCTCTTTTATGGGCAGTTTTTTTCATTACAATCACTAGTATTATTGGACGATGATTTTGGTAATGAGCTTACTGTGTATATCCGACAAGACCCTTAATTGTATAAAAGTCGCTAAAAGTTTATTTAATAACAAAATAAGTGAGGATTGCAGTAATAATATTCGGTAAGCCTATCAAAAGAATTCTATTTGTTAAAAAGAACCGAGCCTGTTTAGTATCCTTGTTTTCAGAATAAAGATTTCTTCCCATTCGATCCCCATCTACAAAGGCTCCAGAAAATAGGGCACTAACGCCTAAAGACAGTATTCCAATAATGCCAGTAATTTTATAAAGTAACGTCCAATCTCTTAAAATAAACGCTGAGAGAATGCTGATAATAACCAGAACTATACCAATATACAAAGCCTTCATGACTAAACCTCCTTTAATATTCTTTAATTAATTGTTGAATTTTTTCTATTAATAGTCTCCTGCCTCTATATATTCTTGATTTCACAGTACCAATGTTTAAATTAAGCTTCGCAGCGATTTCACATTCTTTTAAACCTTCAATATACCTGAGCGTTAAAATTTCATGGTAATGTTTATTTAATTCTTTTATTGCTAGAATTATTCCTTCTTTTATTAAATTAAATTCAGCCTCTCTTTCTACAGTTGATTGTTGATATGGATTTCTAAACTGACTTCTATTAATTATTTTGATATCTCGTTGTTGATTTTCTTTTTTTAAAGTATCGAATGCTAACCTCTTGGCTGTAATTCGTAACCAACTTATTTTTTTTAATTGTTCTACATCTCCAATATATTTGTCTGCCCTAATAAAAGTTTCTTGTAATACCTCTTCCGTTAAGACATGACTTCTTACTATTAAAAAAACTTGATTATAAAGATGAGGATACCAATCAATTATTTTATCGAGATCATTTTCGTTCATTAGAATCTCCTCCTCTTTCTTTATTTATAAAAATTTTACCATTTATTTTGAATGCTTTTGATTACACTGTACCTGGTACTTGGAATGGTGTGGTCGTTAGTAAATACACAACAGTTGGAGTTAATACTTGGATAAAAATTACACGGGGTTCATCCAGTTGGACGTTGGAGTTCATCCACCAAGTAAGATAATTTATTAATCAATATTTAGTTGTTTAAAAAACTTGTAGAGAACAAGAATTATCTCTACAAGTTTTTTGACGATAAAACGAAAAAATGTATCTAATGCTGTTCAGGATTCCAAAAGATCCATCTCAGAAACGATTACTGGAAAGCAAAAGGAAAAACAGAACGGTTTGTAAACTAGACTGCTCTTTTATGGGCAGTTTTTTTTATAGTGAATGATGAAAATTAAGGTTTATGCATCGCTTTTTGCGATTTACATGTGGCTCCCTCAAAGATTTATGAGCGGTTTCGAGATTTATGAGCGGTTCCGGAGATTTACGAGCGAAATTTGAGATTTACGAGCGGTTTTCGAGATTTACGAGCGGAATTTGAGATTTACGAGCGGAATTTGAGATTTACGAGCGGAATTCGAGATTTACGAGCGGAATTTGAGATTTACGAGCGGAATTTGAGATTTACGAGCGGAATTTGAGATTTACGAGCGGAATTCGAGATTTACGAGCGGTTCCGAAATTTATGATCAATTCCCGGCCACATTTATGATCACTTTTACCGTTTTTTCAGGTATAATAAATTTTATGATTTTTCTAAAAAAGGAGGATGCTATGCAAACAATAATGAATCCTGTAAACGAAAGAATCACATCGATTGACATTATGAGAGGCCTGGCGATACTGGGGATCTTTCTTGTGAATATGATGTCTTTTCATTCGCCGATTCTTTATATTGATCCGTTGCAGTGGTGGAATGATCCGGCGGACAAAGCGGTGTACATTTTAATCGACGTTTTTGCACAGGCAAGCTTCTACCCGTTGTTCTCGCTGTTGTTCGGTTACGGACTTGTGATTTTACGGGAGCGGCTGCTAGCAAGGCAAGCAAAGTTTGCGCCAATCGCCCTGCGCAGGCTGTTTCTTTTATTAGTGATGGGCATCATTCACGCATTCTTGATTTGGCACGGCGATATTTTGATTACTTACGCGGTCCTCGGCTTCATCGCGCTCTTATTTTTAAAACTATCAGGAAAAGCTTTAATGCTGACAGGAACTTTGCTATATATAATCGCAAATCTTATGTTCGGCATACTGATAATTGGCATGGTGCTGTTTATTCCCGGAGGGGAGTTATCTATGTACGATCATGCTTCAGCAGCATTATCCCAACAAACCTATAAGGAAGGCAGCTTTATCGAGATTACGGTGCAACGGGCAACAGATTGGTATGCGGTTAATAATTTTGAAACGTTTTTCTTGATGCTGTCTTCGATTCTTCCTCTGTTTCTGATCGGTGCGGGAGCAGCGAAGCTAAAATGGCTGGAACAGCCTGATGAGCACAAACAGAAGCTTCGGAAGATTTTGCTGGTGACACTGATAAGCGGTTTACTTATTAAAATATCTCCTTACCTGCTTGGCCGGAATATGGCCAGCGAATATGTCCAGGATTTTTTCGGCGGGCCACTCCTGGCGATCTCATATGCACTGATGGTTGCTTTGTCTGCAAGAAGAAAAACCGCAGCCAAATTCCTCATGCCACTTGCAGCTGTCGGCCGGATGTCATTAAGCAATTATTTGCTCCAGTCAATCGTCTCGACGCTGATTTTTTACAGCTATGGCCTTGGTTTTTATGGCGATATTTCCCTGGCTGGCGGAACGGTTCTTGTTGTATTTATTTTTGCCTTTCAAATGATCATAAGCCAAATATGGATGAAGCATTTTTATTATGGCCCGTTTGAATGGCTATGGAGGAGTTTTACCTATCTAAAACCGCAAAAATGGAAACGAGTTGAGATCGAACTGAAAAAATCATGATGAAAGAGCTTTAATAATAACTAACCTGAGGTGATCAAAGATGAAATTTGCAACTGCAAAGGATGATTTAGGCGTTTTTGTTGGCATGGTCGATAACAAGGGAGAGCGTATTCTTCCTTTAAACAGAACGGAAAAATTAAGAACAGGCTCGAATGGTTTTCCTGAACAGCTGATCGAATGTATCTCACTTGGGGAATCGTTCATTGAAAAAGCAGCAGCCCTTGAGGCATGGGTAAGTGAAAGCCAGCTTGAAGGCGAGCTTTACATACCAATTGATCAAGTGAAATTACTGGCGCCGATCCCGCGGCCCGCGAAAAATATTTTTTGTGTCGGAAAAAACTATGCAGAGCATGCGATTGAAATGGGCAGCAAGGAAGATATACCGGAACATGTTATGGTTTTTACAAAGGCACCTACTACTGTCATAGGCCCTCAAGACGTCATTTTGAAACACGAGCATGTGACAAATGAACTCGATTATGAAGGTGAGCTGGCCGTCATTATCGGAAAAACGGGAAAAGGAATCCGCAAAGAAGATGCTCTTGATTATGTTTTCGGGTACACGGTATTGAATGATATTACCGCGAGGGATTTACAGGCGCGTCACAAACAATTTTTCATCGGAAAAAGCCTTGACGGCTCCTGTCCGGTTGGACCGTGGATCGTTCATGCGTCGGCTCTTCCGAATCCTAATCAATTATTTATCCAGACAAAGGTCAACGGAGAGCTGAGGCAAAATTCCAATACGGAAAACTTTATTTTCCCTGTCGAAGAAATCATTTCGGTTTTGTCCCGGGGAATGACCCTTGAACCAGGGGATATTATTGCGACCGGAACACCGGCAGGCGTTGGGAAAGGATTTCGCCCGCCACGGTTTTTGCAGCCGGGCGATGTGATCGAAATTGAAATAGAGGGAATTGGAGCGCTTGTCAACAAAGTAGAAAGCTAGATTTGCCATACTGGGGCCAGCTTATTTTTAGGTTTTTCCCTGTGAATATGTTATGATGATATCGAATTTTACATAAGGGGGACCTGTGCATGACCACGCATTTTCACATTACCGCATGGTTTTTGGCTCTTGTTTTGTTTTTCGTGGCACTCGGATTGCATAAAAGCGGGAATCAAAAAGGCTCTAAAATCGTACATATGATTTTAAGAGTATTGTATCTATTGATTATTGCTACCGGAGCTGAGTTTTTATTTCGAATAGAAAACGTTACTTTATCCTATATCCTGAAATCCGCAGTCGGGCTTTGGGTCATTGCGATGCTGGAAATGATCTTAATTCGTACAAAAAAGGAGAAGAAAACGTCTGTTTTATGGGGACAATTTATCATTGCCCTTGTGCTTGTCCTTTATCTCGGTTTAAGCATGCCAATCGGCTTTGATTGGTTTTAATTGTATAATGTCTCAGGAAAACTGCCATTTCATCAGGCAGTTTTTTTGCTTTTAGTACGATGAATAAAGCTGATTTTTTCTACAAAGTATAAGCAAGTAGCTTATAACGATTAGGGATATGTCCGAGACAGCGATGAACCTGACTCAACAACAATAAAGAAAAAGAAGAACTTCAATTCGAAGTTCTTCTTTATTATGCTGTGCATATCAGTTAGTAAATCTTCAACGATTTTTATTTTGAAACTTTTTCAATGACCATGCGCTTTCCGCTGCTTAGCGTGAATTCGAAGCGGTCATTGCTGCTCTCGTAATAGTAAAAATGATGCTGAACGGCACAAATATGGTCTTGATTGTCAAAAACAAGGAAATTCACGCCGCTTTTTCGCTTTTCATCGCTCAAAAAAGAAAGGTGGTTGTAACAATAAATACAATCAAATGCCGAAAAGTGCAGGGAATTAAGCGTTGTAATGAACTGAAAAAAAGCATCATCGTTAATGCCTTCCAGCAATTGTTCAAGTGAATAAATCAAATGCTTGCGCATTCTGACATGATCCTGGTTATTTAAGTAAATAACCTCATCCGCGAGCCCGATTTTCCCTTCTTCAAACAGAATTCCTTTTTTCCAGCGGTTGTAACGTAAAACCTGGATTTCCTGATGGAGATAGTCATCGAGCATCGATGCTTCTTCCGTTTCACCATCAAAAAAGATCCATTGATCGTTAATGTGCTCAACGGTCCCTTCTGTATATGCCCTCGTCTGACATTCAAAAAGCCTTGTTCGCTGCTGTCGATTCATGGTTTAACCTCCGTCATAAGTTGCCTCACCATTCTTTGTAGACAGTTTAACCTGTTTTTATAACTCTCTTTCCTTAATTTTAGGCTGTTAACCATTTTTGCGCAGATTGCATACACTGAAAGCATGCTAACCCGTGCTTATTATAATTTCCGCTCAGAAAGGATGGTCACCATGTGTGGAATTGCCGGCTGGATTGATTTTGCCAGGGATATGAACAATGAGAAGGCAGTTATTGAAACCATGGCAGAAACTTTGTCAAAAAGAGGTCCGGACGATACGAATGTCTGGACTTGTGTGCATGCTGGATTTGGTCATAAAAGGCTCGTTGTTGTTGATCCTGCCGGGGGAAAACAGCCGATGATAAAAGAAAAGTATGGTAATAGATTTATCATTTGCTATAACGGTGAACTTTACAATACGGAAGATCTGCGTAAAGACCTGATATTAAAAGGATATTCCTTTAAGGGTCATTCTGATACAGAAGTATTGCTCACTGCCTATATGGAATGGGAAGAAAAATGCGTCGAATATTTAAACGGTATCTTCGCCTTTGCCATATGGGACGAAAAACGGGCACAGCTGTTTATTGGCAGGGACCGGCTCGGTGTGAAGCCACTTTTCTTTATCGAAGCAAACCAGGGATTGTTGTTTGGCTCGGAACTAAAAGCGATACTGGCCCATCCATATGTAAAGGCAGAGCTTGACCGTGAGGGCCTGGCGGAAGTCTTTGGACTCGGCCCGTCCCGCTCTCCGGGAAGCGGGGTATTTAAAGGAATTAAAGAGCTCCGGCCTGCACATTGTCTGCTCTTTAGCAGGGACGGTTTGAAAACTTATCGATACTGGAATGTTAAAAGCGAGAAGCACGAGGATAACTTGCAGGAAACAGCTGAAAAAGTCCGCTTTCTTGTTACCGATGCCGTTACCAGACAGTTGGTTTCCGATGTGCCACTCTGCACTTTCCTGTCGGGAGGGCTGGATTCGAGTGCAATAACAGCCATTGCGGCAAAACAGTTTGAAAAAGAGGGAAAAGGCAATCTCCACACCTACTCGATCGATTATGAGGGAAACGACCAATTTTTTACGGAAAGTGAGTTTCAGCCAAACTCAGATGCCCATTGGATTCAATTGATGACAGATTCATTTCAAACCATTCATCATAAGTGCATTATTTCACAAGATGACGTGGCCCGGTACCTTGAGGAAGCGGTGGTGGTCAGAGATTTGCCGGGAATGGCTGATATTGACTCGTCTTTGTTATGGTTTTGCAGAGAAATTAAAAAAGACTTTGTTGTCAGTCTTTCCGGTGAATGCGCGGATGAAATTTTTGGAGGATACCCATGGTTTCACCGAAGTGAAGATTTAAACCGGTCCGGATTTCCGTGGATGCGCTCAACAGAAGCACGCCAAAATCTTTTAAAAGAGCACTGGAGAACCAAGCTGCAGCTTCAGGACTATGTATCCCGTAAATATGAAGAAACAGTGCGGGAAACACCCCGTTTAGATGGTGAAAGCAATGAGGATGCCAAAAGGAGAGAAATATTTTACCTGAATATCCTCTGGTTTATGATAACCCTGCTTGATCGGAAGGACCGGATGAGCATGGGTGCAAGCCTCGAGGTCAGGGTTCCGTTTGCGGACCATCGCCTTGTTGAATATGTATGGAATATTCCCTGGACACTAAAAATGCACGGCAACAGGGAAAAGGGCATCCTTCGCAAGGCCCTGGAGGGAGTGCTTCCGGATGAAGTGCTTTACCGGAAAAAGAGCCCTTATCCGAAAACACATCACCCGGAATATACTCAAGCAGTCCAACAAATGCTTTCTGAAATTTTAAAGAACAAAAGCTCGGCATTATATGAGTTTTTTGATGCGAATCAATTAAAGCAAATCGTTGAATCTGGAGGATCCGCCTTTAAAGCTCCGTGGTTCGGGCAATTGATGACAGGCCCTCAGCTTTTGGCCCACTTGGCGCAAATTCACATTTGGTTTGACAAATACAACATTCAAATTGTTGATTAAATTGGAGTGGAAGCTCCTTTTCGGGGCTTCTTTTTGCCATTACTTTTAAATGACTGCACCTCAAGGGAAGTGTTTATGCCGATTCAGGCGCTACAAAAGAACTTCTCAGCCATACCTTCGATTTCCAGCGCCACAGCATCAGCAGTCCCCTTAACCATTCATCGGCAATGAACGCGATCCAAATGCCGATTAAACCGAGCCCAAAATGGATTCCCAACAGGTACGATAGTGTTACACTGACTCCCCACATCGAGAGAATCCCCATATAAACCGGGAATCTTACATCTCCAGCAGCACGAAGAGCATTAATGACAACCAAATTAAACGAGCGCCCGGGTTCTAATATAACTGTCAGCAATAACAGGGTGCCGCCGACTTTAATAATCTCCGGATTTGTGGTAAAAATCCCTATTAAACTATCGGAAAAGAACCAGACTACTACTGCGCCGCTAAATGAAATTGCGATCGCCAGCTTCAAACTTCTTAAGCAGCGTCTGTATGCTTCTTCGTATTTTTTTGCCCCGATCATGTGCCCAATCAGGATTTGCGTACCCTGGCTGATGGCAACACTAAACAGAAAAATAAACATCATGATATTTTGTGCATACACTTTGGATGTTAATGCTTCTGTACCTAAAATGGCAATAAAGCAGGTGATCACGATTTGCGAACCATCATAGGACAAATGCTCACCGGCAGAGGGAACAGGCTTAAGACTGGAGCAATTGAAACGTTAGAATCGCATAATCATATGGAGGCAGAGAGACAAATAAATCATCGGCTTCGGCTGCGAATTCAGCGCCATTTTTTAGATCGGTAATTTTCCGGCTTTTTAAAGGAAAAGGCAGAGTATATTTTTGCTGTTCAACAGAATTGTTCAAAATGACCACGGCGGTTTTTTGCCCATCCGTTTTCGAAAAAGCAATGACCCGGCTGTCTTCATTTACCGGCAAGAAGGCAAGCTGTCCTTTGTTGGCAAGCAGCTTTTCTGTTCCGCGCAGCTTGATTAATGCCTGGATATGATTAAAAAGCTCCCTGTTTTGATCTTCTTCGGCCCATGGCATACATTTTCGGCAGCCTGGATCCATGCCACCGGTCAAACCGATTTCATCACCATAATAAATACATGGTGTCCCGATAAATGTAAGCATAAAGGCATATATTAACTTTGCTTTTTGAACATCCCCGCCGCATTCAGTCAGGATTCTCTTTGTGTCATGGCTGCCGACAAGATTAAAGGCCGTCTCATTTATCGTTGCAGGGTATAGGTGTGTAACGGTTGTCATATTGTCAGTAAACTCGGCTGCACTGATATTTTCCTTCGCAAAAAACTCGACAACATTAGTGAGAAACGGATAATTCATCACTGCATCAAATTGGTCTCCGCGCAGCCACGGCATCGAGTCATGCCAGACTTCGCCCAAAATATATAAATCCGGCTTGATCGCTTTCACCTCGCGGCGGAAATCCCGCCAAAATTGATGATCGATTTCATTGGCCACGTCAAGCCTCCAGCCATCAATATCAAACTCTCTGATCCAATAGCGGCCGACTTCCAATAAATACTCTTTTAAATCAGGATCATACGTATTTAATTTCGGCATGGACTCGACAAACCCGAATGTCGCGTAATTTGGCCGCTCCCCGCCTTGAAGAGGGAACCCGTAAATATGGAACCAATTTGCATACCTGGATTCGGCTCCGTTTTTTAATACATCCTGAAACGGTTCAAAGTGGTAGCCGCTATGGTTAAAAACAGCATCAAGCATGATTCTGATTCCGTTCTCATGGCACTTGGCCACCAGTTTTTTAAACGTTTCTTTGTCGCCAAATTGCGGATCGATTTCAAAGTAATCAATCGTATCATATTTATGGTTCGAATACGCTTTGAATATCGGTGTGAAATAAATACCGGTAATGCCGAGCTCTATTAAATAATCAAGATGGTCGATGATGCCTTGAAAATCACCGCCAAAAAAATTGGTTGCGGATGGCTCTTCGCTCGCCCAGTCCTTTGTGTCTTCCGGATTAATCGATTCGTCCCCATTTGCGAAACGCTCGGGAAAAATTTGATACCAGACCGTATCCTTGACCCATTCAGGAGCCCGAAAAACCTCCGTTTCGTGCAGATAAGGAAAACAGAAATAGTACCCGGAATCTTCAGGCGGTTCAGTAAAGAAGCCTTTTTCCGTGTATAAGACCTGCTCGTCTTCGTTCTTTAAGAAAAAGCCGTAACGCAGCCGCTTCGCCGGTGGCTTTACTTCAATTTGCCAATAATCAAACAAGGAATCTGATCCTGTCTTGCTTAAGGAATCTTCATATGTAGCCCATTTTTCATCGACCCACTCAAAAGGGTCGCCATACAATAAATCAATTTTTTCCACATTATTTTTTTTCGTGCGGAGCCGAATATGCAAAGCATCCTCACGAACGGGATAAGCAAAGGAATCTGTTGGCCTATGATAAACAGCAGAAAGATCGATCATCATTATCTCCTTCCAATGCAATCGATTGCATTTTTTTAACGCCTTTCTTAAAAGGTAGCAAAGAATCTTTCATCATTCAAGCCATACAGTTATTGAAAGCCGAAAAATTTTTTTCTCCAATTCTATGAAAACGGTTGCTAAAAGCAAAAATATCGGTATAATGAAAGTGAAGTTTGTGCAATCGTTTTCGCAAAGGGTTTTAATGATTGAACGATAGAGTCATGAAAAGGCAAGGATTTTTAAAATTTTTTGACAACGCTTACAATTGTGTCTTTTTTGGCTTGCGGCGTAAACGTTTGTATGAAACTACTAAAATATTACATATGGAGGGGTCAATGATGAAAAGAGCATTATCGATTTTTATGATGTCCGTATTGCTGCTGGGAGTTTTAGCTGCATGCGGGCCTGACCGCGAGGCAACTCGTCCAGCAGATACAGGCAAAGACAAAGATAGTAAAACCGAAGAGCCGCCAAAACCTGAGAAGCTGGTTGTTTGGGAAGATACAGATAAAGGGATTGCTTTGGAGCCGGCAATTGCCTCTTTTGAAGAAAAGTACGGAATTGCTGTTGAGTTCCAGGAACTCGGAATGGCCGACAAAATTCGTGATCAGCTTCGCCTTGATGGCCCGGCAGGCAATGCTCCGGATGTCATAACGCTTCCTCATGACCAAATTGGCCAGGTTGCTATTGAAGGACTAATCCAGGAAATTAAAGTTGACCAATCGGTAATCGATACATTTACAGAATCTTCGATTGCGGCACAAATGTTCGAGGGAAAGCTTTATGGCCTTCCTAAAGCGACAGAAACTCCAGTTTTTATTTATAACAAAGCTTTAATGGAAAGTGCTCCGAAAACAATGGATGAAGTTTACGAGTTTGCAAAGAACTTTAATCAAGAAGGAAAATACGGATTTATCGCAGTATGGGATGACTTCTACTTTGCGCATGGTGTCATGGCCGGCATGGGCGGGTACGTATTCAAGGAAAAAGACGGTTCTTTGGATCCAACTAATATTGGTCTTAATAACGAAGGCGCAATCAAAGGGGCCGAGTATATTCAAAAATGGTATTCTGAAGGATTATTTCCTAACGGTATTATTGGACAGAGCGGAGGTACGACAAGAGACGGCTTGTTTAATGAAGGAAGTATTGCTTCCATGATGAACGGTCCATGGGCATTCCAGGGTGCAAAGGATGCCGGAATTGATATCGGGGTCGCTCCAATGCCAAAACTACCAAACGGTGAAAATATGAAAACCTTCATGGGTGTTAAAGGATGGCATGTTACTGCTTTTACGGACAATGCTTACTGGGCAACAAAATTTGTTGAGCATATCACCAATGAAGAAAATGCGAAAATACGTTATGAACTAACCCAGGAAATTCCTCCTGTTAAGTCGTTAATCGATGATCCCGTTATTGCTGAAAATGAAGGTGCGAAAGCTGTTGCTGAACAATCAAAGTACGCTGTACCAATGCCGAACATTCCTCAAATTGCAGAGGTGTGGGAACCAATGGCATCTGCATTGCAGACGATTGCTACCGGCAAATCCGATGTAAAAGCGGCGCTGGATGATGCGGTTAAAACGATTGAAACAAATATTGAATCCAATCACGCTACGAATTAATAAAAAAGTTGCATTAATCGGGCGGTACCTCTCGTGGGGGTATTGCCCATCCTTTTTTAGATTGGCATCATGTGCGAATTAAGATAGCAGATAGTTTTCGTTGCTGCTTTCTCCTAATAGAAAGGGAGGATGTTAAAATGGAGGATGTCGTGAAAACGATCACCAATCATGGAAGGAACGCTGGGCTTTTCTCCATCATTCCGGGATTTGGCCAGTTTTATAATAAACAATTTCTTAAGGGCTTCATTTTTCTTGTTTTAACTTTGTCCTTTTTTATGGCCTTTTATGACACGCTCAATTGGGGTTTTTGGGGACTGATCACTTTAGGTACAATTCCGGTGGTCGATCATTCAATTTTTTTGCTGATTGATGGAATCATTGCAGTGATCGTAACAGTGCTGGGATTGATGGTTTATGCCTTTAATATTTACGATGCTTATACAAATGGCAAAAAGCGCGATCGCGGTTTAAAGCTGAACAGCGTTCGCGAACAGTATCATAATCTGCTGGATAATGGCTTTCCCTATTTAATGATCTCGCCGGGCTTTTTCCTATTAATATTCGTCGTTATATTCCCGATTTTGTTTGTCGTTTTGCTTTCGTTTACGAATTATGATTTATACCACTCGCCGCCTGCCAAGCTCGTAGACTGGGTCGGTTTTCAAAATTTTGTTGACATTTTCAAGCTTGATCTTTGGAGAAAAACCTTTTTTGGTGTCATGGGCTGGACAATCGTTTGGACATTTGGGGCGACGACATTGCAGGTTGCCTTGGGTATTTTTCTTGCGATTTTAGTCAACCAGAAGGATCTTAAAGGAAAAGCAATCATCAGGACGATTTTCATCCTGCCATGGGCCGTTCCATCTTTTATTTCGATCATGATTTTTTCCGGTATGTTCAATGAAAGCTTTGGGGTTATTAATAATGGCTTGTTGGATGCGCTGGGGATCTCGTCCATCCCGTGGATGACCGAAGAGTTATGGACAAGGGTTGCCTTAATTTTTATCCAGTCTTGGCTTGGTTTTCCGTTTATATTTGCCATGACGACAGGAGTTCTCCAATCGATTCCGGATGAGTTATATGAAGCGGCAACCGTTGACGGCGCTTCAATTCTCCAAAAATTTTCAAAGATTACCTTGCCGCTCGTCTTATATGCGACTGCTCCGATCATTATCACGCAATATACATTTAACTTTAACAATTTTAATGTAATTTTCTTGTTCAATGGTGGAGGCCCTGCGATTCCGGGCCAAAATGCAGGTGGGACAGACATTCTGATTTCATGGATTTATAAGTTGACGATGACTTCTGCCCAGTATGGAAAAGCGGCTGCGATTACAATGATCCTTTCACTTATCGTTGTGTCGGTGGCGTTATGGCAGTTTAGAAGAACGAGATCATTCCAAGAGGAGGATTTGATGTAGCATGAGCATGAAGAGAAGTAAGATGATCCGCCTGACGCTGACATATGTCGTGATTGCTTTGATGTGTTTCATCATTATCTATCCGCTTCTCTGGGTACTCGGATCGTCCTTCAATCCCGGGCAAAGCCTATCAGGATCTGCGATGTTTCCGAAAAATCCGACGACAGCACATTACCAATACCTTTTTGATCCAGATAAGTCAAACTATGTACGCTGGTATATGAACTCACTGAAAATTAGTATTTCAACAATGGTTCTCACCGTGATTACTGTATCATTAACAGCGTATTCATTTTCCCGCTATCGGTTTGTGGGCAGAAAAAATGGTTTAATAACATTCTTGGTTTTGCAAATGATTCCGAATTTTGCAGCTTTAATTGCTATCTTTGTTTTAGCGACAAGAACCGAACTGATCGATACTCACCTTGGGCTCATCCTTGTATATGCAGGCGGGCAAATCCCGATGAACACCTGGTTGATGAAGGGCTATTTGGATACGATTCCGAAGGAACTGGATGAATCGGCGAAAATGGACGGGGCAGGACATCTGCGGGTTTTTTGGCAAATCGTCATGCCGCTGGCAAAACCAATCATTTCTGTAGTGGCACTGTTTTCCTTCATCGCACCTTTGGGTGATTTTATCCTGGCGAGAGTTTTACTGCGAACAAATGAGAAATTTACGATGACTGTTGGATTGTATGAAATGGTTGCCAAGCAGTTTGGGAACGAGTTTACCAAGTTTGCGGCAGGTTCTGTATTAATCGCGATTCCGATCGCAATCTTGTTCCTAATGTTTCAAAAATACTTCGTTTCCGGTTTGACGGCAGGGGGAACAAAAGGCTAATCTTAAAGGCGTATATAAAAGCTGCGGCGTCATTGCCGGTGAATACCAGGCAGGGTGATTTGGCAGACTCGGGGATTCTGTTTTTAAGCGGATTTCACGTTGAGTGCAGCTTGAGACGACTTTAAGGAGGAAACGGAGATGAAAAAGAAACTTTTCACTCTTATCTTAATTCCGTTTCTTCTTTTTTACGCACTCCCGGCAGGAGCCGTTGAAAAAGAAGAGCGCAAATGGCAGGATGAGACCATTTATTATATCATGGTTGATCGATTCAGCAATGTCAATTCCAGCAACGATTTTGTTGTCGACGCGGCTGATCCGGAAGCGTACCATGGCGGCGATTTCAAAGGAATTATCGGCAGGCTTGATTACTTAAAAGACATGGGATTTACAGCTTTACGGCTTACTCCCGTTTTTGATAATACAGCGGGCGGCTATCATGGTTATTGGATGAATGACTTCTATAAGACAGAAGAACATTTCGGAACGATAAAAGAGTTTAAGCAGCTTGTTAAAGAAGCCCATGATCGCGATATGAAAATTATTGTCGATTTTGTTGCCAATCATGTTGGGCCGAACCATCAATGGTTGAACGACCCGGCCAAGCAGGATTGGTTTCATCCAGAGCAGGAAATTGTAAACGTTGAAGACAAGGAAGAGTTGGAAAAAGGCTGGTTAAATGGCCTGCCTGATCTTGATCAGGATCATCCCGAAGTGAAAAAATACTTGCTCGATGCCGCTGCCTGGTGGATCGAAGAAACGGACATTGACGGTTACGGCCTTGAAGATGTTGATCATGTTCCAATCAGTTTCTGGGAGGATTTTGCGAAAGAAGTAAAGCAGAAAAAAGAAGATTTTTATTTAATCGGCGAGCTATCGTCTGATGATCCAAATGAAATTGCTAAATATAAACAAACGGGTATTGATGGCTTTGATAATGATCCGTTAAACAGTTACTTGAGAGAGGCGTTTGCCAAGCCCGATCAGTCACTCGGCGCACTTTTCAGCGCATATGAGCAACATCAGGAAAACTATGAAAACCCTTATTTAATGGGAACTTTTATGGACAATGATGATACAGTCCGCTTTACGCGCGATATTATCAAAAACGAGATTCATCCCGGTCCGGGATGGAAGCTTGCGTTAACCTATTTATACACAACGCCCGGCATCCCGATTGTTTTTTATGGAAGCGAAATTGCCCTTGACGGCGGAGAAGAGCCCGACAATCACAGGCAAATGGATTTCCGGACAGATAAAGAATTAGCCGACTATATTACGAAATTGGGCGAATTGCGCGATCAGCATCCATCGTTAACAAGGGGAACAATTGAGCTTTTATTTGAAGATAAAGGAATGGCTGTTTATAAGCGGACCTCGGATGATGAAACGTCGGTAATTGCGATTAATAACACATCTGAAACAAAGTCGGCCGAGCTGGATGAAAGCAGCCTTGATGCCGACAAAGAGCTTAGAGGGCTGTTGAATGGCGACGTGATTAAGAGCAGTGAAGGCCAATATAAACTCGTCCTCGACCGGGAAGAAGCGGAAATTTACTTTTTATCAGATAAAACTGGTTTAAATATTCCTTATCTCACAGCTATGGGTGTTGTCTATGCAGCGTTTATTGTATTTATTATTTTAGTCTGGAAGAGATCGAGAAGAAAAAGCTCCTAGGCAGGGGACTGGTAAAGCAGCGTCATCCTGCACCAAGCTAATGCCAATGATTTTTGCCGGACTAAGGCTGTAAGGAGGAGCGATCGATCCAACAGACACTCATCAAATATATGCTTGCCGGAATGGCATTAAAAGGAGGCGGAGAGATGCTCGAAGACACTAGTTTTGCTATTCATCCCGGCCAAAAAAAGCAAATGGAAAATGGCGGTTTTAATGAAATCGGAAAAGTCATCAAATTTGAAACAGCACCAAATGGAGCAACTGTGCAAACCGAATCAGGAGATTTGAAAATCGTCTTTTATCGTTCTGATATTGTCCGATTCGTCTTAAACCCGTTTGGGGATACAATACTTGCAAGCAGCCCGGCTGTAATCGCCGAACCGGAAAATGTTGATTTCTCTGCAGAAGATTCGGACGAAGATATTCTTTTGCAATCAGCGAAGTTAGCCGTTCGGATCCAAAAGAACCCGGTAAGGATCACGGTCTCTGACTGCGATGGGAACGTGCTTGTGCGGGAAGCTGGAAAAGGAATGGGCTATACAAATTCGAAAGAAATTATTTGTTTTAAAGAGATGGATGTGGCAGACCATTTTTACGGGTTTGGTGAAAAGACGGGTTTTCTTGATAAACGCGGCGAAAAAATGACAATGTGGAACACCGATGTCTATGCACCCCATAATCCCGAGACCGATCCGCTATATCAGTCAGTCCCTTACTTTATGACGCTGAGAAACGGCAGGGCTGTTGGAATATTTTTTGATAACACCTTTAAAACGACTTTTGATTTTAAAACCGAAGAGAATGACTATTCTTTTGGCGCGGAAGGCGGACAAATCGATTATTACGTTATGTGCGGACCTGAACCAAAGAATGTGCTTGAGCAATATACAGCGTTAACCGGCCGGATTCCGATTCCTCCGAAGTGGGCCATCGGCTACCACCAATCACGCTACAGCTACGGATCAGAGCAGGAAGTCAGGGAGCTTGCGAATTCTTTTCTTGAAAAGGGGATCCCGCTTGATGCCATCTATTTAGACATTCATTATATGGATGAATACCGGGTGTTTACCTTTGATCGGGACAGGTTCCCGAATCCAGCCCGGCTCGTCGGCGACCTGAAGGAAAAAGGGATTCGCATCGTTCCGATTGTCGATCCGGGTGTAAAAGAGGACCCCGAGTATAAAATCTATCAAGAAGGAATCCGGGGAGGCCACTTTTGCAAGTACATTGAAGGAAATATCTACTTTGGTGATGTGTGGCCGGGAAACAGTGCTTTCCCTGATTTTACAAGCTCCAAAGTCCGTGAGTGGTGGGGGGAAAAACATCATTTCTACACGAATTTAGGCATTGAAGGCATTTGGAACGATATGAACGAACCGGCCGTTTTTAACGAAACGAAAACGATGGACCTGAAAGTCATTCATGATAACGACAGTGATCCAAAGACCCATCGTGAACTGCATAATCTTTATGGCCTCATGATGGGGCAGGCAACCTACACCGGCTTGAAAAAGCAATTGGAAGGAAAGCGGCCGTTTGTGCTGACGCGGGCGGGCTATTCGGGGGTTCAGCGCTATGCGGCTGTATGGACCGGGGATAACCGCAGCTTCTGGGAGCATTTGCAAATGTCTTTGCCAATGGTCATGAATCTCGGATTATCGGGAATTGCTTTTTCCGGTCCCGATGTCGGTGGTTTTGCGCATGATGCCAATGGAGAACTTCTCGCGCGCTGGACGCAGGTTGGCGCCTTTACACCGTATTTCCGCAATCACTGCGCAATCGGTTTTGCTAGGCAGGAGCCATGGTCATTTGGCGAAAAATACGAAAAAATTATTAAGAAATATATTGAGCTTCGCTACCAGTGGCTTCCGCATCTTTATTCCTTGTTTGCAGAGGCACATCGAAGCGGAACGCCGGTGATGCGCCCGCTAATGCTCGAATACCCGCATGATGCCAATACATATCATCTGTCAGATCAATTTATGGTCGGCGATAATGTGATTGTTGCACCAATCATGCAGCCGGGTACAGAACACCGTGCCGTCTATCTTCCTGAGGGAAGCTGGATCGATTATTGGACAGGTGAGGAATGGGCAGGAGGGCAGCATCACTTAATCAAGGCCGGGCTTGATGTGCTGCCGATATTTATCAAAAAAGGATCTCTTGTTGTTCAAGGCAATCGGAAGCAGTCGACAAAAATAAAAGACGAGAAGGTAACCGTTCATTTGTACTATGGAGACAACACAGATTACTCATTCAAACTTTATGAGGACGATGGCATCAGCTTCGATTACGAGCATGGGAAATGCCTGACGAAAGAAATGAATGTTGCATGCCAGAATGGAAAAGTCGAGCTAACGATAACAGACAGGGGCGATTTCCAGCCTGAATGGAAAACTCTTGAGCTGGTCATCCACGGAGCTGGCGAAAATATTTTTGTTTTAGTAAACGGTGTAGTAAAAACGTCTCACAAAAAGCAGGAAAAAACGTTTACATTTCTATTATAATAGAACTAACGAATAACGGTTTCCAAGGGAGGGTGATAGAATGGCTGTTACAATTAAAGATGTTGCCAAGCTTGCAAAGGTTGCACCATCAACGGTTTCGCGCGTGATTGCAAATAGTCCGAGAATCAGCGACAAGACAAAGAAAAAGGTCCGCAAAGCAATGGAGCAGCTCGGTTATCATCCGAACTTTATCGCGAGAAGCCTGGCAAGCCAATCAACTCAAGCAATTGGTCTGGTGATGCCAAGTTCAACCGATGTTGTGTTTCAAAACCCATTTTTCCCAACCGTATTAAGAGGGTTGAGTGAAGGAGCCCATGAAAACCAATACGCACTGACGATGACAACCGGCAAAACGGAGGAGCAAATTTTTGATGGAGTCGTTCAAATGGTGCAGGGGCGCCGCGTCGACGGCGTTGCTCTTCTTTATTCGAAAGTCGAAGACAAAGTGCTCAGCTATTTGCAGGAGCAAAAGTTTCCGTTTGTTGTCATTGGCAAACCTTTTAAAAACGTTGAAGAAATTACCCATGTTGATAATGATAATTTTCGCGCCGCAAAAGAGGCTACAGAATACTTAATCTCGCTTGGCCATGAGCGAATCGGCTTTGTCGGCGGGAATTTGAACCTTGTTGTAACGGTGGACCGTCTTTTAGGATATGAGAAGGCGCTCCGCGAGGCAGGTATTCCTTTATCCAATGAATACATCATTCATGAGGAGTTTTTACGTGAAGGCGGACAGGAAGCGGTCAATGCGCTTCTGGCCCTCGAAAAACAGCCAACAGCGCTTGTGGTTGCCGATGATTTAATGGCTTTAGGTGTTTTAAATACCTTCGACGAAATGGGGATCAGCGTTCCGGATGATATCTCGATTGTCAGCTTTAATAATGTTCTGCTTGCGGAGATGTCGCGGCCGCCGTTAACGTCTGTCGATATCAATATATTCGCACTCGGGTACGAAGCAGCGCGGAGCTTAATTGAAAAAATCGAAAACCCGAAGGAACCTGTGAAAAGAATTATTATCCCGCATGAGCTGATTATCAGATATTCTTGCGGGCAGCCAAAAATAAATAACCGGATCATCATTTAAAGCAGTGGAGTGATAGCTCCACTGCTTTTTTTGTTGTATAGGAAATTATAAAATCAAACGCTGTGAATAACTTTGAGATTATCGCAGACTTCGTCCAGCTCCAGCGCCTAGCCCCTCGAGTCGCTTCGGTCCTGCCAATGAAGTCAAAGAACGACTTCACCGTCAGGCCCTCCAGCGCTTGTCGGGGCTGATCAAGGCGCTTGCGCTTTTGTTCTAAAAATGCTGTTCTAAAGTCAGCTCCATCAGTATTATCCGTTCACAATCGTTCCGCCGTTAACATGCAGGATTTGGCCGCTGACATAAGTTGAGTCATTGCTGGCGAGATAAACATAGCTGGGAGCAAGCTCATATGGCTGCCCGGCTCTGCCCATTGGGGTATTAGAACCGAACTTGGCGACTTTTTCTTTTGTAAAAGTCGATGGAATAAGCGGTGTCCAAATTGGCCCGGGTGCCACTCCATTCACCCGGATGCCTTTATCAGCAAGAGACAGGGCGAGCGACCGTGTGAAGGAAACAATTGCCCCTTTTGTGGATGAATAGTCAATAAGCTGTTTGTTTCCCTGGTAGGCGGTGATTGACGCTGTATTAATGATCGTACTTCCCTTTTGCAAGTGGGGAAGTACCGCTTTTGTCAAATAGAAAAATGAAAAAATATTGGTTCGGAAAGTCCGCTCAAGCTGCTCTGAAGAAATGTCGAGCAGGCTGTTTTGCGGGTGCTGTTCCGCTGCGTTGTTCACAAGAATATCAATCTTGCCAAACTGGTCAAGCGTTTTGCTGACTGCATCCTTACAGAAGCTTTCATCAGCAATATCCCCTGATATTAGCAAGCATTCCCTGCCTTCAGCTTCAACAAGCTGCCTCGTTTCCCGGGCATCCTCAGTTTCTTCCAAGTAGACGATTGCGACGTTGGCTCCTTCTTTCGCAAAATAAATCGCGACCGATTTGCCGATGCCGCTGTCTCCACCTGTAATAAGGGCTACTTTATCTTGCAGTTTGCCGGATCCCTTATAATTTTCATCAACAGAAACCGGCTCTGGATGCATTTCATCCTCTGTACCTGGCTGGTGATTCTGGTGCTGGGGCGGAAAAGTATTTTTTTGTTCGTTTTGACTGCTCATTTTATTCCCTCCAATTTTTCGTCGATATATAATACATTCCATTTTAGTATGGAGGGAAAACATGGAAAATATTTGCAGAGACTGAAAGTGAAATTTTTTTGTCAATGAAAGGCTGGAACCTTTATCATAGGGGGTCACTTGTAAACACTATTAAAGTAGTTTGGAGAGTGATAATGAGGAAAGAAAAGTATGGACAACCTATGGGTTAAATAAAATGTGCTGGACCAATTAACGGTCGGGGAAAAAACCAACTCTAGGTAACAATGATTATACTATTCCATTTTTTTAATCTTCTTCATATTTTTCGCAAAAAGCTTTATACGCAACCTTATCTGGATATCCCTTTTCATCGGCTGCCCAAATGTTATTGTCAATTAACACTTTTGTGGTCACCTAACATCTTCCTCCCAATCTTCACGGTTTGCAATTCTGTCTGCTTCTCTTAGACCTTCTAAGCTAAAGTGTCTTGCACTGCCGGCTAATTTTTGGTGTAAAGCCCGCTTTTCTGCTTTAGTCAAACGTTTTTTTACTGGCTGTAATCTAATGACCTCTTTTGGTGTCTCGTCTTCTCCTTTTTTAACTTCAATTTCAACAGCATTTCTCGTAAATTGTCTTCCATATAGTTTACCTTTTAATCTGGGGTGATCCATGATTTGTTTTGCCAAAGCCTGTGCATTTCTGCGTTGTTCCCTTGACCGGGAAGTCGTTATATCCCTGTCTTTCACGTTCAACCCCTCCTTCGCTCAGAATTTAAATTGATTTAATTTCCACTAACTAAATCATACCATTTTCTGTTAAAGAAAGCACGATCCAACCCAATCCAATTTGTAACTTGAAATCAAAAAGTGACTGAATAGCCACTTTCCTTATCAACTGATTATCGATAATTAACAAACTGGACATCGACGGTTAAATCCGCTTCACGGATGGCTGCAATGATCTTCTGCAGGTCGTCACGGTTTTTTCCGGTGACCCTGACCTGGTCGTCCTGGACCTGGCTCTTGACCTTTACGCCGCTGTTTTTAATAATTGTATTAATCTTTTTGGCATTTTCTTTGTCAATTCCCTGGACAAGCTTGGCGCGTTGGCGTACTGTTCCCCCTGAGGCATTTTCGATTTTTCCATAATCGAGATTTTTGATTGGGATGCCCCGCTTGATCATTTTGCTTAAAAGCACGTCTTTTAACTGGCCCAGCTTATACTCATCATCGGAAATAAGCACAAGCTCTTCTTTATCCAGTGATACGTCACTTTTGCTTCCTTTAAAATCGTAGCGTGTTTGAATTTCTTTCATCGCAATATTAATCGCATTCGTGACTTCAGACATATTAACTTTGGACACAATATCAAATGAACTCTCTTTTGACATAATAACCTCCGGTAAACATTTTTCTTTATGCGTTCATTATAGTAAAATATAGCAGTCCAAACAACTATGTGCCTGTACGGCAGTTCAGGTATGAAAAAGAAAGACAATTGGGAGGAGTTTTCTTGTCTTTATCAGAAAAATTGGGCCGGACAGCATTGCTGAAGGTCGCCAGAAAATCCGATTTCGGTTTGTTTTTAACAGATGGAGAAGAAGATGTACTATTGCATACGAACGAGGCAAAACAATCATACGAAGAGGGAGATGAGCTGGAAGTCTTTCTTTACACCGACTCACATGGAAGAATCGCTGCTGCTGATACGATCCCGACTATCGCGGTTGACCGCTATGATTGGGTGCCCGTAACCGATGTCAATCCGGGTTTGGGAGTATTTCTTGATATCGGCATCCAGAAAGAATTATTGCTTGGGGAAGAAGATCTCCCCGCCCATAAAGGCGTCTGGCCGAAACAAGGGGATCTGCTTTATGCAACGATCCGGGTCAATCGGAATCATCGCCTCTATGCGCGCCTTGCAACTGACAAGATTATTGAAGAAATCGCGGTCAAAGCCGGCAAAAAAGACTTCAATAAAAATATTCAGGGATATATATACAGGACAGCCAAGGTGGGCAGCTGGATATATACTTCTGAAGGTTTTAAAGGCTTTATCCATGAATCGCAAAGGGATAAAGAGCCGCGCCTTGGAGAAAGGGTAGAAGGGCGCATCATCGATGTCAAAGCAGACGGCACGGTCAATGTTTCTTTGCTGAAAAGGAAGCAGGATTTGATGGATCAGGATGCGGAAACCGTTTTAGCTTATCTCGCTTCGCGGAATGGAGCGATGCCATACTGGGATAAAAGCCTGCCCGAAGAGATTAGTGAACGTTTCCAAATGAGCAAAGCTGCTTTTAAAAGGGCACTTGGCAAATTGATCAAAGAAGACATGATCTATCAAGAAGAAGGCTGGACTTATTTGAAAAAAGAAGAAGACCGCCAGCCAAAATAAAAAAGGACAAGCTATCGGCATGGTGCCGAAGCTTGTCTTTTTTTCATAGCTTAATGAATTGGATATTGTCTGCGAAGCAAAGCAGAAGCAAGTATTAGTCCACAGGAAGCTTATTTAAAAAGAAAATCGCGATCGTGCCTGGACCGGTATGAGATCCGATAGCGGCTCCGATCTGGGTAATCATCACATCTTTGGGGCCAAATTCTTGCTGAATGAGGCTTTTCATTTCCTCGGCTGTTTCCAAATCATCGGCATGGCTGATTCCGATTTTTTGCGTCTCCAATTGTACGCCGCGTTCACGCATTAACTCGATTATGCGGCGCAGCAGTTTTTTCTTGCCACGCAGCTTCTCAAGGGGAATCAGTTTGCCATCCTCAACATTTAAGAGCGGTTTGATGTTTAACAAGCCGCCAAGAAAAGCGGATGCTTTCGAAACGCGGCCGCCTTTTGCCAGGTATTCCAAATCATCAACGGTAAATAAATGCTCCATGTGACGGGCCCGAAATTCGACATCCCGCAAAATCGCTTCTTTTGAAGCTCCCTCACTGGCAAGCCTTGCTGCTTCAACGACAACCAGCCCATATCCGAGTGAAGCACCTTTCGTATCGACGATCGTCAGATTAAAGTTTGGATATTGTTCCTTTACTTGTTCAAGGATCATCACGGCTGTTTGATACGTGCCTGATAACTGGGAAGAAAGCGCTATGTAAATTCCATCTTCGTTATTTTCAGCCATTCTCATAAATGCTTCTTTAAATGCATGCGGTGAAGCCTGGGACGTTTTTGGGTGTTTCCCTTCGCGGATCGCATCATAAACCGCTTTTGGCTCAATCGTTTTAATGTCCTCATATTCCTTGTCATCCAGATGAACCTTGAGCGGAATTAAGGCAACATCATTTTCCTTGTAAAATTGCAAAGGTAAATCACACCCGCTGTCAGCCAATATTTTTACTGACATGAATATCACCTGCTTTCGACCAATTTATGTACTAAGTTTAGCGTTTTTATGGAAAAAATACAATGAATTGTATTGGCGGTCAGCAAAATTGGGTAAAGATTTAATAGGTATGTCTGCTTTTAGCGGACTGTTTGTGATGATAATTTACTGGGGGTAAATGATGGTCCTATTACATACAAAAAAATTTATCGTTGTCCTGATTGGAGCGGTATTAAATGCGATTGCCATGAACTTTTTTTTAATTCCTGCGAATGTATACGCAAGTGGCTTTACGGGCGTGGCGCAACTCATCTCCACGGTAGTTACTGATTTTACGGCACTGCCGTTATCGACAGGAATATTGCTGTTTATTTTAAACATACCGGTCACAATTCTCGCCTGGAGAAAAGTCGGGAAATCGTTTACGCTCTACAGTTTTATCAGTGTCGTTTCCATGTCTTTATTTCTTGAACTGCTGCCGATTAAAGAAGTGGCTGATGATATTCTCCTGAATGCTGTGTTTGGCGGGGTAATCGCAGCGATTGGAGTAGGGATAACATTAAAATGGGGCGCTTCAACAGGCGGGATGGATATTGTTGCGATGGTGTTGTCAAGAATGAAAGATAAACCGGTCGGTACATATTTTTTTACACTTAATGCCATCATTATAATAACAGCAGGTTTTTTATATGGGTGGGAGAAAGCGCTTTACACACTGGTTGCCCTCTATGCTTCAACCCGGGTAATTGACGCCATCCATACAAGGTATCAGAAGTTGACAGTCATGATTATTACAAAAAAGCCGGAAGAACTGAAAGAGGCTATCTATGGAAAACTTCTCAGAGGCATTACGCGGGTGCCGGCAAAAGGAGCATTTACAAACGAAAACAAAGAAATGATGATCATTGTCATTACCCGCTACGAATTATTTGATCTCGAACGGATTATTAAAGACGTTGATCCCCATGCCTTTACCAATATTGTTCAGACAACAGAGGTTTTTGGAATGTTCCGGAAGGATTAAGTCACGTCATCTGGAGGCAGCACAATGAAAAAAATGTTTATCCTGATCTTCTGCTTATTGCTTTCCTATTTGCCCAAGAATGTTTTTAGTGAAACAGGAGGATCTTATCAATTTTTTGTCCATGCCATTGGAGGTCCTGAAAAAGCGGAGTTTGTATTAACTTTAAAAAATGATGGAACAAAGCCGTTGGATTTTGAATTTTCAAGCTCACAAAAATTCGATATTGTCGTCAGAGATGAAAACGGCGGTGTCGTCTATCAATATTCTGAAGGCCGCTCGTTCCTGCAGGCATTGCAAACGTTAACATTAAACCCTGAGGAAACAGTTTCATGGACGGAAGAATGGAACTACAAACAGGATGGTGTCCGGGTCAAAGCCGGCAACTATAAAGTGGAAGCATCCATCACAGCAAGACAAATAAACGGCGTGGCAAATGATCATCCAACTGCGACTGCTGAGCTTATCATTCCTATGGAAAATCCAGTCTTTCGGAATATTAAAGCGTCCGGTGTAAAAGGCAGTTATACGATTACGGGGGAAGCGCGGCCCGGCACGGGAGAATTTTTTTATACGGCAGAGGATGGCCATAATGAATTGGTTACAGAGCAAAGGTTTCGACCTGGCTCGAAATATCCCGATTGGTCCAAATTCGAGTTAAGCATCCATATTCCGGAAGATAAACTCCCGAAAAATGGCTCCGTTATTGCCAACCTTTATGAACGGACGAGCCAGGGCGGGCAAACCTTCCATACCTATCCGGTCCTTCTTGAAAGCTTTAAACAGCCTTAAAAAAAAGCGGTTCCGAAAAAACGCTCTTTCGGAACCACTTTTTTTTGCATGTTGTTTTTTAGCCTTGAAAACATCTGCCTGCCGGCCTTATATCCCTCCCAGAGATGATTCTTTCACATTCGCCATTTTCCGAGCCTCAGCTTCAGCGTATGTTGTGTGATATGGGATGCGTTCATCATGCTTCGAGACGGTGTCTACTCCATACTGTACAAAGCGTTTTGATTTATTGCGTTTACCCATACGAATCCCTCCATCCGAGTTTTGAACTATGAAACAGCAACGCTGCTTCATTTTTATTATGCTCTCCTTGAAGGTAAACAACTAGGATTAAAAGCCATTTTTTTAAAAAATTTTCAGTCGCGCGCAATTATAAGGCTTTTAAATTTAATAAATCGTTCAGGTAAACGCCAATGCCATCTTCCTCATTTGTCAAAGTTATGTCATTGGCGATGTTTTTAACAATATCAATGGCATTTCCCATCGCAATTCCCCTGCCTGCAAATTCAAGCATATCGAGATCGTTGTCCTCGTCTCCAAAGGCAATCACATTTTCGGGAGCGATTTGAAAATAATCGCAAGCTCTTTTTAAGCCGACCGCTTTATTCAAGCCGAACTTGACAATCTCGATCACATGCCATGGTGCGGCCCAACGGCGATGGTCAATCACCTCGGCGTGGACATCTGACAGGTGGTCCCTGATCGTCCGGACATGATCTTCATCGGTATGGATCAGCATGCTTGTCGGCGAATCTTTTAAAAATTCCCGTAAATTGCCGGTTGTAATGTTCGGATTTCCCAGGCTGAACACGTCCAATAATTTTTCATCATGATAATGGATAAACACATCATCAATAACCTCAGCGATAATATTGTGAAAATGAAAAGCATCCAGCGCTTCAATGATATCCTTTGCGACCTCTATATCCATTGGTGAATGATAAACTCCCCAGCTTGTATCGAGCGGATGGTGTATAAATGCACCGTTAAAGTTCACAATCGGCGTATCGAGGCCAAGCTCATGGTAATAAATCTCGCTCGAACGAAACGGCCTGCCGGTTGCAATCATGACAACATGGCCTTGTTCACGCGCTTTATTTAGCACACCCTTTGTTTTTTCAGATATTGTTTTATCATCCTTTAATAATGTCCCATCAAGATCCAAAGCGATCAAATGTCTCTCTGCCATATGGTCTCCTTCTTCAGCGAATTTATATATTGAGTGTAAAGCTTTAGAAAAAATAATGTCTACATGATAAACTCAATTTATAGAAAGAATTTACATTCTATAATGGTTTGCTATATTTACCTTTATTATTATGTTATCAATTTCATGATAAGTTGTAAAAAAATTCACTTTGAAAAGCAATTGTTTCATCGTTGCAGGGGGTTCTTAAGTTGGTTATTGTTGAAAATCTGCGTATTGGCAGTATTCCCGCTCTACATTTGGTCCAACAGGAGGAAAGTACCAAAAAGCTGCCATTTGTCATTTTTGTTCACGGTTTTACAAGCGCGAAAGAAAACAATTTGCATTATGGCTATTTGCTGGCCCAGAAGGGGTTCCGCGTTGTTTTGCCTGAAACGATCCATCATGGTGAACGGGCACAGGAATCAGGCGAAACAAACTTAAACTTCAGATTTTGGGATATTGTATTAAATACGATTGAAGAGCTAAATACTATTAAAGAATATTACGAACGCCAAAATTATATTGATGTTGAGCGGATCGGCCTTGCCGGCACCTCGATGGGTGCGATTATTACGCTCGGAGCATTGACGAAATACTCGTGGATTAAAGCAGCAGTAAGCTTAATGGGTATGCCTTACTATGAAAAATTTGCGCTCGCCCAATTGGACGAAATGAAAAAAAGGGGAATTCGCTTCCCGTTTAGTCAAGATGAAATAGATAACCTCTTCAGCCAGCTTCGGGAGTACGATTTAAGTGTCCAGCCTGAAAAGCTTGAACAAAGACCGTTATTATTCTGGCATGGACAAAAGGACCCGGTTGTTCCCTACAAGCCGGCCTATAATTTTTATCAGTCAATAAAACCAGCTTATCAAAATGCTCAGGAACGTTTGAAATTTATCAGTGATGAAAAAGCGGAGCACAAAGTAAGCATGGAAGGGATCACAAACACGGTTAAATGGTTTGAAGCATACTTGTAGTGCTTCTGCTTTTAAACGCGTTGCTTTCTCTGGTATGATATCAGTACGGACAAAAAAGCCGCGAAGGAGTGAAACAGAATGGATCAGGAATTGAAAGAAAGTATTTTGGGAGCACTTGAACTTGTTGTTGACCCTGAGCTTGGAGTAGATATCGTCAACCTTGGGCTTGTTTACGATGTGGAAATGGATGAAGAGGGCAAAACAACGATCACGATGACCCTCACTTCAATGGGCTGCCCGCTTGCCGGCACGATTGTCGATTCCGTAAAGCGCGCGTTGGATGATATTCCTGAAGTAAAAGAAGTCGATGTCAACATTGTCTTTAATCCGCCATGGTCAAAGGACCGGATGTCAAGGTACGCGAAGATCGCATTGGGCGTTCAATAATAATAGAAAGAATTCCGGCAGGGAATTTTCCTGCTGGAATTTTTTTGAAGTAAAGTAAAAATTTTTAGTTTGCATACTACTGCGCTAAGGTATTTTGCAGGAACAGGATTTTCAATAATAGGTTCGCTTAAATAAAGCTGGTTTTCGCTTAATTATTGATTTTTTCGCTTAATTAATGTCCACTTTCGCTTAATTCCCCTCTGTTTTCGCGTAAATAATCCGGATAACCTATGGTGATTAGCATATTATAGAAATATATGGTTTAAATTGGGATATTTAAGCCCGAAAAACAAGTCATTTGATTAAACTGATTCAAAAGAGAGGTAAAAAGGAATTTTATAAGCATAAAATACAACATTTTGCTGTTAATAGCACTCTGCCTTTCAAAAATCGCTTGTACTTTTCTTAGATTTGCCTATGTTCTTCAACCAATCAACCAAAATTATATCATAAGTACGAAAAAAAACTGTTTACTTGTGAGATATTTCACTTTTTTTAACTCGGTAATCGCCTATAATCTTTTCGAAAGCTATCTTATTTCACCGGCTCACCGTTAAATTTTGCAGAAAAGACGGCGGTACTCCAGGCCGGGAAGCAGAAAAGGTCAGGTGGCAAATATGTTTTCGAGAGATTTTAATAAAGATCCGTTTATTGTTATATGGGAGTTAACGCGTGCCTGTCAGCTTAAATGCCTGCATTGCCGGGCCGAAGCACAATATAAAAGGGATCCCCGCGAATTAAACCTTGAAGAAGGAAAGGCATTGATTGACCAAATTTATGAAATGAACAACCCTCTTCTTGTCTTTACCGGCGGCGATCCGCTCATGCGCGATGATGTCTTTGAAATTGCTGCTTATGCGGTGCATAAAGGGGTAAGGGTTTCAATGACTCCAAGTGCAACGCCAAATGTCACGAAGGCTGCGATTGAGAAAGCGAAAGAAGTCGGCCTGTCCAGATGGGCGTTCAGCCTCGATGGCCCGACAGCGGAGGTGCATGATCATTTCCGCGGGACTGCGGGATCGTTTGACTTAACGCTTGAACGCATCAAGTATTTGCATGAGCTTGAGATACCGGTACAAATCAATACCGTCATTTCCCGTTATAATATTGATTACCTTGATGAAATGGCACAGCTTGTAGAGGATTTACAGTGCGTCCTGTGGAGTGTTTTTTTTCTTGTCCCGACCGGCAGAGGCCAGGAGAAGGACATGATTTCGCCTGTTGAACATGAGAAGGTATTTACATGGCTTTACCAGTTAAGCAAAAGGGTGCCGTTTGATATCAAAACAACAGCAGCCCAACATTACCGGCGCGTCGTGATCCAGCAAAAAATGAGGGAAGCGAAAGCAAAACCAGCCGAAATCCAATATTTAGATGCGTTAACCAATCAAGGGCTCACTGGTTCGATTGATGGCTTGGGGAGAGCACAAAAGGGCGTCAATGACGGCAACGGCTTTGTGTTTATCTCACACATTGGCGATGTCTATCCGAGCGGACTGCTTCCGGTGAAAGCAGGAAATATCCGTGAGCAGCCGCTTGCCGAGATATACAGGGAATCACCCATTTTCAAGGACTTGCGGAATCCTGACATGTATAAAGGAAAATGCGGACAATGTGAGTTTCGTTATGTTTGCGGCGGCTCCCGTTCGCGCGCCTATGCGATGACAGGGGATTACTTGGAGAGCGAGCCTTTCTGCGTTTATATACCAAAATCGATGAGGAACAAACAAGCCGAAAATGTCTAACAAAAAAAAGGGATGGATTCGCCCATCCCTTTTTGGCAATTTACCGGTTTTCTAGTCAATGCTGCAATAGGTGGCCGGACAATTTTCACAGCCAATTTCGTCCTTCAGGAATTGAACATCATGGACGACGATTTTGCCTCTTTTCGTAGAAATAACCTCTTCCCGCTTTAGCTCATTTAAAATCCGGTTTGTGCTTTCCCGCGATGTGCCACAGAAATTTGCCAGCTCCTGATTTGTCAAGGGAAGGTCAATCAGGATTCCATCCCTCATTTTCACCCCGTAGCTGTTTGTCATGCGAATAAGTGTTGAATATAACGCGCCTTTTTTCCCGTTTAGGACAAGATCTCTAAACTTCGTTTGTGTTTTGCGGAAATGGTCACTCATCCATTTCATAAACTCAAATGCAAGGGCACTGTTTTGGAATATTTCTCTTTCCAGTACTTCCTTCCTGACCGCCATGACTTCGCCGTCCTCAAGAACCAGTGCACTAAGCAAATATTTCGGGGAATCAGTGAACAGTGTCAGCTCCCCGCAAATATCATTCTGGCTGACAATCCTTAAGCTCAGCTCGCGGCCATCTGCAGATATTTTGCTGATTTGTATTTTTCCCGATAATACGATGTAGAGCAAATCTGCTTCCGTTCCTTCCTGAAAAAGGTAAGTGCCTTTTTTAGTTTGGATTTTGTGGTCGGCAAAACGAAGCAGTTCTTTAATTTCAATCGAATGAGTTGGTTTCATTATCACGGTCATTTATATCACCCTTTTCATAAAGTGAAAACGTTTTTCATATCATAACATTAACATTAGGATAATAGTGGTAATTCACAAAGTTGTCAGAAATTCTCCTGCTTTACATAGAGCGGATTTGACATTCTCATGACAATTTTCATAGTTTCACATATTATTTATGTTTTTATGATTAAATATAGGCAGGTGTATCTTTTGTGAAATGAACAATAACAAGTGTGAGGATAATAACAGCACTCCAACATAAGGTTTGTTAAAATACGTCTCATATATGGGGGTGATGGATTGAAAAATCACTTGATTCGCGATCAATTAAACAGGCCCTTAAGGGATTTGCGCATATCTGTCATCGACCGTTGCAATTTCCGCTGCCAGTATTGTATGCCTGCTGAAATATTCGGCCCTGACTTTCCGTTTCTGCCGAAAAGCGAATTGCTTGCTTATGAAGAAATCGAACGGCTTGGGAGAATCTTTGTCGGACTCGGTGTTGAAAAAATCCGCTTAACAGGCGGAGAACCCCTTTTGCGCAGGGATTTGCCTGTATTAGTAAAAATGCTGGCTGATATTCCAGGGTTGAATGATATTGCATTGACCACTAATGGAGTGTTACTGCCTAAACTTGCAAGCGATCTGAAAACTGCCGGCTTAAAACGGGTCAATGTCAGCCTCGATAGTCTTGATGATGAGCTGTTCGGCCAAATTAACGGCAGAAACGTCGGCACCGGTCCGGTCTTAAAAGGCATTAATGCTGCCAAAGAAGCGGGACTGGGCGTGAAAATTAATATGGTCGTCAAAAAAGGCTTAAATGAACATGAAATCGTGTCAATGGCGAAGTTTTGTAAACAGGAAGGACTGGAGCTCCGGTTTATTGAGTTCATGGATGTCGGCAGCACAAACGGCTGGAAAATGGATGACGTCGTCACGAAAAAAGAAATCTATGAGATTTTGCAAAAGCACGACGCTCTTGAGGCGGTGGAACCCGCGTATTACGGGGAAGTCGCCAAATTGTATTCCTACAAGGATGCGAGCGCGCGTGTCGGCTTTATTCCATCCGTTTCTGAATCGTTTTGTTCAACCTGCACAAGGGCAAGATTGTCGGCAAACGGCCAAATTTTTACTTGCCTTTTCAACGGAAACGGCCACGATTTGCGCGACTTCATGAGAGCAGGCGCAACGGATGAGGAGATCAAAGCGCGAATCATTTCGATTTGGGAACATCGTGGCGACCGCTATTCAGATGAACGGACAGCAGAAACAATCGCAAACCGAAAGAAAATTGAAATGTCATATATCGGCGGGTGAAGAGACAACTCTGGGAAGGGTTGTTTTTTGTTCAATGGATGATGAGAGTAATTTTTTTTAAAAAAACCTTGTCGGATTCATCCGACAAGGTAAGGGAAACGAGGCCGAAAACGGCCTGGAAGGCGTCTGTTAATTTGCAGTCAGGTAGCGCGGGAAGAGAATATTATTTTCAAGATGGACATGCATGAATGTTTGCTCTTCCAGCATTTCGAGACGTTTATACATTAAACGGTACGTTCCGCACGCATCAAAAGGCGGAGTGAAATCAGAAGTGATCTCGCGCAGTTCTTTTAAAATCGCGCCTGCATGATCATGTTCTTTTTCAAGCTGTCTAATTTCCTCCAAAATCCGGGTGCGCTCTGCCTCAGGGGTTGTTTCGAGCTTCAGCAACAATGGGAAAATGCTTTCTTCTTCTTTTGCTGTATGCTCAAGCAGCTCTTTCTTTAATTCATAATAAAGCTCATATACTTTCAGGAGTTCCGGGCGGCGGTCACCATGAACCCTGGACACTTTAGTTACATAAGGACTGAGCTGTGACAATTCCTCTTCCAATGGACGATGGAATTTTTCTTTGATTTGCTCGATCAGTTCAGCGGAGCCGGTAGCCATCCATGTTTTTATATCTGTTGGTTCATTCCCGCTCTTTTGATAAACTTCATTCAATTCTTCCATTAATGAATCCACGTCGACATTGCGCTGTGCTGCAGCCTCGGTCAGGGGAATATTGCCTCCGCAGCAAAAGTCAATTCGGTGGCGTTTAAAAATATCGCTGGATTTAGGCAGTTCATTTACAATATCTTTTACAAGCGATGTTGCTGAAAATGGCAAACTCATTATTGTTCCTCCTTAATTTCAATAAAGATCTTGATCACACTTTAAGAATAAAGGATTATGATTGGCTTGAAGGTGATGCATATCACATTTGACGATTTTTTTATGTTGCTACTCCACAAAGATTAGAAACTGGTCACTTGTTCTTGTAGTTAAAGTATAAATTTTTTAAACTTAGTTGGGCATTTCAATGTCCAGCTCCAGCGCCTAGCCCCTCGAGTCGCTTCAGTCCTGCCAATGAAGTCAAAGAACGACTTCACTGTCAGGGCCGTCCGACGTACAGGACGTACTAGTGCCGACGTTGCCACAGGACGTGGCGATCTTAGTCGGCCAGCGCTTGTCGGGGCTGAGCAAGGCGCTTGCGCTTTTCTTGTCTGCTGTGATGTTTGTCATGATCGACTGTTTCGTATACCCTATATAATAAAGAGGCAAAAAGTACGTTAAATTGCTGTTGTAAGTGCAGGTAGGAGCTGATGAATGATGGTTGAAAGAAGAAAACCGATTTCTATCGGGGAAGCAGTAAAAAGAGTGATGAAGTATGCAAAGAATGGACAGACAGAATACATACCGATTACGAAAAGCTATGGACGCTATCTTTCTGAAGATATAATCGCCACCCATGATGTGCCGCATTTTGACCGGGCCCCGTATGATGGATTTGCGGTCCGCTCCATCGACACAGTGGGAGCGTCACAAGAAAATCCGGTCGAATTTGAAGTAATCGACCATATTGGTGCCGGATTGCTCACCTCTAAAAGCGTCGGGCCGTTTCAATGCGTCCGCATTATGACCGGCGCGCAAATGCCTGAACAGTGCGATGCCGTTGTGATGCTGGAGTTGGCGAAAGAAGTTGAACGCGATGGCAAAAGCTATATGTCTGTCAAGCGCGAGTCGAAAAAAGGTGAAAATATCTCTTTCCGGGGCGAAGACGCGAAAGAAGGCGACGTTCTTGTAAAAAAAGGAACGTTTATCAACCCCGGCATCCAGGCCGTGCTGGCGACTTTTGGATATGCACAAGTTCCGGTTGCGAAAAAGCCGGTCGTTGGCCTGTTTGCAACCGGGACAGAGCTGCTTGAAGTGGAGGAGCCGTTATCTCCGGGTAAAATCCGCAACAGCAATTCGCATATGATTTCGGCCCAGATTGAGCGGGCAGGAGCAGAAGTAAGCTATTTCGGCAAGCTCCCGGATGTTTTTGATATTTGTTTTGAGGCTGTAAAAAATGCTTTGGACGAGGTTGATATGCTTGTCACAACAGGCGGCGTATCCGTAGGGGACTTCGATTATTTGCCGGACATTTACGAAAAATTGCGGGCAGAAGTGTTATTCAATAAAGTCGGGATGAGGCCGGGCAGTGTGACGACCGTTGCCCAATATCAAGGGAAGCTGCTGTTTGGCCTTTCCGGAAATCCTTCCGCCTGTTATGTCGGATTCGAATTGTTTACAAGGCCGGTGATCCGGACACTGTTGTTCTCGGAAAAGCCGCATTTGCGAAAAGAAAAAGCGATTCTTACCGCTGATTTTCCAAAAGCGAATCCGTTCGCACGCTTTGTCAGGAGCGCCATTGATTTTCAGGATGGCAGGCTGACTGCCTCTCCAAGCGGCGTTGATAAATCAAACATCGTCATGAGCCTTGCCGGCGCAGACTCATTGATGATTTTGCCTGGGGGCACACGGGGATTTGCAGCGGGAGATGAAGTGGAGCTATTATTGCTTGAAGATCAAACCGGCAGCGAATGGCCATGGTAAAACCATTTGTGTTCCAAGTCTCCGGTTTTCAAAACAGCGGCAAGACATTGCTTGTGACGAGCCTGGTTTCAATTCTGTCCAAAAGCGGTTTTACGGCGGTGACGATTAAACACCATGGCCATGGCGGAAAGCCGGATATTCCGGTTGAAAAGGACACAAGCCGGCATGTCATGGCCGGCGCGGCTGCTTCTCTCGTTGAAGGTGGCGGCAGGGTCATAATCCATGGCGAAAATGCCAGCTGGCCACTAACTAAAAAGATAGAATTTATGTCCTTTTTTGAGCCCGACTTTATCATTGTCGAAGGGCATAAGCATGAAAATTACCCGAAGGCTGTTTTATTAAGAAGAGAGGAGGATCTTTTCCTCCTCAAACAGCTGCAGGAGGTTAAGGTAATCCTTTTTCATAAAGAGCTTGAAGGGCATAGCGAATTGGCCGGTTTACATATTCCATGTTTCCCGGCAGGTGGACATGAAGGAGTGCAATGGATTACCCGCTTTTTAACGGAAAAAGCACACAATTGCAAATAAGCGTATGAAAAAGGGTCCATTGGGCCCTTTTTAAATGAGAAAAAACCAAAAATAACTCTCGTTTTGTGATTTGTTTCACTTATTAAACGCCGGAAGTTCTATACACTTACAGTAGTACAGGTAAGGAGAGACATGATTATGAAGTTATTTTTGCCGAAACAGCATGGAGCATGGGCGATGCTGATTATTCCTTTTTGGCTGAGTGCAGCGGCTGCGGGAGTCCGCTTCGAACACATCCCTTTTTTCTTCGGCTGGCTCCTTTTATATTTAGCAACATATCCGATGCTCTTATTATTCAAAAAAAAGAAAGTAAACTTCTATATAGAGTGGACACTTATTTATCTCGTCCCTGCTTTGATTCTGCTGATGGCTCCTTTATGGGCAAGGCCATCGCTATTCTTCTTCGGGCTTTTGATGCTTCCGCTCTTTTTCGTTAATATTTATTTCTCGGGCAAGAATCAAGACCGGGCCCTTTTAAATGATTTCAGTGCTATCTTTGTTTTTGCGATTGCCGGGCTTGCAAGCGGGTATTTAAGTGCCGGAATGATTTCAGAGGACTTGGTTTTGATTTTCATCGCATCGGTTTTGTTCTTTGTCGGGAGCACCTTCTATGTGAAAACAATGATCAGGGAAAAGAAAAGCCTTTTATATAAACGGATTTCCTGGACGTATCATATCATCGTCCCGATTGTCTGGCTTGTCCTCGGGGAATGGCTGGCTGCTGTTGCCTTTTTGCCGAGCCTGATGAGGGCATTTGCTTTTTACGGAAAGCCGTATTCCATTAAAAAAGTTGGAATCCTTGAAATCGCCAATTCCGCTTTTTTCTTTACTGTAATGCTGATTGCTGTTATTTAAAAAAATCTTCATGGCCGCGTTCACTGGTCATGAAGATTTTTTATTTAGTCAATATTGTTTAGTAATAAAAAAGTTGTTTAATTAATGTAATAAAGTCGTTTAATTCATAATAAAGCTGTTTAAAAAGCTATGTGCGTACGAGAGATATATGGTACTGTTTAAGCAAATAGTTATTCAAGAATTGGGCCAGTTAATGAATAAAAAAATAGACATCAAAACTTTAGGAGGATGTGAAAATGAAGGTAAAGCGAATTGTTGCCAACATTGAGACGCAGGACATTTCTAAAGCAAAGTATTTTTACGAGGAAGTACTTGAACTTGATCAATTGATGGATATGGGATTTATTGCGACTTACGGTTCATCTGAAAAAGTGAATACTCAAATCAGTTTTCTCTCTGAGGGAGGTTCTGGGACGCCTGTGCCTGATTTGTCTATTGAAGTTGATGATCTTGACGATGCCTTAACTCGTATTAAAAAGGCAGGGATTCCAATTGAGTATGGACCAGTTGAGGAACCATGCGAGGTTCGGCGGTTTTTTGTAAGAGATCCATTCGGGAAGCTTGTCAATATTCTTACTCATCTTTAGATGAATGAGTAACAGGCGCGTTAAATGTCTTCTCCAAACGGGCGCAATTCTTGAATAAAGCTCCCAAATTAAAACGACTTTATTGTTATTTTTTTAAGAGCAATGAAGTAATCTACATCAAAAGTTAAACGACTTTATTTTAACCCCGTACTAATATGAGAACGGGGTTATACATGTTTGAGGTTTTAAAATTAAATAACTTTATTGTCATTCTACAAGTATATTGACAAATTTAAAACAGATGGTATATGATGGAACAAAAGAACAGTCAGTACTGACAGTCTATTCGGAAGAGGTGAGAGTATGAGTAGCAGTAATCATTTAAGCAACGATGCTAAGCTACTGTTGGCAGCTATCGATCTAATATCGGAGAAAGGCTACAATTGTGTATCTACCCAGGAAATCGCTGCTGCTGCAGGTTTGAGTGAAAAGACGCTGTTTCGTCGCTTTGGAAGTAAGCAAAATCTTCTCGAAATGGCATTTGACCGTTTTCACTATGCTGAAGAGATGACAAAACTTTTCAATGAGAAGCTTATGTGGGATTTACATGCAGATTTGCTCATGATTAGCAGGACGTACCATGAAATTATGAACCGCAACCGAAAAATGATTATGATCAGCATAAAGGAGGAAGGCAATATGCCAGGGTTTCGAGAAAGAACACAGAAACAGCCTCAACAATTAATGGAAATCTTAACAGATTATTTCACGGTTATGTTCGAGAAAGGCAAACTGATACGGACGAACCCGGAAGTTCAGGCTTTGTCGTTCATGGTGATGAATTTTGGTGCATTTATGAACGATCTGGAGTCCGATGCTAACTTTCCAACCGTATCACTGGAAGATTTTATAATGGAGAGTGTCCAGATATTCACTAGGGCTTTAACCCCCTAGTATTTTCAAAAAACAAAATTTTAGTTAGTAGGGTTAGTACTGACAGTCATCGCAACCATTCAAGGGAGGTAGAATAAAATGCCTATAATTGAAGAAAACCGATTCTTTACGGTGATGGTTGAGTTCGAAGTCGATCCACAACAACAGCAAACATTGATTAACGGTATCACCAATCAAGTTGAACAACACTTTAAGAGTTTCCCCGGATTCATCTCAGTGAGTTTCCATGCAAGTGACGATGGGTGGCGAGTGGTTAATTACGTCCAATGGCTCTCTAAGGAAGCTTGGCAGAGAAGCTTTCAAGCAACTGGCAACGACGAAGCCAAGGAAGCAATTGACGAGGTGATTAAGCTCTGCGGTGCCAAGATAGCGAAGGTCGATACCTTTCGCGTCGCTCGAGTGGTCAAGAACGCATGAAGGATGCGTAAAGCTCCCAACTTAGCGTTTCAAAAATTGGTCGCTGCATCAGCTAGTCTCGGTGTAGGTAAGATAATTTAAATAAAAGGAGGTTATTTAAATGAATTCTAGTAAATCAATAGTGTGGATTAATGTATTTACTGCGAAACCAGGCAAGCTAGATGAATTGGTCACTATCCAAGCTGAAGAATTACTGAACTTCAAGGATAAAGCTGTTCCTGGTTGGATTAGTAGTCGTTGGCATCGTTCTGTCGATAATAACAAGGCAATTATGATAACTACATTTGAGAGTATTGAATTTCATAAAAGTTGGTTAGAAAAAACTGACTTCTCGGAACATCTAAACAAGATTAAACATCTAATTGAAGGAGCAGAAGGTGGGTACTATACGGTTGTGGAAAACATTGAAAATTTTTGAAGTGCGCATTAAGACACCTTTTTTGTTTCTGAAGAGATCGAATCTTCCATAAGAATTAACGTTGAACACTTCATTTTTAAAAAACTAATTATCAATACACAAGGCATGGGGGGGTTTAAACAAATTATTTGGTGGACCAATTAATGAGGAGGAAAAAACTGTGAAAAAATTAAACATCGGAATTATCTTAGGAAGCACTCGCCAAGGACGTGTAAGCCCACAAGTAGGAAATTGGGTAAAGGAAATTGCTGACAAACGTGGAGATGCAAATTATGAAATCGTAGATATTGCAGACTTCAAATTACCTTTTTTAGGAGAAGGTACTGGTAATGAACCCGGATTAAAAGCTTGGTCAGAAAAACTTTCTAGCTTAGACGGATTCGTATTTATTGTTCAAGAATACAATCACAGCATTACAGGAGCATTAAAAAATGCACTAGATTCAGCACGCGATGAATGGAACAATAAGGCAGCTGGTATCGTAAGCTATGGTTCAACGGGTGGAGCTCGTGCAGCTGAACATTTACGTGGAATCTTAGGGGAATTATTAGTAGCGGACGTTCGTGTACACCCGACATTGTCATTATTTACAGATTTTGAAAGCTTTCGTACATTTAAACCAGCTGAATTACACCTTGATAATGTAAATGCCATGTTAGATCAAACTATCGCATGGAGCAAGGCATTGAAAACTTTACGATAAACACCACTACAAATATCTGTGGATTTAAAATAAAATTTGATAAAAACCCTGTATTAATACAGGGTTTCAAACTGTCGACAAATCCCCCCTTTCCGGGGATTTGTCGGCAGTTTTTTTATATAATGAAAATAGAACAATACAGAGGTGATTTGGATGTTGTCTAAAAATAATCAAATGAATCGCGATCAACTAGAGATGATTACACTTGAACAGTTGGTGCCTGAAGTTCACTTAGTTCGTAGCCAGATATATATTCTGGATGACCTTATAATACGAAGGGCGCGATTGTTGAACAACATAGGTACAAAATGATCAATTTTTTTTATAAAAACCAACCTTAAATCTGCTGGATAAGAATCCATTTTGATCAATCTTTTTTCAAAATGGATTCTTTTTATTTATCGTAAAATGCTGGCTTGTGGGGTATTTTTGATCAAACTTTATTTTAAAGCTACATTTTTGGATTTGATAATGAATAGTTAGGAGGAAAAAAGATGAGAAACTACATCCTCAAACAATTAAGATTCGTTCGAGAAAATACAATTGGTCACGTGGCAGAAATGAATGATGAGACATCACTTTTCATTCCAGAAGGATTCAATAATAATATCAAATGGAATCTAGGACATATATATGTTGTGCAAGAAAAGTTCTCATTTCATCTCACTGGAGAAAAAATGACAATGCCAAATCACTTTGCGGAATTATTCAGTACCGGCACTAAGCCAGCCGATTGGGAAGAACAGGTGTCACCAACGATTCGTGAATTAATTGGATTACTCGAAAATCAAGTTAACAGGATCGAGCAAACATTGGAATTTCGGATGAAAGAGGCGCTAGAGCAGCCCTATAATACGTCCACAGGTCTTACTTTATCAACAGTAGAAGAACTTATCAGTTTTTGTTTATACCATGAAGGTATGCATTTTGATACAATTAAATCGATCAAACGAATTATTCAAATGAGAGAAAGAATGAACTATTTTAGAGAGAACTAAAATGTAATTATGAAGAGTCTCACTTTTTTAAACAATTTTATTGTTACTGTTTTGTAACATTTTATAGGATCTACATAAGGATTAAATAACTTTATTCTAGCACCGTCCATTTTTGCGGACGGTGCTATGCGTGCTAGAATCCTCAAAATTAAATGATTTTATTGTCACTCAACAAATATTACAGATATCAACCGGGCAGTTTTCACAATCGATTTCAAGCTTTAAATAATCGAGATCATGAATCGTGATCAAGCTTTTATCAATGCTGATGATGTCATTTTTGCGCAGTTCGCCGAGCAGCCGGTTGACCACTTCTCTTGAGGTGCCGCAAAAGTTGGCAAGGTCCTGGTTGGTGAGGGGAACGTTGATTAAAATCCCGTTTATTCCGGCAACTCCGTAGCTGTTTGAAAAACGGATTAACGTTGAATATAAAGCGCCTTTTTTTCCATGCAGGACAAGATCGCGAAATTTTGTTTGCGTTTTCCGATGCTGTCCGCTGAGCCATCTCATGAATTCCAGCGCTGCCCGGCTGTTTTTGGCAAGCTTTTCCTCGAGATGGTCTTTATAAATGACAGCCACTTCACCGCTTTCGATTACTTTTGCGCTCAGCATATATTTAGGTGCAGGACAAAACAAAGAAAGCTCCCCGATTAAATCTCCTGCGGAACACATTCTTAACGTCAATTCACGGCCATCGGGAACCATTTTGCTGATTTGCACTTTTCCGCTTTGAATCAGGAAAAGCTCACCGGCATTTTCCCCTTCCTGAAAAAGGAATGCCCCCTTTTCCGTTTTCCGCATATGATGCACCATTTGGAAGATCTCTGTTAATTCAGCCGAAATTTCTGCCATTACCTGCATGTTTTAACCACCTTTTGAAGGTGCGAAACTGTCTCGCTTTTAAATATTTTAAAAATAAAAAATGTTTACCGTCAACTATATAAAAAATAAAAATATAAAACAGTTTAAAAATTTAGTTTTTACGGTTGCTTTCTTAAAGCTAAATTCTTATAATAAGAGAAACATATTTTTCATAAATATAAGTTTTTATGATTAAATATACATTTTTCTCAAGGGGGAAATAAATGAACGTTTCTATTATCGGAACAACCGGGTATGGCGGTGCTGAATTATTAAGGATTCTGCATTCTCACCCTGTATACAATATACAATCAATTCATTCAACAAGAGAAGAGCTTCCCATCAGTGAGGAATATCCGCACTTAACAGGTATCCTTGATCACCGGCTTGAAAAAATTGATCCCGATAAAATCGCTGAACATTCCGGGCTTGTCTTTCTGGCTACCCCATCAGGTGTTTCCGGCAAGCTGGCAGAGGCGTTTGCGGACACGGACATCCAAATCGTTGATTTATCAGGGGATTTGCGCTTAAAACAAAGCTATGTTTATGAAAAATGGTACGGACACAATGCAGTCGATCCGAAAATCGTAAATGAGGCTGTATACGGATTATCAGAGTGGAACAGTACGGAAGTGGCCCGGGCGAGGATTTTGTCCAATCCCGGTTGCTATCCGACTGCTGCTTTACTAGGCCTTGCTCCTGTCGTTATCAATAAATTGATCGATCCGGACATGATTATCATCGATGCAAAGTCAGGGGCTTCCGGGGCGGGGCGCGCAGCTTCAAAAGGAACAAATTTTTCGGAAGTAAACGAAAATCTAAAAATCTATAAAGTCAATGAGCACCAGCATATCCCGGAAATTGAACAGCAATTAAAACTGTGGAATGAAGCGATTGGCAACATCACGTTCAGCACGCATTTGCTGCCGATCACAAGGGGGATTATGGCGACCATGTACGTTCAACTGCTCGAACCTGTTTCGACAGATGAAATAATTGATTTATACAGGGAAATGTATAAAAATCATCCATTTGTCAGAATCCGGCCAGTTGGTACTTATCCGTCCATTAAAGAGGTTGCCGGTTCCAATTATTGTGATATTGGCCTGAATGCGGACGAAAGAACAGGCAGGCTGACGATAGTGTCGGTGATCGATAATTTAGTGAAAGGGGCGGCCGGCCAGGCTGTCCAAAATTCAAACCTCATGAATGGGCTTGATGAAAAAGCCGGTTTGGAATTTGTACCTTATTATCCGTAACAGGGAGGATGGAATATTTTGCAAACGATTACCGTGAAAAAGGGAATACAAGAGTTGACAGAAGGGAGCATCCTGTCACCAAAAGGCTTTAAAGCCGATGGGGTTCACGCCGGCATGCGTTATGCAAAAAAAGATGTGGGCGTGATCGTCAGTGAAACTCCGGCAAGCTGCGCTGCCGTTTATACAACAAATCTCTTTCAGGCTGCACCGCTAAAGGTGACAATGGAAAGCGTGGCGCAGGAAGGCCTGGTGCAGGCGGTAATTGTAAATAGTGCATGTGCGAATGCGTGCACAGGAGAACAGGGATTGAGAGACGCCTATAAGATGAGGGAACTGACAGCCCGCAAGTTGAATATAAAAGAACATTATGTCGCGGTTGCATCGACCGGAGTGATTGGTGAATATTTACCGATGGATAAAATTGAAAAAGGAATTGCCGGCTTGTCTCCCGGAGCAGATGAAAGCAATGCTGAAAGCTTTCAAACTGCTATTCTGACAACGGATCTGGTCATGAAAAAATCGTGTTTTTCCGCAGTGATTGATGGAAAGACCGTAGTAATGGGCGGAGCGGCGAAAGGGTCGGGAATGATCCATCCAAACATGGCGACGATGCTTGCCTTTTTAACGACGGATGCCAACATCGCTTCCGGCCACTTAAGTGCAGCACTGAAAGAAGTGACCAACCGGACCTTTAACCAAATCACCGTTGACGGGGATACTTCAACAAACGATATGGTGCTTGTCATGGCAAATGGAAAAGCCTGCAATGACGCGCTAACGCCTAATCACCCTGACTGGCCTTTGTTTGTCGAGCTGCTCGCGGCAAGCTGTGAAAGCCTCGCAAAGCAAATAGCGAAAGATGGGGAAGGCGCTACAAAGCTGGTTGAAGTGAACGTAACCGGAGCAGCTGACAACTATGATGGCAATATGATTGCCAAGCAAATCGTTGGCTCCAATCTCGTCAAAACAGCCGTATACGGTGCGGATGCAAATTGGGGACGGATTATTTGCGCGATCGGCCAAAGCACAGCCAGCCTTAATCCTGAGACAGTTGATATATCGATCGGCCCGATTAAGATGTTGTCCAACAGTGAGCCGCAGTCATTTTCGGAACAAGAGGCGACAGAGTATCTGAAGAGCGACTTTATTCAAATATTTGTCGATGTAAACGAAGGAGACGGGGTCGGCAAAGCGTGGGGGTGCGATTTAACCTATGACTATATCAAAATTAACGCAAGCTACCGAACATAATGGAAATAAAGTTGTCGTCATTAAATGCGGGGGCAGTGTAATCGAGTCTCTGGCACCTGCCTTTTTTAAAAGCTTGCACGAGCTTAAAAAGCAAGGCTGGCAATTTGTTTTCGTCCATGGCGGCGGCCCGGATATCAATAAGCTTCTCGCACTGTATGATGTAGCACCTGAATTCCATAACGGCCTGCGGAAAACATCAGCCGAAACGATGCAGGTTGTAGAAATGGTCTTAACAGGGCAAACAAATCGAAAATTGGCTGAGCTTCTCGGTCAATATGATTTTAACCCGATCGGGTTAAGCGGCAGTGATGGGAACTGCCTGAAAGCCAGGTTTATTAACAAAAAAGAGCTTGGATTTGTTGGAGAAGTCATTGAAGTGAACAAAAGCGTCATTAACATGCTGTTAAAGGAAAAATTCACTCCTGTGATCACCCCGGTCGGTGTCACAGCGGATGGCACAAAGCTGAATATTAACGCAGATTATGCCGCTGCCGCGGTGGCGCACGCTTTACAGGCGGAATGCTGCATATTTGTTACCGATGTGGAAGGAATCATAATTGGAGATTCTGTGGTATCCCATTTAACGCCTGAAGACATCGATGCATATATATTAGAGGGCCAAATTTACGGGGGAATGATTCCAAAAGTGGAATCAGCGCTTGCCGCTGTTAAACGGGGCGTCAAAAATGCGATGATCGTGTCAGGAAAGGGCGCCATCTATCAAGATGCACAATGGAAAGGCACAACTATAAGCAGAAAAGCGGGGTATGATGATGAGTTATCTGTTTCCAACATATACAAAGTGGGAAGTTGAACCGGCTTCGGCTGTCGGTACGATTTTGATAGATAAGAACGGGAAGCACTACCTCGACTTTACGTCCGGAATTGGTGTATGCAATCTGGGGCACAGGCCAAAGCCGGTTGAGGATGCGATCGAGCAGCAATTAGCCCAATACTGGCATGTATCAAATTTATTTGTGATTGACAAACAGGAAGCCGCCGCGAAAATGCTTGCTGATGCAGCAGGGCTTGACTTGGTGTTTTTTGCGAACAGCGGTGCTGAAGCAAATGAGGCTGCCATTAAGCTGGCCCGGAAACAAACGGGAAAGTATAAAATCATCACCTTTAAAAATTCCTTCCATGGACGCACGTTCGCAACGATGGCGGCGACAGGACAAGAAAAAGTGAAAATCGGTTTTGGGCCGATGCTTGAAACTTTCGTGACAATTCCGTTTAATGACATTGCTGCACTTGAAAAGGAAATGTCCGATGAAACGGCAGCTGTCATGCTTGAAGTCATCCAGGGTGAAGGCGGAATCATCACCGCAGAAGAACAATTCCTGGCAAAAGTAGCTCAGTTATGTAAAAACCATCAAGCCTTGCTGATTATCGATGAAATTCAGACAGGAATCGGCAGGACCGGCAAACCGTTCGCCTTCCAGCATTTCGGGCTGAAGCCTGATATTGTGACAGCGGCGAAAGGCTTGGGAAGCGGGCTGCCAATCGGAGCAGTGATTGGAAAAGGAAATCTCAGCTCTGCATTCGGCCCGGGCAGCCATGGCTCAACCTTTGGCGGAAACCCGCTCTCAGTTGCCGCAGCCACTGCTACAATGGAGGTTATTTTTGCTGACACCTTCCTTGCAGATGTAAAGGAGAAAGGCGAATACTTGTTGGAGGCATGTTCTTCTTTATTACCATTGCCCCAAGTAAAAGAAATACGGGGCCTTGGCATGATGCTGGGGATTCAATTAAATGTTAACGTTCAGGAGACGCTCGCAGCATTAAGAAAAGAAGGTTTGCTGGCACTGCCTGCGGGAGAAAACGTCCTTCGGCTCCTGCCGCCGCTAACCGTTACCGAACAAGAAATGCACCAGGCGGTATCGATAATCCAAAACGCGTTAACCACTCAATCATTAACGGCCGTTTAAGGCTAAATTTTTTGACATGGAGTGCATAAAAAACATATAAAATTTATAAATATGCAAAAAAGTGAAGAGGTGTGCAAGTTGAAAGGTTCCCTTTATTTGAAGAGCGGAGAGTGTTTTGAAGGAGAATGGCTTACAGCCGTCCCCAAACAGCATATACAGGGAGAAATCGTCTTTTTTACCGGGATGACAGGATATCAGGAAGTGCTGACAGACCCTTCTTATAAAGACCAAATTATTGTGTTCACATATCCATTGATCGGCAATTATGGAATCAATCAGGAGGACTTTGAAAGCAAAATTCCGCATGTTGCCGGGGTGATCGTCTATGAATCACACGAAGCAGCCTTCCATTATGAAGCGAAATGGACATTGAAGGAATACTTGCAAAAGTGGAATATTCCGATGCTCGGCCGCGTTGATACGAGAGCATTGGTGAAGAAAATCCGCAATAAAGGCACGATGCCTGCCTTATTAACCGCAGAAAAGAATGATGATAAGCTGATCCGGCTTAATACTGAGCTGGGCTATAAAGTACGCAGTGTGTCCGGTACGGAAGCGAAAATGTATGGAGAAGGCGACCTTCACATTGTTTTGATTGATTTTGGCTACAAAAAGTCGATTTTATCGTCTTTGCTGAAGCGAAATTGCCGGGTTACAGCCGTCCCATTCAATACACCGGCAAAAGAGATTGAAAAATTGCATCCTGACGGGATCCTTTTATCGAACGGGCCGGGAGATCCAAAAGAATTGGCAGGATTGATGCCTGATCTAAATAAGCTGCTCCGCCGCTTTCCGACACTTGGCATTTGCCTCGGTCACCAGCTTGCAGCGCTCTCTTTTGGCGGCAATACCGAAAAGCTCGCGTTTGGGCACCGGGGCGCAAACCATCCGATTAAAGATATTAAAACAAACTCGGTGTTAATGTCGTCGCAAAACCACAGCTATGTTGTGGAAGAGAAAAGTTTGCGGGGAACAGGCTTCGATGTCCGCTTTTATCATTTGCATGACGGGTCCATAGAAGGACTGACCCATCAGGAATATCCCGTCCAAACGGTCCAATTCCATCCCGAATCGAATCCGGGACCTGCCGACGGCGAGTATATCTTCGACGAATTTATCGAGCTTATCAAAACATACAACGGGAGAATTGTTGCATATGCCTAAAGATACGAGTATTCAGTCCATTCTTCTCATCGGCTCGGGGCCGATCATCATCGGCCAGGCTGCCGAATTTGATTATGCGGGAACACAGGCATGCCTGGCTCTTAAAGAAGAAGGTTATAAAGTCATTCTAGTAAACAATAACCCGGCAACGATTATGACAGACCACAGCTTTGCCGATGCGATTTATTTTGAGCCGCTGACAGCTGATGTCCTGGAGAAAATCATTGAAAAAGAACGGCCTGACGGAATGCTGGCTACACTTGGCGGACAAACCGGACTGAATCTGGCTTTTCAGTTAAGCGAAAATGGCGTTCTTGACAAGTATAATGTCAGGCTGCTCGGAACGACGATTGAGTCGATTAAGAAAGGCGAGGACAGGGAAGCCTTTCGCGAGCTGATGAAAGAGCTGGGAGAGCCGGTACCCGAAAGTACGATTGTGACATCTTCAGAAGAGGCGCTGCAATTTGCCAGTGAAATCGGCTATCCGATTATCGTCAGGCCGGCTTACACGCTCGGTGGAACCGGCGGGGGCATCGCGGACAACCCGGAAGAGCTCGTCCAGCTTACTGCAGGGGGACTGAAAGAAAGCGCAATTGGCCAGTGTCTGATTGAAAAAAGCATTGCCGGATTTAAGGAAATCGAATACGAAGTAATGCGAGATGCGACTGGAACTTGCATTACGATTTGCAATATGGAAAATATTGATCCTGTTGGCATCCATACCGGTGATTCCATTGTAATCGCCCCTTCGCAAACATTGACGGACGAAGAATACCAAATGCTGCGCTCGGCTTCTGTGAAAATTATTTCAAGCCTTGGCATTATCGGTGGCTGCAATATCCAATTTGCCCTCGATCCTGAAAGCAAGAATTATTATTTAATTGAGGTAAATCCACGCGTCAGCCGTTCGTCAGCGCTTGCATCAAAAGCAACAGGATATCCGATCGCCAGGATAGCTGCAAAGCTTGCTGTCGGCTACTCTTTAAGCGAATTGAAAAACCCGGTCACAAAAGACACGCTGGCCAGCTTTGAACCGTCGCTTGACTATGTGGTAGTCAAAATTCCCAAATGGCCTTTTGATAAATTTCCAGGCGGAAACCGCACCCTTGGAACACAAATGAAAGCGACCGGGGAAGTCATGGGGATTGACCGTAATTTCGAGCGGGCTTTCCTAAAAGCAGTTCAGTCACTTGAAATCAATACAATTGATTTAAAGCACCCTGAATGGGAGCTAAAAACGACTGACGCTTTATTGGAAAGCTTAAAAACAGCCGATGATGAACGCTTCCTTGTCATATTTGAATTGATGCGCCGCGGTTATGATCTTTTAAAGATCCACGAACAAACGAAAATTGACCTGTTCTTTTTAACTTGTTTTTCGCGGATGGTGGAGCTCGAGCAAACGATCGCAAAAACGTCAATTGATTCTGTAACGAAAGACAGTCTGCAGATTTTCAAGGAAAAAGGTTTTAGCGATAAATTTATCGCCCAACAATGGAATGTTGCCGAAAAAGATGTCCGCGAAAAACGAAAGTCGCTCGGTATTGTACCTGCCTATAAAATGGTTGATACATGTGCTGCGGAATTTGAAGCAAAATCAACTTATTTCTATTCCAGCTACTTCGGTGAAAACGAACAACTCCCTTCCAGTAAACAAAAAGTATTGATCATCGGAAGCGGTCCAATTCGAATCGGCCAGGGAATCGAGTTTGATTATTGTTCAGTTCATGGTGTTTTCTCTTTAAAAGATGAAAATATCGAAACGATCATGATCAATAACAATCCTGAAACAGTCAGTACCGATTTTGCGACAGCAGACCGGCTTTACTTTGAACCGCTTACGGTCGAATCGATCATGAACGTGATCGAAGCGGAACAGATAGCCGGGGTGATTGTTCAACTCGGGGGACAGACAGCCTTGAATCTCGCGAAACAGCTGGAGGAATATGGAGTTTGCCTTCTTGGCACGAGTTCCGAAACAATCGATATTCTTGAGGACAGGGAACGCTTTTATGAGCTGCTGGCCAGTTTGAAAATTCCGCGTATTGACGGTGAGATGGCCACTTCTCCTGAGGAAATCATCGAAGCGGCGAAACGAATCGGATTGCCCATTTTAATCAGGCCTTCATATGTCATTGGCGGGAAGGGGATGGAGCTGATCCAATCAGAGGAGGAGTTAATCTCCTATTTGAACAATCCACACATTCCCTATCCCGTCCTCGTTGATAAATTTTTATCTGCGATTGAAGCGGAGATGGATGTCGTTGCGGACGGGGAAAACATTCTTGTTCCAGCGATCATGGAGCATATTGAAAAAACAGGAGTTCATTCCGGTGATAGCATTTCCGTGCTGCCCGCCCAGAGCATCGATCAGGAAGCACAAGCAAAAATGCTGAGCTATGCAAAGCGGGTTGTCCAGAAGTTGAACTACAAAGGGATCATGAATATTCAATATATTATTGATGGAGAACGTGTTTACCTGTTGGAGATCAACCCGCGCGCAAGCCGGACGGTTCCGATCGTCAGCAAAGCGACTGGGGTACAGCTGGTCCAAATTGCGACAAAAATATTGCTTGGGAAATACTCTTTGCCAAGTGAAAATGGACTTTTGGAGCATGTGCCGTTTGTATGTGTGAAGTACCCCGTTTTCTCCAATTACGCATTGCGGGGAATTGACCCGAAGGTTGGTCCGGAAATGAAATCAACCGGAGAAGGAATCAGCTTTGCTGAGAACCTGCCGGCTGCCTTAAGTAAATCCTTTCATTCCGCGCTTAAAGCCCGTCAAGAAGGCAAGGCCATTGTCTTTTTACAAGGTGAAAGCACAGAAGAATGGCTCCAGCTTGCAAAAGATGCGGGCGTCAAATTGATCCAGCCGGAAGACGTTGAAAAACAGCTGAAAGCCGCTGATACAGCTGCTTTTTTCAGTACAGGAAAATCGGAACAAGCTCGCGAATTGCGGGAGCTTGCGGTCAGGAACCGGGTATTGAATTTTACGGAAAAAGAAACACTATCAGCATTTTTAAGCGGATTGCAAAATAAAAGCTTTACTGTCAACAAGCTTGCCGAATGGCAGGAAATGATGAAAAAGGATGTGACAGCGGTATGATTCCCGTAAAAGATAAAGGCACAGCAATGAACCTTAAAGGTAAGGATTTTCTGACTCTGGCTGATTTTTCGCCTGAAACGATAAAGGGATTGCTTGCGAAAGCAAAGAAATTGAAAAATTCATTGTTGCTTGGTGAACAGCCACCTCTGCTAAAGGGAAAGATTTTGGGGTTGATTTTTGAAAAGCCCTCAACGAGGACGCGTGTCTCGTTTGAAGCGGGCATGCTCCAGCTTGGCGGCAATGCCCTGTATTTAAACAGCCATGATTTACAGCTTGGGAGAGGCGAGACGATCGCTGATACCGCGAAGGTCTTATCACAGTATCTGGATGGAATCATGATTCGCACCTTTTCTCATAAGACGATTGAGGAGCTGGCATTGCACGCTGATATTCCCGTTATCAATGGGTTAACGGACCTGTACCACCCTTGCCAGGCGCTCGCAGATTTGCTGACGATTGAAGAAAAGCTTGGCTCGCTAAACGGTGTCAAAATTGCTTATGTGGGTGATGGAAATAATGTGGCCAACTCGTTAATGATCGGTGCTGCAAAAGTTGGCAGCCATATTGTGATCGCGTCGCCAAAAGGCTATGAACCGCCTGCCAATGTTGTGGCGATTGCCGAAAAAGCGGCAAAAGAAAGTGGAGCAAAGGTGACGATCTGCAATGATCCTTACGAAGCGGTCAAGGATGCCAATGTCATCTATACCGATGTTTGGACGAGTATGGGCCAGGAAGCTGAAAACGCTCAGCGACTCGAGATTTTCAAAGATTTTCAGGTAAATAAGCAGCTTGTCGAGCTTGCAAATAAAGACTTTTTGTTCTTGCATTGCTTACCGGCACACCGCGGGGAAGAAGTGACCGCAGAAGTCATCGACAGCGGGCATTCAGCAGTGTTTGAACAGGCAGGAAACAGGCTTCATGCTCAAAAAGCACTGCTCGCAGAGATATTAGGTTGAATAGAAGGGGCTGGCAATTGGAATTGCCAGCCCCTGTTTGTTATAATAAGGTTAAAAAGGTCAGGAAAGGTCAAGGTGATCGGCATGGATTTTAATCGAATGACTGAACGGCTCCAGCAAGGGTTGATCAGGGCTCAAGCAATCGCCGCCCGGCACGAACATCAGGAAGTGGATGAAACCCATCTTTTTGCAGCTTTAATGGAACCGCCAGATAGTTTGATCCGTTCTGTTTTCGCAAAATTAAAGCTCGATCACGATCAGTTTATCAATGAACTTGAAAAAGACCTCCTAAAAAAGCCGCGGGTGACCGGAAGTGGGGCGGCACAGGGGCAGCTCTATATCACTTCAGCATTACGGCGCCTTTTTAGCGAAGCAGAAGCTGAGATGAAAGAATGGAAAGATGAATACTTATCGGTGGAGCATCTTTTGCTGGCCGCAATAAAAGCAAAGAATTCTGCAGCAGGACAAGCATTGAAAAAGGTTGGCTGTACTGAAAAGTCCATGATGACAGTAATCAAAGAGATCAGGGGGGATCAACGGGTGACATCGCAAAATCCTGAAGCAACATACAATGTTCTTGAGAAATACGGAAGGGATTTGGTTGCCGAAGTAAAGGCCGGCAAAATGGATCCTGTTATCGGAAGAGACAGCGAAATCCGTCATGTCATTCGGATTCTTTCGCGAAAAACAAAAAACAATCCAGTTTTGATTGGCGAGCCCGGCGTCGGTAAAACGGCGATCGTCGAAGGTCTCGCCCAGCGCATTGTCCGCAAGGATGTGCCGGAAGGGTTAAAGGATAAAACCGTGTTTGCCCTTGATATGAGTTCTTTAATTGCCGGAGCCAAGTTTCGCGGTGAATTTGAAGAACGGTTAAAAGCCGTTTTGCAGGCAGTGAAAAAGAGTGAAGGCAGGATTCTGCTCTTCATCGACGAACTGCATACGATTGTCGGGGCCGGAAAAACGGAGGGGGCAATGGATGCAGGCAATATGCTGAAGCCGATGCTGGCACGGGGCGAGCTTCATTGTATTGGGGCAACTACCCTCGATGAGCACCGGAAGTATATTGAAAAGGATCCGGCTTTGGAACGGCGTTTCCAGCAAGTGCTCGTCCAGGAGCCTGATGTCGAAGATACAATTTCGATATTGCGGGGGTTGAAGGAGCGGTTTGAGATTCACCATGGAGTCAATATTCATGACCGGGCCCTTGTTTCTGCCGCGACGATGTCAAATCGTTACATTACCGACAGGTTCCTGCCTGATAAAGCGATTGACCTGGTCGATGAAGCGTGTGCGATGATCCGGACCGAAATTGATTCAATGCCTTCCGAATTGGATGAAGTTACCCGCAGAGTGATGCAGCTCGAGATCGAAGAGGCCGCACTCAGTAAAGAAACAGACGATGCAAGCAGGAGAAGGCTTGCCAATCTTCAAAAAGAACTCGCCGATCTGCGCGAACGTGCCAATGCAATGAAAGCTCAATGGCAGCTGGAAAAGGAAGCAATTCAAACTGTCCGGCAAAAGCGGGAGCTGCTTGAAAAGCTGCGGAGAGAGCTGGCTGAAGCTGAAAATCAATACGATTTAAACCGGGCGGCGGAGCTGCGCCATGGAAAGATCCCGGCTCTTGAAAAAGAACTGAAGGAGCTCGAAACAAAAGAAAGGGAAAATGAAGGCAGCCGTTTTTTACGGGAAGAGGTGACCGAAGAAGAAATTGCCCATGTTGTCGCAAGATGGACGGGAGTGCCAGTGTCAAAACTTGTTGAAGGCGAACGCGAAAAGCTTTTAAAACTGGAGAGCGTCTTGCATGAGAGGGTCATAGGCCAGGAAGAAGCTGTCAGGCTTGTATCGGATGCGGTTTTGCGGGCCAGGGCAGGCATTAAGGACCCAAACCGTCCGATCGGCTCATTTCTGTTTCTCGGCCCTACCGGAGTGGGAAAAACAGAGCTTGCAAAAGCACTTGCACAATCTCTGTTCGACAGTGAGGATCATATTGTGCGCATCGACATGTCGGAATACATGGAAAAGCATGCTGTCTCACGGCTGATTGGAGCGCCCCCGGGCTATGTCGGTTATGAAGAAGGCGGCCAGTTGACTGAAGCGGTTAGAAGAAAGCCGTACACAGTCATCCTCCTCGACGAAATCGAAAAAGCGCACCCTGAGGTCTTTAATATATTGCTGCAAATGCTTGATGACGGGCGGATTACCGATTCCCAGGGCCGGACAGTCGATTTTAAAAATACTGTGATCATTATGACGTCCAATATCGGCTCGCATTTTTTACTCGAATCACGTTCAGATACAGGTGAGCTTGATGAAACGGTCCGGGAACAAGTGAACGGAGCGCTAAAAGCCCACTTTCGGCCCGAGTTTCTTAATCGCATCGATGAAACGATCTTATTTAAGCCTTTAAGCCTTTTCGAGATCGAAGAGATTGTCGCCAAGCTTATTGCCGAGCTGCAAACAAGGCTCGAAGATCAGGAAATCATCTTAACGATTTCAGACGAAGCAAAACAGTTTATCGCTGCAAACGGATTTGACCCTGTATACGGGGCAAGGCCATTAAAGAGGTATATTCAGCGCCATGTGGAGACAAAGCTTGCCCGGCAAATCATCGCCGGTGAAATTACCGGCAAAAACAGGGTCCATATTGACGTCGAAGAAAACGAGCTGGTCCTTAAATAATCAAAAAAATCATCCTTCGAAAAGGATGATTTTTTTGTGTATTGTAATTTTCTTTTGGGTAACTGATTCTTAAACGGCTTAGTGCTTTTCAACAGGGTCATTCGGCAAAATTTGTGATACAACAATAATTAATACTGTTACAATGACTGCAAGGATCGATCCGGCTTTTAAGTCAAATTCGGCACCCATCATTGAGCCCGTTACATAATTCAGCATTTGGATAAGAAGAAACGTCCAGAAGAAGGTCCAGAAATAACGCATTCGTATTCACCTCATAATAGTTGCTTTTAAGTGGACAGCTATCATAGCCGCTTTTGCTTTTTTTATTTTATCATAAGGATAACAAATAATAAATGTGTAAGAAAGTATTTTCTCTTCATCAACCTGCGGGCTTTTCTAAAAAAATAATCAGCTTTTCCCTATTAAACTGGGCTAACTCCCGTTCAATTTGTGACAGCTGTCATACATTATTATGATAAAAGCGACAAAGGAGTTTTTGAGAATGGAAAACCGGAACTTTCAGTTGGATACCGAATGGAACATGGTTCATTATCCCGAAAAACCGAATGGTTTCGGTATCTTAATCATTGGAGATGATCGGCAGTTTGTTGATGCGAAAAATAGCTTTTGGACGCAAAATGAAGGTAAGAGCACGCTGCTGAAAAAGCTAAAAGAGACCGGATACACAGTATTCTATTCGAATCTTTACGGGAAGAATTGGGGGAGTAAAAAAGCAGCAAGGCTTGCCCAGCGGTTATATGAACATATGATGAAAAATGAAATATTAAATGAAAAGGTTCACATTCTGGCTGAAGGAATGGGGGCATTAACCGCTTTAAAGCTGGCTTCGGAAATGGGACCTGCTATTCGTTCATTCGTATTTATAAATCCGGTCCTGTCACTCGCCCACCATCTTGAACAGGAGAAAGAACATAAGTTTTTCTATAAAAAGCTTGTCAAGGAAATAGCTGCGGCCCATGAAGTGGGACCGGACGACATTGAGGAAACGATCCGTCATGAAGGAAGAACCCCCAATATAAACGGGCAGATTCCGATGCTGATGATTCATGTGCTGGCAGGAAAGCGCAGCTTTGATCAATTTTCGGCGATGAAAAAGCTTTTGAACGAGTGGAAAGAGAAGCAAATTCCTGTGTCGATCTGCTATATACTCCCGGAAAAAAATCAGCAGATTGGACGCCAGGTGATTAAATTTTTTAAAAAACATGAAAGTGTATTGTAATCCATATCGTACAAATTGCGGTGAGAAATAATTTACTTTCCTTGAGCATAGGATACAGTGAGAGTCGTTCAGGGAGGCATCATGATGGACAAGGCAATTATAATCGGCGCGTTTGAATTTATCGGGTTTAGTCTTAGTAAACATCTGCTTGAACAGGGCATTGAAGTAGATGGTATTCATATAGATACCGGGGATCAGGGCTTTTTCGTAAATGGAAAACGGCTCGAAATAGGCAGAAATGCTAATTTTACAGAAATAGACTTTGACGATTGGATCAAATCGGATGAGGTCCCGGATGAACAGTTTGTGACGGTCGTTTCATTATACGATTATTTTATTAATCAACAGGAATCGTTGTTATTACCGGAACACTGTTTTTGCGATAAGCTGCAGGAGCTCCTGTCATATCAACATGCCCGGACTGTATTGTTGCTGCCGGCCCAATATTGTTGCGGGGAAGGGTTAACCGATTTGAAAAAATCCTCCAGGAACGATTTATATACATTATTAAAGGAAAAAGCTCCTTCATTGATGAAAGTCTATTTGCCAACAGTTTACGGGCCGTGGCAATCACCGGTCAGCCTGTTTCAGCAGCTTTTTTTGAAAGAGCTTGACCAGAGGCATTTGATTCCTGAAAAAGATGACCGCGAGTGGACGGATGATGCGATTTATGTAGACGATGCTGTTGAAACGATCGGGGCGCTCATCGACGAGCCGGCACCCCGCAGCTTTTTGCTGGCCAATGAAGAACCGGGCCACTGGCACAAGTGCGCAGAGCTTCTTGGCGTAGATGATGATAAGGATCGACTAGTACAGACAAGAAAGCTGCAAGACAAAAACGACATTACGGTCAAAAAGGTAAAAATGAGTTTAACTGCCGAAGAAGCTTTAAAGAAGCAAAAAGAGCACCTGGAAAAATCGCTATTGTTTGAGAGCGATTAAACCAGGATATGAGATAAAAGGAAAAAAATCTTTTCAATTAATTCACATAAGGGTAGAATGAAAGAGATTGAGGATCGGGGCTCGCATATAATGTAAGCCCCTCTGCTTTTGGGGAAAAAGCAGCTCTCGACGATATTTTATTCGGATTCGGGAGAGATTCTTTTAAATTGTGACAGGGCAAAAAAGGAGCTGCATAATATGCTGAAACGTTTCACAGGCTTTCTACTATGCCTTCTTTTGCTGGCCGGCTGTGATCAGCCAATGAAATCAGGGAAATTGGAAAAGGCAGGTTTACTGGTGCCTGAAACAATTAACGATCAAGTCTGGGGTACAAAAGGGTACAAAGGTATGCTAAAAATCCAGTCCCATTTTAACGTGGATGTTTATTATAAAGAAGACATGAATTCCGAAATGATTGTCGAACGGGCTGTAGAAGAATTTGCCCAAAAGGGAGTCAATTTAATTTTCGGTCATGGTAATGAATATGCCGTTTACTTTAACCAACTATCGGAAAAATACCCGGATATTCATTTCGTCAGTTTTAATGGCGACGCCCAAAATGAAAATACAACCAGCTTGAATTTTGAAGGTTATGCAATGGGGTTTTTCGGGGGAATGGTGGCTTCCCATATGTCGAAAACAAAACGGGTTGGCATCATCGCAGCGTATGAATGGCAACCTGAAGTGGAAGGCTTTTATGAAGGTGCTCTTTTTGAAGATAACGAAGTGAGAGTTGAGATTGAATACGTTGGGCATTGGGACGATGACGAGGGTGCAATTCGTTATTTGGACAAGATGATTCATGAAGGGGCGGATGTTATTTATCCCGCAGGGGACGGCTATAACGTCCCGATTATTGAAAAAGTAAAAGAGCATGGGCTCTATGCAATTGGTTATATTTCCGATCAAGCAGACCTCGGGGAAACAACCGTTTTGACGAGCACAGTCCAGCATGTCGACAAGCTGTATGAGGTTGTTGCAGAAGAATTTGACAATGGAAAACTTAAATCAGGCAATTTATATTATGATTTCAGCGACGATGTTATTTCGCTCGGGGAATTCAGTTCTGTTGTCGATCAAGAATTCGAAAACAAGATTCGCGAGCATATCGAAGTGTATCGCGAAACCGGCAAACTGCCAAATAAATAGGATTATGATGGAGGAGTTCACTTTGCAAGATAAAACGATGGAATTTATGCAGATTGCGATGAAATATCTGCCTGAAGCAAAACAACAGCTCGACGAAGCAGGTATAGAGCTGACGCCCGATCTGATCCAGCCATTTATGACAATATTCACTAAAGTGATGTCAGAAGCGTATGAGCTGGGAAGAGAAGAAGCACTCAAGGAAAAAGAATAAATAAAAAGCGCCGCTTGTCAGCGGCCGGTCTCCTCAACTCACCCTGCATCGAAGCACGCGGTGAGTTACTTTTTGGGGAAATATTTTTTCACAACAGGTGTTACCATATTAAGGAGCGGTTTTAACTCTTTAACGGATGCTACAATTTGATCTACTTGTTCGATTAATTGAGTATAATTAATCTCATCATTTGCGGGTTTGTGCGGTTGGTTTCTCCGATCACCGAACATAAACCGTGAAAAACGGTCATCTCCCCTTGCTTTTACTGGAGTTTTTTCTTCTTCCAACCCCATGTCATTACCTCCTTCGATCGCTTTTGCTAGTAAAATATGAATGAACGGCTTCGAATGCGCTGGACAACTGTCTATGATCACAGGAGATTTTTAGGATGGGGAAGGATGAAAAATAGTTGCGTTTTAGCTCCATTTTTAATAAAATTAGTACCAAGTCATAACAATAGATAATAAAGAATAATGCAGGGGGCCTTCGTATATGGGACTTTTGCTTATCATCCTTCCAGAACCCCATTTAATTATAAAAAAGGAGTTGGCTTCATGAACGCCGGGATCATTGGAATTGGCAGATGTTTGCCTGAAAAAATTGTAACCAACAAGGACTTGGAGAAAATCATGGATACCTCGGATGAATGGATCAGAACCAGGACGGGAATAGAAGAAAGAAGAATTGCCGATCAAGACACAGATACATCGGAGCTCGGCTATCAAGCAGCTGTAAAAGCGCTTGAGAATGCGGGAATTAACGCGGAGCAAATAGATTTAATCCTTGTTGCAACGGTTACGCCCGATCGGCCATTTCCATCAGTATCTTGTATGCTCCAGGAACGTCTCGGCGCGAAAAAAGCTGCCGCAATGGATATAAGTGCAGCGTGTGCCGGCTTTATGTACGGAATGGTTACAGCCAAGCAATTTATCGAAACTTCGGCGTATAAATATGTTTTGGTTGTTGGTGTTGAAAAACTTTCAAAAATCACCAATTGGGAGGACCGGAACACAGCCGTATTATTTGGGGACGGTGCAGGAGCCGTCATCATGGGACCCGTTAGTGAGGGACGGGGGATACTCGCTTTCGAATTAGGCGCAGATGGTACAGGAGGAAAACACCTGTACCAGGACGAATATCTCATAATGAACGGAAGGGAAGTATTCAAATTCGCTGTCCGTCAAATGGGAGAAAGCTGTATAAATGTTTTGGAGCAGGCTGGCCTGAAGAAAGAGGACGTCGATTTCTTTGTTCCCCATCAGGCAAATATTCGCATTATGGAATCAGCGCGGGAGCGACTTGAGCTTCCCGAAGAGAAAATGTCGAAAACGGTTCATAAATATGGGAATACTTCAGCGGCATCGATACCCATTTCAATCGTCGAGGAACTTGAAGCTGGTAAAATAAAAGATGGAGATTTAATTATCATGGTAGGGTTTGGCGGAGGCTTAACATGGGGAGCGATAGCGCTTCGCTGGGGGCTTTAATTTGTTGAATGAAGAGACTCATGTTTATAGCAGAGTCCAGCCCGTTTCAGGCTAAAAAGGGGATTACATTTTGATGATAAGGGGATGGATATAAATGGAAAATCGAAGGGTAGTAGTCACCGGAGTCGGTGCGGTCACACCGTTGGGCAACGATGCTGAAACCTCGTGGCAGAACGCCATTGCCGGAGTTTCAGGGATCGGGTTAATGACAAGGGTTAACCGTGAAGAATATCCCGCAAAGGTAGCGGCAGAGTTAAAGGACTTTAATGTTGAAGCCTTTATCGATAAAAAAGACGCAAGAAAAATGGACCGCTTTACACATTATGCGGTTGCAGCTTCTTTAATGGCTGTAAAGGACGCAGGTCTTGAAATCAATGAGAAAAATGCGCCAAGAGTAGGGGTCTGGATCGGTTCCGGAATCGGCGGAATGGAAACATTCGAGCAGCAGTATGAAACCTTCCTTAATCGGGGATATCGCCGCGTCAGCCCGTTCTTTGTACCGATGATGATTCCTGACATGGCAGCTGGCCAGGTATCGATTATTCTCGGTGCTAAAGGGTTTAATTCCTGCACCGTAACCGCTTGTGCTACCGGCACAAATTCAATTGGCGATGCTTTCAAGGTAATCCAGCGCGGAGATGCAGATGCGATGGTTACTGGAGGCGCGGAGGCTCCGATCACAAAAATGTCTGTTGCCGGCTTCTGTTCCAATACGGCGCTGTCCACCAATCCTGATCCTGCCACAGCGAGCCGTCCCTTTGATATTAACCGTGACGGATTCGTCATTGGCGAGGGCGCTGGTATCGTTGTCCTTGAAGAACTTGAACACGCAAAGGAGCGCGGCGCTAAAATTTATGCGGAAATTGTCGGCTATGGAGCGACAGGGGATGCCTACCATATCACGGCACCTGCACCAGCAGGCGAAGGCGGAGCCAGGGCGATGAAAATGGCTCTTGAAAACGGCGGGCTTAACCCGGACGAAATTGATTATATCAACGCCCATGGTACAAGCACAGAGTATAATGATAAATTTGAAACGCTGGCAATCAAGGAAGTATTCGGAGACCATGCGTATAAGCTGGCGGTCAGCTCAACAAAATCGATGACTGGCCACTTGCTCGGTGCAGCGGGTGGAATCGAAGCGATTTTTACGGTGCTCGCCATAAAAGAAGGAGTCCTGCCTCCAACAATCAACTTGGAAAATCCGGACCCTGAATGCGATCTGGATTACATTCCTAACAAAGCCCGCACGCAGGAAATAACGGCTGCGATCAGCAATTCACTTGGCTTTGGCGGTCATAATGCGACACTCGCATTCCGCAAATACGAATAGAATAAGGAAAGAGCGGTCAAATACCGCGCCAGGCTGTCGAGAAACTCGACAGCCTTTAATTTTTGTCTTCAAATGGTGTCTATGGAGAGGAGCATTATTCTAGACAAATTTGTAATTGTCTAGACAAATTTACATAAATATAGTTTTTTCCTTACTTTCCGTCAATTTAGGGTTAACAATCGCCACTTATAATGAAGGTAACAAGGAGGAGGTAGATGAGAACTGTTAAGTATTTAAACATCAGTCACAAAATAAATAAACACTACATCTTAAAGAAAGATGGAGCAACGAAGCGACTGCCTGGGGAAAAGGAATTATCGGAACAATACAGTGTGAGCAGAGAAACAATCAGGAAAGCATTAAATGAGTTAATCGAACAGGGGAAAATTTATAGTATACAAGGTTCAGGCTATTACATAAAGCAAGAATCACTATCTTTAAAGAATTCCCTTAACACGTTGTCCAGTATCACTGAAATGATTCGGAACGCCAACTTGGCTGAAGATGATATGGATACGAACATATATGTAGATAAGCCTTCAGAAGAAGCAAGCGAACTGTTGCAAATTGAAAAGAATGATGACGTGTATATTTTAAACAGAATACGGACAGCCAAACTTGAACCAGTTGTATACTCCATTAACGTTTTACCTTATAAATTAGTAGGAAGTGAATTTGAACAATATTATTTTAAAGGATCGTTATCCAAGTTTTTGAAAGACTTCTATGATTACGAAATCACAGAAGCGATCACGGAAATCCAGGCAGTAACGAGTTTAGATGAAGTACCGGAAATTTTTTCGGGCAATAATTATCCATTATTAAAATTTGTTCAAACCCACTATACGATCGAGGGAAAGCCGATTTTACTTTCATACGATTATATGCGGAACGACGTCATCCGTTTTTATGTTAAAAGAAATAAGAGAATAAAAGGAGGTAATATGAAATGAAAAAAATTTTACTATTTGCACTCGTACTGCTTTTATCCATCAGTTTTGCAGCAGGCTGCCAATCCAATAAAGCTGCAACCACATCTGCTGCAACAGATGATCTGCCAAAAGATGCAAATGGAAACAAAATTATGACGATGAAGGTTTTTACAAACGATGCTTCAGCTCCTACACGTGTAACCAACTTTGAAGGTGCAGCAGAAAAATTGAACGCAGAGCTTGAAAAGGAAAAAGCCGATTATCGGGTTAAAATTGAACCAATTGTCAAACCAATGAGTGGCGAAGAGTTCGATAAGAATTTTATTTTTGCATCCCAATCAAACAATGCCGCGGATATCTATACAACTTCTTATGCTTCTGTCGGCTGGATGGCAGAGGGAAATTATATCCTGCCGCTGGATGATGTAAAGAAGGAAAAAGTGTTTGAAAATATCATGGATGGCTATTGGCAGCCAGTAACATGGGATGGTAAAGTCTTTGGAGTTATTCAAGATACAGAGGCACGTGCTGTGTATTTTAATAAAGAAATTTTACGAAAAATGGGTTGGTCAGAAGAAGATATTAACCAATTGCCAAAAAAAGCTGAAACAGGCGATTTTACTTTAAAGGATATGACAGATATCGCTTTAGAAGCACAAAAAAAGGGTCTTGTAAAAAATGGGTATGAATTTGACCGCGGCCCAAATGACGTTCCAATGAATTTCTATAATTTTGGAGCGGAGCTGTATGATTGGAAAAACAAAAAATTTATCCTCGATAAAGAAAAAGTTTTGAAAACATTTGAATGGATCAAAGAAAGTAAAGATAGTGGTGTCGTCCCTGCAGCAAACATGACAACAGATAAAGCGGAAAAATTGGCTAGAATGTTAAACCAGGAAACGTTGTTTGCCCAAGGCGGAATTTGGGATGAAGCAAAGTTTCGAAATCAAGGGTGGCATAAGGAATTAGGAAATGTGACTACTGATTGGATCAAACAAAATGTTGGGATTATGAATTTGCCAACAATTAAAAAAGGAAAGAAACCAATCACGGTGTCGAATCCTTATATCTATGTCGTCTCAAAAAACACAAAATATCCGGACATTGCGAAAAGATTGCTGGTACATGCAAGTGCCCCGGAATTACAAGCAAAACATGCTGTTGAAACATCGCATATCCCTTTTACAAAAGAAGGACAAGAAAACGAACAAGTTAAAGCAAATGAATGGATAAACAGTGTGAAATATTTAACGAACTACTCACACTTTGCAGGGAACCACCCGGATCAGACAAAATACAGCAAAATTCTGATTGATGCTACAACCTATGTAATGTCTGGCGAAATGACACCTGAAAAAGCTGTATCGTACATTGAAGAACAAATGGCACTGAACCTGAAAGCAAATTCTGTCATTAAATAAGGTGTGTGAGGAATTTCTATGTTTACAAATGAAACAATTTTATTAGAACAAGAGATTATTAATAGAGAATTCAACCAAAAGAAATCTCTATGGAAATCAGTGAAGGATAATAAATATTGGGGCCTGATTTTGGGCCCCTTTGTTTTAAATCAACTCCTGATCGTACCCATCACTGCTTTGATCGTCATCCTGATCTCGTTTACATCAATGGACCACAGTTTGAATTGGGATTTTGTTGGTTGGACCAATTATCAAAAAGCATTATCTGATCCCAAAATTGGTTTAATCTTCTGGAACACTCTGATTTTCGTATTCATGACTCTGTTTATAAAAATTTTTTTAGGAATGTTTGTTGCCATTACAACTACTTATTTTATAAAAAACTCAAGACGCGGAACTATCTTTAGAGCGATTTGGTTATTACCAAAAGTATCACCAGGGGTAGTCGAGGCTTTGCTTTGGACATGGATATTCAGCCCAACTGATAGCGGGATCTTCAATATGATATTACAAAAATTCTATGGAATAGAGCCTGTAGCATGGCTGACTGAATACCCTCTATTCATTAACATTCTTTTAGCAGGGGTTATGGGTACATCGATTACAACAATTATGTTATCTTCATCTATTCAGTCCATGAATGAAAACTTATTTAGGGTAGCGAAAGTGGATGGAGCTTCTGACTGGATAATTGTAAAAAGATTAATCCTTCCACATTTAAAGTGGCCACTCACATTTTTAACACTTTGGCAAGGCTTAGCCCTTATCACATCCTATGAATCAATCTTGTTACTGACTGATGGAGGACCAAACTATCAATCTGAAGTATGGTCATTATATTCTTTTCATACCGCGTTTTCTACGTTGGATTTCGGTTACGGTTCAGCTATTTCGATGTATATGCTTCCGTTAATATTTATAGTAATCATCATCGCCTACAAGCAGTTTGGATTAAAAAAGCTAATGGACAGTGATAAATAAATGATGAAACAATTTATGAACCCAGGCGGATGGACGAATTTTTACAATCGAGTTTCTGACAGTTGGTTAAAAGTTTTCTGTGTTACCGTCCTTACGATATTTTCATTAATTCTATTAAGTATCTATTTAGGCATGTTTCTATTTGCTTTTAGTGACATTAAGGGAGGATTTCCGGCAGGTTTCACCATAAATAACTGGAAATTTTTATTTGAACCTAATTTAGTGGTTGGTACGTTTACTTTTCCGAGTGTTTGGACCATTTTTTATAACACTCTGGTCATCGCACTGGGCAGTATGTTGATCGAAGTTGGAGTGAGCTTATTATCGGGTTATGCTTTATCAAAAGGCCGATTCCCCGGTAAAGATTTGTTAATGCAATCAACATTGTTTACAAGAGCTCTACCATCGATTACAACATTAATCGCCAGCTTCTATATGTTAAAAACAGTTGGTTTATTAGACACTTTATTTGGCACGATCTTAATTAAAGGATTAGCAGAAGTAGGTCTGTCCACTTGGATTATAAAAGGTTTCTTTGACGAAATCCCGAAAGAAATCGATCGGGCTGCCGAAATCGATGGAACTTCCAATTTTAAAAAGTTTTTTGCGATATATGTTCCGTATATTTGGCCAGGAATTGCAGCCATAACCCTTTTTGCCTTTTTAAACGGATGGGGCGAATATATTCTTGTCTCCACCTTCACGTACGATTCAAGTAAAATAACATTTCCAATTATCTTAAATTCGTTACTGGATATGAATTCTACTGCGTCTGTGAATTATGGTTTTATTATGACTTTAGCAACATTTTACATGGTTCCTGCCATGTTATTATATTTGTTCTCACAAAAATATATTTCGAAGATGAAGATTTAGTGGAGGGACAAATTCATGAAAGTTTCTTTAAAGCAGCTATATAAATATTACGAACCAAAAAAGCCAGCTGTCAGAAATATCGAATTAGAAATACCATCAGGAAAATTGACTACGATACTAGGGCCGTCAGGGTGTGGGAAAACGACAACCATGTTAATGATCGCAGGACTGGAAAAGCCTTCGAACGGGGACATCTACTTCGATCATGCATGTGTTACAACAGTTCCGCCGAAATTCAGAAAAATAGGAATGGTATTTCAAAACTCGGCCCTTTATCCGAATATGTCAGTTAAAGACAACATTATGTTTCCATTAAGAAATCAAAAAGTTCCTAAAAACCTGGCACTAGAACGGGTGAAGAGCGTTTTAAGAATGGTAAATCTGGAAGGATTTGAGGAGAGAAAACCGTCTCAACTTTCCGGTGGTCAGCGCCAGCGTGTGGCCATAGCAAGAGCCATAGCTAAAGAACCTGATTTATTAATACTGGATGAACCGTTATCTGCTCTTGATGCTTCATTACGTATGAAAATGAGAGAAGAAATAAAACAACTTCAGCAAAAATTGGGAATTACCACCATCATGGTCACCCATGATCAAGATGAAGCGATGGCGATGTCCGATATGATCGCCGTAATGAAAGATGGAGAGCTGCAACAGTTTGATCATCCATTAGAAATCGTCAATCATCCGACTAACTGGTTTGTCGCCAGCTTTTTAGGAATGCCGATCATGAACAGATTAGACTGCTCCTACAATGTTGCTAATCATTCACTCATAATGGAAAAACAAAATACAACCATTAGTCTATCAAGTTATAACGTACCCGAACATAGCTTGAATCAAAAGAAAAATCTGATCCTGGGGTTTAGGCCTCATGACGCAGAAGTCGTTTTTAATAAACCAGATCAGAAGAATTTTCTAAAGGGTATGATCAAACACGTTGAACATACAGGGAGAGAATTTCTGATAACGGTCAGATTAGAAAGTACGTTTGAAGAAGTAAAAGTGATTTGTCCAACCCTTCTTGTACCGAGAGTACACTCGGATGTTTGGATAAAAATTAATACACTGCAATTTTTATTTGAAAGAGACAGATTACAACAAAATATTTTTCCAAAAAATGAAAAGGATTTGAAGCAGCTTGTGGTGCATAATTTCTGACCTGGATGGTACTTTGCTTGATAACAACCAACGAATCTCAAAAGATGTCATATCCAGAATTCAAAGTTTTGAGAGAGCAGGAGGTAAATTTACTTTTGCAACCGGCCGCTCACTCGACAGTGTTTTACCTTATATTGATGAAGTTGGAATTAATACTCCTGTCATTCTATACAACGGGGCAATGATTTATGAACCAATAGCCAGTGAGTTTATTTATGCCCGATTTTTAGCGAGTAATGAAATAAAAGAGATTCTTTCATTATTTTTAAAGATCAGGAATCAGTATAATGTCAGCTTGTTGGCCTTTGACCATGAAGGTGCTTACTTTCTCGAAGAAAGTACTTTCATACATCAACAGTTAATAAAAGATTCGATTACAGCACAGTATACGACCATTGATGAACTGCTTACGAAACAATTGGTCAAAATCATGCTGATTGGAAATCAACAAGAAATAAATGAATTGAAAACGATCTACTCTATTTTTAGTCCAATAAACTCAGAACCCGAATTGCTGGAATTCATCGCTAAAGGGGTTAATAAAGGGGTAGCCGTAAAGGTTTTAATGGATCACCTGGAAATTCCAACGCATAAACTTGTTGCTGTCGGTGACAATGAGAACGACATCGAAATGATTCAAACAGCAGGATTGGGGATATCTGTAAAAAATGCGATCCCCAATTTAAAAGCTGTTTCACACTATGTCACCCAAAAAACAAATAATGAACAAGCCCTGATTGAAGTGATTGAAAAAATTCAAGAGACGAATTTATTGTTAATTAACGAACATGGAGGAATAAGATCTTGATTGATTTATTGCCGCAGTTTAAAAACTTCCCAAATTCAGCTCCCAGATATCCTAATCTTTGGATCATGGTTTCTGAGAAATTAGCCGATCATTATAGGCAAGCTCTTAAATTCGTTGTACGTGCTCTTGAAGATACGATCGAAATGGAGGACGACTACGGTTATTTTCACACAGCAGAGGGATGCGACGCGGTTGGAAGACGAAGAGGACTGCAGTTAATCGAGTTAGGTGAAAACGGAAATTTGACTCATGATCACTCTATTCATCTTCGTTTCTATACTCATTATTTAAGCCAGCAAAAACCTTTACTTGTTGAAGGCGTAAATTATTATCCGGTTGCTGCCAGTGTTCATTTTGAAGTAGATCGTCCGGGTCACTTGCATCCGTTTGTGGATGAATGTCCAATTTGCGGCTGTACAGGTGATTATGAAAAATATTATCAAAAAGATTATCACAACAAATCCTCCAATTTAAAAAATGAATTTCTGCACGATCCATTCGGAGTTGAAGCAATCATCTTTGGAACGGTCAAAAACAAGCCTGTACCCCTGTTAAATGGCCTACAGACAATTACAGATGATTATGAAATGATGTGTCAAATTGTACACCATGAGAACCTAAGGGAGGACATGAACACCGGTACGCTTGGAGTTGTTCGATTTGCAGGGAGAAAGAAGTAAAAGCTTTTATACTCTTTTATAAACCTATCAAAAGATCGTCTTAAAAAATGCATATTTTATCATCATCAACAAAGAGTTTTCTAATAGAGATGGCGGGGGAAAAATCCTTCATCCAGGCGATGAAGGACAAAAAGAGGTAGGTGAGTCCGGGAAAAGTCCTTCATCCAGGTAATGAAGGACAAAAAGAAGTAAATGATCTAGGGAAAAGTCCTTCATCCGGGTGATGAAGGCCAAAAAGGTGTACGTGAGCGAGGGAAAAGTCCTTCATCCGGGTGATGAAGGACAAAAAGAGGTAAATGATCTAGGGAAAAGTCCTTCATCCGGGTGATGAAGGCCAAAAAGGTGTACGTGAGCGAGGGAAAAGTCCTTCATCCGGGTGATGAAGGACAAAAAGAGGTAAGTGAGTCCGGGAAAAGTCCTTCATCCAGGCGATGAAGGCCAAAAAGAGGTAAGTGAACTCCAAAAAATCATATGTCCGCATCTATTTGCAAAACTCATAAAAAAACTAGCAGGCAACGATGCAATTTCTGCAAAACGAGGAGAGTGGTTCAAGATGCACCGCTCTTTTTTGCGTTTTACAAATCACCAAAATTCCCCTTGCTCATAAACTGAAAAAGGACAATTAGTTTTTATGGAGTGGTGACAAATGGGGATTGTTAATACAGATGCCTGGTTGAAGCGCGATTTTGAAAATCCGGTAAAAATATGCAGTAAATTCGCTGACCTTTTTGAGAACGATCATCCAAAAAAGATTTATGAATACTTGCTGGAGTTCGGAATGTACAGGCCAGGCAGAGCATGCAAAAAATCGTATCTGAAACTGGTGGAAAGAAAAGTATGGACCAAAGTCGGCGGCCTGTTCAATAAGTACAGAAACTTATGGAAGGGCCCGGATGTACCTGTATTTATTTTTCCGATCAACGAAGAAAACCGGGGATTGATGAAGGAAACTGGCGGTAAAGCCGGGGTTTCTTTCAAAGATAAAATATTCCTGTTTCTTTCGTCCGCAGGAGACATAAAAGAAATAGAAGCACTCTTTGTCCATGAATACCATCATGTTTGTCGTATGCACAAAATAAAAAAACCACTCGACGAATATACATTGCTCGATTCACTCATCATGGAGGGGTTGGCTGAACAAGCAGTCAATCATTATTGCGGGAAAAAATATATCGGAAACTGGTGCCATTTATACTCGGAAAAAGAATTAATCCGCTACTGGGACAGGTATATATCTGATAATCTCGACTTATCGAGAAACCATAAAAAACATGACATGCTGCTATTCGGCACGGGTCCTTATCCGCGGCTGCTCGGTTATGCGATCGGTTACTATCTTATTTCAGAATTCAAAAAAGATGCGAATTTCTCCATTAAGAGATCACTCGTGATGCCTGCAAAGCGTTTTCTCAGAGCTGTAAAATAATCCAATTGATGATAGATTCCCTCAAGTTTCTGCAACTGTATCTGCAATTTTCCCTGAAAACAAAATACGATTTATGATATCCCAATTAAAAGCAAGGCTTGTACATATATCTATTTGTCATCACATATATTTAAGGCAAAGGATCAGTCCAGGGGTGATGAACATGGATATATTAAGGATAAAAGGAAATTCAAGCGGGATTCGGGTTAGTTTGAATGGCTTTTAGGTTATTTATGCTGCTCACTGGTTTTGGACTTGCTGTTTCCGGGGGAGTAACCATGATCATTTACTTGAATTTACTGGCAACCGGACTCAGCCTTACCCAATACCTGTCTTTTATTAGCACGCGGTTTGAATGTTATCTTTTGCTCATCGGAATCATCATTGTTTCGGTAAGCATTTATTACCCGGATGATCGACAAGAAAAGTAAAGGTTTAGCGCGATTAAAAAAGGAATAAATTAACTTCCATCTGCCCATACTGAATGATAAACAGTTTGTTGAAGCGGGGGTTAAATTCATGCTATATCTTCATGATGTTTGGGTGAACTGGTTTGAAGGAGAAGAGAATGGATACAATATTTGCCACTTTCATGAATGGCGAAAAGATGACGGCGTTGAGCTGCTCGATCAAGTGCCACTTTTGAAAGTTGAAACTGTGCTATACAACTACATAGAAAACGATTTATCGGAATTGCCTCAACAACTTTTGGACGATGTTTTTCAAAAAGCATATTTGCGGAAAAACCATGAACGGACCCAGCTTGAGTATTGCTTTGTAGTTTCCGATGGCACAGGAATTTTGGCAGTGGATACAATAGGTTATAATATTCCGATCCGAAAAAGCAGGCTGATTCCGAGGCAGGAACAACTCGTCTATGAAATGCTTGAAAACCAGGAAACGGCTGAATACGATTTTCATGAACAATCAACCATAAAAAGCTTTCATATTCTTTCGCCAGAACCCCATTTAATGAGAGGGTTAACAAGAAAAGAACGGCAATTAAAGCAACTTTTATTTATGGCGCTCGACCAGCTGCATTCATCGCAAAATGAAGCTGAAATCCGCTACTGGTATACCGAGTGGCATCCCGAAAAATATAGCGAAATCCAGCAAATGCACTTCGAAGAGGCATGGAAGCAGTTGTTTGAAGAGACGAAAATAGGCTGGACAAGCAAGCATGCAGTTTTATGTGAAAATATGATAAAGGGCCAGCCATTTTTTGAAAAACTGTGGGAAATGGAACACGGGCCTAAAGTGAACTAAAAAGGAGCTGAAATTTCAGCTCCTTTTGGTTATTTTTTATTTTCTTTTCCGTCCAAGACCCATTGCATTTTCCATTTTTTTGAGCATTTTGTTAGCCACTTTATTCGCTTTTTCAGCGCCTTCATCCAAAATCCGATCCAATTCACTTGAATCGATTAAGTCATAGTACTTTGCTTGAATCGGTTCGATGGTATTGACGACAACATCGGCTAAATCTGACTTAAACTCGCCGTAACCTTTACCCGCATATTTTTCTTCAAGATCGGCTACCGTTTTTCCTGTCAGGATCGAATAAATGGATAAAAGATTTGAAACTCCAGGCTTGTTTTCCTTATCGTATTTGATGATTCCTTCCGAGTCGGTGACTGCACTCTTAATTTTCTTTTCAATTAACTTCGGATCATCCAGCATGGTGATCATCGCCTTTTGATTTGGATCGGATTTGCTCATTTTTTTTGTCGGCTCCTGCAAGGACATGATTCTTGCACCAACTCCGGAAATGCGGACCTCGGGAATCGTGAAAATGTCGTTGTATTTTTTGTTGAATCTTTCCGCCAGATCCCTTGTTAATTCGAGGTGCTGCTTTTGATCCTCTCCAACAGGGACAAGGTCTGTGCTGTACAGTAAAATATCGGCGGCCATCAGCGGCGGATAGGTGAGCAGTCCGGCCGTAACCGCTTCTTTGCCGGCACTCTTATCCTTGAATTGCGTCATTCTTTCCAGTTCACCGATATAAGACACGCATTGCATAATCCATCCGGCCTGGGCATGAGCTGGAACCTCTGACTGGATAAACAATGTGGCTTTGTTCGGATCGATTCCTACTGCCAAGTAGAGTGCAGCGAGGCTTTTAATGTTTTTTCTGAGAACTGTCTTATCCTGTGGCGTTGTAATTGCATGTTGATCCACGATACAAAAGTAACATTGATAATTGTGCTGAAGTTCAACAAATTGCTTCATCGCCCCGATATAGTTGCCAAGCGTAATCGTACCGCTTGGCTGTATTCCTGAAAAAATGGTTTGCATTTATATTTCCTCCTTTTTAACTGAGCATTTATCGATAAAAAATGCAAATAAGCAATGATCCATAAAAAAAGACTCTTCATCCTGTTTTAGGGACGAAAAGTCCGCGTTGCCACCCTAATTACTCATGAAGAGTCTCTCAATTCCCCTCATCACAAGGGGCCCTTTTTAACGCCAGGGATTCGCCACGGAATATTTTACTTTTCAAAGGAAAAGAGTTCCTCCATGGGGCTCAAAAGTCCATTCCGATCGCTCCGTTGTTTGTTTTCACCAACCACAAACTCTCTGGAAAACGGGGTGCAAAAGTACTATTCTTTTTCGAAGCCTGTCCTATTCATTTGCGATTTTCTCATATATACAAAATAACTGAAACTTGTCGTAAAAGCAAGGTGTTCAAGGCTATTAAACAGTTTTCGCAAAATTTCGACGGGATTCTCATTTTCATGTCTATTCTTCTTAATAATGGGTAATATACGAAATAAATGAATAAATGGAGAATTTGAGTTTAAAATAATAATAGATGGCCAGTTTGAAAGAGGGGTTTATGAATGAGGTTATTGAAAATTGCAGCTGTATCTCTCTTGCTTGCCGGTTCCAGCAAGGCCGCTGTCATCAAAGACGATCCTGCATCACTTACGAATCAGCCGAGGCGCGAACATTTATCATTTGTAAGGAAACTCCCGGAGACGCTGGCGAGATTTAAGTTTGATTCAGGATACAAATTTACATACCCTGATACAGTTAAAGGAGTTTATGTGACAGGACATTCGGCCGGAGGCGAAAAATTTAATCAGTTAACAAAGCTGCTGGATGATACCGAACTAAACGCAATGGTCATTGATATGAAAGACGATCGGGGAAACCTTACATATATGCCTGAAGAGAGTTCAATCTACCATAGTATTGGCAAACCCTATATAAAGGATCCTGCCGCAATGTTAAAAATTTTGGAAGAGAAACAGATATACCCGATTGCCAGAGTGGTTGTGTTCAAGGACTCTGTTTTGGCTGCGGCAAAGCCGGAATGGTCTTTCAAAGAAGGAAATGCAATTTGGAAAAATGGCAGGAATGAATCGTTTGTTAATCCGTACTTAAAAGAGGTGTGGGACTATAATGTCGGAATTGCAATTGAGGCGGCAAAAATGGGCTTTCAGGAAATTCAGTTTGATTACGTCCGCTTCCCTGAAGGTTTTGAAACCCGCGATACATCGTTGAACTATTCGAAAGGAGAATATGGAACATCGGGCAGTGACAATATTCAAAGCCGGGTCAGTGCCGTTACCGATTTTGTCAAGTATGCAAAGGAAAAGCTTGAACCTTACGGGGTTGATGTATCTGTTGATATTTTCGGTTATACAGCGACACTGCCTGAAGCACCGGGGATCGGCCAAAATTTTTCAAGAATTTCCGAACACGTTGATGTCATTTCTTCGATGATTTACCCGAGCCATTGGACCTCTTATTTTGGCGTGAACAAACCGGATCTCGAGCCGTACAACATTGTAGCTGCCTATACACAAGTAGAGAAGGCCAAGCTGGCAGAATTGAAGGAACCACCACTGTCGCGGCCATGGCTGCAGGATTTCACGGCAACGTGGCTCGGCGCAGGGAATTATAAGGTTTATGGTAAGGCCGAGATCGAAGCACAAATTCGCGCGCTGAACGACAATGGTGTAAAGGAATTTCTGCTTTGGAATTCCGGCAATAATTATACTGGTGATGTCGATTATACGCCATAAGAAAAACGCTCAAGCCTGTTGATGGGCCCCTTGAGCGTTTCCTTCACCAAATTGCTGTACAAAAAGCTATTTTTTCTTGCCGCCCACTGATTTCCAGCCGGTTTGCATTTTGGCGGATTGATCGGCAAATTCCGTTCTGTGCTTGCCGCCAAACACTTTTTCGCCAATCCCGTTTACCAGCACGCCCATTAACGCCGTAATGGCAACGATCAGCAATGCGACGATTGTTAAATCCATTATGTAAGCACCCATCATCATACCCCTCCATCTTTTCTTTTTCACATACTGCGAAAAAGATGAAATGATCCCCACTGCTTTTATTGTAAAAGAAGTGAAGCGGTATTGAAAGGGGAAAATCTACAAATACTTCGGTTTAAGATGACTAATTTTATGCACACAGCAATCTTGAAAGGAGCATCTCGATGCATTGGTATGAAAAACTGAATCAGTATTTTCCCGTTGAGGAAATGAAATCACAAGAGCATATGGAAACGCTGCTGAAAGAACAGGCAAATATTTATCATAAAGACGAAGGGCCGCATCATGTTTTAATGTATGCTGAACTCGAGCGCTTCGTATTTATTGATTATTTGTTTGTCTCAAAGGAAGCAAGAGGCGAAGGGATCGGACGTAAATTGCTCGAGAAACTGAAGAGGAAAGGAAAGCCGATCATTCTTGAAGTGGAGCCGATCAATTATGAGGATACAGACACTGAAAAGAGGCTCCGTTTTTATAAGCGGGAAGGCTTCAAACATGCCCGTTCGATCGGGTACAGCCGCCGTTCACTCGCTACAAATGAAATAAACGAAATGGAAATTCTCTACTGGGCTCCTAATCAGGAAGCGGAGGAAACCGTTTATGAGGCGATGAAGGAAACGTATGAAATGATTCATACCTACAAAGACACGCAGTTTTATGGAGAATCGTACCAGCCTGTTGACGAAGTATTAACAATTGGCGAAAAAAACAACAGAAAAAACCTTTTGGAAAATATTTAACCAAATGAATTTATGTGCTATGAAGATCTGTTCATTTTCATTCCAGGGAGAATAATTGAGAATGAAAAAATAATTTTTATTTTTAGGTTTAAGTATTTTGTTTAAGGGTAAATGAACAAACAGAATTAAAAATTGACGATAATTTTTAGCATAATTTGAATATAAGAATGGGGAGTTCCTTTGATTTTTTAAAAACAGCGACCGGGGGTGAAGAGATTTTATAAATAAACGTAAAAAAAATGAAACTTTTCAGATGTTCATTCGTCTTATCTATTAGGTTAATGGAGGATTGGAATAAAATTTAGCGGAGAAAGAGTCATTTTTTCTTTGAAAAAGGGTACCAAACTAATCTTAATTAGTGTATAATACATAATATAAATTACTTATTTAAAGTAATTTTAATTTTAGAAAATACCTCCATTAAAGAATGCTTTACATGGCGTTATTATATATTGTTAAGGGAGTGTGGATGCTGATGGTTACTTTATACACTTCACCAAGTTGCACATCATGCAGAAAAGCTAAATCATGGCTTGAAGAACATGAAATTCCATATAGAGAAAGAAATATATTCTCAGAGCCATTATCAATTGATGAAATTAAAGAAATTTTGCGAATGACAGAAGATGGAACTGACGAAATCATTTCCACTCGTTCAAAAACTTTCCAAAAGTTAAACGTTAATCTCGAAACAATGCCGTTACAAGATTTATTTGAATTAATTAAAGATAATCCCGGCTTGCTTCGCCGTCCAATTATTATTGACGAGAAAAGATTACAAGTAGGCTATAACGAGGACGAAATTCGCCGTTTCCTTCCCAGAAAAGTTCGAACTTACCAGCTTCGTGAAGCGCAACGCCTTGTAAATTAACGATCACCGCCTCTTCTTCCATTTATTACGGAGAAGAGGTTTTTTATATTGGGGCATGATATAAGCAAACGATTTAGATAATTTGTACTAAAAGATGAGATCTGTTAAAATAAATCAATCCTTTTTTAAGGAAGTAATCGTTTAAGAAGATAAAACGTCATAAAATAAATAGGCAAGTAATGGTTTTTTATGAACAATAAGATTTTATTTCCCTTATTTTATGTTTTATCATAAAATAAAAGTACAAGGTACAAAACAGATGTCCGCCTGATACTAAAATACGGTTATTGCGTTTAATTAAGGGTAAAAGGGTAGCATAAGCTTCTGTATGGGGGTATTTAGTCCCTTCATTACTTGCAAGAAGGGAGAGGTTTCCTAATGGAAATAGAACGTATTAATGAGAATACGGTAAAGTTTTATATTTCCTATGTTGACATAGAGGAAAGAGGTTTCGACCGGGAAGAGATCTGGTACAACCGGGAAAGAAGCGAAGAGCTATTCTGGGAAATGATGGATGAAGTTCATCAAGAGGAAGAGTTTGCCGCTGAAGGGCCTCTCTGGATTCAAGTTCAAGCGCTCGATAAAGGTCTGGAGGTTCTTGTTACCAAAGCCCAGCTTTCCAAGGACGGCCAAAAGTTTGAATTGCCTGTACCGGATGAAAAAATAAAGGATCTTCCCGTTGATGAGCGGATTGAAGAAATGCTTGATCAACATTTTAACCCTCGAGGGGATATAGAAGATGAGGCATTGGAAGATGAAAGCCTCGATTTCCTTCTGTCGTTCGGCGATTTTGAGGATGTCATTGCGCTGTCACATCGCCCCGGAATTGATTCTTTACTTGCCAGGCTATATTCATTTGAAGGCAAATATTATCTATATACGGAATTTCCGGAAGAGGATCTGGAAGAAGAAGAAATTGATAATTTGCTCAGCATTCTTCTTGAATACGGCAGTGAGACACAAATGACCATTCACCGTATTGAGGAATACGGAAAGCTCATTATCGGGGAAGATGTTTTTGTTACCTTGCGCAAATACTTTTCTTAATATATACCGATTTCAAATTTGAAGTCGGTTTTTTTGTGCCTTTTTAATGAAATCTTCATCAAGATTAGAGCGGAATTTTTGCTTTAAGGCAGGAAATGATCCTCCTTGCTCGAATTAAGAAGGAGAAAGGAGGAGTATATGCTTACTGCGAAAACGAAAACAGGAGAATATTTTTCCCTCGGCGATCATTATCCGCGTGAGTTCCTGGAAGATTTACGCAAGAGGGAGGAATTCTATTGTCCACAATGCCATGAGAAATTGATTTTAAAAATCGGTACGAAAAAGGTTTATCACTTTTCCCATTATCATGACGGCATATGTACTGCTGCTGGCTCTGAAGCAGAATCGCTGTACCATATGGAAGGAAAGCTGAACCTGTATTCGTGGCTTAAACGACAGAATTTGCAACCGGTGCTGGAACACTATATTCCTGAAATTAACCAGCGGGCTGACATCTCGTACAATTATAAAGGTAAAAGGTTCGCGCTTGAATATCAGTGTTCACCAATCAGCCCGAAAGAATTTATGGAAAGGACAAACGCTTATATCCGCTCCAACCGGGTCCCATTATGGATTCTCGGGGGAAAGCAAATCCAACGGAAGACAGCCGATATAGCTTCGTTATCCCAGTTTCATTTTTTATTTTTCAGAAACCGCCTCGAACAATGGAACTTGCCTTGCTATTGCCCCGCTACAAATCAATTCATCACCATCCATCATCCCGTTTCAATTTCGCCGCGCCATTCATTCGTTCAATTCAGCGTTTCATCCCCGATTAAAGCCGATGTGCAACAGCTGCTCGCAGCGGAGAGAACGCCTTCTTTCTCCCTGCAGAAGTGGAGACAAGAGCTGGATCGTTATAAGCTTGCATTCCTCGGCCGCGCTAAATCCACTAACCTTTCTTTTTTAAAAGAAATTTACCGCCATTCCTTAAACATCTCCCTGCTTCCATCTATTATTGGGCTCCCAACTGCAAATAATTTGTATATTGAGACCTCCCCGCTTATTTGGCAAACCTATTTATACCTGGATGTTCTGCAAAAATGCAGAAACGGCGACGTTCTATCCATCGGGCAATTTTACCGGTCTATGGCACAGCGCTTAAAAAAGAATCAAATTAAAATGAGAACCCTGCCCCTGGCAAAAGGGAATTGGTTATTAGCTATTGAAGGGTATGTAAAGCTTCTTGTTGATACCGGTTATCTTGCCTGGAAGCATGAAAACAACTTAAAGGTATTAAAACAAGTTGACAGTCCCGCCACGCAGATTCAAAAATCAACAGCGGATGATTCGATGTATCTGAATTTCGGGCCTGTCATTACGAGGAATTTATGGATAATGAAAAAGGCTCCGCGAACATACAATAAATAGGGATTTGCATTTTTCAAACCAAATCAGACAGTGGAAATGTTTATGCCAGCTTTAGTTTTTGTGCATTTCATGCAGGGTATGGTACTTTATAATTTAAAGGAAGGAGATTGGCCTGCACAAGGAGAATTTATGAGCATACAGCTTATGATCAAGCTCAAGGAACAAGCGACATTTATACGTTGAACAATGCTGGTGCAACGGTCAGAATTCCATAGATGGAGGATGATGAATATGACAAATGAAACAGCGGTAAAAAAACTGCCGTCCAGAGATGAAATTGCTGTGGAGGATACATGGAGACTCGAAGATATTTTTCCAACGGATGAAGAGTGGGAGAAAGAATATCAACAAGTGAAAGAACTTATTCCAGAGATGAAGAAATACCAGGGAACGCTTGGTGAGAGTGCGGAGCATCTTTTCGAAGCGCTTTCAGGCCAGGATCAATTAATGGAACGCCTCGGGAAATTGTATACATATGCCCATATGCGCTATGATCAGGATACAACCAATTCGCACTATCAGGCACTTGATGACCGAATTAAGAATTTGTATTCCCAGGCTGCCAGCGCACTTGCCTATATCGTTCCGGAAATATTGACAATTGATGAGGAATGGCTGAAAAAGTTTTTGGACGCAAAGCCGGAACTCAAGCTTTATGAACATGCATTGGAGGAAATTAACCTGCAAAGGCCTCATGTGCTCTCGGCCGAGCAGGAAGCCTTATTGGCTGAAGCTTCCGAGATTATGAACGTTTCGAGTACGACCTTTGGCATGCTTAATAATGCTGACCTGGAATTTCCGAGCATTAAAGATGAGAATGGCGAAGAAGTGGAAGTTACCCATGGGCGATATATCAGGTTTTTGGAAAGCGGGGACCGCCGGGTTCGCGAGGATGCGTTTAAAGCTGTATATCACACATATGGGCAGTACCGCAATACTTTTTCGAGTACGCTCGGCGGCACGGTGAAGAAGGATAATTTTAATGCACGAATCCGGAATTATCAATCTGCCCGCCATGCAGCGCTGGCAGCCAACAATATTCCCGAGAGCGTCTATGAAAATTTAGTCAATACGATCAATGACAATCTTCACCTTTTGCATCGCTATATCAAACTGCGCAAAAAAGTACTTGGTCTCGATAAGCTTCATATGTATGACCTGTATACTCCGCTCGTGAAGGACGTCAAAATGGAAATCAGCTATGAAGAAGCGAAGGAGTTAATATTAAAAGGGCTGGCGCCGCTTGGAGAAGATTATTTGCGCGTCTTGAAAGAAGGCTTTGAAAATCGCTGGGTTGATGTTCACGAAAATAAAGGAAAGCGGAGCGGAGCCTATTCATCCGGAGCGTACGGAACAAATCCTTATATTTTAATGAACTGGCAGGATAACGTCAACAATTTATTTACACTTGCCCATGAGTTCGGCCATTCCGTGCACAGCTATTATACGCGCAAAAATCAACCATATCCTTATGGCGGCTATTCAATCTTTGTTGCAGAGGTCGCATCAACGTGCAATGAAGCGCTATTAAATGACTATCTTTTGAAAACAATTGACGATGAGCAAAAGCGCCTGTACTTATTGAACCATTATCTGGAGGGCTTTAGAGGAACGGTTTTCCGCCAGACAATGTTTGCTGAGTATGAGCATCTCATTCATCAAAAAGCACAAAATAATGAAGCCTTAACAGCAGACGTGTTAACAAAAGACTACTACGAATTAAACCAAAAGTATTTTGGACGTGAAGACATTGAAATTGATGAGGAAATCGGCCTTGAATGGTCGCGGATCCCTCACTTTTACTATAATTATTACGTGTATCAATATGCGACAGGCTTCAGTGCGGCAACCGCTTTAAGCAAGCAAATTCTTGAGCAAGGCCAGCCGGCTGTCGACCGCTACATTCACTTCCTGAAAGCGGGCAGCTCGGACTACCCGATTGAAGTGCTGAAGAAGGCCGGAGTTGACATGACCAGCTCAAAGCCGATTGAAGAAGCATGTAAAGTTTTTAAAGAAAAGCTTACCGAAATGGAACAATTATTATCGTAAAACTTATGGACACAAAAAGCCGGATTTGAACGATATTCTCTTCAAATTCGGTTTTTTTTTCTTGTTTTGCCGGTAGGCGGGGCAGAAAAGGAAAAAGGTTGCTGCAGGAACGGATAAACAAAATCGAAAATAAACTGTGTATATGAATAAATGCCAAGCTGGATTTATTGAGGTACAGCTGGGGGCCAGAATTGAAGAGAAGGATATCCTTCGGCTGACCTTTTCACGGGAAGAAGCAATTAGAGGGTGTAAATAAGGAGGAATAGTAATGGTCTCAATCATATGTTGTACGATGAGACAGCACTTTATGGAAAATGTGTTTCAAAACTACGAAAATCAAGTTTGGAAGGAAAAAGAGCTCATTATTATTCTAAACCGGGATGATATATATATAGGTAAGTGGGAAAAAAGAGCAAAGTTTTCACAAGACGTATCCGTTTATCAATTACCGGAAGAGTCGACTTTGGGCGAATGCCTAAATTTTGGAATCGAAAAAGCGAGGTATGATTTTATTGCAAAATTTGATGATGATGATTACTATTCACCCAATTATCTTGCCAAATCGATGGAAGCTATGAACAAAACGAATGCAGATCTAGTAGGCAAAAGAACAATCTACATGTACTTTGAAGATGAGAAAATACTTGCTATTCACAAGCCGGGTAAAGAAAATAAATTCGTAAAACAAGGATTAAAGGGAGCTACACTGCTATTTAAAAAAGAGATTACTAAAAAAGTATTGTTTCCAAAATTAAATTTAGGTGAAGATACCTTCTTTATAAGAGAGTGTATTAAAAACAAATTTAAAGTTTATTCCGCCGATAAAAAAAATTTTGTTTGCTTGAGAACATCGAAAACGGGTCATCATACCTGGGATACCAATAATGGAATCCTTTTGAAAAAATCTTCTATCGTATGCAAGACGGACGACTATAAGCCGTTCATCCTGGATTAAAGAGTATGCTTAACTATTATTGAGGGTGGGATGGACAGATGGATTTCTTAAATTAAAAAGGTATGATTTCCTCTAATTCCTTCTGTATATTTTTAGCTATAATGCCCCATGAATAATTGTCATTAATGTATTTTTGTCCACTTGAAGAAATTTCTTGTAAATATTTTTTATCATGGCAAAACTGATTGAGCTTATCTGCGAAATCTTCTTTTTCAGCATGGATGTAGTGTTTTTCATCGATAAGATTTAACCCTCTGGCACCACAATGAGTAGAGAACAAAGGAATTCCGGCCGATAAAAATTCAAGAGTTTTCACATTAACGCCTGCTCCGGTAAACATGGGATTGATCGCTATATCGGCATCGGCGAAAAGTTTTAATTTGTGTTTATGATGAACCCGGCCTAATAAATGAACGTTCGATTTTTTTAGCTTTGAAAAAGGGTTACAGCATCCACCTGCAATCATAAATTCTATACCCGGACATTTATCAGCGAGATGATCAATGATATAACCAACCGCTTCGATGTTGGGAGGATATTCCGCTCCAATGAAAAAAGCTTTTGGATTTATGTTCGATTTCTTTTTATTTTGAAGCCATTCCTCTGGGTGAATTCCATTTGGCGCTACCTTTACTTTTTGAGGATCCACGTTATACATGGCTATAAAGCTATCTTTTTCTATTTCAGATGTCGCAAATACTAAATCAGCAGCTTCCGTTAATTTCTTCTCCAATTCATAGATGGACGGAAGATATTTTCTTGCCTTTTGATTTTTCCAAATTTGATTCGCCAACGCGTATTCGTGATTATGACTGTTATAAATTCTCGGTTTATCATCCAAACCTGAATACTGATCATATCCAAGCATATAAGGAGATTCATGAATAATCATATCGCTTGTTCTATATAAGTCATCAAAGTATTTTTTGTATAACGTGAGGTGATTTGAGAGTTCAACATTTATGACCAATGCAAATTCATAAGTGGCTGCGCCAATTTGCAGAGCTTGCATAATCTGTTGGTGCAGGGGGTCTTTCTCTACTTTATATTCCCTGAATGTAGAAGAAAATTGAAAAAGTCCCCCTTTATGTCCGTGAGTTTGGGATAAGAGAGTAATATCATAATACCGGCTAAGTTCATTATAAATATGGAAATATCTTAAGGTGCCTCCGCTTGTTGGGGGATAAACGGTTGGAAAATGATTAAGGACAAGTATTTTTTTCATCATTATACTCTCCTGAGGTTTAATCCGGCAAAACGCTGCGAAATACATTTAACGTTTCCTGGGCGCTCTTTTCCCAAGAGAATGCTTTTGCCCGTTCTTTGCCTTTTTCGATTAAATCTGTCCTGTGAAAGATTCAAGAGATTTACTCCGATTCTCATGTGTTTCCCCCTTCATCCAATTTTCCTTGCCGGTTCCCAAAAAGCCGCTAAACAGTGGATTTAAATCTTATTCAGGTTATTCATTCTATCAAAAGTGGGGAACGGCTCTTATCCGCTGAATTTTTACGGTGTCCATAAAACGAAAATGGTTCAATAAACTACTGTATTCGCCCGTTCATTTTATGACTGATATGCATTTAATATATGGACAAGAAATATCTGAAGAAGGGTTTCGAGCTCTCAAGCGGTATCATAAATCCTCCTCGTAAACCAAATGAGGGTAAAAGAAGAAATGTTTTTTAAAAAAGATTACTAAATGCAAAGGAGTCTATAAAATGGGAAAAAAAGAGATGTACGAGTATTGTGAACCTGACAATGATTTTGTAACGATAACGACCGGTCCGTTTCATTTACCTTTAGAGGCTGATTCTGAAATACAAGTAGGCCGGGACAATGACAGACTGATCATTATTCTTAAAAATCCCACTGATATGAAATTAAAAGCATTTGTTACACTTGGTGTGTGTCTGCAGCCGGAGGTTCAAAGCAGCAGTAACAATCAAATTCGTGTATTCGCAAACATCCCTGAAAGGGAAATTAATTTAGGCGCGCATGTTTTGAAACCTCATACTTGTACGAGAATTGAAAGGAATATTCCTGGTGCAATCGGGACTGGAAAAGACGAAACAAATGCCGTTTATCGTGTTACGGCTAAGGGAGATTTCAAGGTTTGCCAAAATAGTTGTCAACCGATATCCGGTCTTCTTGAAATCTCAGTCGTTGGCGGAAGCATTTTTAATCCTCAGGAACCTGGCCTTGAACAGGCTGATCCAGTCACGTTCTTCCGCTATAAAGATTTCGTCTTTTGCGATGATCATTAAGAATTAAATTCTTCTGCACTTGCATAGAAGCCAAGGGATCGAATACAAAATATCGATATTCGCTAAACAAAAAAGGACCGGGCGGTTTTTGCCCGGTTTTTCTTATTTTCGAATACTAAAACCCTTTGAATTTATTCCGTTCGTTTAAGTATAAGAAAAAAATAAGCAATGAAATAAATAAGAGCGGACCGCTAATGAAAACAGGAATTAACTTCATCAAGCCGAGAAAATGAAGGCCAAAAGCGACGAAGATAAACAGCAGCATAATCACTATAATTATATTTTGCAACATCGAGTTCCTCCTCATTGGACATGGTTTGCAACATCTATATAAAACAGTGAATACCGGGGATTTATATTAGAAAACGGATCTTCCCTTAATAAATATGCAGTTGTCCATGGTTACATCACTTGTTTTTGACAATATTGTGAAATAGCACACAAACTCATTGCCACTCCGTCGAAATTCATGATATATTACAGATGTGAAGTTGATCACAAACAAACATATACCCCTTTGTTTGACCGTGAAAAATTTCTCCCATCCCCTTTGTTCGTAAAGAAAAAGCTCTGCCCCATGTGGAGGCAGAGCTTTTTTCTGTTAATCATTGTATCTCCAAAACAAACCGTGTTTAACGGGGATTTGTTCTACCCGCTGTTTTAATAAAAGTTTTTTCATTTCCCGCTCGACTTCGCTTATCGATAAATTATAGACAACTGCAATTTCCTTTGAAGCGACAAGCCTGTAATGCTGCAAGAAATCCTCCAGAGGGGGAGGGCTGTTGCGTTCCGGTTTTTCCTGGAGCATTTCCTCTAAAATTTGTACATAAACCTCATAAGGATAAGAACCGGTAATTTTAATGCCTTCTTCTTCTACTTGTTCATTGAAAAAGACAAGAGCAGGGATTTCCTGAATATCCATTTCGGCAGTTATTTTTAAGTCGCATTGAAAAGCTTTTGAAGCACTTTCAGAATGGATATCGGTTATAAACTCTTCAACATCAAGTCCGACGCTTCTTGCACAATGTTTTAGAACGTCAAAATTAGAGACGTTTTGTTTTTCTAAAAAAAGCACTTCCTGCAGCTTTCTCAAGAACCGGATACCCGACTTTCTTCCTTGCAGCTCGGCCGCTTTAATTGCCATCGACGCAAGATAAGGAGAGGAAATCGGATTTTCGAGCCATACATTGCCGTCACACGACATTCCTGACCTGCTGGCTGTTTTCTCCCACAATTCTGCAATATTCTCATAGTTTTTTCTTCTGCCAAGATTAAGTGTTGCAAGGCGTCCGCTTAAAATATGCTTAATTGAAAAATAACGCCCGTATTCAATTTGCAGCTTTTTAATAATTGGTTCCAATGCCCAGCATTCGGGGCATAGCGGGTCGACAAACATATATATCTCGATCGGCTTCTTATCAATAGTATGGCAGCGGGACGATAAGAACGATTTTTTTTGTGATTTCACTCAGGACCCACCCTTTATTTCTATCTCATCTGGCGTATTTATCATATGCTGGGCAGTTAAGACAAGCCTTGCATAAAAATCTTTTCTTAATGGGCCTTCCAGACCTGTCTCATCCATTGCGTCATTCATGCAGGAAAGCCATGCTTTTGCTCTGGCAGGCGTAATTTCAAATGGAGTGTGGCGCGCCCGCAGCATTGGATGACCATGTTCGGACGTATAAAGGGGCGGGCCTCCCAAATATTGCGTTAAAAACTGTTTTTGCTTTCTCGCAGTTTCAGAAAGATCATTCGGGAAGATAGGAGTGAGATCAGGATGCTGTCCAACGCGGCGATAAAAAGCATCCACCAGCTGGTGCAGCGTTTCTTCGCCGATGGCATCGAATGGTGTCGGCATTTTCTCGACCATTGTTATAACTCCTTTTGAATAGGTTTTAATGTTAGTTAATTTTCTTTATTTTAACAGCGCCTTTTTGGCGATTCAACCGAGAAGCCTTGCGATGACAACAACACCCGGCAGTTTTTGCTTTCTTAACTAATTTACACAAAAAAAACGCCTGTTGCCAGCAACAGGCGTTTGGAACTATTTTACATTTATGCGAAAAACGATTGTGTCACCTTTTTCACATAGTTTTGTGTTTCTTTAAATGGGGGAATTCCCGAATATTTATCCACATTTCCAGGACCGGCATTATAAGCCGCAAGTGTCAGCTCGATATTGCCGTTATATTTGTCATACATGTTCCGCAGATATTTGCTGCCGCCCATAATATTATCATACGGATCAAAAACGTTTTTTACATCAAGAGCGCGGGCAGTTGCCGGCATAAGCTGCATCAATCCTGAAGCTCCGGCATGGCTGACAGCATTCGGATTAAAATTCGACTCCTGTTTAATGACAGCCTGAATCAACTTGGCCGGAAGCCCATAGCGCTCAGCCGCTGTGTTAATGATATCATCATAATCAGACGGGTTGTGTGGGAGCTTTGTCAAATGGACAGGCGGCAGAGCAGGCATAGTGACCGGTGCCATTTGCTTAATTGTTTCACTGCTTTCGTTCTCCGGAAGGTCAAGATTTACCGTTTCCTGGCCGGAAAGAAATTCTGCCAGCAAGTCCTGAAACATTGTGCTGTTGGAAGAGTTTGCTGCCGGTTGATTAAAGTTTTGCAGCGCCTGAAGTTCAAGCATAATTTTTAATTTGTCTATATTCATAAAAAACTCCTTTTAATATTTGCAGAATTAAGAGTTTTGCTGTATGTATTTTTGATCGTAAAATCTTTTGACTTTATTCTTCGTTGCCCTGACTGGAATATCATGAGCAGACAGAAGTTCGATAAAGATCTTCTCACCGCTGTTTTTTTCCTCTACTTCATATTCTACTTCATAATCATCAATATTTAAATAGTAACTGTGATCGAATACGAGCAAACCGCCGCGGAAATCAATTTCAGCTCTGAAGGTGGTGAGTGCGCCGAAATTTTCAAGGAGATCAACCGGTACTGGAATCGCCTTAAGGATTTCTTTGACCTGCCCTTCTGGAATTGCCGCAGTCGTTATCATTGCCGCAGCTTCCCTGGCGGTTAACGGCTGGTTCGTTTCGAGCAGCCCTTCCCCGCCGGGTTGCTTTAAAGTTAATTCAAAATGATCTCCTATTTCACGGATTCGTAAAGCCGTCCCTTTCTCTTTTAATAAAAAATCGCGTGTATCAAAATAGTAGTTAACTTGTTTTCTGAATGCCGAATCGGCTATTTTAAAGTATCCCTTCAACCGGTTGAATTCATCTTCCGTTAAAAGATTTTTACATTCAATTTCAAGATGCTGTGACATAAACGATTCGTCCTTTCATTTTCGGTACCCCGGAAAATCACCGGAAAGAGCCGGGTTTTGCAGGTTTGGATCAGCTGCCTGTTATTGTCCATATTATCACGTTTTTATCACGCCACAGCAATTTTTAGGAGATACGAAGGCAATGTGGTAAAATAGGAGAGAGTTTGGAGGTATCTTAATCGTGAAAAAAAGGATCAAAATCGAAAAAGCATTTATTAGCGAAAATGAATTAATTCTTGAGGGGGATTTTCCGGCTCCATTATCGGAACTGACAGCGGTTGGTCAAATGCTTGTTGACTCGGATCAATTCGCGTTTATTTATTTAACAGAAATGAATGATGACTATACATATATCGAGCTTCCGGAAAGCATCTGGCCGGAAATAAAAAAAGCGCTTGATGCGGAATATCCTGTATATGCAGCCGGCGGGGGCGAGAGGCTGCTGCTTGAACAGTTCCATGATGAATTATCGTACCTGATTGAAAATATTAAAGGAAACAGCAATTATGGAGAGGAAATGGTCGAAAAAGTCGATAATGCCTTTTAGGCTGTTTCAATGTTCCAACATCCAAACAGAGAAAACCGGATGAGGTGAGTATTCATGAAGCACTGGGATCAATTTCTGGCGCCTTATAAACAAGCGGTTGAAGAGTTGAAAGTGAAGCTGAAGGGAATGAGGGCCCAGTTTGAACTCGATACGACCTATTCTCCGATTGAATTTGTCACAGGCCGTGTTAAACCGATTGCGAGTATTTTGGATAAGGCAAATCAAAAGGGAATCCCGTTAGACAGGCTGGAGCAAGAAATGCAGGATATTGCAGGCCTCAGGATGATGTGTCAGTTTGTCGACGATATAATGAAGGTGGTAGAGCTGCTCCGAAACCGCAACGATTTCGAAATTGTTGAAGAACGGGATTATATTTCACATGAAAAATCGAGCGGCTACCGGTCCTACCATGTTGTCATTTCGTATCCCGTTCAAACAATAACCGGGGAAAAGAAGATCCTGGCCGAAATTCAAATTCGGACACTCGCCATGAACTTTTGGGCAACGGTGGAACATTCCTTAAACTATAAATATCGGGGCCAATTTCCCGAGGATATAAACATGAGGCTGCAGAGGGCAGCGGAAGCCGCTTTTCGGCTCGATGAAGAAATGTCCCAAATCCGCGGGGAAATTCAGGATGCCCAGGCCTTCTTTTCAAGAAAAAAAGAGCTGCAGGAAGGGGAAAAGTAATTAACTGCCGGCATTTTAAACTGTGGAACAAGCTAACACCCGCTTATTCCTATCAAAGAGGAGCATCCAGTCATGAAGTTTGCGATTACATCCAAAGGGGATTCAAGGTCAAATACGCTCATGCATAAAATGAGATCGTATTTGCTGGATTTTGAACTGGTCTATGATGAAGAACAGCCGGATATCGTCATTTCTGTCGGCGGCGACGGGACTTTGTTATATGCTTTTCACCGCTACAGCAGCCGCCTCGATAAAACGGCTTTTGTTGGCGTCCATACAGGACATCTCGGCTTTTATGCGGATTGGGTTCCGGAAGAGATTGAAAAGCTTGTGATTGCCATTGCGAAAACACCTTACCAGATTATTGAGTACCCGCTTCTTGAAGTGATTATTCGTTATCAACATGGCGGCAAAGAAACCCGTTATCTCGCTCTCAATGAATCGACAGTTAAAGGTGCGGAACAAACACTTGTCATGGATGTCGAAATAAGAGGCCAGCACTTCGAACGTTTTCGCGGCGACGGCTTATGCATTTCGACACCGTCGGGAAGCACGGCCTACAACAAAGCACTGGGCGGAGCGATCCTCCATCCGTCCATATCAGCGATCCAGGTGGCGGAAATGGCATCGATCAACAATCGTGTGTTCAGGACAATCGGTTCACCGCTCATTTTGCCGTCACATCATACTTGCATGCTGAAACCGGTAAATGACGCCGATTATCAAATCACGATTGACCATCTTCAATTGCTGCACAAAGACGTGAAGTCAATTCAATTCAGGGTTGCCGATGAGAAAATCCGCTTTGCCCGTTTCAGGCCGTTTCCATTTTGGAAACGGGTCCGTGATTCATTTGTCACCGATAAGGATTAGAGGGTAAATAGATGCCTGGACGATTTAAGCTTAAATGGGAAATTGCAAGTGGCGATGCCAATAAATTAATTCGCGAATTTTTGCGGGAAAAACATATTTCAAAAACAGCTTTAACCGACATCAAATTCAAGGGCGGAAACATCAGGGTTAACGGCGACGATGTGACGGTCCGCCATATTCTGAATGAAGGTGATTGCCTCGAAGTGATTTTCCCGAAAGAAGAGAGAAGCGAAGGAGTGAAGGGAGAAAAAATCCCTTTATCGATCATCTATGAAGATCCATATGTGTTGGTCGTTGATAAGCCGGCGGGAATGAGCACGATCCCGTCACGGGAGCATCCATCCGGAAGCCTGGCCAACGCACTGATTGGCTATTATCAGGAAAAGGACATCGATGCAACCGCCCATATTGTTACACGCCTGGACCGCGATACTTCAGGAATCGTCCTGATTGCAAAGCACAGGCATGTCCACCATCTCCTCAGCCAGCAGCAAAGATCCGGACAGGTTAACAGGGTTTATCAGGCGCTTTGTGAAGGGTATATTGCTGAGGATGGCGGGAAGATTGTTGAGCCAATCGCAAGAAAAGCCGATAGCATTATTGAAAGGGAAGTCAATCCTGCCGGGCAGTATGCTTGCACTCATTTTAAAGTTCTTGCCAGGTTCGATCGGTTTACACATGTTGAGCTTAAGCTGGAAACGGGGCGGACCCACCAAATCAGGGTTCACCTTTCTCATCTTGGACACCCTTTGTTAGGGGATGATTTGTACGGAGGAAGCCGACAATATATCACACGTCAGTCGCTTCATTGCAGCAGCCTTGTGCTTTGGCATCCTATTCTTGGGCAGGAGCTGAATTTTTGTGCTGCTCTCCCTGAAGACATGAAACACGTAATCAATACGTTCGGTTAGGAACCACTCCTTTAAAGCTCACGGAGTGGTGTTTTTAAGTTAACGGACTCCCGGGAAATCAGATATGCAAAAATTATGTTACTTCCCTGAATTTTTCTTCCACATAAGGCATTGTTGATGGAACAGAAACGATTTCCAGCTCGGGATATCGAAGTGCGGATAGTTTTCCTCCAAAAACAGCGCCTGTGTCAATGTTAAAGGTATTATTGATTTTCCGGACCTCTTTAACTGGGGTGTGCCCATATACGATAATAGCCTTGCCATGGTATTTTTTGGCCCAGTCCCTGCGTACCGGTGAACCGTCCGGGTGTTTATCTCCAGTAATATCCCCGTACAAAGCAAAGGTTTTTACTTTTGGACCTTGTTTGCCGATGAAATCCTCGCGGATCCCGGCATGAACGATAACAAGTCTGCCATTGTCCAGTACGTGATAAAGCGGGGCCTGTTCGTACAGCTCGATAAACCTTGTCCGGAATTGCTGCTGCTTGTCTTTTGATAATGCTTTTATTTCTGCGACCGTTGTTTCGAGGCCATGGGATATTTGAACATTGTTCCCCAACAAATAGCGGTACAGCTTGTTGCAATGATTACCGGGAACATAAAAGGCAGTTTTTTCACGAACAGCCAGCTGCCAAACAACATCGGCCGTTTGAATAGAATCAGGGCCCCGATCCGTCAAATCTCCGACAAATGCCAGCTTTCTTCCCAGCTTATGCACCGGATATCCATCACCCCATTCGTATCCGAGCTTCGTTGTCAGCTCAAAAAATTCGTTGTAGCAGCCATGGATATCACCAATTATATCGAGCTTCATGTTTTAAAACTCCTTTATTTTTCTGCGATAGATTTGCCTCTTTTAGCCATACAAGAGAAAATATCATTAGTATGTTTAAAAGAAGTGCCAATCATAAGCATTTTTTGTTAACCTTAAATAAATATTAAGGAAAAATAGTAGCGAACGTCCAACAAGATTATTTTCCTGTTATAACAGAAGTAAAGGAAAAACTGATTTGTTTGGCAGTGGGAGGAGGAAAGAGTATGACAGATCAAAAACAGGAAAAGACACTTCATCAGACAAACAGTGAGCTGTTGCTTGATGCGTTAAAAGAAGAAAATATGCAAAAGTTCCGCGACGAATTTTTAGAGCTGCATCCGTACGACCAGGCCTCATTTTTCCGGGACTTGGACGAAGAAACGCGAAAGCTCGTTTATCATTATCTGTCTCCGGAAGAGATGGCCGGCTTATTTGAAAATCTTGAAATTGAAGAAGAAGAATACCAGGACGTTTTAGCCGAAATGAATCCTGCGTATGCTGCGGATATGCTTTCCAATATGTATGCCGATGATGCCGTGGATGTCTTGAATGAGCTGGATAAAGATCAGGTTGCCAGCTATTTGACGATTATGGATGATAAAGCAGCTGATGAAATAAAAGAGCTGCTCCATTATGAAGAATATACAGCCGGAAGCATTATGACGACCGAGTTTATTGCCATATCCGCGAACCAAACCGTTCGGTCGGCGATGCATATTTTAAGAAATGAAGCTCCACAGGCTGAAACAATTTATTATGTTTATGTGATTGATGAACAAAAAACCCTTGTTGGGGTTATTTCATTAAGAGATTTGATTATCAGTGCTGACGACACGATGTTAGCAGAAATTATGCAAGACCGGGTTGTATCGGTTTCTGTCGCGGAGGACCAGGAAGAAGCCGCAAGAAAAATGCGGGACTATAATTTGCTTGCTCTTCCGGTTGTTGATTTTCAGGGCCATTTACTCGGGATTATTACCGTGGATGACATCATTGATGTTATGGAAGAAGAAGCATCGGACGATTATTCCAAGCTGGCCGGGATAACCGACCTCGATTCGATCGACCGCAGTGCATTGTCAGCAGCGAAGAAACGGCTGCCCTGGCTGATTGTTTTGCTGTTCCTCGGGACATTCACCGCCAGCCTGATCGGGCGGTTTGAGGATACGCTGGACCAGGTTGCCATCCTCGCCGTATTCATTCCTTTAATCGCCGGAATGGCCGGAAATACAGGGACGCAGGCGCTGGCGGTTGCGGTCAGGGGGATTGCAACTGGAGATTTGGAAAAAGAGAGCAAATTAAAATTGGTTTTACGCGAAGCAGGAACGGGTATTATAACCGGATCTACATGCGGGATTGTATCCGCACTTGTCGTCTATATTTGGCAAAGTGATATTTTTCTCGGTATTTTGGTAGGAATGTCGATTCTTTCATCGTTGTTTGTTGCAACAATGGCCGGCACGCTGGTTCCGCTGTTGATGCACAGATTAAAGATCGATCCTGCGGTAGCTTCAGGGCCATTTATTACAACGATTAATGATATTATCAGTATTTTAATTTATTTTGGCATGGCTACCTTATTTATGAGCTACTTAACTTGAAAAGCTATTTCCCCGGGAAACTGGAAAAGAACGAAAGCTTGCCGTTGCCCTACTTTATTTGCTGGACACAAGCCGTCTTCCCTTTAACTTTTTAAATAAGGGGTAAGCAGATTAATCGTTTCTTTTAGCTTTTTCGCATTTTTCTCATACATTTTTTTAGCTTTTTCAGAATCCGTCTCCAATGCGAAAGACTCTAAGTCAGCCTGGCACTTTTTTACCATCGCCATCAATAGCGGGCGTTGCTGTGGAGACGGGACATTCATTTTATCATCATAAACGTCCACCGTTAATTGTCCATAAGAATCCACTTGGGCCATGACTACATTGTCAAGGGTTACCCCCAGTTTTTCCAATTCAATTTTAAGCCATTGACGGTTCTGTTTTGCTGCTGCAAGTGAATTATCTAAAATTTGTCCATCCATAATGACCGTCTGGGGCACTTTTTCATTGGCAATTTTGATATGCAGATCTTTTGGAGTTAACGGCTGGTTTTCTTTTTTCAAAAAAACACTTAGATCTCCGTTTGGTTCTAAGGCCGCAAACTCTACATCGGCGGCATTAAATACATTTTTTTTCCTTAGTAAAGAATTTAAATCATCTAGTGTATAAAGCTCTTTTTTTAAGCTGTCTTCCATGATTTTCCCGTCTTTTATCAGTACTGTTGCTTTTCCTTCGACTATATCCCGGAATTTTTTACTTTTCAAAGAAAGAACGTCGACTATATAGGTGATGCCCCCAAAAAGAATAATCGCGAATACCCCGTTCCATATATTTTTATCCAGATTTATAATCACTTCAGCAGCAATGCTTCCGATCGTAATACCTGATACGTATTCGAAAAAAGACAGTTGAGAAATCTGTTTTTTTCCTAATAATTTTGTCATAAAAAATAAGGCGGCCATAAATAAAAGTGAACGAATGAAGATATCGATCCACTCTGGCATTTTCATCACCTCGAACATTAAGATGGTTTATATTGCGGTTCTTCGAATTCCAGTTCCGTTATCCGTGTTTGTAGGTCCTTTTCGACTTCTTCCACTAGTAACATCGCTTGATGAAACGTTTGCTGCGCCTTTTCATCCTGCGAATTTAATGCGAAACTTGATAATTGTGCTTTTATCCCATTGATCGAAGCTAAACATTGTTTAACGTTGGAGTAGACAGTCATCTTGTTTTATCCTTCCATCTGTTTTAAAAAATTTTCAAAAAAATAAGGGTTTTTAAGCAAAAATGAATAATGTAAAGGGTTGGCAAGAAGCCAACCCGGTTAAAATTTATTGCTGTTTATATTGGGGTTCTTCTTTCTCGATTTGCTGAAGACGCGGCTCAATACTGTCAATAATCGATTGAGTTTGTTGGGCGGCAGTTTGGTACAGCTGTTTTGCTTGCTTATCTTCAGTTCCTAAGGAAAATGTTTCTAAGTTCGCTTGTGCACTTTTCAATCCCGCTAAAGTTTGCTTCACTTGAGATCCTACAGTCATTATCCAATTCCCTTCTTTCTGTTAACTGATGACTTACGAATTGTATTATCTGGTTCAACAGAAAGAAATATTAGTGGAAAAAAATTGGAGAAAATGATAAGGATCCCGATCCCGAAGATGTAGATGACCCAGATAGTACAGATGAATTTTGGTTGTGTGTAGTAACCTTCCATTTCCACAAAATTGGGGATGTGCTTCTTATTTTAGGCAATCATTCAAAACTATTCATAAACCGACAAAGTTTTTGCAAGAGTCAAGTTATTTAAACAATACCGTCACAGTGGAATGTTTGCTTTTCATTTTTTTCAAAATGTATTAGAATTAGCACTAGGTGTTAATAACTTGTATTAATAGGAGGATTATATAATGGGTTTATCATTGGCTGGAAAAACTTATGTTGTTATGGGAGTTGCCAATAAAAGAAGTATCGCCTGGGGGATTGTCCGCTCACTTCACGAAGCTGGAGCCAGCCTGGTTTTTACATATGCAGGAGAGAGATTGGAAAAAAGCGTCCGTGAACTTGCAGAAACACTTGAAGGTGCCAATTCACTTATCATTCCATGCGATGTCACCAATGACGAAGAAATAAGAAAGTGCTTCGCGGAAATCAAGGAGAAAACCGGGGTGATTCACGGAATCGCTCACTGTATTGCTTTTGCAAATAAGGAAGAGCTGCAGGGAGAGTATATGAACACGACAAGAGAGGGCTTCCTGCTTGCTCACAACATCAGCTCCTATTCGTTAACAGCAGTGGCGAAAGAAGCAAAGGATGTAATGACAGAAGGCGGAAGCATTGTCACATTAACGTATCTGGGCGGAGAAAAAGTTGTGCAGAACTATAATGTTATGGGCGTTGCCAAAGCTTCGCTTGATGCGAGTGTGAAGTATTTGGCCAATGATTTAGGAAAGCTGGGAATTCGTGTAAATTCAATTTCTGCCGGACCAATCAGGACCCTTTCCGCAAAAGGAATCAGTGATTTTAATTCCATTCTTAAAGAAATCGAGGAGAAAGCCCCGCTAAGACGGACGACGACCCAGGAAGAGGTTGGTGATACCGCAGTGTTCTTATTCAGCAACATGTCGCGCGGAATTACCGGGGAAAATATTCATGTCGATTCAGGTTACCATATTATTGCGTAAGTGACACCACCCACGGCTGAAGCCGTGGGCTTTCTTCGACCCAGTCTGTAAAAAATGTCCGCTTCTTGTGAAGCGGGCTTTTTTGTATCACATTACAATCCTTCATCGCCTTCACAATTCCTCAAATCTAACTGAAAGCTCGATCCGATACTATCAACACCGATATTTGCTGCATACAATAAATGGAGAAATTTTTTTTGTTGGGGAGGGAGGCTTTTGGCGGAAGAAAAGCCGCAACCACCATTTAAACCTTTATTATATATTGTTGAACTGGATCTTGAACCGGCAAGCTGCCATATGCAAAATATTTTTCATTCGAAAAATCATCAGCCAATTCCCCAGTTTGAAGAATATGGGCTGGAACTGAGGCTGGAAGAACTCGAATTTGAAAAAACTGGCTCAATGCCAAAAAAAGAACAGATAAAAAAGCCTTCAAAGGACGAAGTAAGATCAAAATTAAAGCAAATACTTGGTGAAAAATTGACTGCTGAAACAGAGGCTGATTTATTAGCACATCTGGATGATCTCTCGACGGGTGAAGATGCGGTAAGCAATGACAATCATATTCAAACAGATGGAGCGGTGGAAATGCTGTACGAGGATGCTTCGGTCCCATATCAGCAAAATGATGAGCGAACATCCACGCCCACAACTGCACTTGATAAAATAGAGGCGGTCAAAAGACAGGAAATCAGAAAAAAGATCGCTCATTTGGCACGTTACCGGAATAGTATAGTAAAACCACTATGTGAGGCGATTATCGATGGGAAGCCTATCAGATTTCAGGTTATCAGTAAAAGAGGCAATTTTGTGAAAGTGAAAATTGGCAGACATCAGAAAAAGTTTTATATAAACGAAATTACTGACATCAAAATAATTGAATAAAATGGAAACCCTGGTTTCCCGCTAAAACCGGGTGTCCTTTTATCACGCTGCAGATCATAGCTGGTGCTGGGTACTTATTCCGGAACTATAGAAATAGGTTGGTGAAAGGATTGAATCTTGATTTTTGGCTCATAGTTATCATCGGGATTGCCTCGTTTCGCTTAACAAGGCTGATTGTTTTTGACAAAATAACTGAATTCATTAGGGCTCCTTTTTTTGAAGAGCAAATAGAAGAAGATCCGGATGGGAATAAAGAAATATATTTGGTCCCAAAGGGAAACGGAATAAGAAGCTGGATCGGGGAACTGCTCAGCTGTTTTTGGTGCACGGGTGTTTGGTCCAGTTTATTGTTAACTGTTGTTTACTTTCTTGTCCCAGTCATCGGTGTACCTGTCATATTTGTTCTGGCAGTGGCTGCTGTAGGTTCGGTAATCGAAATTTTTATTAGTAAAGCGTTAGGCAGTTAGCAGTTACCAAACTTGTCAAGCTTTCATAGTATATTATGAATCCAAGACAAGGAGGCTAACAGTTTGCAAAAAAGAATCAGGAAACAAGCTCCAAGAATAACTGGCGCAAAACAGGAACCTAAGAGACTAAAGCATGATTGTGGATGCTTAAAAAGAAAAAGCACGAATAAAAAATAAAAAGGCTGTCTCGATGGATGAGACAGTATTTTTTTTTGGATTTTATGAAAAACTGAGCAATCAAAAAATCGATGGAAAAGAGAATTTAAGGATGCGTTACGAATCATTTTCAAATGTATCCCGGTTATATTTTTTATAAAAAAATTTTTTATGTAATAAAATCAACCACAGTGCAAACAATAAATTAGCGTGAACACACATTTCTTACATAGGAAGGGAAAAATATGAAAAGCAAATGGTCAGCATCATTTTTTATTTGCCAGCTTCTCCTTCTGCTAGCCATTGTTTTAGCAGGCTGTAAGGAGGCAGATGAAGGAAAGGGCAATCAAATGTCCCTTATGCAAGCGACAAATCCTGCTCCAGTTTCGATTGGCGATAAACCAAAAGATACAAGCACTGTCCAGAAAGTGAAAGAGGACGTGATGGCTTTTGATGAAATTTACGATGTCGCAGTTGTAAAAGGGAAAAAGGATATTCTTGTTGCTTATAAAGTCAAGCATTTAGAACGGTTCAGGATGAAGGATATTGAAAAAAATATTACTAAGCGGCTCGAAAAAGATTTTCCAAAGGAAAATTTTACTGTATCGAGCGATTATAAAATTTTCCTTGAAGCTGTCCAGTTGAAAGAAGACATGAAACAACCGGATTTCTCGGATAAACAGGCGGAAAAAAGGTTGAAATCGATTATCAGCCTTCAGAAAGAAAAGACATAGGAAGGAGCCATTCACAATGGGGAACAAGCCTAAAAAAACCCCGCAGCAAAAGCAATACCAGCAGCTTGAACAAAAGCATGAAACAAAGCGCCCACTCTTGAAAAATTGTCTGAGGGCCTTCTTCATCGGAGGCCTGATTTGTTTAGTTGGACAAGCGATATCTTATTTCTATATTTATTTTTTTGATTTTACCGAACAAACGGCAAGCAACCCAACTGTCGCCACAATGATATTTATTACAATGCTTCTGACGGGATTTGGTGTTTATGACCGGATTGGCCAATATGGCGGGGCGGGCAGTGCTGTGCCTGTAACAGGCTTTGGCAATGCCGTCATTTCAGCCGCAATTGAACATCGAACTGAAGGATATGTTCTTGGTGTCGGGGGAAATCTGTTTAAACTGGCGGGATCTGTTGTGCTGTTTGGTGTTTTTGCCGCCTTTGTCGTTGCCTTAATCAAAACATTATTAAAAATGTGGGGGGTTTTGTAATTGCTGAGGGGTAAACAGTCCTGGGTATTTAAAAATCGCCCGATCATTGCAGCTTCGGGGGTGACCGGCGGCCCGTTTGAAGCCAATGGAAACCTGGCAGATGATTTTGATATCCTTCACGATGATCTATGGATGGGTAAGGATTCTTATGAAAAAGCCCACAGTTTGCTTCTTGAAGAGGCAATCGAAACGGCTATGCAAAAAGGCAAGGTCAAAACAGATGACATTCAATTTTTACTTACGGGTGATTTAGTCAATCAGATTACGCCATCAAGCTTTGCGGCACGAACAGCCAGGATTCCTTATTTCGGCCTGTTTGGTGCCTGCTCGACATCGATGGAAGGGCTTGCTTTAGCCTCGTTTATTGTCAATTATCAAGGAGCAAAATATGTTTTGACCGGAGCTTCAAGCCATAATGCAGCAGTGGAAAAACAGTTTCGCTATCCGACTGAATATGGGAGCCAAAAGCCGCCAACCGCCCAATGGACGGTGACCGGAGCAGGAGTCGCCCTGGTTAAGGAGAACAACGATTCAAAAGAACCGCTTCCTGTAACGACAACCGCGACGATCGGCAAGGTAATTGATATGGGGCTTTCTGATCCATTTAATATGGGAGGTGCGATGGCACCTGCGGCTGCAGATACGATTACGGCCCATTTTAAAGATTTGCAGCTCGATCCGTCACATTATGATTTAATCGTAACCGGTGATCTTGGTAAAATCGGCCGGGAAACGACTCTGGAACTATTGAAGAAAGATGGCTTGAAAATCGATACCAACCTGTTTCAGGATTGCGGTTTGATGATTTACAAGGAAGATCAGCCAGTCCAGTCAGGGGCAAGCGGTGCCGGCTGCTCGGCAATAGTACTATATGGGCATCTGCTGAAGCAAATGAAGCAGGGACGGTACAAAAGAATTCTTGCTATTGCAACAGGAGCTTTGCTTTCACCGCTCTCGTACCAACAAAAGGAAACGATTCCATGCATAGCCCATGCCGTTTCCATCGAAATGAACGGATGAAGGAGGATAAAACAATGCTAGTGATGTTTTTTTGGGCGTTTGTCGTGGGCGGACTGATTTGTGTAGTCGGCCAGCTGTTATTTGATGTTGCCAGATTGACACCTGCCCATACATTAAGCTTATTTGTTGTGATTGGAGCCATATTGGGCGGGTTTGGATTATATGAACCGCTGTTGGACTTTGCCGGGGCTGGAGCATCAATACCGATCACGAGCTTCGGGAATTCCCTGGTTGATGGAGCCTTGCAGGAGGCTCAGCAGCACGGCCTTGTCGGTGTATTGACCGGGATGTTTGAAATAACAAGTTCGGGAATATCAGCCGCTGTTGTTTTTGGCTTTATCGGCGCCCTGCTTTTTAAACCTAAGGGTTAAACCATTGCTTGATTTTTTTGCCCATTTATGGACAGCAGCAAGTCTGTTTTTTAGCTTTCAGCCTAACATAAGGCATTTATCCCGCCATGGCCCAGAGCTCGCCCAAACACTTTCATGTTGCCTAACATATGCTATGAATGAATACATTAAAGTGAGGTGACGAACATGGGCTTCGGTTATGGCTGCCATTATGGTGGCTATGGATACGGCGGTGGATATGGCGGCTCCGCGTTTGTATTAATCGTCGTACTGTTTATTTTGTTAATTGTTGTTGGTGCCAGCTTCTATAATTAAGAATGGCGATAAATATATTTCACTGCCAAGGCTGTCTCTTAAGGGGCGGCCCTTTTTTGTGCTGGATCAGGGCCGCCGTATCCATTTCACCTTTTTCGCCTTTCTTCATAAGATAAAGTAGTTTATAAAGGAGGCGTGGTGTGGTAGCATGGAAAATGGTTTTTTTAAGAATGTTGAAAAAAAGACCGGCGTCAATATGAAGGATATTTTCGACTTGGCAAATTCGCTTCAAAATGCAAATTTTAAAGATGAGCAAACGGTCAGAGGCGTCATTAAAAAAGTCTCGCAGATTGCCAATAAGCCTGTAACAAAAGAGATGGAAGATAAAATCGTCAACTCCATTGTAAAAGATGGGCAAAAGCTTGATTTAAATACGATTTCAAAAATGATCAACAAAAAATAAAAGGACTTGGCAAGTCCTTTTTTTGATATAAATCAAAAGTTAGTTATATACCAAAACAAGAAGCTAATACAAAAGTGTCTTAAGAAACAGGTTTAGCCGTATTCAATAAAGGGTAAAAGAAACTGAAATAATGTGTGTAAAGAGGTGGGAAAGATGGGCTATATTTTACCGGTAACAAACTATCAGTATTCTCAGTATGCAGAACGGGATATTGGCGTACATCATGACCCTTTTAAACTGATTCCGGTGGCAAAAATGAATAAACTGGATAAAGCTTATCGAACGCATGAACATATCGCAGTGCCACCGCGGAAAATCGCCGATATGTCTTTCACTCCTGTTCCGAAAGTGAAACGCAATGAAGAAATAATTGACAGAACGTACGCAGAGCTATCTGGAAAAGGGCGGAATTTTAATAAGATTGTGTAGCGCTTTAAGAATCATTTTTGCCTATGAACGTGTTTTATATGTTTGGACGTGTAAAGGTTCTCCTTTCAGCCATTCTGCATATAAGACATTTTTGGGAGAGAGGACACCAGCTTTTTCCAATTCCGTTTCCAAATCTTTTTCATCCCAATTAATATTCTGCAAGTTCTTATAAAGAACCTCGCCATCCGAAATCAAAGTGACCGGCAAGTGAATTTCACTTAAAGGCAAATTCAAATCCCCAACAGAAGGCGTCTGAAAGGAAGGCTTTTTGACAACACTGATTGAGCCGTCAGTCTCTAAAATTGCATACTCGCACTCTCTGATCGAGAAAATATCTTTTTTTCTAAGCAAATGCTGAAGCTGGTTAATATCCAAGTGGTTTTTGCGCAATTCATTATAATCTATCTGCCCTTTTCGGACGACAATCGACGGATTGCCTTCCAAAAAACCACGGACACTGATCTTTTTCTGTGTCAGTATTTCTGTTCCGAAAATAAGAATGCTCCATATCGCGATCGCAAATAAAATTTCTTTCAGCCCCACTTTATCATCATAAAATGCATTTCCAACTAATTCTCCCAGTACGAGTGCAGAAATAAAATCAAAAGTTGTTATTTGGGTGATCTGCGTTTTCCCCAGTAATTTTGTCATCAGCAAAAGCGCAATATAGCCAACTACAAGCTCCATTAATATTTGAAAAAAGTGCATTTTGTTTCGCCTCCGCCAGTGCAATTATATCTATTATTGTTAGCCAATTCCCTTTAAATTATCGAAAAAAAAGAGCTCCCGCTATATGAGGGAGCTCGATTCTTATAGAGATTTTTTCATCGTTTTATGGGGGATGCCTGCATCTAAAAATTCTTCGGATGCCACTTCATAGCCTAAACGGCTATAAAAAGGAATCGCATGGGTCTGCGCGTTCAGCTTTAAGGCCGTAATCCCTTTATTTGAGGCATATTCTTCAATTGCAGCCATAATCGCTTTACCGGCTCCGGTCTTTCGGTACTCCTGCAGCACACAAATGCGTTCAACCTTTCCAAAACCGTCAACAATCCGGAAACGGCCGGCTCCAGCCGGAGTTTCATCATCATACAAAACAAAGTGAACTGCGCTCGATTCGAACTGGTCGATTTCTTCTTCTTCAGGAACTTGTTGTTCTTCAACGAATACCTTCTTGCGGACTGTAAAGGCATCCTGTAATTCTTTTTCGGTCGAAACGGTAGTTACTTTCAATTTTTATTATCCTTTCCTAAGCGAAATGTTTCATATACAGTCCATTGCCCGTTTTCCAGCTGGTAAAGGAGGTGGAAGCGGTCAACGGTTTCTTCATGTTCAACTTTCAGCATTTTTAAAGAACCATAAACGTCTGAATGTTCAGCATCCGACAGATTTTGCCCGATTGTAATGTGCGGAACAAACGCATACTCCGGCTGGCCGTCATCGAAGCTTTTTAGAAAATCATTATGCAACCCTTTCAATTCTTCAGTAGGTTCAACTTTTAAATAGATCACATTGTTTACTGGATGAAATGAACTGACCCGGTACACCTTCAGCCTAAACGGCTCATATTTTCCGGCGATGTCTTCAAGTTTTTTAGCGAGTTCAGTGATCTGTTCTTCTGTTGCTTCAAAAGCGCTTCTTAACGTTAAGTGTGGCGGAATTAACGCGTAGTGTGCATCATAGCGTTTTCGATAGGAGTTAGCAAAATCCTGGAGCTTTTTTGTCGGAAAAATAACGATACCGAATTTCATATTATGACCTCCAATGTTAAATATTAAGATTTATGAGTTGAAGGAGTAAAAATTCGAATATGACGCCAATGAAAAAAGGAGCCGGAATTGGAATGTTTTACAAAAAGAATTTTAATGCGATTATAACAAATCTTCGGAATTGATAAGATCATTATACCCTTCCTGCTCCGAAAAAGCATATTTAAGGCAAAATTAAAACATTTTTTTCAGCGCATCTCTTAAATTGGGCTGCCAATAGGTCCAAGTATGATTGCCAGCAAATTCTTCAAAATGGTACGGAAAACGTTTTTGCCGGAAAACTTCCGCCAGATGGCGGTTCGGGGTGAGGAAATCCATTTCCTTTTTGTCTGAAGTTATAACAATGGTTTCTTGATTTCCGACCTCGTGATATATATGTAATAATGGTGGGTATTCAAATGTTTCCACTAATTGAACCACCCGATCGTTTACAAGCGGAGACTGGAGAATGACCCGTCCAAATATATTGGGATATTCAAGGGCCGTCATTAATGATACGGTCGCTGCCAGCGAGTCGCCGATCAGTGCTCTGCCCATGCCCATTTGATAGGTGGGGAACTCTTTATCCAAAAATGGGACAAGTTCATGGGCGAGAAAACGAATATAATTGTGCTGGCGACTACCCTGCGGATGATATTTTTCACGTCGGTCCTTTACATCCTTGTAGGGCACCCCAACGATAATGACATTTTCTATTTCTTTATGATGCAATAATTCATCGGCAATTCGCCCGATTCTGCCAAACTGAAAATAATCCTTTCCGTCAGATGCAATTAACAGAGAATATTTATAAAGAGATGAGAAAGAAGCTGGTAAATAAACGAGAATATTTACTTCTTCCCCCAACTCTTTGCTTGGAATCGTCATATCTTTGATTGTACCTCGCGGAATTTCCATTGTTGATTCCTCCCTTGCTCAGGTTGCCCACCATCGTACTTTTAACAGGCTTTTATGCGATTTTATCATATCAAGCAGGAGAAATGCTTTTTTGGTTATTCAGCCAGACATTTTGATAATTATGTTATAATACGAATATTCCGAATTAATTTGTAAACTTAAAGAATAAAAAGGGGGAAAAGCATGGACAGGGCTGTTTGGAAATTGGCTGAGGACGTAAGAGGTTATACGCTCGATATTTTGGATTCAATACCGGAAGAATTGACCGATGTTGTGCCAGAAGGGTTTAATAACTCGGTTCGCTGGAATGCAGGCCATATTCTGCTCGACCAATATTTATGGTTTTACCATAAAATCGATGATAGCATGCCATTAGCAGAAATTGCGCCTTTTTTCAGTTATGGAAGTTCTCCGCGCGATTGGACAGAGGACAACCAGCCACCTTCGATCGGGGAAATTAAGCGGCTTTTAAAGGAACAAATACCGTTTTTAAAAGAGACGTTTGCCGCAAGATTCGATGAAAGGTTAAATGAAGAATCAGAACACGGGATCCGGACAATTGGTGATGTGATTCCAAGAACGATTTACCACGAAGGACTGCATACCGGCACGTTAATTTCGTTGCGCAAAAAACTTTTGGACCAGTAAGTCTCCATTTGGGAGGCTTTTTATAATGTTAAGGTCAAGACGTCTTATGGGGCGTTATGAAAAGAAAGCTGTTAAGGGGTGCTTAATGCGCTGTACAGCAAGATGATTTTTGAAATAAGAAAGAATAGAAACTCCTTGACTTTTCTTAGAAGATAAATATAATTAAACATGTACCTTTTAAAGGTTCGACAATTTAAGGCCTTAACTCGGCAGGGAGAGCACAACCTTGCTGGTTACAATTCATATTACGATCCGATAGTTCAGTGGGAGAATACATCCTTGACAGGGATGGGGTCGGGGGTTCGAATCCCTCTCGGATCATACGTTTAAGATACGCTCCTATACTTGGAACGTGTCTTTTTTTTCGTTTTTAGTTATTTATATGTTGGGCAAGGACAAATTGGGAACACTTCCATCCAATGCAGCTATAAATCGGAGGATAGGTATTAGCTAACCGTATTGGTACCGGTATATTTTCTATGCGTTCTCCAAACATTATGGAAATGGAGGTGACGCAATGAAGGACAATATTAAGTTCCAAAAGGAGAAGGATTTAAAAACCGATTCTTATGAAACCGACGTTTCATTAAAGGAAACGATGCATTTAGATTATGTTCCAGACCCTCACGGAACGATCGGTCAGCAGATCACCAATGATTCAGAATGAAAACAATCCAGTAGAATCAAAATATTTAATTATCAGAAGCCTTACAAACGGCTTCTTTTTTTGGGCTTTTTTAAAATCGGGACAATCATGTTTTAAAAATACATGTGAATTTTTTATTAAAACATGGAGAAAAGCAAAAGGATGTGATTTTCCTCACAGCAAAACATGAATGGAATTGTTATAAGTAAAGATAAAGAGAATCATTCTCAACTAACAAAACTGATTAAATACTTTTATATAGGGTGGGGAACATGCTCGGACAATTAAGAGAAGGCGATAAAGGCAAGATTTTGGACATTTCAAAGGCAGATCATTTGGTGCGCCGCAGGCTCCTGAATCTCGGAATAACGGAAGGAACAGAAGTTTGTATTAAATGCATTATGCCATTTGGCGGACCTTATTTGTTGGAATCTTGCGGTCAATGTGTCGGCATTCGCCGAAATGAAGCACTCCGCATCGAAGTGGAGAGATTATAATGGATATTGCTCTACTCGGAAACCCAAATACCGGAAAAACATCATTATTTAATCATTTAACCGGTTCATATGAGTATGTTGGGAACTGGAGTGGTGTCACGGTTGAGAAAAAAGTCGGGTTATTTAAGAATAAAAAAGATAAATTAATTGATCTGCCCGGTATTTATACGCTGAACCCGCTGTCCAAGGATGAAGGTGTTGTCAGTCATTTCTTTTTAACAGAAAACTTTGACAAGACGCTCAACATTGTTGATGCTTCACAGTTGCCGAGAAATTTGCACTTAACGATTCAGTTGCTTGAGTACGGAAAGCCGCTTGTCGTTGGTTTAAATATGATTGATGTAGCGAAACAGCGTGGCATTCAGCTCGACCCGGAAAAGTTGTCTGAACTTCTCGGTGTTCCCGTTGTTTCCGTCATCGCAAGGAGCGGGAAAGGTTGTGACTCCTTAACAAAGACAGCAACAACAAATTCGGCTTCAAGTCCCAAAAACAATCCTGTCTATTATGGGAAAGAACTTGAAGCAGGCGTGCTGAAGCTGGGGGAAATGCTGAAAGGAAAAGCGGCCCACTCAACTAGATGGCTCGCCTTACAGCTATTTGAAGGAAACCAGTATGTAAAAAAATATTTAACAGCATTTATTGATAATCAAGTTTTGGATGAACTGGTTCAATCAATCGAAATGAACCTGAAAAAACTACACGGGGCAAAATCGCTTGAGCAGTATATTCATGCAAAAAGACAAGAAAAGATCGATACCATTTTGGCAGCAGCTGTCGTACAGGGAGACCAAACGAAAACGACTTTAACGGAGCGGATCGATGCGATTGTCACCAACAAGGTACTGGGGATTCCCATCTTTTTAACATTCATGTATTTGATGTTTATGCTGACGTTTGATTGGGTCGGTTTTCCACTATCTGATTTGCTAGATGGATTCATTTCCGGCCCGCTGACAGATGCAATTGCCGTATTGCTCACTGCTGCAGGCGCCTCGGATTTCATTCATGCCTTAATCCTCGATGGAATCGTTGCAGGGGTTGGCGGAGTACTCGTGTTTGTGCCGCAAATTTTTATCCTTTTCTTCTTTATTTCCTTATTGGAGGATTCAGGTTATATGGCAAGAGTGGCTCTTGTCATGGACCGGATAATGGAAACGGTCGGATTGAACGGAAAAGCATTCATTCCGATGGTAATTGGCTTTGGCTGCAACGTCCCCGGCATTATGGCTGCCAGAACGATTGAAACACCTAAAGAACGATTGTTGACGATTTTGCTGACGCCATTGATGTCCTGTTCAGCCCGGTTGCCGGTCTATGCTTTGTTTGTCGGGGCATTTTTTGTGCAAAATAAAGCATTTGTCGTTTTATCCTTGTATGTCCTTGGAGTGTTGACAGCCCTCACATTGGCTAAAATTTTCTCTTCAACGATTTTAAAAGGGGAAACTTCGTTATTTGTGATTGAACTTCCCCCATATCGGATCCCGCAATTCCAGGCATTATGGAAAAGCACATGGGATAAGGGGAAAGGCTTTATAAAAAAGGCTGGAACGTTTATTTTTGCAGGTTCCGTTTTTGTATGGACATTATCTTATTTGGGGCCGGACGGCTTCAACGTTGCCATGGATGATAGCTATTTGGCAGCGGTTGGCGGTATCGTTGCCCCGCTGTTTGATCCAATCGGATTTGGCACATGGCAGGCAGGCGCATCTTTATTAACGGGCTTTTTTGCAAAAGAAGCCATTATTTCAACGATGAATATTATCTATTTTGTCCCTGATGAAGCAAGCTTGCAAGGATTACTTGCAGAGTATTTTACTCCCCTTGCTGCATACAGCTTTATGGTATTTATTCTCCTGTATATTCCGTGCCTGGCGACAACAGCAACGATTTATAAAGAAACAGGTTCAAAAAAATGGACAGCGTTTTCCATTCTATACGCGCTTTTTATCGCCTATACTTTAGCGCTGCTGGTTTTTCAGGGCGGCAAATTGCTGGGTCTATCCTGAAGGGGTGAAATCACATGATTGCCAACATGATTATTGCCGGAGTAATATTTGGATATGCCGGTTGGGCTCTGTTTGGATTTATCAATAAATCAAAGCAAGGGAAGTGTGCAAGCTGCAGTATTAAACAGTCCTGCTCACAAAATTGTGGAAAAGCTACCTTTGATGTTGAGCAGGGTCAATCCGAACCTCGAGTTAGTCACGTTCAAAAATCATAATTTAATTTTGGATCGCAAAACAGGCTCTCGACCGGGAGTCTGTTTTTTAATATAATGAAACCTTGCTCGATCATCTATGGTGCAGATGGCTTAACTTAACTGTACCATACATTTAGCAAATCATTTTTATTATGGTAAAATTAGATGTTAAAGTGATATACAACAAATATGATAAGGAAGATTTTATGGTCAAAAACAGCACGAAGTCAAAATATTTAGCAACTATTTCTCTAATCATGATGGGAAGCGGATTCCTTGCAACGATTCCTGTTCAGGATCATATAATCGGGCGCCTGTTACATGGCGGATTTGAAGCGGGATTAGTAGGAGGATTGGCTGATTGGTTTGCGGTGACAGCTTTATTTCGCCATCCACTTGGTGTGCCGATTCCGCATACGGCATTGCTTCCGAAAAATCGCGACAAAATGGTAAATGCGCTAATCAATATGCTCGAAAATAATTGGCTCACAAAAGAGAGCATTCGCGAAAAGCTTAAAGAAATAGAGATTGCCAAAAAGCTTATTGCTATCGTAGAAGCTGAAATTCGCTCTGAACCAATCAGAAACGGCGCAGTTTCTATTCTCGAACAAATCATCCGCAGCCTGGATGCGGAAAAAATTTCTCCTTACCTTGAAAAAGCGATCAAAGACTATCTCTACAGGATGGATGCCGGAAAACTTCTTCATGCCGGTGCATCCCAGGTCATCGCAAAGAAATATGATGAAAAGGCAATTGATTATTTATTGACCGAGTTTGAAAAATGGGCAGCAAAAGAGGATTCGAAAGAAAAGATGGGCAGCATCGCGATGGAGCTGCTTGAAAACACCAAATCGGACGGCTTTATGCAATTTGCCCTTCAGTCTTTAAAACAATTTATCAACAAAGAAAAGCTCGGCCAAATGATCCAAAGCTTCCTTATGAAAAGAATCCCTCTTTTAAAGGAATCGGATAACCAGTATAGGCAAATAGTTCTTGCACGAATTCGGAAAGAATTGGCGGATGTAGAGAATCGAACGGAACTGGTAAACGAAATAAACGACTGGAAAGAACAAATCATTCATGATTGGCGGTTATCAGGGCAAATAACAGAACTCTTGCTACAGGCGCAGCAGAGAGCAGTAAAATTTATCAATGAAGATACCTTTTATCATCAATTTATGCTCCCGCTGATGAACCGGGTTATCGACGATTTAAAAACGGATCCGGCCAAATTTAATGCTATTGAAAATTGGCTGCAAAAGCAAATTGCCGCGTTGATTGAAAGCAACCATTCGAAAATTGGCAAGCTGGTGAAAGAAAATTTGGACAAACTCGACACCGAGTCGCTGATCCACATGATGGAAAACAATGTTGGAAAAGACCTGCAGTGGATTCGGGTGAACGGAGCTGTTTGCGGATTTTTGATTGGAGTTGTTTTGGCGGCTATAAAAATGGTTCTGTAGCGTTACCAGATGCTTGGCTTCATGCGAAAACCAATATTTTCACGTAACCAAATTCAAATCGGGCATCTATTTGTATAGATGCTTTTTCTTTGGAGCCAATTCATAAATGAATTGATTGTGGCTATGGTTGGAAAGTGATAAGCTTGGATGATTTCGGATAAGATAATAATAGCTTTATCTTTTCAAAATTTTGCACGGGAGAAAAACCTTTAGTTCTCTGTTGCAAATCGCAATTGGAAAGAACTGCATAATAATAAAATTTGAAATTTATTTATTTTTCAATATAATAAATATGTTATCTTAATATATATTTATTGCGAGATAAATTCAGAATATTTGATTTTCGGGGGTTTGTTATGAATTTGTTTAGGACAAAATCGATTGATGCGCTCATCAGGGAAACGGGGAAAAAAGGAGTCACCCTTAAGAAAGACCTTGGCGCATTTGATTTAACTATGCTTGGGGTTGGGGCCATTATTGGTACCGGGATTTTTGTTTTAACTGGAGTGGCTGCTGCGGAACACGCAGGCCCTGCGCTTATTCTTTCGTTTATTTTATCAGGACTTGCTTGCGTTTTTGCTGCTCTTTGTTATGCGGAATTTGCTTCCACAGTTCCGGTTGCGGGCAGTGCTTATACTTATAGCTATGCGACTTTTGGCGAGCTGATTGCCTGGATACTGGGCTGGGATTTAATACTGGAGTATGGACTTGCTTCGTCTGCTGTGGCCAGTGGATGGTCGGGGTATTTTCAAGGGCTGCTGCAGGGGTTTGGTATAGAAATTCCAAAGGCATTATCAAGTGCTTATAACCCGGCAGAAGGTACGTTTGTTGATGTTCCGGCTATATTGATTGTATTTTTAATTACCCTGTTGTTGACTCAGGGTGTTAAGAAATCTTCCCGTTTTAATACGATCATGGTCATTATTAAACTTGCGGTGGTCATTCTATTTATTGCGGTAGGGGTATGGTATGTTGAACCGGATAATTGGTCACCATTTATGCCTTTTGGTTTTTCCGGCGTTACCGCAGGTGCTGCTACTGTATTCTTTGCTTACATCGGATTTGATGCGGTTGCTACTGCTGCGGAAGAAGTAAAGAATCCGCAGAAAAACCTGCCGATTGGCATCATCGCCTCTCTTTTAATTTGTACAGCGTTATATATTGTAGTTGCACTGATATTGACAGGCATCGTTCCTTACGACCAGTTGGGAGTAAAAAATCCTGTTGCCTTCGCGCTCAGCTATATTGGCCAGGACTGGGTAGCGGGTTTCATTTCCCTTGGTGCGATCACTGGCATAACAACTGTTTTACTAGTGATGATGTATGGACAAACAAGATTATTGTATGCAATCAGCCGTGATGGCTTGCTGCCGAAAGTATTATCACGGGTGGATAAAGAAAAACAAACACCTATTGCCAATTCATGGATTACTTGTATCGTTGTATCTTTTTTTGCCGGGGTTGTTCCGCTCAGCAAGCTGGCGCAGTTAACCAATATCGGCACATTATTTGCATTTGTGACAGTATCAGCGGGAATCCTTTATCTTCGTAAAACAAAGCGTTCTCAAAGTAAAGGCTTTAAGGTCCCGTTTGTACCATTGATTCCGATCCTGGCCATTCTGTTTTGCGGATATTTGGCCCTCCAGCTTCCGGCAACGACATGGATGAGCTTTGGAACCTGGATATTGATCGGATTAGTGATTTATTTTTCATACGGGCGAAGGAACAGTAACTTAAACGAAATTACTGCTAACAAGGGTGACTATAAAAATAAAAAAATCAATTAATGATTTACTTTGCATGATTGGAGCTGTCGTTTTGGCAGCTCTTTTTTTTTGAAATCCTGGACTTTAAGCAGGAAAAATAATAAGCGGAAGCTAAATATAGTTTACAATACAGGTATGGAAAACGTGCGATAAAGGAGGGCCTGTATGGTTAAATTGTTAATTGGCGATCGTGATCAAAATGAACGAACAGGGATTGGCTGGCTGTTGTCTTCGTATTCAATTCCGTTTGATCATGTACTTACGGCAGGCTCTGTATCAGAGGTATTTGATATTATTGAGGCTGAATTGCCCGATGTTATTTGCATTGAACTCGATATGATTTCAAAGGATAGCTGGGACAGCTTTAAGGAGCTGATCAAACGGTACAGGACCAAGGTCATCGTCATGACTGCAGAAGCCACATTTGAACGGGCGCTTCAAGGCATTGAACTACATGCCTTTGATTTATGGGTAAAACCTCATTCGCCTGACCATATCAAACGGGTATTAACCCATTGCTGCAAGGCTGCTTCCGAAGTTGAGAAAAAACAAAAGCCATCGGCTCAAACCGAAGAATCCTCCATCTCTTACCGCTGTTTATTCGTCCATGAAGAAACGCCAGACGTCAATTACCGATTGATGCTGATGCAGTTGGAAAACCCGAAAAAACTGCCTTTGCTGCTTTCTTTTTTGCAGGAATATCCTTTTCAATACCAGCCGGTTTTACTGCCGCTAAGCGATATGATCGTTTCTGTTTTTTCATTCGCCAACAAGCTTCCATTCACACACCTAAAACAGACAGGCAACCGGATTTTAACAGAGTGGGAAGAACGGTTTTCAGAACCGATCTCGCTTGTTTTATATGACTCCGATGATCCGTTTCTTTCATTAAATGAAAAATATCTTCGTGCGAAGCAAGGGCTTGAACTCCGTTTTTTTAAAGGATATCGGCAGCTTTCCGTCATTGAAGATAAAGTGGACTGGGTAATGATCGATCCGTTTCTGACTCCGTCAGAACAGAGGGAATGGATCCATATGCTAAATGAGGATGACAGGAAAAAGATTAAGCAGTGGATGTATAAAGAATTTTTAAATATGAAAGAACCATATCCCGAGCCAGGTTTATTACGGACGCGATTAACAAGCTTATTAGCCCAGGTGCGCCGCTTTATGAAGTCATTTTACCTTGACGAAGGAACGCTTGAGGTCCGTTATCATCAAATATTTGAAACTATTCTCTACAATCCTATTTTGTACCGGATTGTCCAGGAGTTATTGTTATTCCTTTACGAGGTTCTTGACCGTGCTGCCACTCATCAAGAGCATGCCCGTACAGATGTGATCGAACAGGGTATCCAGTATATTGAACAGCACTTTGACAATCCCGGTTTAAAGCTTGAGGATGTCGCGAATCATGTAGACAGAAGCCCGGCTTATTTCAGCTCGCTCCTCACCAAAAAACAAGGAATCTCTTTCCGGCAGTTATTAACGAAAAATCGCATAAAGAAAGCACAGCGTCTTTTACTTGAAACTAAAATATCCATTCAAGATGTAGCGGAGCAAACGGGATTTATTAATGCAAATTACTTCAGCAAAATTTTTAAAGAACAAACCGGGATAACCCCCCGCGCATTTAGAGATCGAAAAAAAGTATAGAAAACTAAAATAATTACAGACTTTTTTATGTAAGCGCTTTAAGTAGATAGTAAATTCGAAAAAAATTTAAAAAATTCAAAAAATGAACCTCTATTTCCGGCTGCTTACTTTGTCTACACTTACAGTATAAAAAATGTACAAAAGGATGGGTTTACCGAAAATGTCCCATCCTTTTGCATCTTAAAAATACTGAAAGAGCGGGTGAGGGCATGTCTGTAAAGCAAACAGGAAAAAGAGTAGTTCAAAACTACACAGGTAGTGAACTCCATGCGAAAGGATGGATCCAGGAAGCGGCATTGCGGATGTTGTTCAACAACTTGAATGTCGATGTCGCAGAGCGCCCGGAAGACTTGGTTGTATATGGCGGCATCGGAAAAGCGGCCCGCAATTGGGAGAGCTTTGATGCGATTGTCTCAACGCTGAAAAACCTCGAAAATGACGAAACGCTGTTGATTCAGTCAGGAAAACCGGCAGCTGTATTTAAAACGCACACAGATGCCCCGAAAGTGCTGATTGCCAACTCCAACCTCGTACCGGCATGGGCAAACTGGGATCACTTTCACGAGCTTGATAAAAAAGGGTTGATGATGTATGGACAAATGACAGCTGGCAGCTGGATTTACATTGGCAGCCAGGGAATTGTCCAAGGAACGTATGAAACGTTTGCTGAATGTGCACGCAAGCATTTCAACGGTACTCTTGAAGGAACGATTACCGTAACGGCTGGACTTGGAGGTATGGGAGGAGCACAGCCGCTTGCGGTTTCATTAAACGGCGGTGTCAGCATCACTATAGAAGTTGACCAAAGCCGTATCCAGCGCCGCCTGGATACAAAATACCTTGATGTGATGACAGAAAGCCTTAATGAAGCACTGAATTTGGCTTTGGAAGCAAAACACAATAAAAAAGCAATTTCCATCGGTTTGCTGGGCAATGCCGGTGAAGTGTTAAACGAGATGCTTGAAAAGGGTTTTATTCCGGATGTTTTGACCGACCAAACATCTGCCCATGACCCGATTAACGGATACATTCCAATTGGCATGAGCCTGGAAGAGGCTTTAGTGCTGCGCAATAAAGACCCTAAAGCTTATGAGCTGAAATCAAAAGCAAGCATTGCTGAGCATGTGCGTGCGATGTTGAAAATGCAAGAAAAGGGTGCGGTTACGTTTGATTACGGGAACAACATCCGCCAGGTCGCAAAGGATGAAGGCATTGAAGCTGCCTTTAATTTCCCTGGTTTTGTACCTGAGTATATTCGGCCACAGTTTTGTGAAGGTAAAGGCCCGTTCCGCTGGGCTGCGCTCTCCGGGGATCCAGACGATATTTACAAAACAGATGAGGTCATTCTTCGCGAATTCAGCTACAATACGCATCTTTGCAACTGGATTAAAATGGCCAGGGACAGAATCAAGTTCCAGGGACTTCCGGCCCGTATTTGCTGGTTAGGTTACGGAGAACGGGCAAGATTCGGAAAAATGATCAACGATATGGTTGCTAGTGGCGAGTTGAAGGCGCCGATTGTGATTGGCCGTGACCACCTGGATTCAGGCTCTGTTGCGTCACCGAACCGTGAAACAGAAGCCATGAAGGATGGAAGTGATGCTGTGGCAGATTGGCCCATTTTGAATGCCCTGATCAACAGCGTTGGCGGAGCGAGTTGGGTTTCGGTGCACCAGGGCGGTGGTGTTGGAATGGGATATTCCCTGCATGCCGGTATGGTGATTGTCGCAGACGGAACAAAGGAAGCAGAAAAACGCCTTGAACGAGTACTTACGACGGATCCAGGAATGGGTATTGTACGCCATGCCGATGCTGGCTATCAGCTCGCAATCAAGACAGCAAAAGAAGCAGGCATCCATATTCCAATGTTGAAAAAGTAGGCGATTTGCCAAAAAACAGTTCAAGCATGCTAGTTTAACCTGTTTGGCCAACATTGTGAGAGGGGAGACGACATGAACAGTAAACCAGTTTTTATTCGCAACGCCAGCCAGCTGGTCACACTAACAGGAAGCAGTGAGGCGCCGTTAACTGGAAAGCAAGTGGAGCAGCTCCATATAATCGAAAACGGCAGCGTTTGGCTTGAGGACGGCGTCATCCAATATGTTGGGAAAAATGAAGAAGTGGCTCAAATCTACAATGACCGGATAAATGAAGCGGAACTGATCGATGCTGCCGATAAGCTTGTCACCCCGGGCTTAGTTGACCCGCACACCCATCTTGTTTATGCCGGAAGCCGTGAAAATGAGTTTAACATGAGACTCCAAGGCGCTACGTATATGGAAATTATGAACAGCGGCGGAGGAATCCATGCCACGACCTCCTCCACAAGGGAAGCAAGTCACGATACGCTATTTAATGAAAGCAAAAAACGTCTTGATCAATTTTTGTTGCACGGTGTAACGACAATAGAAGCAAAGAGCGGTTACGGACTGTCACTGGAGCACGAAATAAAGCAATTGGAAGTAGCCAAAGCTCTTCATGAAAGCCATCCGGTCGATATTGTCCGAACGTTTATGGGGGCACATGCTGTCCCTTCTGAGTACAGGGCAAACCCTGATGAGTTTGTCAATCACATTATTGACGACATGATCCCTGAAGTGGCGCGGCGAAAGCTTGCAGAGTTTAATGACGTATTTTGCGAACGCGGTGTTTTTACACCCGAGCAGTCAAAACGCATTCTTCAAGCAGGACTTGAGCACGGTCTGCTTCCCAAAATCCACGCCGATGAAATTGAACCTTACGGAGGCGCAGAATTGGCGGCTTCCATTGGTGCGATATCTGCCGACCATCTGTTAAAGGCATCGGATAAAGGGATCGCAGCACTTGCCGAAAAGGGTGTGATTGCCGTTCTTTTGCCAGGAACAGCATTCTTCCTGATGGCAGAGTCGGCAAACGGGCGAAAAATGATCGATGCAGGAGTGCCTGTCGCTTTATCTACTGATTGTAATCCGGGTTCATCGCCAACAGTTTCATCGCCTCTTATGATGAATCTTGGCTGCATGAAGATGGGTATGACTCCTGCTGAGGTACTTGCAGCCGTCACAATTAATGCTGCACATGCGATCAACAAAAGCAAAGAGATCGGCAGTATCGAGAAAGGAAAAAAAGCAGACATCACCATTTTTGATGTGCCGAACTATGTGTCGCTACAATATCGTTACGGCGTCAACCATGTCCATACTGTCCTCAAAAATGGCGAAGTGGTCGTTGAGGGAGGGAGATTGGTTTGCAGCAATACCCGTATCCACAGTTAAAACGGCCGGCGTTTTCTTGGGACAGAAGCACAGTCAGTCATGAGCCGGGAGTAAACGAATGGATCAAGACGCTTCATTCGAAGGACGCTGAGAAAGTGGACTGGACCGTTTTTGATGCTGCAATTATCGGAGTGCCGTTATCAAGATCTTCCATCTCCGCATCAGCTGCAAGTGAAAATCCGGACGCACTGCGCAGAGCCTGGAAATACTTTACGACCTATAATCTCGATCATGATGAGGACCTTTCCGGCTTAAACGTCGTCGATCTTGGTGATGTCCGCCAGCATGTGACGAATATAGAGGTATGTCACAACAATATAAAAGAAGCAATGATCAGTATGCGAACCCATCATCCAGAAGTGCTCCCTATTGTGATGGGTGGTGACCACTCAATCACTGCAATGCTGGTGAAAGGGTGGAAAGAAGTTCATTTTAATGAGCGGATCGGCATTCTTCAGCTCGATACTCATTTCGACTTAAGGGATTTGAAAGACAACGGACCGAGCAACGGCACTCCGATTCGTAATTTGATTGAAAGTGGTACTGTAAAAGGGGGAGATGTGTACAATATCGGTCTGCATGGGTTTTTTAATGCCAGGTCCTTAAAAGAGTATGCTGATGAAGTCGGATTAAACTATACAACAATGAGAAATGCGCGGAAACAAGGGATTGAAACTGCGATCAATGAAGCATTGGAGAAACTCTGCCGCAAAGTCGATACAATCTATTTGACTGTTGATATGGATGTTTTGGATATGGGCTTCGGGCCTGGAGTGCCGGCTTCTACACCAGGGGGTATGCTCAGTACCGAGCTGTTTGAGGCTGTTTATTTAGCAGGAAAAAGTCCTAAAGTGAAAGTCATCGACATTGTTTGTCTCGATCCATACAAAGATCATGGAGAAATAACGGTGAAAACAGCAGTTCATACAATGCTTTCCTTTTTAACAGGTTACAAACAAAGAATCAATATTTAGTGTATCGGACAATAGACTATTAGGGGAGGACTGCCCATAATTGTTCCAGATTCAGGATCAAACTTGGAAACGAAAAAAGCTACTATATACTCAATGGCAAACGCTTTGAAATTTATAGTTTTCAGTTTTATCGGTATTTTTATGTTCTTTATCCCGATTACGATAAACGGGGTTTCATCGATCATGCTTGATCATATGGTGACATCACTCAGGCTGGCATTACCTTCTGTTGTCCCTATCTATGTTCTGATCGTCATTGTACTTGGTGCAGTATACCCATTTGTCACCAAAAGCTGGAAGAAAGACAAAGTAAGCACAGTTTTTTCTTTCTTGAAGGTTTTAGGGGTCATTGTCGCATTGATGATTTTTACGAAAACCGGCCCGGCATGGCTATTGGCACCGAATATGGGACCGTTCCTGTTTGAAAAACTGGTTATCCCTGTAGGCCTTCTTGTACCAATTGGTTCAGTCTTTTTAGCATTGCTCGTAGGTTATGGATTATTGGAATATATTGGTGTTCTCGTCCAGCCCATCATGCGTCCGATCTGGAAAACGCCTGGACGTTCTGCGGTTGATGCTGTCGCTTCCTTTGTCGGCAGTTATTCGATCGGTTTGCTGATTACCAACCGTGTTTTTAAAGAAGGAAAGTATACAATTAAGGAAGCAGCAATTATCGCAACTGGATTTTCTACTGTTTCCGTGACTTTCATGATCGTTATTGCAAAAACGCTTGGAATTATGGATCGTTGGAATCTTTATTTCTGGGTATCCCTTGTCGTCACCTTTCTTGTGACAGCTGTGACTGTCCGTATGTATCCTCTTAATAAAATGAGTGATGACTATTATAGAAAAGAAGGCGATCCGGAAGAAATCGTTAAGGAAAAATTCCTGCAAAATGCCTGGAAAAGCGCAATGGAAGCGGCAAACAACTCGTTAAATCTTCGAAGAAATGTATGGGAAAACCTTAGAGATGGTTTTATTATGACGATGAGTATTTTGCCATCTATCCTGTCTGTTGGACTAATTGGTTTAGTCCTGGCAGAGTTTACACCTTTTTTTGATTGGCTTGGTTATATCTTTTATCCTGTTACATGGGCTTTACAAATACCGGAACCGCTGTTGGCAGCCAAGGCTTCGGCTATTGAAATAGCTGAGATGTTTTTACCGGCTCTCTTAGTAGTAGAAGCACCATTGGTAACAAAGTTCATTATTGCGGTTGTATCTGTTTCTTCTATTTTATTTTTTTCGGCCACTATCCCATGTATTTTATCTACCGAAATTCCAATCAGTATACCGCAGCTTCTGGTTATTTGGCTGGAGCGTACGATTTTAACTTTGATTTTTGTCACTCCGCTTGCATATTTACTCCTATAAAAGTTTAGCTATATAACTTGAATTTAACATTTTCCAGCTATCTTCAGATGGGCTAAAGAGAGCGGGTGCTTTTATTGCTCATGAAGGACAAAACTCATTCGGAAAATAGGAAAAGTGGTCTTCATAGGGCTCATGAAGGACAAAACTCATTTGGAAAATAGAAAAAGTGGTCTTCATAGGGCTTATGAAGGACAAAACTCATTTGGAAAATAGAAAAAGCGGTCTTCATAGGGCTCATGAAGGACAAAACTCATTTGAAAAATAGAAAAAGTGGTCTTCATAGGGCTCATGAAGGACAAAACTCATTTGAAAAATAGGAAAAGTGGTCTTCATAGGGCTCATGAAGGACAAAACTCATTTGGAAAATAGAAAAAGCGGTCTTCATAGGGCTGTGAAGGCCAAAACTTATAGGGAATACGAGAAAAATGTCCTTATGAGTCCGATATATGGAAAGATTAATAATTGGCGAGAAAAGCTCTCTATTTCTAAAATATCAAAGCCCGTAAATCAATAATTCAACTTATATAGAAATGATCAAATTGTGAGTAGCAGTGTAAATCGTGACAAGTAATCCATAAATCCCAAGAAAATCTTAAATCAAAGTGCCTTCCATCAGGTTCGCTGGAAGGCACTTGCTGTTGATTATTAATGTGTAAGCCTTTCTGGGGAAATATTAAGCCGAATAGATTTAATTCAGATATACAATTCGCTGTTAGTTCCCGTTATGCCCTATAAAATAACAACAGCCCTCCAAAGAGGGCTGCTGCTATAGAAATACTAACTGGGTGGCAAACTACGATAAGCTGCCCAAGCCGTACATCTGCATGCCGGCACCTTGTTGCTGCTGGCTACCATAGGCTAAATCCCGGGCGATATCCTGTCTCACCTGCTGAGGATTTGTTCCGAATCCCGGCTGAACGATTGATTGAGCATTTTGCCCCATCTGCCATGTACCTTGCATGCCGCGTCTTAACGGTGCTGAGCCATCCATCATGCCGCCGGCCATTTGATATGAACCGTCCAAGCCGCCCGCCATCATGCCGCCCTGTAAGCCTCCAGCCATCATACCACCTTGCTGCTGCTGGCTACCATAGGCTAAATCCCTGGCGATATCCTGTCTCACCTGCTGAGGATTTGTTCCGAAACCAGGCTGAACGATTGATTGAGCATTTTGCGCCATCAGACTTGAACCTTGCATGCCGCGTCTTATCGGTGCTGAGCCGTCCATCATGCCGCCGGCCATTTGATATGAACCGTCCAAGCCGCCCGCCATCATGCCGCCCTGTAAGCCTCCAGCCATCATACCACCTTGCTGCTGGCTTCCATAGGCTAAATCCCTGGCGATATCCTGTCTCACCTGCTGAGGATTCGTTCCGAATCCCGGCTGGACGATTGATTGGACATTTTGGGCCATTTGAGGCGAACCTTGCATG
>NZ_PGUZ01000080.1 GCF_002860165.1 Bacillus sp. V3-13 | reverse complement strand
CACGGTTTCACTATGGCTTTTCTATTTTTATGGTGTTGCATTTGATTTTACAATTAACCTTTTTCCTTTTTGGGATTAGTTTGTGATTTTACGCTGTTATTTTAAAAAAAATAGGGAAGGAGGGACTAGAGAAAATGAACCAAATTATGAAGTTAACAGGTCTGGGTTTTGCTGCTGCAAGTGCGGTTTTTGCAGTTCTTGACTATGCGAGCTATATCAGTATTCTGATGGCACTAACTGGAATTGGTATCGGCGCGGCAGCAGCAATAATAGCCTACCGCTACACCATTCAAAAACTTGCATGGTCTTTAGGAAAATATGCTGCAATTCAACTTTAAGGTTGGAAGAGTGCGGGAATTGCTAGTTTTATTTCCGCGCTCTTCTTCAAAGCGGGTGAGATAAAAAGTGAGAAATACACGTTATTTTAAATATATTAGATTAATTGCTGACAGAAGAAGCAAAGATAGCCTGTATCTGATGTATAAAAGCTTCCTTGATATTTTTTTGGAGAATGATAGAAATAAAATTATAGGCTTTTTACTAAAGTCCGCCAAAGGATTAATAGTTGTTCCCATTTTGTTCTTGCTGGTTCTTTATACAATCATTGGGTCCCTCTATTCCACCAACATAGTTGAAGGTATCCTTTTTAGCGGAGTTATAAATATCATTCATACAATTCTATTAATACATTCAAAGTATGGGGACTCCCAAATTGGATTTCTTAAAAAAGACTTTGAATTTGTATTAAGGCTTCTACCAAAAAGGAAGGAGCACGTTTATATCATTCAAAAGCTTAGTCACGAGTTATTACATAGTACATTTGTTTATTCTAGCTTTACATATTTATTATCAGTAGTCCTTTTATTCACATTTGTAAACCAATCAATATGGGTAATATGCATAGGTATCCTGTTTGTATTATTAAATTATCTGCTGGGTTTAACGTTTTTAATCATAAAAATAACCCGGCTGTATGATCGCATGGTTAAGGGATCTTTGGTAGTAATTTTGACAGCGTTGATTACTACGTTATTGAATTCTCTTAATATTAGAGAACTATTCCCATTTGATGCAACCGCATTATCGAACTATTTTCTCAATAGAGGAAACCCAGTTATTGGAATAAAAGTTATTATACTAATTTCATTGTCGGTAGGGGGGGTTACCTCGAGTTTTTTCTTTATTTTTTATATATTGAAAACAAAGAAAGTGACTCCCGCTGTTATAGTTCTAAAAGAGGATGGTTTTCATAAGCTTTTTAACAAAAAGGATGTATATCAGCGTTTATTATTGAGGGGATTTGATTCTAAGAAAAAACTATCATACATAAGAGCTGGTAGTCTATTAGCTACAAGTACTATTGTGCTGCTTTATCCTTTTTTTATTCAAAACGACAAAATGCCATTAACTTTAACTATTTTATTGTTCTGTTATAGTCCTGCCATCTTTAATTTGTTGATTACATATTATTTGTACGACGAATTATTACAAAAAAACTTTACAAGGACAACATATTATCTTCTAAAGAAATTCCAATGTAAAAAGTATTTTTACAAATATACAATCGTCACAACATTTTCTCAATTATTTATACTGCTGCTACCTTTCCTGACAGTACTTTTATTATATAAGCCATTAAATATATTCTTAGCATTTGTTAGCTATTTGCTCGTGTTTATAATTGTAGTTGCAATTCTTGTGACAAGAATTTTTAATGTGGGAAAATTCAGTTATGAGGAAATTAAAATGATTGAAGCTCCAGTTCTTACCTCGAAATCTACCGAAAATTTTATTGTATTTGGGATTCCGATTTTCTATGCAATACCGGTAGTATCACTAACCCTTGCTCAATCTGAACTTCTTTATGCATATATCAGTACTTTAATTTACATCTGTGTACTTCTTCTATTCTGTATTGCTAAAATCTACTTTTCTTTATCTAAGGAGGGAAACAATGCTGCATCTATGTGAGTTACACAAGGAATATTCTGATACGAAGGTTTTCGATCACATTGATTTAGAAATACCTTCTAATTCAATCGTTACTATAACAGGGAAAAACGGAATTGGAAAAACAACGCTGTTAAATATAATTGGTGGCATTTCTAAATTTCAAGGAGACATTTTATTAGAAGGAATTAGTTTAAAGAACAATTATGAAGATTTTATTAAAATTACCACCTTAATACCAAATGACCCTTTTTTGTATGACTATCTTACGGTTCTAGAAATGATTGACTTAGTGATATCCCTTTCAGATTCAGATGAAAAAAAGGCTAAAGAATTTGCATATAAAATGCTGCTGGAATTAGAGCTTTCAGACTTTAAATCGATTTTGATCAAGAACCTATCCTTAGGGACAAAACAAAAAGTTGCTGTTATCACTGCCTTCATAAACTCCCCAAAGTTAGTATTAATTGATGAACCATTCGTAAACTTTGATCGAGTATCTATGGGGAAAGTGCTAAATTTCATCAAAGAGTATGTATCTTCAACTGGAGCCATTGTCATGTTTTCCACCCACTCTGAAGAAAAAGAGGTAAATGATATAGTTACTCACAATATCAAAATTAATGGGTGCCAAGAAATATATATATATCAAAAGTGAGTAGGTAATGATAATGAAGTTTAACAAAATTGTGCTAGTTGTCACTAGTATTGCTGCCTTGTTATATGTTTTAGGCTTGTTTTTTCCAACGAATTTGGAAAGAGAGCCTATAGATGAAAACTTTGGATTCACAGCACTGTTATTACATAATTCAAGGGCACAGTTCATCTCGATCCTTCTAGGGAGTATAACTTTAGGTATTTATTCGTTAACGTATATGTTTATAAATTTCTTTTCCATGGGATTTATCACTGCAACATTGCTTACAGAAGAATCTGTCAGCAATGTAATCAGCATGTTTTTACTCCACGGGATCTTCGAGATTCCAGCGATGATTCTATCAATATCTTTAGGGATCTATATACCATGGAAACTAATCGGGATGGTAAAAAACAAGACAATAAATACGGTAGCGATTAGAAAAACAGCAGGCATTTTTATTGTAATCTTAATATTAACTGTTGTTGCAGCAGCTATCGAAGCTTTTGTTACTCCCAAAATAATGTGAGGTGATACAACATGAAATTAGAGAATTTCCGGGGGATTCCTTTAATAAGTACCCTAATTATAGCCCTTTTAGCATCTTGTTATATTCAAATATCTTATATTCCAGAGATCATTCCGGAGTATGGGGAATTTTTAACGAAATTTGGTGAGGATATAAAAAATCTTGAAATATTAATGCTAGTTATTTCATTTATATTTCAACTTTTTATCTTGATCGCGACAATTGGAATGGAAGTGATATTGGTTTATATGGCTGTCTACTTTTTTTACAAAAAACGGCTGCAATTAAGAGAATTTACACAACCGGTTATGCTAGCCACTCTATGTGTGTTGTTTATTAATATAATCATGTCATTGCTTCTTTTACCAACAACACAAGACATAGATACATTAAAGAACATTACTATGTTTTCACCTGTCAACTTTTTAGTGAAACCCGTTATCATTTGTTATTTTTTATATGAAAAAAAGATTCTTCCTGCCAAATTAGTTGAATGGATAAAGTTAAGCTTAGTTTATGTATTGGTTACATGTATTCCAGGCGTTATTATGTTGATAATTTATTAAGTGGCGTGTCGGGATAGAGTTGCGGACATGAATTTGGTTATAACAACCGGGAAGGGAAAAAAGTGCTATGCATCCAGAACAGATAAATAATCCAAAAAAGAAATGGGTCTTCTTTGGAGTGATTGCGTTTATATTAGCTGCTGTAGCTGTGAATGTGGCTATTATAAAAAATAAAGATCTTAATAATGTGAATAACTTGAAACTGGCTAGTGTTACAAATAAACAGATTAGCAACACTAAGCTTATTTCTGGTGTTGTAGTTCCTGGAAAAAAAGAGTCATTTTATCTTGATTCCACGAAAGGAATAGTGAAAGAATTTTTTGTAGAAGAAGGGCAAACTGTAAGCACAGGTCAAAAGCTCTTCTCGTATGATAACCCCGATCTTGATGCTGAAATCAAGCAGTTGGAAATTGATAAGAAGATTGCCAGCGTCCAGTATGAACAAAATCAAGGAAAAATAGATTCATTAAGAAAACAGATAGACCAGCAAAAAAATGAAATCAAGAAAAAGGACATAGATCCATTGCAATCACAGTTACAAGTATCTCAATATCAGCAGACTATAACTGAACTAGAAGCACAATTGAAAGATGTCCAGTACCAACAAAGAACAACCGAGCTTGAAATACAGAAAAACAAAGTTCAGGCTGATGAATTACAAAGGAAAAAGGACGGTTTAATTGTATATAGTACAATAGATGGTATTGTACAAAGGGTAGACAAGGATACATTTCAAGGCTCAACACACACATCGGATACTTTTGGAACGCCGATTGTGCAAATTATAGCTCAAGGTGACCTCCATATTGAAGGTACATTATCCGAACTGCAAAAGTTCCACATTAAGCAAAAACAGCCAATCACAGTTAGTTCTAAAGCCAATACTGATACAACTTGGAAGGGAGAAATCACAGAAGTCAGTGAATATCCGATTTCCGAAGATGTCGGTTCAAATGAAATATCTACACCTGGGCAGACAACTCAAAATATTTCCTACTACACCTTCAAAGCGTCGTTGGCAGATCAAAAAGGGTTGGCTTCAGGTTACCATGTTTCTATTCAGGTAGAGTTGCCCCAAACGACAATTCGTGCGGTACCAAGAAGCAGTATAGTACAAAGTGAAGATTCCCTATTTGTATATGTACTCAACGGCGCGAGGCTTAGAAAACAAGAGGTAAAAACCGGAGTGGGCGACAGTGAGTGGATTGAAGTGTTAGAAGGTCTTGCGCTAAATGACAAGGTTGTCGACAGTCCTTCATCAAAGGTTCAAGAAGTGATGGAAGTGAAATTGAAATGATCAGTTTGAAAAATATCTCCAAAACTTATAAACAAGGATTAATTGAAGTGCCTGTACTTCATGATATCAATATTGACATTGAATATGGTGAATTCGTGTCCATCATGGGGCCATCAGGATCAGGGAAATCAACGTTAATGAATATCATTGGGTGTCTGGACCGTCCCACCGCAGGTTCGTACATACTGAATAATGTAGATGTACAGGATGCTGGTGAAGCACAAATTGCACGGATTCGAAATAAATACATAGGTTTTGTTTTTCAACACTTTCATTTACTCCCAAGATTAACTGCAGTGGAAAATGTAGAATTACCTTTGATTTACGGTGGTGTTCGGAAAAAAGAGAGGCGTGACCAAGCCTTGGAGGCATTGGCGAAGGTGGGACTAAGAGAATGGGTGAATCATTTTCCAACTCAGCTCTCCGGCGGACAAAAGCAGCGTGTTGCTATTGCACGTTCCATTGTCAGTAGGCCCAAATTTATCTTGGCTGACGAACCTACAGGTGCTCTGGATTCAAAATCTGGAGAACAGATTTTAGATGTTTTTACACATTTGCATAATGAAAGTACAACTATCATAATGGTTACACATGAGGACGCGGTGGCAGCTTATTCCTCCCGTTGTATTTTATTAAGAGATGGGCAAATCAAGCAGGATCGGAGAGGAATGTAATGAGTTTATTGGACAGCATGAAAATTGCCTTTTCTTCGATTCTTGCGCATAAACTGCGTTCCGCCCTTACCATGCTTGGAATTATTATTGGCGTGGGATCCATTATTACGGTGGTTGCTATCGGACAGGGAGGAGAAGCAGCATTAAAATCCCAGTTTGCAGGTAATGGAAACAATACAATGGATATTAGCTTCATACCTGAAAGTGAAAACTCAATAGAGATGCCATTCGATCAGACACCCGCGTTTTCTCAAGAAAACTTAATTCAACTGAAAAATATTCCTGAAGTAGCACAGGTAATTCCCACAAATAATTCGATGGAAACCCTTTTTGCAGGTGAAAAGAGTATTGGGACTCAAATCTATGGGATAACAAATAGTTATTTTTTGGTGAATTCTATTAATGTAGTTTCAGGGAGAAAGTTGCATGAGGGTGATTTTTCCCAGTCGAACCAATTCATTATGATTAATGAGAAGGCAGCCGACGATTTCTTTTATCAAAGTAACGCGGTCGGTGAAATTTTGGAAATTAAAGGGCAGCCTTTTCAGGTGGTTGGTGTTTATAAAGTGGATCAGGATATGTTCGAGTTTGGGCTGCCGGAAATTCTGTTACCCATATCATTATGGCCAGTTTTATATGGAACAGATAATATCCAATCCGTTAAACTTCAAGCAAAGGATGCAGATATGATTGAACCTGCTGGAAAAAAGGCTGCAATCATACTAAACGATACAAAACCACAGGATTTACAGGGGAAGTATGAAGTTATGAACCTTGAAGAAATTCAAAAGAGTATTTCTTCTTTGACAAAAGTTATGACCTTCATCATAGGTGGAATCGCAAGCATTTCCTTGTTAGTTGGTGGTATTGGTGTTATGAACATTATGCTTGTTTCTGTAACAGAGCGGACAAGAGAAATTGGTATACGAAAAGCACTAGGTGCCACTAGAGCAAAGATATTGCTGCAATTTCTGATTGAAGCAATGATGATTACGTCAATTGGTGGAATAATTGGCATTGTTCTTGGTGTAGGTGGTGCTTATATTGTATCTACATTTGCAAAATGGCCTTCACTAATATCAGGTCCTGTTATAGCTGTGGGTGTATTGTTCTCGATGGGACTTGGCATTTTTTTCGGAGTGATTCCGGCAAATAGAGCTGCAAAGCTTGAGCCAATCGATGCGTTGCGTTACGAATAAAAGGGATTGGAAAAAGAAATGGGTGGACCCCTGACTGGGTTTTACTAATTAACTTGAGTCTTGTAAAAAAACTGTCATAAAAATTGTCGGTTTGTGACTTGTTTTGAAAAGTTTCTAAAAATAAGAATGACATCCCTTTG
>NZ_PGUZ01000079.1 GCF_002860165.1 Bacillus sp. V3-13 | reverse complement strand
ATATCCTCACCTGCAACAGGCTTTAAGTAGACCGATTAACTGGGATCTTATTCGACAACAGTATGAACAAATCATTAAGTTTGCAACTGCTCTGCGGTTGGGGACTGCTTCTGCAGAATCCATATTAAAGCGATTTACAAGGGATACAAAACATCCAACCTATCAGGCTTTATGTGAATTAGGAAAAGCGATCAAAACGATCTTTTTATGTGATTATTTGCACTATGAAGAGATTCGCAGGGAGATCCATGAAGGATTAAATACAGTGGAACAATGGAACTCGGTAAATACCTATATTTTCTATGGAAAAAACAGTGAGATTCGTTCCAATTCGATAGAAGATCAGGAGGTGTCCGCCTTATCACTTCAATTGCTTCAAAATTGTTTAGTCTATATGAATACCTTAATGGTACAAGAAGTGCTTTATGACAACAATCAATTTTGGTTGAAGAAAATGACATCGGAAGATTTTAGAGGATTAACCCCTTTATTTTATCATCACGTTAATCCTTATGGAACTTTTGAACTCGATATGGATCAACGAATTCCTATTAAGTTGAAAGTATCATAGTTCTCAACATATTGTAAAAAAATCGGATACAGACTAAACTGTACCCGATTTTTTATTTACTTCGTAATAAAATAAAATTCCATATTTCAATGGCAATTAGTTATTTCGGTTGGATTTAACCTTTTGCTTTTAAAATCAATTGCCTGCCACTCTATGGATTTTTCATTACTAAAAGTGATTGTCACTAAATCATTGGGAGGATCGTGAGCACCTTCAAATGTAATTACCTGTACGGTGACATTAAATGAGTAATTGCCTTGTGGCAGCTTCTTAATTTCGATTATTTTACCACAATAATTTTGTTTAATTTCGCCATATTGCTTCTTCAATTCCTGTTGAATTGAGGGATAAAGCATAATGAAAATAAGGTCATCACGCAACTGCACATCATTTTTAGTTACGGTTTCAGCTTTAACGGGTGAATATGAGAAAAGAGTCAAGAAGATAATTAATATTAACAGGCTTTTTTTCATAAGTCATAAGAACCTCGCTTATTTTTACCTTATTTTCCCCATGACGATGTTTTTTATACTAAAGCATAAGGCTTTAAAAATAATTATTTCTTCATTTTGTTAACCTTTTGGATAGTCATGATTTTAAGTGAAAATTTGGTGTATGATAATTCAAATACTTTGAATAATTGTCAGATAATTTTTTTGTCATTAGTAAGGGGCGAAAACATAGGGATCCTATTCGGTAAAACATAACCAAGTAAGCTTATGAAAACCCTCCGATGAATTTTGTCTTTTTTTGATATCTTTTCAAAAATACCCCAAAACATTACTGTCATGTTAATATATACCATTACCAAAAACCAGTATTTTTGTAACGCCTTTTCATCTCCCTACTAACCTTGGATTTTATTAAGATTAGCCATTACCAAAAGTAGTTACCAAAAATATTACCAAATACCTTTACAATAATGACCCCTCTAGTAAAATAAAAATATACAAGTTTACTGGAGGTTAAAAATGATAATTGGTTATGCTCGAGTATCTACTGTTGACCAAAACTTAGATCGGCAAATTAACATTCTTACTGAATATGGATGCGAAAAAATAATAAAAGAGAAATTTACTGGTACGATTAAAGATCGAAAAGGACTTCACCAACTGTTTGATGTAATCAGACAAGGAGATTCAGTTGTAGTGGAAAGTATTTCACGTTTAGGGCGTAAAACATTGGATATCCTCAACATCATTCAGCAATTGGAAGAGATGGGGGTGCAATTCATTTCTTTAAAAGAAAATATGGATACAAGAACCTCTACGGGCAAAGCCATGTTCCAAATGATGTGCGTCATCGCTGAATTAGAAAGAAACCTTATTGCTGAGAGAGTAAAGGAAGGGCTTGATGCAAGTAAAAGGCGTGGAAAAACATTAGGGAGACCCAAATTGGATAAAGAAAAGCTTACTGTTGCGCTACGGATGTATGATAGTAATGAATATTCTATAAAGGAGATAGTCTCGGCAACTGGAATATCTCAAGGTTCCTTATATAGGGCGGTCAACAGAAGAAAGCTTGAAGAAATAAAAAAATAAGGTGCGTTTTATTATTTCTCCAAGTTTACTTTGCGGTCTACAGCAGGAACCCTGTCACTGAGCCTTTAACTTCGGACAATAAACTCATTATGTACAGTCAAAGTATAATAACATAGCATCGTTAATAAGCTTTTTAATAAAGGCTATGTGTAAGGAGTACATGAATTGGAACTTTCACAATGGAGGTGGTTTCGGCATATACAACTAACTTTAATAAAAACCTTAACGTGCCAGGGATAAGCTGATATTATATTGAACTAGGAGTAGAGATAATTAGGGGTGAAATCATGAGTGTACATGAAGCAATTACAAAGCATGTGAAAAAACAAAATAAAATGATTGACCAATTCCTGGCTTTAGATAAGCGGAGAGAAGAATATATTGAAGAAGCGATTGTATTGTGCAAACAAGGCAGTGAGTTTACGACAGATAAAATTAATCAAGTAACGGGCGAAATGAATGAGCTTTCGAAACAAGGAATTGTTCCGCCCCGCAAATATGTGACTGTAGAGATGGTAAAAGAATATGTGATGAAGTTGGCTCGGCGCGGTGATGAAGTTTAATTCCATTGGAGTTATGCCTGTCAATATGCCTATATACGTTGGGACGTTTAACCAGCTTAAACATTCATTCGATATCAGGATGAAACTGATATTGGACAAGGTCGATGCGGCGTTCGCGTGTGAAGGTTATCCCTTCGCTTTCAAGAGACAGCCTTTGAACCATGTAGTGTTCATCATCTTTTAAGCCAATTTCACCTTTGGAATTGATAACTCGATGCCACGGCAAGTTATATTTTTTGCTCATCGAATGCAGGATTCTCACTACTTGCCTGGCACCGCGAGGGCTTCCAGCCAACCGCGCAATTTGGCCGTAAGTCATAACTTTGCCCTCTGGTATGTTTTTTATTATTTCAATAGTTCTTTCGGTAAATATCCGCACTTTTCCAACCCTTTCTTCCAACCTTTTCGCTATGTATCATATTACTTAAAAGTAGTTATTATTGAAAGAAATACATATATTATTCTCAATAGAAAATGCCGCTGTTGAACTATATTTTATCTATGAAATTAAGCATTAGAGACAGTACTTTATATTAACCTTCTAACAAATCTTATTTGAAGTTAACCTTAAATAATATCCATCAGGATCTACTATGCGAAAATCCTTCATTCCCCAAGATTGAAGTGTCAGTGTGGATTCGACTGGATATTTTTTCTCTAAAACTCTTTTGAATAGCCGATCAATATCGTCAGTCACGATGATAAACTCCACGCCTTTGCCTTTTGGGTGAAGACCTCCCTTTCTTAAAAAGTGGTTTTTATTTAAAACTGAGTCCGGAGTTAACAGTAGTGCAAAATCGTTCTGTTTAATCATTGCCCCAGTTTCACTCTTATCAACGAATTCCAGACCTAGGATTTGTTCATAAAACTCAATGGATTTTTGCAGGTCTTCCACAAATAATTCTAAACGAAACTTTACTTTCAAAACCCCACTCCCCTTTTTAAAAATATTCAATAGTTTATCTTATTCTATTATGTATGCTGTAAGCTTAAATTCCAAATTTAGATCATTTTTATTCAGAAAAGAGCCGCCATAGTGTGTATGGCGACTCTTTTATATTAGAAGATCCTCTCAGCCCATTCTGGATAGTCAATAAACGGGTTTCTGTTTCCCTGCAGTTCATATATCGCTGCATTTCTGTGTTTTTCATAAATGCTGACCGGGAAGCTGTGATGCCAATCAAGCAAAAGGTTTACGTCGACTTTCTTCTGAATATTAACTTCTTCTTCGTACCTGATTAAAAAGTATAGAGTTGCCCTCGCAACAATTCCTTTGCCGTATTCCGGTTCAAAGCGCTCGTTCTCGGCCATTCCGCATCCTTCTCTAATTCCAAAAATCTGGCCTTCAGGTGAATAGGAAGGAAAGTCAAAGTACGGGAAATTACTTCTCATGCTGTTGCACGAAGGCTCGCAAGCAAAAAGATGGTGCAGGTCTCCTCTCATCGGCTCTCTTACATCAAACCATGATTGGGGAACAACATGCTCACAATTAAGAATATTTTGTCCGGATAAAACAGCCATACTGTTATTTTTTATCTGTTCAAGCAGCAGGATATCTTCTTCAATGGTTTTCAAAGCATCCATCTTTTTCCCTGAATACAAACTTTTCAATTCCCCATTTTCCTGCAAGTCGACCCATGGGTATACATAGCGGTGTGGGGAGTATGTTAGTTTTGTATGATGAGTTTTTATGATAAGCGCTTGGATATCTTTTTTTAACCGGTTATTTTCAGTGCTGATATCGCTGTAATAATCTTCTTTTAATTCTATATCATAATACTCATCGTAATAAGGCTGTTTTCTTTTTTCGATCAAGTGCGCTTTTGCGGCTTTCAGTGTTTGCATTAAATCGTTCATAACGATTTTAATACCTTTTCCTGAAATTCCTGATCAAACACTTTATTTAAATGCTCCAGGACGGTTAAATAGACTAGTCCATTTCCTTCAAGCTTGGGAGAATGTCCCAACGGCACAGTTCTTTTGATTAGCTGTGCGTACAGCTCTGGTTCTGAAAGCTTTCGTTCGAATGCTTTATTAGCTATATCTTTGATTAAAGCAAGTGCTCCCGCTGCGTGTGGAGCAGACATCGAAGTCCCGCTCAACGAAGCGTACTTTCCATCAAGATAGGTTGAAACAATTTTTTCACCTGGCGCGACTAAATCGATTTCGTTATGTGAATTTGTAAATTCCGACGAGCGCCGCTCCAAATTGATCGCCCCGATACTAATAACTTCATTGTAGCAACCGGGATAGGCAAATTCATCTGTCGAGTCGTTGCCGTCTCCTTCGTTTCCAGCGGCGCAGACCACAAGGATATTGTTTTCTACCGCTTTTTTGATGGCTTCATGCAGTTCGGGAGTATCATTTGGACCGCCAAGTGACATTGAGATGACATCTACCTTTTGCTCGATAGCATAATGTATGCCATTAATGATCCATTCATATTTTCCTGATCCATCTTTATTTAACACTTTTACGATAAGCAGGTTCGCTTCTGGAGCCACACCTATTACCCCGAACTCGTTTCCCTCAGCAGCAATTGTTCCGGCAACATGAGTGCCATGGCCGTTGTAATCCCGGTAAACATTCGGGTTACTGCCATCATCCGAAGTAAAGTTACGTCCGCCAATGATCCTCCCTTTCAGATCTGGATGGCTGATGTCGCAGCCTGTATCCAAAACGGCCACTGTCATCCCTTTTCCCTTCGTTTCTGCCCAAATCTTTGGCGCTTGGATCATTTGCACCCCTAAAGGAACCTCATTAACACTTTCAACCTGTTGTATCACCTGGTACGGAATTACACGGGCATAATGCTCCATTTCTTTCCCTCCCTTTGTGAGATAAAATTGAAGTCGGTTCTGGATGTTGGCTATATTTTAACAATTCTATCTAACTGGAAACAGTTGCAAATGGAGTGTTCTTTTAATTGTTTAATAGCTGAGTATGCTCCAAAAGTTGGATATTTTGTATGAAACTCTTATTTTCTTTGCTCTTTTATAGAAGAAAGCAAAGATAGTAAGTCGCGATATATATCGACTACTTCATCAATTTTCATTCGCACCAATCCGCTTGAAGAAGGTGCAACAAAATCGATTGTTCCATTCACCACAGATTGTTCCTGCCGCTTCCATTTAACATCTTTTTTTCCACTATACTCCTGATATACTCCTTTGCCGACAAAACAAACGATTTTTGGCTTGAAGTGCTGAATTTTTTCTTTTAGCTGCTGCTTGCCTTCTTTATATTCTTCTTTTGTGATTTCATCGGCCGCTTTGGTTGGCCTGGAAACAATATTTGTAAGGCCATAGCCAAGTTCCAAAAGCAGATAATCCTCCGTTGTGTGATATTTTCCCGGTGTTAATCCCGCCTCATATAAAATTTTCCAAAAACGATTATTAGGATTTGCATAATGGTGACCTATCTCGGCAGATCGAATGCTCGGATTAAACCCTACGAATACAATATCAAGATCTTCTTTTAAGTGATCAGGGATCGGTTCCATTGTTGACTCCTCCTCTTTTGATTTTTTGTAAACATTCATCTCCAAATCAGTAGCATTCTAAAAGTACAGTTCGAATTTTCAGTAATGTTATCCCTGTTCTTTCGGATATCTGAAACGCATAAATGGTTTCAATTTAAATATTTTCCGGGGACCACTATCATGCAGCGCATTACAAGGCTTTCCAGCTTGTGCAAATGAGCACAATGTAAAACTTGAGTTAAACTTCCGTGTTAGTTTCTTTGTGTAGTAGTCTTGTTTTAGATCTTCAACTTGTTCTAAACGTTTTTGAATAATAGGTAAAACCATTTTATCAAATGATGAAAGTAGTGTACCATTGTCCATGAATTAGTCCTTTATTTTGTATTTGGACAGGAACGCCTGACTTATTCATTAAAAGGGACTAACCTTCTCGATTACATCTCAGTTTTTCGTACTCAAATTAGATTCATAAGTGTGACAGATATAAAAAAGAGAGCATTTCTGCTCCCCTTTAATGGATTACTAAGATACTTTAATTGTTTTAATATCTGCGCCTTGTTTCATGTTAAGAGCATGCTCTAATCCTTCTGTTACTTTACCGAAAACAGTGTGAACTCCATTCAGATGCGGCTGGGGCTCGTGCACAATAAAGAATTGGCTGCCTCCTGTGTCTCTTCCAGCGTGAGCCATTGATAAAGCTCCTGCTACATGCTTGTGGGGATTACCTTCTGTCTCACACTTAATTGTGTAACCAGGACCGCCAGTTCCATTTTTGTTAGGGCATCCTCCTTGGCTTACGAATCCAGGGATCACTCTGTGAAAGTTTAGTCCATCATAAAAGCCCTCATTCGCTAGTTTTTCAAAGTTGGCCACTGTATTAGGAGCTTCCTCGGGGTATAGCTCAAAGCTAATCTTACCTCCATCTGCTAATTCTATGTATCCTGTTTTAGCCATATTAATCATCTCCTTATGTTTAAAAATCATAGATAATCATAACATTTTTAGTAAAAGAAATAAAAGCAGGATGCCCTTTAATAGAATATTCAATGATTATCCTGCATTCTCACCTGATATAGTGCCATCGATCATTTCATCGAGCCGCTGCAAGCTCCGCATCGCGCGATCGTGATCAATTTTACGGTAATGATGCACACCGCCAGGTTCTTCATCCTTTTCATCGGCGAGCTTAATTATAGTCTGTAACGGCGTTCTTACCACTTGACCGCCCGGCAAAAAGGAGTCAGTGTGAAAAAGAATCGCCAGGGCAATTTCTTTTGCCTTGATTGGGTTTTCCCCAAGCCGGATTAACAGCTTATGGGCACGTTCCGCTCCCTTAATCGCGTGAATGTCATTTTGCTTGTACAGATTATAGTCCCATTTGCCGTTCTTGTACCATGTATAATGGCCGATGTCATGAAGAAAACCGGCTTTTGCTGCAATATCTACGTCTTCACCATGCTCCTTCGCCAAGTGAAAAGCATGGTAAGAAACGGCAATCGCATGGGCCAGCCCTGATCTTGTTATATATTTTTGTGCAATTCGATGTTGAAATATATTTGTTAACGTCACATCGCGCATAGCATCACCTTATTATAGATTTCGAATGTATTTAAGAGATGAAAACAGGCCCAATGATGCTACAAATATAATTCCTTTTTCATAGCTAAATTAAACTTCGAAAATTCATCGTGTTTTACACGATGAAAATCAATAATTCCGTCTCGATTTTTGTTTGTTCATGATTTCGTATGATTTCTCAATTATATCTGTCAGGACATCACCTTTATAAATCCGGCCGATTTTTGTATTTTCCTGATAATAATCGACGATTTCATCCAATTTGTCCGCTGTTTCCTTAGTTACCCGCACATTGAGCTGAATTCTTTGATCGTTATCCATGATATGTTCGCTCTCCTATCTTTGTTATATCACCTGCTAGCAAAAAGCTAATTTTATTATAGCAATAATTATCCTGTTTTTTATAAAAAAAGTAAAAAAAGAGAACAGTCAAAACTGCTCCCCAATTAATTTCTAAGTTGATCCCACTTATCTCTTATTCTATCACCGAAATTTTCCAGATTATCAAGTCCTTCATTCAGCTTCTCTTTCCATTTTGGCATTTCTTCCTTGAGCTTGCCTTCAATTTTCTCAGCCTGCTCTTTTATCGTTTTTTGAAACTGCTCGGTATCAGTTGGTCCGTTCAGTTGTGTATTGATCGATTCAGTATTAAATTCACCAGGTTCAATGAATGGTTGAGAGCTTTCCATGATTGCCCGAAAGATGGGTACCACTGTATCGGAACTGCTGTTTGGCAAATAGTGTTCCCGGTCGGTTTGGTCATAACCGAGCCATACCGCACCAACCAGGGTTGGAGTGTAACCGACAAACCATTGATCTTTTGTCCCGCTAATATCAGCATATGGCAGCTGGGTAGAGCCTGTTTTTCCGGCAATTTGCAGACCAGGAATGTTTGTGCCTTTTCCGGTGCCTGTTTCAACGACATTCAGAAGCATCGAAGTCATTTGCTTGGCAACCGCTCTTGTTGTTACCCGTTCTGTTGTTGCTTTTCTTTTAGCAATGACATTTCCGGTTGGACCGACGATCTTTGTAATAAGATGTGCGTCTGTTCGTTTTCCGTTATTGGGAAAAACAGAATATGCTTCAGCCAACTGTAGCGGTGACACGCCTTTACGCATCCCGCCAAGCGCAATCCCCAAATATTTGTCCTCTTTTTCAACTGGAATTCCGAACCGCTTTAAGGAATCCATGCCTTTGTCAATTCCGATTTGGTCGAGGAGCCAAACAGCCGGTACATTAAGCGAATTCTCAACCGCTTTATACATTGGAACTTCTCCTTCGTACGTTTTTGAGAAATTCTCCGGTGTATAGGAACCAAAAGACATCGGCTCATCCTTCAGGATCGATGTAGGCAGGTAGCCTTCTTCAAGAGCCGGCGTATAGACGGCAAGCGGTTTTAGCGTTGAGCCTGGCTGTGCTTTAATATGGGTTGCCCGGTTAAAACCGCGGAAGACCGTTTCTCCCCGCCCGCCGACAAGCCCGCGTACTCCTCCGCTTTCCGGATCAAGCAACACCGCCCCGCTTTGAACAAGGGCATCTTTTTTACCTCGTGGAAAAAGGGAATTGCGTTCGTAAACGGTCTCAAGGCTCGATTGAAGATTCTGGTCCATTTCGGTATAGATCCGGTATCCGCGCGTTAATATTTCCTCCTGGGTGAGGCCGTATTTGTGAATCGCTTCGTCGAGGACAGCATCGATATAATATGGATATTCGCGTTCGATAAAGCTTCCGCCGCCATCTTCAAGCTGGATCTTTTCTTTTTTTGCACTTTTATACTCGTCTGCAGAGATTGCTCCGATTTCTTTCATTTTAGCCAGGACAACATCTCTTCGCTCGATGGCACGGTCGTAATTCTCGTAAGGGTTGTATGCCGAAGGAGCCTGAAGCAGGCCTGCAAGCAGCGCGGACTCACTGACCGTTACCTGATCGATCCCCTTGTTAAAATACTTTCTTGCCGCGTGGTCAATTCCCCAGGCGCCGCTCCCGAAGTAAACTTGATTCAAGTACATTTCGAGAATCTCGTCTTTTTTATAATTCTTTTCAATTTCAATTGCTAAAAATAACTCCTCAACTTTTCGCTTATATGATCTTTCAGGCGATAGCAGTGCGTTTTTCGTCAGCTGCTGGGTAATCGTGCTTCCCCCGCCAGTGATTCTGCCCGCCAGCAGATTACGAAAAAATGCCCTGGCGATCCCTTTTATATCAAATCCGTTATGTTCATAAAAACGCTCATCTTCAATGGCGATCACGGCATATTTCATATGCTCTGGCAGCTCTTCAATAGAGACTCCCTCGGTCCGATTTGTTGCCAGTTTGCTGGCGACATCGCCATCTTTATCGTAAATAATCGCCGATTGCTTTAAACCGTCCTTTAACGACTGGACATTTGCGGTGCTCGCCATAAAGGCAAAAAAGAGAATCGACAATAAAATAAATACCAGTAAAATTAACAATAAAATTTGCGTTAAATGTTTATTTTTCCAAAAACGAACAACCGCTTCCCAATAAGGCTGTAATTTTTCCATTTTGTCTCCTTGGCTTTTCGAAGGTTCTTGTCTTTTAGGAGTTAAGTATTATTTCTATTATACCAAATTTAGTTTTTTTATGATTTTTAGTAATATTAATCTCTTTTTTTAAAAATGCAGGTGTTTAAAACAGGAATTTTATCTCACTACAAAGATTCACAATGGTTATTGTATACTTGCAGGATAACAAAAACCCTCCAAATATGAGGGTTTTTGTTCGTTCTCGTGTTTATTGATAATTTTCCGCAAACCATTCTTTTGCTTTGTCCACTTCTTCTCTCGTTAGTTCGTGCCCGCCTTCGCCCCAATGTTCTGTCACACTGGCTCCTGCTTGCTTCAGGTTTTCGGCGAGTTCCTTTGTTTCAACTGGCGGGATAAGCGGGTCCCGTTTTCCAGCTCCGATGAAAACGGATATGTTGCTTAAATCCGGCAATTCCTTTCCTCTGAGTGGAACCATGGCGTGGAACAAAATCGCTCCATGTAACGATTCTGCATGATGATACAAAAGACTTGCCGCTATATTTGCGCCATTTGAGTAGCCGATCGCAACGACCCGATTGCGGTCAAACCCGTATTCTGCTGCCTTCTCTGAAATAAATTCATCTAATTCCTTCGTTCTGAAAACAAGGTCTTCCTCATCGAAGACTCCTTCTGCCAACCTTTTGAAAAAACGCGGCATCCCGTTCTCGAGTACATTGCCTCTCACACCGAGGATCGATGCTTGTGGGGCGACAATTTTTGCTAAAGGAAGTAAATCTTCCTCATTTCCGCCGGTTCCATGCAGGAGGAGAAGCGTTGGGGCATGTTTATCTTGTCCTTCAATAAAAATATGCTTCATTTATTAAGCTCCTTTTTTCACCGTAATTATTCTTTTGTATCAAGCGGCTTAAGCCTTGCTTCAATGGCTTCGCGCCGGTCTTCAAAATAAGGAGGCAAGGCCAGTTTTTCTCCAAGGCTTTCAAACGGTTCGTCACCTTCAAAGCCGGGACCATCTGTGGCTAGCTCAAACAAAATTCCATTAGGCTCCCTGAAATAAACTGAACGGAAATAATATCTTTCGACAAAACCTGAATTTGGAATTCGCAGCTGTTTTAATAGCTCTGCCCAACGTCTCAGTTCTTCCTCGTTTTCGACCCTGAAGGCGACATGGTGAACACTGCCGCGGCCCGGCCTTTCAACGGGAAGATCCACTCGTTCCTGAAGATGGATTTCAGCCCCGGTTCCGCCTTCTCCTGTCTCATAGACAAAAACCTTTTGATCACCTTCGTTATATGTAGCCTTTGCTCTGAAGCCCATCACCTCAGTTAAAATTTTTGAGGTTGCTTCAAGCTGGCCAACAGTTAGTAGTACAGGTCCAAGTCCGCGAACGGCGTGTTCGACAGGAACCGGGCTTTTATCCCATGGATGTCCGCCAGCCACACCCTTGTTATGTTCATCAGAGACAAGAATTAAGCGCTGGCCTTCAAAGTCACGAAACGCAAGTGTCGCCCGTCCGGTTGTATAGGATATTTCGTCGTGGTCAACTCCCAGCTCGGCAAAACGGTTTTTCCAGTATGTTAACGATTCGTCGGTTGGAACCCTTAATGAAGTGCCAGAAATGCTGTTTGTACCATGATATGTGTGTCCGGCATTCGGAATTTCAAAAAAGGTTAAATCGGTGCCGGGATTTCCCCGTTCATCGGCATAAAACAAATGATAAACAGAGGTGTCATCCTGGTTGACCGTTTTTTTGACGAGGCGAAGGCCCAATGTTTTTGTATAAAATTCATAGTTACGTTTTGCATTTGCAGTAATTGCCGAGACGTGATGCTGTCCTTTTAATGGTTTTAAATTCATTTAAAATTCACCCTTTATCGCTTTAGTCTTCAGTGCTGTGCCGTAATTGATCCAAATCACTTTTATTTTCGTTTCTTTCATTTTGGATGAAGAGAAAATGAAAAGCAACTAAACGGTTTTGAATAATATAAAATGAGATACAGGCAAATCGAGCCTGTATCTCATTTTATTCAAATCCAGGAAAAACCCCTGCGCGGTCTCTGTTCGTTGTCGTTCTTATCTTCGGAGTTGTTCTTTTTATTTTTGTTTCGGTTGTCAATATGGTGTTCCTCATCGTCATCCCGGCTTTCACTGCGGTCTTCCCACTCATCGTCAAGACGCCAGTGGCGCTCGCCGTCATCGATAATGACTCGGCCAGCCCGAATGATGACTTCATCGGCATCAATGACTGTCCGTTTCCGATTCTTCTTTGACATTGATATCCCTCCCTTTTTCCTTTTATAGTATGTAAAAGTTCAAAATGTGCTAGACGGGCCGCCTATTTTCAAAAAAAATATCGTAATTTTTAAATAAAAGAAAAACCTCCCAGTTTGAGAGGTTATCTATCGCTGTCCTTCAAAGTATTCGACTGCCTCGTCCACAGACATGAAGATTTTTATATCGGTTATTTTTTGCCCGTCGTTTGCGACACCCATAAATCCGTCGGCTACTTGAATGATATCGGCCGTAGACCCCTCGTTGTCTTCAGTCAATTGCACTGTTTCCTTAATGGAAGCTTGCCCTTGTTCTGCCCATGACTGTACTTCTGCCGCATAAGTATCATAATTCATATTGACCGTAATCCGGCTTTCCAACTCATTTAACGTTAGCGGCTCGGCTTCCCCTCTTGTATTTGTTCCGGTAGGAGTTTCGCCTTCTTCCGATTCAACCGGTTTGCTTGGTTCCGGCTTTTCACCCGCTTCTCCACCGCATCCAGTCAGTAAAAAAGCAATACCCGCCAAAATAAAGAATTTATGCATCGATGTCCATCTCCTTCTCAAAAATGTTGGTTATACCAATCTTTACCCTTTTTGAACAGGAACATTCATTTTCCCAATAGTCCCTCTTTTTTCCGGCAAAAAAAAGAGCATTCCAGAAAAGGAATGCGAAAGATTTCTTGCGATTACTGTGTGCGAAACCTGGAGCGAAGCTGATTAAATTGATACTTTATTCGGCTGCTGCTCGCTTGTATGGGTTTCGGGCATTTGACGATTTTGTTCTTTAGCCCTCGACAGCAGGATAACGGTTATGATAATGCAAGCCGCGCCTCCCCATTCCGCCAAACCGAAAGGGGTATTAAGCCAGAGTACGGCCAGAATGGCAGCAGATAAAGGCTCTGCGCAGGCAAGCAAGCTGGTTTCCGATGGCTGCAGATATTTTAGGCTTTCTAAATAGCAAAAAAATGCAATTAAGGTTCCAAAAAGAATCACAAACAGAATCGCCAGAACAGCAGAGAACGATGCTTCGCCGTGCGCTTCCCATGGCGGAGCGACAAAGCTCATCCCGATACCGCCAATTACCATGCCCCAGCCGATGACAGGAATGGTCCCATGTTCCTTCAATAATTTCAACGGTTGAACAGTATAAAAGGCAAGCGCCAGAGCGGAAGCTAAACCCCAAAATAATGCCGTGCCCGATATCGTAAGAGATGATGGTGTTCCTGCAGTCACTAACAGATATGTACCCGCCAACGCCAGCAGGATAGCTGTTGTTTGCCTTATTCCAGGCCATGTTTTCGTCCGCAAAGCCAGATACAACGTAATAAAAACCGGGCCCAGATATTGGAGAAGTGTAGCTGTAGCAGCATTGCTCGTTTCAATGGCCGCAAAATATGTATACTGGACTCCAAGCATTCCGATAAGACCAAAGAGAATGACGCTGAACCAGCTATTTCCATCAGTCCAAACACTGAATAATTTCTTCTTCCCGTGCATTGCCCCTGTGAAAACCAACAAAATCAATCCGGATACGAGCAGCCTTACAACGACAAGCCAATCAGCTTGATAACTTTTTTCTTGAAAAAGAAATTGTGCCACAGTTCCGGAAACTCCCCATAGCGTCGTCCCTGCCAAAACGAGAATGATACCAGTCATCCGCTTGTTAGACTGATCTACCAATCCTTTTCCCCCTTTCAAATCACCAGATTCCCTGACCAGTGCGGTCATTGATACCTGAATGAAACATACATGCCGGTTATCCGGAATTCCATTACAATGAAACTTTTTTGTATTTTCTAAAAAATGATACATGAACTAATTGGAATTGTCACCTGCAAAAAACTGCCGGAGCTGTCCGGCAGTTTTTGCTTTCTTCAATAAACATCGTCCAATCAACTTGGATCTACTTCATCAAGGGAGAGTGTTGTAACATTTGTGTACTCTCCCATTTCAATCTCTCTTTCTGTTGCCTCCGCATCGAGCTCTTCTTCCATATCCAAGCCAGGCGCTATTGAAGCCTTCGTATCCTGCTCCTTTTTTTTCATCGGTAGCCAGCTCCTTTCCAGCTTAGCTTTTCCGATTATGCCCGTCGTATTCCATCCCGGAATTGTAAACATGGAAAAAACCCGAAAAAGTCCGGGTTTTTTATTGTTCGTTTATTGGAAGACTCCTTCAAAAGAAGGCGGTATGGCTTTTGCATCCTCGAATACTTTAGTGATTGTGTCGGTGTATTCCTGTTTAAGTGCATCAGTTTGTTCTGTGTTTGCAGTATCTCCGTTTACTTGTGCCACTTTGTTCGTATAATATTCTGTTAATTTAGCTGCGGCTGCTTCAAGTTCAGATTTTTGGCCGTTTAGTTCTTTTGGAATCTCAATCTCAGCCACGTTTTTCTCAAACTGTGCCAATGCTTCGTTTAAGTCCTGTTCTTCATCTGTAAAAGCTGCTTCCATGCTGCGAATTTCTTTCATAACCTCGTTTTGATATGTCAGCAGTGCAGATTTTACTGCTTTTTGGTTGTCATCTGCTTTATTTTCCTCTTGCTTTGCTTTCTCTCCATTTGAGGCAGCTTTGTCATTTGAACATGCCCCGACTACCAATAATAATAAGGCAATCAGAAATAATCCTAATACTTTTTTCATTTCTCTCTCTCCGTTTCTTTATTCATGGATAATACCTGATCGACGTCCCGAATCTTTTGCGAATTATTATTGTAGAAACGCAAAAAATTGTCGACTGACAATTTATAATTTAACCATTTTTCGCATAAGTTGCAAGGTTTTTATTCGGAAAACGAAATAAAATATTTTCCTGTAATAATATTTTTAATGTTCAGAATAGACTTGAAAAAGACACTTATCAATATTTTGTTTCTTTCCCTCTTTAACCGAAAAAAAACGGCACCATCATGGTACCGTTCTGCAGTAGTTAAAATATTAGCCTATTTCGTGAAAAGTAATCTCCGGGCGGCTGCCGATACGTATATTAACTGCGGTCTGTCCCAATCCTTCGCTAATATAAAATGGTTTCCCATCATGATAATGCAAGCCCTTTACCATATTCATCCGGACAAGCTTGCCCATTTTTACTAAGTGGTACGGCTTCGGCCAATGAATTTGCCCGCCATGAAAATGCCCTGAAAGTAAATAATCATAATGATAATCTTTCATATTAAGAACGATATTCGGGTCATGGGTGATAACGAGATGATAGCCGTCAGGCAGCCCGTGATACGCTTTAGCGATGTCACTGCGCTTTGTACTAAAATCATCAATTCCAATTATGTTTAACTTTTCCCCGTTTAGTTCAATCGTGCAATGCTCATTTTGCATCGTTTTGCACCCATATTGCTCAAGCGTTTCTTTTAATTGGTTAAAATATTTTTCTTTAAGCACATAGTCGTGATTGCCGAAAACGGCGTAAATTCCATAACGGGGGTTAAGGCTTTTTAATACTTCAAGATAGGGGATCAGTTTAGGGATGGTTCTTTTCCGATCCAGGAAGTCCCCTGTTAAAGCAATCAGGTCGACCGGCTGATCTGATATTCTTCGAAACAGCTCTGCAGGAGTTACTGAAATATTCTCAAGATGGAGATCTGACAGATGAAGAATGCGCAGTTGTTTTTTTGATATATGCAGATTTGTACGTGTCACCGTAATTGAATTAACCGCTACTTTGCTTGTGTTTCTATTAGCTTTATAAAATACCAGGACAAGAAAGACCACTATAATCATTAAAAAATAAATTGACATTTTATCTCCTCCCCACTCATTAGTATAGTAGGGATAGGTTGAAAGGCCTAGTGGGAGTTGATGGCAATGGTCGGTTACTGGTGGAAAATATCGATTCATCCGCATAATCGGTTTTGTAATGTAAGAAAATAAACAAAAAAAGGATGTTTTTCGTGAAAAAGGTTTTGCTATTGCCATTTTTGCAAATATCATCAGGCCACCACCAGGTAGCGGATGCAATAGCCGCCTACTTAAAAAAGGCGGACCCGTTTATGCAGTGTAAAACAGTCGATTTATTTCATTACACGTCGAAAAGATTGGAAAAAATGACTTCTGCTCTTTATCTTTGGGCGATTAAAATGCTGCCAGATTTTTATAGCAAAATCTATATTAGGAATGCGTATTTAAATGATAAGCCGGACCAATCATTTTTGTTTTATGAAAAGCTTTTTTTAAAAAGCATGAAAAAATTGCTCTCCGAGGAGAACCCGGATATTGTCATTTGTACGCATTGCCTTCCCTCCTATTTGCTCAATGTTCTTAAAAACAACGGGGAGTTTACTGGTTTTGTAGTAAATTCCTACACAGACTTTTTCATTAATACAGTATGGGGAATTAAAAATATTGATTTACATATCGTACCAAGTGTTACACATAAGCGTTTTCTTGTTGAAAAACAGATTGATGCGGCGAGGGTGATTGTGACCGGGATTCCTGTCCATCCTACATTTATTGGGCAGGTGCCGGACCGTAAACGGCGGGCCACATTTAATATCCTGATTACTGGAGGAAATTTAGGCGTTGGTTCGATTGGCGACCTTTGTGGCAAGCTGATTCCGTCACAAAAGATGAAATATTTTGTCCTTTGCGGAAAAAATAAAACGCTATTTCAGAAACTGAAGAAACTCGCCAGCCCGTCGGTTGTCCCGCTTGAGTACATTGAATCAAGGGAACAAATGAACCGTCTGTACGACGAAATGGATTTGGTGGTTACCAAACCTGGCGGTGTGACGATAAGCGAGTGCCTGGTGAAGAAACTCCCCATTATTCTGCTGCGGGCTTTACCAGGGCAGGAAGAAATTAATGAAGCATTTTTAAGGGAAAACAAACTCGTACTCGAGCTTCCCAGCGGCCTTATGATAAAAAGCATGGAAGAAGAGATTATTGCTTTTCTCGAAAACGATCATCTGCGAAATCAGCATAGAGAGACTGTGACAGCCTTTTTGGAAAAATATGAGGATTTTAACCGCGTTGTCGAGTACTTATACAAGCGCTGATTTGCGAAAAGTAAACAATCATTTCAAATATAATCTCACGTATTGTATCAGCACTAGGCGTTTATACCAATTGAATGTTTAGCTGTCTCATCCACAAGGCTGGTGACATAAGATAAATTAATTTAAAGACTTATCCTTGCTTTGAAAGGAGTGTTTCGATGACCTTATTTGTAAATGGGCAGCTGGAGCCGCGTCTATATAAACACGAAGTGCCGGAAAACGAAACATCCAACCAAACGATTTTTCAAAGGAATGTCCTGGCCGATTTTATTGAGGAACAGCAGTCGATCAATACTTTGATCAATCAGTCTGTCCAGCATGTCAATTCAGCCCTTGAAAGCTCGGGGGCGGAACAAAAACAATATTTCGAAGGAATCTGTACAAGGATCGATGATCAAGAGGCGTTTGCCTTACAAATGCTCGGGCTTCTCCAAAACCAGGAAGCCCTAAATCAAAAAGTTTTACAAAGGCTTGAGCTTTTGGAAAAATTCAATGACCAGGTCTCAAAAAATTTCGAGAGCGATGAAGCAATCAATCAAGCGATTCTCGATCAGCTCTCTTTTCAGGATGATTCGCTGAAAGGACTTGCCCATAAGCTCGATAAAACTACAGAACTATCCGAAGATCTCGCAAAACAGCTGAAAAGCCAGCAGCAAATGGAGCAAGAAATATTAAATAAACTAAATACGGAGGAAATCTATCATCGAACCGTTATGGAGCGGCTCGATGAACAGGATGCTTTAACGCATAAAGTGATGAGGCAGCTTGAATTTTTAAGAGAAAGCTTGTTTGAACAAGTCCAGACTTTAAAAGAAAAACTTGAGAAGCATTTTAAGCTGACCTCCGGTTTTCTTTTTGGTATGGTTTCACGAAAAAAAGGGCCTGATACAGATCAGCAAATAAGCAAATCACAACAAAAAATGCCTTTTGTAAAGTGATTAAACCGGCAAAAGGCACACAACGATAAGTTCCCCCCTCCTTTTGCATAAGATAATTATAGCAAGGAAATACCATTTTATAGAGGTCTAAATATTATTTTTCTCAATTTAGTAGAGAGTATATTGATCTTAAATAATAATGAGCTCTTTCTCAATAGTTCCAACAGTAAGATCAATGAAGAGTAAAAAATTATCATCAATTATGTTCAATTTTCTTTATAATCCTAATAGGGGTCCCGCCAACATTTTAACGAAAATATACGCTAAGCCTTGTTTTGCACCTATCTTAGCGTATTTTCATACGCTAAGATGAAACGAACGTCAATTCAAGAAGTAGAGGATCATAAATCTGTTTAAGGGTCTCGCCAACAAAACGCGAAAAACGTATGCTAAGCGAATAATAACTATAATAAGCCGGAAAAAACCGTACGCTAAGGAATCCGGCTTATTTGCAACGTAATATGCGAACATAACTTTTATGGTGTACCAGCGAAGCTGTTACAAAGTGCCAACCTTCTCATTCATAAATTACTAGAAATAGCGACGATACAATTCTCTGCGCCGCTCACCTCGTAGCTGGGCATATATTTGTGTGGTAGATGCTTTTTCGTGGCCAAGCATCCCCTGGATAAAATCCAAGAGAGCGCCATTATCTAATAACTGGCATGCATAGGTATGCCGGAATCGGTGCGGGTATACATTTACAACAACTTCACCAGGTGCTTCCTCATGTAAAACAGCAATGATTCCAACCATATCTTCATTTAAATGATCCTGATAGGCAAAAAACATGGCGCCTCTCATGTAATAGGAATTAATTTTCTTCCGAAGCCATTGTTCATGATTAGGATTATTTCTGTTCAATTTAACATGTTCGACCTCTGCAAGAAGGTCTAAGTAAGGCTCAATCTCCTCTATGCTTATCTGTCGGATCATGCAGCCGTTTCGTTCTGTGGCAAAATAGTCGTAATCTGAGTTGTCAGACAGTCTTAAGCACGAATATGCTTAAATCCAGTCTTTTCAAGAACCCGCCTTGAAACAATATTAAACGGCTTGACGATCGCAACAATTTCTTTCAATGAGGTAATGTTAAAAATGTAGGTGACCATACCTTTAACTGCTTCTGTTGTATACCCCAAATTACGATAATCCTTTGATATGGCATAAGCAACTTCTCTTTTCGATGGGTCCAACTTATCGTTATACTTTACCATGACTGCAGTCATATTATTTTTACACCACATGATGTCGGATCGCATAAATGGCCAGCTGCGTCCTATCGCGCAGCTCCAGCTTGTCCATAATCTGGCTGATATGATTTTTCACCGTCCCGATCGATAAACCAAGCTGCTCCGAGATTTCCTTGTTGCTTCTCCCTTCGCCCACCAGTCGTAGGATAACCAGTTCACGAGGCGTGATCGACGAATCCACGGCCGCCTCGTTGTTCTCGTGAAGCAATCGCGGGATCACTTTAGCAGCAACATCATCCTGCAGCGATAGACCGCTGGACAGGCAACTGCGAATCGAGCGGATCAGCGCCTCCGGCTCCGCATCCTTTAGCATATAGCCATGAGCCCCGCTCCTCAGCGCTTCAAGCGCATAATCGTCGTCGTTAAACGTCGTCAGCATCAGCACCTTACAGCGCGGCCAACGAGTGCGAATGATTCTTAAAGCTTCCAATCCGTTCATCTCGGGCATGCGGATATCCAGCACGACGACATCGAACGCTTGCTTTTCGCACAAGGAGATGGCTTCCTTGCCATGACCCGCCTCGCCGGTTACGCTCATCTCTGGATCGGTCTCAATCATCATCTTCAACCCATAGCGCACCATCGCCTGATCCTCGCCCAGCAAAATTCGGATCATGCTTCATCCCTCGCTTTATTTGAAAATGATAAGGTGCCACGTACGATAAAAAGCTGGTTATATGCCGTTATTTCAAGCTGTCCGCCGGCCTGGCCCATTCGTTCGCGCATCGATTTCAATCCGAATCCCTTCGCAAACGGCTTGTTGTCCTTCCGCTCATTCACGACTTCGAACCGAAATATACTGCCGCCTCCGGGCGCTTCGAACATTATCCGCGCTTCTCTTCCCTGACCGTGCCGCATGGCATTCGTCAGCGCCTCCTGCACAACACGGTATACCACGATCGACTGCACGCTGCCAAGCGGTGCAGACAAGGCCCCGTCCTTGATCGTGAATTGAATCCGCATAAAACTCTCCGTCTCCAGTCTGCGGAGCATGCCCATAATAGCCGGCAAGCCGCCGGATTCGTGCTGCTTCAGAACTTCAAGCTGCATCAGCAGTGCGGTGAGCTTATGACCGACTGAATCATGGATATCCCGTGCCACCTGGCTGCGTTCCTCTTGGCGAGTATTCTCCTCGTTCGTGAGGAGCCTACGCTTCAGCGCCCTGTGTTCGCTAAGAAGCGATTCATATCGGACCATAGCCGATTCCCGCTCCTTGAACAGCGTACTCAGCAAGATCATGCCCGCTAAGAACACAAACGCATACAAGCCCAGGAAGACGAGCGGCAGGTTCGGAAAGCCGAGCCATCCGGGAGCTGACGCCGCAGCCATGGCCAAGAAAACCACGATCACCGCCAGCTTCGTTGGCAGTCGGTATGCGGCTTTCCCAGATAGCAAGGAGAACACAAGGAGCGGATACGGATTTGCCGCCTGATCAGCCTACGGCCACGTCGCAGCGCTTGCGAACAGCACTGCCAAGCATAGGACAAAAGTCAAAGCACGCGGCTTTCGCCGGAACAGCGGTGATACGAAGAACGCCGTGAGCATCAGTGCGCAGAACAGCATGCGCAAGGCCAGTTCGTTGGCCTCTAGAGAAATGTGCACGACTGACATCAGCAGTGCTGCGGCCAAAAAGAAGAACCATATCCAGAACGAGCGCATTCGTCATCCTCCGATCACAAAGAAATCCGACTAAAATGAATGCTTATTCACGAATATCTCGCTCCATCAACTTATTTCGAAACCCGTTGACGAGCACATCAATTCCAAAGTAAAACTCTCGCTCCAAGTCCGGCACATCCACATCACTTTCCATTTTAGTAAGCCTGTATTCATCTAATATAAACGAACAAATATAGTTATTGAGCATCCAGCTCGCAGAAAAAATATCTTCCTTTTTAAACCCGGCCAATTCAAACAAACGATTTATTTTATCGATTAATTGCATCCGATATGGAGTGGTTGGCGGCGTTTCCACGAGAACATGAACGGAATTATGTATTTGCAAATAGGTGTCGCGGCATCTCTTGCTAAACTCAAGCAGTTGCTCCTCCCAAGGGAGTTGTTCATCGGGGAATTGAATTCTTTTGCATATTTCCTCCGCCACCAGTGACAACAATTCGTTCTTATCTTGTATATGCCAATAAAGGGATGCCCCTTTAACATCTAATTTTTGTGCCAATCTCCTCATTGTTAACTTGTCGATTCCTTCTTCTTGAATGAGATCGAGCGCGGTATGCACAATGAGGGATTGATCGAGTCTGTTCATTTTATTATCGGATGGATTCTTCTTTTTCAAAATCACTGCCCCCTTCTCTTGACAATTATACCATGTGCAGTATAGACTAACAATGTTAGATTAAATTAACTGCGTTAGATACGAGGAGGTTTACTATGAAAGCAGTCAAATTCTTACCGTTATTCGCCGTTGTCAGCCCGATCATATTCACTCTAACATGGTTCATTCTTGGTTTTATTAGTAAAGGATATACGATTTATGGCGTCAGAATCGAGCCATATTCGGCCATCACACAACCAATAAGCGGTTTGGGGATGGGTTCTACTGCAATCATAATGAATTCATCATTTATCTTAAGCGGAATACTGCTCTTCGCCGGAATCATCGGGATCTTCTTAAATATACGTGAGAAGGGTCGAGTATCCATACGTCGCGCCAGCATTGCCCTGTTGATACTTTCACCGATCGGACTTATCGTTTGTGGAATGTTCGACCTTGAATCCACTCTTCTGCACTCTGTCGGCTTCCTTCTGAGCACAGGTACGACGATTGTGAGTTTCCTTATTGCCGGCTTGTACTTTCGCGGCATTCCCCGATTGCGGAAACTTGGAAGCGGATTGATCGTAGGAAGTCCGCTAACGCTTATACTCGTCATTCTGTTCTTCATAAATTTCGATCCTGTTGGTGCAGGAGAAGGACATGGTATCGCCGGCATCGTCAGCCGTCTGTTGGCTGTCGAAGTGCTCTTCTGGTTCGCGGCCATGGGCTTATTGACCTTCAATTACACATCGACCGAAACAAGGCGTTCGAGTTAAAATCCACAAAAGATAGCTTATTGCTGCCAGCGATGCTATCTCACATCTCCTTCTCCTTTTTTTCCATCTGATGTATAATTTTTGTGTACGATGATTTAGGGGGGGACGATCCGGGTGAAGATCAGTGAATTATCGCGGCTGACTAATGTTAGCAGCAGATCAATTCGGCACTATGAGGAGAAGGGGCTGCTTCAGGCTTACCGTCTGGATAACAATTACCGGGAATTTGATGAATCCGCCGTCTCTCGAATCCAAGCGATCCAGCTATATCTGAAACTCGGTCTAACTACAGATGAGATCGAGGCATTGTTCAGAGGAGAGGTGGCTGTGCCGGATAAATACGAGTATTGTGTAGAAATGCTCTCGATGTATAAAGAGAAGCTGAATACCGTAAAGCAGCAGATCGAAGCGTTGCAAGAGCTGAAGAGACTGCTCGAAAGGCAAATTGCCGTAACCATCGCCAAAAGATAAAAGCGTATCCCTTGGCAACAATGCCGTGCGATACGCTTTTTATTTACATCGCCTCGATTCCTTGTCCCAGTCCTCCGTCGACCGTTAGCCTGGCTCCTGTCGTAAACGTGGCGTCAAACGCTAGGAACAGCACCGCTTTGGCCACTTCCTCCGGCGTACCGTGTCGCTTCATGGGCGTGATCCGATCTCCCAGCTCCATGAAGGCGGCCCGATCAGCTTCCGAAAAGCCCGTAACACCCAGCGTCGGCGTATTGATGAAACCCGGACTGACAACATTCACCCGGATGCCTCTTGGCAACAACTCGGCGGCAAAACCGGATGCCAGAGAGCGCAGTGCCGCCTTGGAGGCTCCATACACGCTCATCCCGGGGGATCCGCCTTCGTCAGCGATGGAGGAGGTGAACACGATCGACCCTCTTTCCTTGATAAGCGGCGCCAAGCGCTGCACGGTGAAGAACGCCCCCTTAGTATTGACGGCAAAGATTCGGTCATAGGTATCTTCCGTCACTTCCTGATAGGGCTCCAGCAACGCAATTCCCGCATTCACGTGCAGAAAATCAATCGTCCCCAGTTCGTTCTCCACTTCATTGTGCAATAATTGAATGTCCGCCATAGATGTAATATCGGAACTTATTACCCGTGCGCGCTCGCCAAACTCATGCGCGGCCTCCTTCGCCTTGCGGGGATTGCTGCCCGTAACCATAACTTGTGCTCCGCCAGCAACCAACGCCTTCGCTGTCGCAAACCCTATTCCATGAGTTCCTCCGACGATAACTCCTTTGATTCCATAATATGGACTCATCGTTTTACCTCCTGTTTCGTATAAGGTGACAAAACCATCATAAACGTTCACACTAATGTGAATGTCAACAGGGTCGATCCCTGTCGCCATTTCTTTATCGTTAAAAAAAAAAGCAGCCGCTAACGCTGAGCTTACGGCATTAAACGGCATCGCTCCCATGAAAAAAGTCTTTTTAGTATTTCAGCATAAGATCCCTCAAATATTAATGATGATTAGAATGATGATTATCGCTAAAAACACTAAGGGCGGCATCGATTTGCCCATCGAATCTTTGACCCTGATATGCGCGAGGAACGCCAGTAGCATCGTAATTCCAAGCCAGAAGCAGGCCCATACGATCGCCCCCGCATACCAGTAGCCGATGATGAGTCCTTACGGCTCCGACTAATTGGGATCACAGTATCATTTCGGGTAAAACGTACGCTAAGACACATTTTAGACAGAAAATAACCGGTATCCTGTACGCTAGGGATAACCGGTTTTATTTTTTGGCTAAATCATAGATTTAAGTTGATAATCACATCGTCCATATCATCTTGAGTAATCCCAATGTATCGCAACGTTACCGATGGAGAGGAATGATTGAAAATAGATTGAAGTAAGGTGATATCAACTCCTGACTTATAGGCGTGGTATCCAAACGTTTTGCGTAATGTATGGGTTCCAATCTTTTCTTGAATACCAATAGCATGGGCTGCGTCATTGATAATCTGATAAGCACGCTGTCTTGTGATTGATCGGTATCCTTGACGGGACTTAAACAGGTATGATTCCAAGTTTTCATTTTTGCCGGCTTCTTGGAAATACAGGTTAATTGCTTTTTGAACGTTTTTACTGAATGGGAATCTTCTCCCCTTTTTTGTTTTGCTCTCTCTCAGTTCATAGAAAGGCCGAGGTTTACCACGCTCGTTTACCACATCACCTATTTGTAGTTGGAGGATGTCTGAAATACGAAGCCCGCAATTGATTCCCAAAACGAAGAGTAAGTGATTTCGTGCAGACTGGGCCAACAAGATATTTTTAATAGCCTGAATCTGTTTTAGATCTCGAATTGGTTGAACAAATTCCATTATCAAGAATCCTTTCAATAGTTTTATGTTTTACTTATTATATATTATCATACTATATGTAAAACTAAAATCGAAAAAATCATTTTTGGTACACTTCTTACCTACCACTAAGCCTGTTATATTAATGGTTTTCAGTATTTTTTTGAGTTTAACAAAAGTGAATTGTGTTAAACTCAAAATAGTGATAATTTACAAAAAAATCACTCTCAAATTACATTAATATGGAGGAAGACCATTGTCTACACATGAGTTACTTTCACCAGTTCAACGTTCACAGTTTACTGAAGTACCAAAAGAGATGAGTGATCGGGATCTTGCGCGTTATTATACGTTCTCCCCAGAAGATATTGAGATAATAAATAAGCGGCGTGGGGTAACCAATCGTTTAGGTTTTGCGGTCCAATTAGGATATTTCCGTTTCCCTGGTCGTCCTTTTGCTCCACGAGAAGTAATTCCCTTACCTATTCTAGTGTATATCGGTCGGCAGTTAGGAATCTTACCAGGGGTTATGGAAGAGTATTCACGAGGTCGGGAAGCCACTAGACGGGAGCATTTAGTGGAAATTCGACGTGTATTTGGATACCGAACCTTTACTCTAAGGGAGTATCGGGAACTTAGCCGTTGGCTCTTGCCAATCGCAATGGGAACCGATAAAGGAACGTTTCTTGTAGAAGCACTTATTCAAGAAATGCGAAACCGAAAAATCCTTATTCCTGGAATAACTACAGTTGAGCGTCTAGGTTGGTCTGTGCGGCGTCGAGCAAAAAATTTAATTTACAAACAATTGACTAAAGGATTAACGACAGAACAATGTAGCAAGTTGGATAAGTTGTTGACTCTTCGAAACGGAACTAAGCAGACTTTCCTTGCCTGGTTACGGAAACCACCTGGAAGGGTTTCAAGCAAAGCTTTCCATGAACTTATGGATCGACATGATTTTATTCAACAGCTTCAATTACCATTAGACAATGGAAGAGACGTCCATCAAAATCGCTTACTACAAATGGCTAGAGAAGGGGCACGTTACTCCAATCAACATTTAGCACGTTTCAAACCATTGAAGCGACATGCAACTTTAATGGCTTTTTTGATACACATCTACGCTTTCCTTATTGATCAAGGGTTAGATATGCATGACAAATTGATAGGAAAAATGTTTAATCGCGGAGAGCATAAGCACAAATAGGGATTTCATAAAGATGGGAAAGCCATTAATCAAAAGGTTCGTCTATATGCACAAGTAGGAAAAGCATTAATTGAAGCTAAAGAAGCAGAACAAGATCCGTATGAAACCTTACAATCGATCATTTCTTGGGAACAATTTGTGCAATCTGTTGAGGAAGCAGAAAGCTTGGCTCGTCCTGTTGAATTTGATTACCTTAGAGCTATTAGATGATCACTATACCAACATGCGTAAATTTGTTCCTAGAATGCTAAAAACCTATGTATTTAAAGCATCCCATCCGAGTGAATCTCTTCTGCAAGCTCTTAACTTATTGAAAGAATTAAATAAGTCGAAAAAAAGAAAGATTCCAGAGGATTCACCAACCGATTTTGTAAAACCCAAATGGGAGAAATACGTGTTTAAAGAAGATGGAATTGATCGACATTACTATGAAATCTGTACTATGGCAGAACTTCGCAATCACCTTCGCTCTGGAGATATGTGGGTCGTTGGAAGTCGGCAATATAAAGACTTTGAAGAATATTTATTAACTCCTGAAGCATGGAATGAAATCAAACAATCAAACCAAGTTCCGTTAAATACTCCAACGGAGATGGATCAATATCTACAAGAACGACAAGAAACATTAGAAGAAGAATTAACCAAAGTCATCCAGTTGATTCGAAAGAAGGAACTACCTGATGTAACCATTGAGAACCAACAAATCAAAATCACTCCTTTGAATAAAGCTGTACCAGAAGAAGCCGAAGCGCTGATTCGTCGGGTTTACGATTTATTACCTCGAATTAAGCTCACGGATTTATTAGTCGAAGTTGATGGATGGACTCATTTCACAAGACATTTCACTCATCTTCATACAAATTCTGAACCGAAAGATAAATCAATTTTATTTGCTGCGATTTTAGCGGATGGTATCAATTTAGGATTAGTCAAGATGGCCGATGCTTGCCCTGGGATTTCATATGAACAACTTGCTTGGGTATCCGATTGGTATATACGAGATGAAACCTACTCCAAAGCACATGCCGAAATCTTCGATTTTCATCATTCCCACCCGTTTTCTACTTATTTTGGGGATGGAACAACTTCTTCTTCCGATGGTCAAGATTTTCGAGCTGGCAGTCAGGCTAGATCATCCGCACAAATTAATCCGAAATATGGTTCAGATCCAAGGGTGAAATTTTATTCTCATGCATCGGATCAATATAGTCCCTTTTATGTGAAAGTGATCAGTTCTGCTGAGAAAGAAGCCCCACACATTATTGATGGCTTACTAAATCATGAAACGGAGTTGAAAATTGAAGAGCATTACACGGATACGGCAGGCTTTGTCGATCATATCTTTGCAATGTGTCATCTATTAGGGTTTCGATTTGCCCCCAGAATTAAAAGCTTTGGCACAAACAAAATCTACACTTTTCGAAAGCCAAGTCATTATCCGGAACTTTCTTTTCTAATTAGTAAAACCATTAACCAAAAGACCATCAAAGAAAATTGGGACCATATCTTACATTTAAATAGTTCCGTAGATCGTGGTACAGTGCCAGCATCATTGATTCTAAAAAAGCTTAGCTCCTATCCTCGTCAAAATGGGTTGTCTGTTGCCTTACGTGAAGTTGGACGAATTGAGCATAGCTTGCACATATTAAAGTGGTTACAAGATCCTGAATTTCGTAAACGAGTAACAATTGGCTTAAACAAAGGAGAAGCTACACATGCTTTAAAAAGAGCTGTGTTCTTTAACAGACTGGGTGAGGTGCGGGACCGATTTTATGAGGATCAGATGTATCGAGCGAGTGGACTACAACTGATTGTCACTGCGATAATTCTATGGAACACGGTTTATATCTCTCGTGCGGTAGAAGCTTTACGAGCGCAAGGAATTGATATTCCAGAAGAGCATTTAAAACACCTTTCCCCGTTGGGATGGGAGCATATTGCTCTAACTGGTGATTATGTGTGGAATTTAAAACAGCGTGTTGATTTCAATAATCTCCGTCCACTACGGGAAAAGATTGTACTAATGAAAAATTAGTCAAGAAAACAAAAAAACCTAAAAACAAACCGGTAATCCCTTAGCATAAAGGATACCGGTTATTTTGTGTATAACTTCGGTTCGATTAATTCAACTTTGACCAGGTGAATAGAGTCTATCTCCATTTCCGACAGCTAAATTATCTCCTGTTTCGGCATCTATTATTATAAACTTATAAAGCATCCTATTGTTGTTGTCAATTAATTTTGTGGTGTAATAAAGGTAAACTTGTCGTTCTGGGCTGACATTAGGATTAGAGTTGTCGTAATCGGTTAATATTTGATATCTCTTAGCTTCTTTTTGAAGCGACTTAGCAATATCTTTATAAAGCAGTAACCCCTTATAATTTAAATTTGAACTATGATATTCTGTATATTTCTCTTTATCAACTTTCGGAAAGTATTTTTCTGCACTAATAAAATTTTTATTTTTATTTCCGCCGTATAAATATGTAGTACTAGCTGCAACATATTGCACCTGATTCATTGAAAAAACTAAAAGTAATATAATTATTATTATTTTCCTCAAAATATTCACATCCTTTTTTTAAAATTTATATTCTCCCTTAATTTTAATTCTATACAATTAAAAGCCTGATAAAAATCAGGCTTCTGATAATATTGTTATTTTATTGGTGGATTGAATCCCTTCACTCGGGTGATCTGGAGTTGAATCCATGTTTTCAACAATTAAGAATATAATATTGTTAGTCTTTAATGTTTTATCCATTGGAATATTTATATCAATAGACACCTGGCCAACATTTTTCACGAGAATGTTTTGTTGTTCCACTTTAATCTGTTTGTTATTACTTAAGCCTAAAATTGTGTAGGACTTATTTGGAGAGTCATTCCAAAAATGTAAAGTGGCTCTTTTTTCATTCTTTTCTTCATTAATTAATGTTATAGCATTATCAGGAGTGTTAATTGAATCAGCAGGTGTTATATAAGTTATTTTTGCAGCTTCATCTTGCGATTTATTATCAATAGAAATTAACTCTTTTTTGTTCTTCTGAACTATATTTTCTTCCCCGGCTATTACAATAAATCTTTTGCTGAAATTTACATAGTCAATAAACTCCTTTTTAGTTAAAGCTATGTCAGGCTTAAGAACTAACAGCGCAATTAATTCATGCCTTCCTTTTTGAATATTGTTAATTGAAAAAGTATAATTTTTACCTTCTCCTTTATCTAAAGAAATATCAATATAATTAACTTTTTTCTTATTTTGTTCTATACTAGTGATTTTATTGTCAAGAAAAATAAATAGTCTAAAGTTAGACTTTTCAGAGAAATGATTTATCACTTCTACACTTGCCGTATAATCATGTTCTTCATCTATCTTGTGAACCATTGGAGTTTGGGTAAGGTTAGGTAAGTTGTAATTAAATTCGAACCCACCCATTTTTTCATTGTCTGAAGACTCGTTATTGTCAACAATTAAATTGTCACAAGCTGTAATATTAAAAAGACATATACATATTATTATAGAGAAAAGTTTAAAATTTAGAATTTTCTGCTTGCCCATTCTGATACCCAGAATTTTGAATGGCCGTGATTATAACCACTTATCACTTCATGAGTTGATCTTAAACCATAATCCCCACTTCTAAATACCCTGTCACCATAAAACATTTGAATTGCAGCTCGATCTGTTTTGTAATACTCTCTGGAATCTGAATCCACAGGTCCACCATTTCTGGTTAAAGTTCCAGTTACCTTCACCATGTATGCGGGATATATAGTTGTTCTGTCACAGACTGTAACGGACTCCCCATAGACATCTCCATATGTAGTGGATTTTCTAATGTTTGATGTACCATAGCAAGTGTAATAAGGTAAAGTAATTTTTTCTCCGTTAGAAACAGCAAATCCTTTCCCACCTGGTAATAAAAACACTAAAAACGTTGCTACCATGAACAGCTTTAAAAAATTCACCTTCAAAAATAACCCCTCCATTTCCTTTTTATAATAAATTCAACATCACTAGCGTTGCATAAATGTAGTTAGAATATTCAGTTAATACATTTCCATGATTTTGAGCC
>NZ_PGUZ01000078.1 GCF_002860165.1 Bacillus sp. V3-13 | reverse complement strand
CTGGAGCTGGACATCGAAACGCCCAACTATATTTAGAAACGTTTATACTTTCCTATAGCTTTAAATAAAAAACTCTAACCGTTACGGTTAGAGTTTTCCGTCAGGAAGCTTACGCTTCTTGAGCTGCTGGATATACGCTCACTTGTTTGCGGTCACGGCCTACACGCTCAAACTTAACAACTCCGTCAACTTTGGCGAATAGAGTGTCGTCGCCGCCACGGCCCACGTTTACGCCAGGGTAGATTTTAGTACCACGCTGACGGTAAAGAATTGAACCGCCGCTGACGAATTGACCGTCCGCACGCTTCGCGCCAAGGCGTTTGGCGATTGAGTCACGTCCGTTCTTTGTAGAACCTACTCCCTTTTTAGAAGCGAAAAACTGAAGATCCAATCTTAACATTTGTCCCACCTCCTAGTTATTGTTAATCTTTATATACTCTCCGTAATCTCTTTCAATCGTCCGCAATGAAATGACCATGCCCTCAAGGAGCAATTGCACTTTCTCTTGTGTTTCAACCGGAAGATCGCCGGGAATTTCACATCGGAGAAAGCCATTCTTTCCCTGTTCGATAACGGGTTCGATCCCCGTTAAGCCAATAATTGAATTGACAGATCCAAAGGAAACAGCAGAAATGCCTGCACAGACAAGGTCTTCCCCGGGATCAGCAAATTCAGCATGTCCACTCACGCTAAATGATTGAATCATTCCGGATTCACTGCGGTTAATCGTAATTTCAATCATCTAATCTAACCTTATGCATTGATTTTTTCAATGACTACTTTTGTATATGGCTGACGATGACCTTGCTTTTTACGGTTGTTTTTCTTTGCCTTGTATTTGAAGACAATGATTTTCTTTTGACGGCCTTGTTTTTCAACTTTACCTGTAACCGTAACACCTTCCACTAATGGACTGCCTACTTTTACATTCTCGCCGCCTACGAAAAGAACCTTATCAAAAGTAACCGTTTCGCCTGCTTCCGCGTTAAGCTTTTCGATGAAGACCGCCTGACCTTCTTCTACTTTGACTTGCTTACCGCCAGTTTCGATAATTGCGTACATGAACTGCACCTCCTTATAGACTAAGACTCGCCATCACCAGGCGTTTTGCAAAGAAAGTGCAAAAGCTTTAACCTGTTCTGAGCGGTTGTAGCACAGGTGCGCTACAAACATAACATGAAAATACTATCACATTCCACATATGATGTCAACCGGTGAAATGGCAATGCAAAGCGGGAAAAAAACTTAAAAAACAATTGTTACGATCGCTCTGCTTTTTCTTGAATTTCTTCTCTTGTGCCAAATTGACGGATGTCATAGTGAGGTTTTTCAGAATCCGCACTTAAAAAGAATATTTTCATGCCGAGCGCTGATTCGAGCCGTTCTATGTGCTCACCGTGTTCTCCGGAAAATATTTTCTTCACGGATTCAGAAGCATGGACAAGAACCGCCTCATGGTCAGAGGAACGGTATTCCCACAGCTCCCGCTCGAGCCGGAAAGCAGCCGTTTCCGGACTGATGACCCGCCCGCTCCCGTCACATTCCGGGCATTTTACCGTCAAAGACTCGAGGAGCGACTGTTTTGTTTTCTTGCGTGTCAGCTGCAAAATTCCAAGCTGCGTAAAGCCGATAACCCTTGTCCTTCTTTCATCCTTGGCTAGCTCTGCTTTTATATTTCGAAGCACATCGTCCCGGTCATCATCAGAGTCCATATCAATAAAATCGATTAAAATAATTCCGCCGATATCACGGAGCCGGATTTGCCTGGCAATTTCCTCTGCGGCCAGCAGGTTTGTTTCCAAAACGGTTCTTTGCAGATCATGCTTGCCGGAAAATTTCCCGGTATTCACATCGATCATCGTCAGGGCCTCTGCTTCATCAAAAATTAAATAAGCGCCGTTCTTGAGCCAGACCACTCTTTTTAACGCCTTTTCAATCTCCTGCTCAATTTTATACTCAGCAAAAATATTCGCTTTTCCGGTATAAACTTTCACTTCGGCATCCTTGTTCCCAGTCGATAAAAAAGGGAGAAGCTTTTTTTTAAGGGTAAAATCATCGACCACGATTTCAACGAATTCAGCTCTTTTCAATTCTCCATAAAGCTCTTCTAAAAACGGCTCATTTTCGAGCACTACACCCGGCTTTTTCATTGCTTGTTCCTGTGTCTTCAGCAGTTCATAATGGTTTCGCAACCGGTCAAGCTCCAAAGCAACAGCTTCGCCCACCATGCCGGCACAAGCGGTCCGAATAATAAGCCCTTCCTGCTCCCGTTTAATCTGGTGCCCAAAATGCCGCCATTTTTCCCGTTCTTGTTCATCAGGCATCTTTTTCGAAACAGCCACATATTTACCGTGCGGCATGTAGACAAGCCCGTCGCCGTGAAGCTCGATAATTCCGGTCAGCCGTGGCCCTTTCGAACCTGCCGCATCCTTCTCGATTTGGACGAGCAGTCTTTCTCCCTCATGAACAAACGCCGAAATCGGGCGGTTCTGCTTCAAACCCTTTTCTTCATCGGATAAAACATAGGAAGGCAGCTTGTCGCGATGCAAATAACCGGCACGATTTTCGCCGATGTCAATAAACGCCGCATTCATTCCCGGCAGCACCTTCGTGACAATGCCTGAATAGATTCTGCCAACCGCAGACCGCGATTTCGGCTGCTCGATAAATAATCGATCGATGCGGTTCCCTTTTAAAAGCGCAAATCGTTTTTCTCTCGCACCATAATTCACAATCAATTTATCCAAAGTTTCTTCCTCACTTTTTCTATTTGCTGGAACCAGTTCAAGTTCGGCCCATCACCGGATGAAAATCTGTTTTACACCACTTCCTTTACAATTATCCTGCTCCTAATACGGATAAAGCAAATCCCCAATCCGCGCCGACAGGAGCTTTTCTGAAAAATAAGCATGCAAAAGTTCATTTTCATCCAATGAACCTTGTTCTTTGCCATTTTTTTCGATGATAACCGGGTGCTTGCAGCCTCTTTGAAACCTTTCAAGTACGTTGATGACAAGCTCTTCTTCGTTTACTTTTAACGGTTTTAAGCGGCGAAATTCACTATTTTTCCCATAATGGCGTTCAAGCAAAAATCTCATAAAAACATACTGTTTTTGTTTCCACTCCCCATAAAGGGAGAACAGCAGAAAGCCAATGACAATCCACACGTTTAAATTGCCTGGAACAGTGAATAATACAATTGCGGTAAAAATGGCGATACTGAAACATGAGGCCAAAAGCGTGCGGTTATGGGCTACTTGAAATGGATCCTTCAGCGACAGGGACAAAAATACAAGCTTTCCACCGTCTAAAGGCCAGATTGGCAGTAAATTAAAAATAAGGACCATCACATTGTAATCGATAAACAGCCAAAACCAATGCTCCGGCAACCAGGCGGCCTTATAGAAAAAAAATGCGGCCAGGGCGAGCCAAATGTGCTGTAAAGGTCCGGCGAGGACAACGACCGCCTCTTCCTTAAGCGGGCGGTTTCCGTGCTCTTCCATCTCCGCTACACCCCCAAACGGAAGAAGCGAAATCCGTTTTATGCGCCAGGAAAAAAAAGAGGCCGCTACCGCATGCCCCATTTCATGAACAAAAATAATCAGCAGCAGCATGGATAGTTCTAAAAAATGTCCGGTCATAACCGCTAAAGCGATGATAAGCCACAGCAGTGTATGGACGTGAATTTTTTTGAACAAAGCCCCAATTTTATTCAAAGCGGATCACCGGAACGGGATCGACAAAATTATCCCCTTTTTTTATGGCAAAATAAAATACACCTTTTGAACCGTCAGTCCCTTTTGAAACTGTCCCGACCGTGGATCCTTTTTCAATAAAATCATACAGTTTCACATCAATCTTTTCCAGATTAGCATACCACGATTGGCTCGTATCTCCATGCTGGATAATCACTGTTTTTCCGAACCCTTCTTTTTCGCCGGCAAAATTTACGAAGCCTTCGTTCATGGCCTGTACCGCAGCTCCAAGACCCGTCTCAATCATGACTCCCTGGCCATTGACATCGAAATCCTCAAGGATTTTCCCCGATGCAGGCAGCGCATACTCGGTCTCTAATTGATCCGTTTTGTTTTTGTCCGGGTCTTCTTTAAAAGGGAGCAGGGCAAGCGGTTTACCAAACTGCTGTTCATACCATTCTGAAACAGCTGCAAATTGAAAATCATCATTCATCGACTTTTGAACAAAGCTGCGGACTGGCTGCAACGCACCTGCCTCGCTGCGGAAAACGATCGCAACAATTAAAACAAGACAGGCGGAAGCCAAAATTTTAAACAGAAAAAACTCCTTGCGGAACAGGGGGTGTTCGCCGTCGCCCCGTCCGCCTTCAAATGAGGAAAGTTTCTCGAATCCATACCGCTCCTCGTCTTCAGCCCAAAGAGGATGTACCGGATTATGTTCGGTTAACTTGTCTCTTTCCCTCTTTCTCCTTGCAATCCTTTTTCGAATATCATCGGCTCTGGAACGCATCTTCTCCCCACCAATCCCTTACACAGTTTGTACAAGTGTATGAGTTGTCCGTCACGAGTATGACTTTTCGTCGAGCGATCGTTCCCGAAAGGTTGATTATTTTCCTCATAATCCCAAGTGCCGATCATAAATCCTGAGTTCCATTATAAACCCCGGTGCCTATCTATAGATCTCAAGGTATCAATCAAAAAGTTCAAAGTGCGCTCTCTTGAATGTAAAAAACCGGGGTTTCCCCCGGTTCGAATCAAATATGGATCCAGCTTATATGTTCAGCCTACTTTACGCCAAAAAAGCGTTTTAATTTTGAAAATACGCCCTTGTCGGTTTCTTCGAGAGGCTGAAGCGGAACAGACTCGCCTAAAATGCGGCGGGCTATATTCCGGTATGCGATTGAAGCTTTGCTGTTCGGATTTAGCGCAATTGGTTCACCGTGATTGGAAGCTTTGATCACTTCATCATCATCGGCAACGATGCCAATCAAGTCAATCGATAAATGGGTTGTGATTTCATCGACATCGAGCATATCGCCGTTTTTCATCATATGGCTGCGAATCCTGTTAATGACGAGCTTCGGTGACTCGACATTTTCTTCTTTCTCGAGCAGCCCGATGATCCGGTCCGCATCGCGGACAGCCGATACTTCCGGAGTGGTGACGACAATGGCCTTATCAGCCCCGGCAACAGCATTTTTATAACCCTGTTCGATTCCGGCAGGGCAATCGATCACAATATAGTCATAGTCCTGTTTTAGTTCTTCGACAAGCTTTTTCATTTGTTCAGGCTGGACAGCCGATTTATCACTTGTTTGCGCTGCCGGAAGAAGGTAAAGCTTGTCTTCAAACCGTTTATCTTTAACAAGTGCTTGATGAATCTTGCATCTTCCTTCAACGACATCAACAAGGTCATATATAATCCGGTTTTCCAGTCCCATCACAACATCGAGGTTGCGCAGGCCGATGTCGGTATCGACCAGGCACACACGCTTTCCTTGCAGGGCCAAAGCCGTTCCCAGGTTGGCAGAAGTTGTCGTTTTGCCAACTCCCCCTTTACCGGATGTCACTACTATTGCCTCTCCCATATTATCGTCCCCCTTCCAATCTTGTTAACTCAGGTCTAAGTTGAACTAAAGCTTGCAATCTATCAACGACGATTTGCTGATTTTCATTTATGTATGCGCATTCCATTTCCCGCTTATCCCCTTCCGGATATTGGTCAGGGGCGCGATTGATACAATCGTTGATCCTCAACTGGGAAGGCTTCATAACCGAAGCGGCGATCACTGCTTGTCCGTTTCCCGACCGCCCTGCATGGGCAATTCCTTTTAAAGCTCCCATCACAAAGATATTGCCTCCGGCTGCAACCGTTCCTCCGGGATTCACATCACCAATCAGCAGTAAATCTCCCGGCACTTCAAGAATTTGGCCGGAGCGGACAATTTTTGCAATCGGCACAATTTCACTGGTGGCTTTCAAGCGGTTTGCCTCTTCAATCGTGATCACATTCGAATGGATTTCTTCGACAACGAGATTTTTTTTATGACGGATAAGCTCTTTCATTTCTTCTTTTTGTGCTTCGGTCAAATAGCGGTTGCCCACCTTTACCTTAACGGAAATGAGGTGATTGCCCCCATCCCCCCGATAGCTCACGGAAAGCTTTTCGTCTAACTCCTTCTTTAAAGCCTCATAAGAACAAGAATCATCGAGATGAAGCGTTAGCCCGTCCTTTGTTCCTTTAATCGTAACGTTTTGCATTTTTTTCATGTCAGCAACACCTCAGGTAGAAACAATTTCGACAGAATATGCCGAAACTCCTTCTTGCCACTTTTATTTTAAGTAAAAGGATAGCGGCACAGAGGCCGATTTTAACAATTAATCTTTCAAATGCTCCGCAAATTTTTCAATCTGCCTTTTCAACGGAAAAGCAACAATGATTGTGAACGCTAAATTTAAGACCAATGTTGGCAACCATCTTAAAAAAGTAAAAGTTGAAAAATCGAGATTTGTCCGATTGATTAATAGATTGGCTCCATATACGGAAAGCTCAAGAAGGGCAACCCCGAACAGCGACACAAAAGTGACGATGATGATATTCGCATGCAAAACCTTCATGATCCTCGAAACGATATAAGCCATGAACGGAAACAGGAACAAATAAATGCCGATAATCTCTGTATAAACAATATCAAAAAGCCCGCCAAAAATCAGCGCATAAATGATTCCGTGCTTAACGCTCCCATAAATCGTCAAGAAGAAAAGAGCAATCATTAAGAAACGCGGCACCAAAATACGCTCGCTGTTAAAGATTTCTGCAGGAAGCAGTTCTACAAATGTACTTTCTATCACAAAAAAGAACATTAATAAAACAGGAAGAAGGAATCTTCTCACAGTTCCTCCTCCTCGCCATCTGCCATGTCCGTTAATTCAGGCCTTGTAATGCTGCGCTTCGCGACCATCACATGCTGTATATCATAAAGGTTTGCGCTTGGCTTCACATAAACGGTTTGGGTGAGGCCAAACTGATCCGGCTTTACATCGACAACCTTGCCAATCTCAAGCCCTCCCGGGAACACGCCACCGAATCCGGACGTAGTGACAATCTTATCTTTTTCTATTTTAGCATCAAAAGGGATATTTTTTAATAGAAGCAATTCTTGTTCTTTATCGTAGCCTTCAATAGTGCCGTGGTAGGGTTTTTCTCCTTCGCCAAACACCGAAGCCGAAATCCGGTTTGTCGGGTCCATTGAACTCAACAGCTGCACGGTTGAAGTTAATCCATTGACACTTTTCACCTTGCCGATCAGCCCTGTTGCCGTGATAACCGCCATGTCGGGCTCGATTCCATCCGTTTTCCCTTTATTAATAATAAGCAGTTCATGCCAGCGATCCGGGTTTCTTCCAATTACCGTCGCCTGCTTTGGTTCAAAATCCCGCAACGATTCTTCCTTGCCGAGTATTTCATTGAGCTCTTTGTTTTCCTTTTGAAGTTCCTGAACCTCTACTTCCAGCTTAGTCAAATCATTCAGCCGTGCTTTCAATTCCTTGTTTTCATGATATGTATTTTGCAAATCGTGCACATTTTCAAAAAAGCCGGCAACATAATGAGCCGGTCTTGAAACAAGAGATTGAACCCAGCCGGTCGTGTCCTTGATGAACTGCTCCGGCCAGGTTAATTGATCTCTTTCCCTTAAAGAAAACCCAATCAATGCCACGAGAACAATGATACTGGCAAGCAGTAAAATCAAACGTTTATTAAAAAAGAACTGTGGCATGATTTACACCTCTACTATCAGCATTAGCGAGAATCTTTCGCTCTTGTTTTAAATAAATGAATATGGTCGAGCGCTTTTCCCGTTCCGATCGCGACACAATCGAGCGGGTTCTCGGCGATTAAAACAGGCATTTTTGTTTCATCGCTTATCACCTTGTCGAGATTTTTCAAAAGCGCACCGCCGCCTGTCAAAACTATCCCCCGGTCCATAATATCGGCAGCTAATTCCGGCGGAGTTTTTTCAAGAGTCAGCTTAACCGCGTCAACGATCGCATAAACCGTGTCATGCAGCGCTCTCGCAATCTCTTCAGCAGTGATCTCCATTGTTTTGGGCAAGCCTGTTAACAGGTCGCGGCCGCGGATTTCCATGTTGCCTATGCCTTCCGGGTCTCCGGCGGAACCGATTTCGACTTTAATCATTTCAGCGGTTCTTTCGCCAATCATTAAATTGTAATTTTTGCGGATATAGTTGATGATCGCATCGTCCATCTCATCCCCGGCAATACGGATCGACTGGCTTGTGACGATCCCGCCCAATGAAATGATCGCCACTTCGGTTGTCCCGCCGCCGATATCAACCACCATGCTGCCTGTAGGTTCCCAAACAGGGAGGTTGGCGCCGATGGCGGCTGCGAACGGCTCCTCAATCGGGTAAGCGTCCCTTGCTCCCGCCTGGCGCGTAGCATCAATGACAGCACGTTCTTCAACGGCAGTAATTCCTGACGGCACACAGACCATTACATACGGCTTGCCGGCAAACCAGCCTTTGTTTTTCGTAGCCTGGTTAATGTAATATTTCATCATTGTAGCAGTTGTTTCATAATCAGCGATGACGCCGTCTTTCATTGGCCTTAATGCGACGACATTGCCCGGTGTACGGCCAATCATGTTTTTTGCATCGTTTCCGACCGCCACAATGTGTTTTGTATCTGTTTGCAGCGCGACAACGGAAGGCTCCCTGAGGACGATTCCTTTGCCTTTCACATATACAAGGGTATTCGCTGTACCCAAATCGATTCCAAGATCTCTTGTCCCAATTCCAAACATAAATGTATCTCCCTTTCTGATACTTAAGCAAAAAATGCAAATAAGATGTTTTATCCGGTTTCGGTTTACCCGCTTGTCCTTTATTGTCGAAAGAACGCTGCGAACGTTGGCGAAAAGCCGGTGCAACGATAGTTTTTTAACGTTTTAAAATTGACCTGAATGGCTATACTGGATGGTTTGAAGCCTTAATCCAGCCTGCAAAAATCATAAACAATATTATAGCCTATCGTCAAATAAAAACCTAGTGTCATAAATACCCTTTTTCTTTGAGGCTGACATATTTATTTTCACCGATAATTAAATGATCAAGCATTTCAATCCCAATTATTTTCCCGCATTCTGCGAGCCGCTTTGTGACTTCGATATCCTCCCTGCTCGGTGATGGATCCCCGGAAGGATGGTTATGCACACAAATAATCGACGCTGCCGACCTCCGGAATGCTTCTTTGAATACTTCCCGAGGGTGGACGATCGAGGCATTCAAGCTCCCGATAAAGATCGTCTGTCTGTGCAGCACCTGGTTTTTTGTATTGAGATAAAGACAAACAAAATGCTCCTGGGACAGAAACCTCATATCATTCATTAACAATTTCGCGCCGTCCTCGGGAGAGCGGATAATATAACGGTCATCATCGCTAAGATTGGCAATCCGCCTGCCCAGCTCAACCGCTGCGAGGACCTGTATCGCTTTTGCCGTTCCAATTCCTTTGATTGCAGTAATTTCTTCTAATGAAGCATCCTTTAGCAGCCTTAGACCTTCAAAACTCGACAAAACCCGGTTTGCCAGCTGCAGGACAGATTCCTGCTTTGAACCAGTTCGCAGCAACAGCGCCAGCAGCTCGTGGTTTGACAAGTTTTCCGGGCCATTCTGGACAAACCGCTCACGGGGGCGTTCATCCGCGGGAAAATCGCGAATCATTAATTCTGTGCTCAAATCAATTCCTCCCTGTTCGCCGATTGTGACGAGGGAGAGCTTACCAGGCAGCAACGAAATGACCTAATCTGCTCTTGTAAAACTTGCAGCCAAATTCCTGTACTTTCGGTTGCATTAGGATCCAACATAACAAAGCTGATTTAAAACGGCAATTCGAAGCCTGCCTTTCTTAATTCTCGAACCGTTCTTGAGACCGGCAATCCCATTACAGTAAAGAAATCGCCTTTAATCTCTTTGACAAGCATGCTTCCGAGGCCCTGTATTCCATATGAACCTGCTTTATCAAACGGTTCACCGCTGTTTACATACGTTTTGATTTCTTCATCGGTTAACTCCCAAAACGTCACATCGGTTTTTTCATAGAACTTTATGTTTTTTCCATTACCAATAATCGATACACCTGTAAAAACAGCATGGGTTTTACCTGATAGCTTCCTCAGCGTCGAGACCGCGTCAGCTTCGTCCTCAGGTTTTCCAAGCACTTTTCCCCCGGACACCACTATCGTGTCTGAACCAAGAATAAAAGCAGACGGGAATTTACCGGCGACAAAGCGTGCTTTTCGATCGGCAAGCTCGGTGACGATCTCCTCCGGACTTGACTGAGGATCAAAGATTTCATCAACATCACTGCCTGAAATTTCGAATTCCAAATGAAGATTTTCAAGGAGTTCTTTTCGCCGTGGAGAAGAAGAGGCTAAAATGAGGCGCTGCACCTAAAATCACCTTACCTTCACAATTGCATGATCATTAGAGAGATACAAGCTAATCGTATCAAACTTCCCTGTTTCTAACAATTAAAAAAGAGGAAAACAGGAAGTTTTTCTGTTTTTTTTTTTGCGGTTTACGCTAATTTCGGTGTTTGGTAGTCTCTAATTGAACTACCCACCACTTAACACCCTAACGGGTTGTTTGATGTGGGGGATTCTTGTAAAGACAAGACACATACCAAAAATATGCGACCGTCTCCCGTTCAACTAGGAGGCGGTTTTTTCACTTTTTAGTTTCGACAAACCTTTTGCTTCCAGTCCTGTAAGAGCCCCCGGGAAGAAAAGTTCGTTCGTAGAACGAAACCTGTCTACATCAAAAAGTTCTGAACGGTAATACGCACAAGTGCGAATCTCTTTCAGCATTTTCGAAACATACCCCCACTGCACCCAATGATGAGCACCTATTATCTTCTCTGGTAATAGTGTACCCAACACTGGTGGGAGTTTTTCTTTGAATCCCATTGCTCTTCGAGCGATTACAAAGCTTGCAGCTTCGTGAATGGAGATCCCAAAGCGTTTCATGTATTTCATTTTACCAATTTGGCTTGTATAAGCTGGATTTACTTCGAATACTGCTACACCCATTTTTTCAGCTCTTGATTTAATCGCTGAGACCATTTTATTATAAGCAAACATATTGAATTTGAAGTTTGCTTTTTTATTTCCATATGGAGGGGATACTTTCGATTTTGTCGTATCCAATTTTTCAATAGCCAACGGTTTGTTTGCCCGATGGGCAATATTCACTAATTCGATTGCCTCTGCCTCAATCATTTTAGAGATTTGACCCGATGTTTTTCCTAAAATATTGAATTTTAATGACCATGAAGAAATAAGCTGTCCCTTGGAATTAACATTCGAAACAGCGAAGTGGTCAACATTGCAATCAATTCCGATCATTCCATCAGATTTGGAATAGTTGATATTTTCTTTTCGTTCCGTGCTCACTATACATTTGAATATGTAGTAATCTCCATGTTCTTCAACGGACCAGGCGATTGGCTTTCCGTATTTTTTCTTATCCTTACAATTCATCTGACTAAAGATAGCCTTTTCCACTTCGCCTTGTCCGTAAGGAAAATGAACATTGTTTATCTCAACATTTACACCTGACGGTGTTTTAAAGTTTAATGTTCGTTCTGATATGTCGTATCTAAAAACAAAATTGCCGGAACCTGAATCTTTTCTGCCTGAAATAGTCATTTGATTGTAACGGGAATGTTCCCATTCCTTCAGCCACAACTGCTGGTTATTTTTATATTTTTCAACGGTGTGTTGGGACTTGAACAACTTTTTGGAGCCAAAAACAACACTGGTTATCCCTGTTTTTAATTTCTTTAATTCTTGTTCGTATTTGTTCAACCTGAAAGTTAAAAAACCAATCTTTGTTTGAAGTTTCCGAATTTCATTATCCAAGTAAATATGCTCAAACTGATAAGCGTGGTAATAGATGTCCGTTTTCATTTTAAATTGCACAACAAAAAAACTTCCCATTTTGTTTATCTTTGAGTTTTTAGGGAAGGATGGCTTCCCTTTTATGAAGGAAGTTTTAATCTTTTTTAAGGTTGTCAGTCTGGTTTTTTCTTTTTTCATTTTGTTTTTAATAGATACAATTTGTGTTTCTTTATTCGAAACATACAATTTGTTTAACTCAATAAGGCTTTTTTGCATAGCAGATGCTTCTTGGACAGCACTATTTGCGTAATAATCATCAAGATTGAATCTTTCTTTCACCGTAAGGTGCATAGATTTTGGACGTCTATTTTGACCGGAACGCTTTTCTTTTATAGTCGTGCTGAAAGCAAAGTGTTTGGCTCTATTAAACACTAAAAGGGCATGGCTAGTGGCTTCCACATATTCTTTCGGAAGAGTATTTTTATATACTCGATTTGAAAAATACGCTTTTATACCCATAATCCATGCTCCTTTCTAAACAATTATATTCTATATTTTATCAGAATATATGTTCCTTTTTCAATTGAAAAGCGTTCTCCTTCGGAGGGGCGATTCATCCCCTCCCTACTCATTGGGCTACGCCCAACCCATTCCTTTGAGAAAGGGGTCTTCTCGCCCGAAATGATAAAATGAAGAGCCTGCCAAAGGTGTGAGCAGACTCTGATAATTTGTCCAATTTCCCGGAAAATATACGATTTGGCTATAATTACAGAGCATGGTAGGCGGCAAGGACAGCAAGCAAACTTTTCTGCAAAGCTTTTTCCGAGTCGGCACCCGGAGATTTTGCATAAAGCTGCGCTTGTTTTAAGCCATTTTCCAATTCAACTTTGAGTGTTTTTATTTCATCCTTTTGCAATGTATTAGCAGGCACCTTGTTCAGTGATTGTGCGTGTGCACTGACTTTGTCAGTTAATGCAGCATCAAAGGGCCGGGAAAGAGATGCATGCGTGCCGGCTGAAGCAACATCGGAGTAGGCAGAGGCAGCGATCTCGAGCAGCTTTACTTCCCCTTCCGTTAAGCCGCTTGCTTCTTTCCCCCCGACTTCCAGCGCCTTGGCATATATTTTTAATCCTTGCTTCTGCAGGCTGATCCCCATACTTTTAGCAGCTTCAAGGCTATCTGCCACAGCGAGAAAAAGAAAGGCTTGTCCATTCATTTCAATGATTTTTCCGACAGCGCCCTTCTGCTCGGCTGCAGCCAGAGCTGCTTTTGCCGCATCGGTGGTTGTATAAACGCCTTCCTGCACAACAAACGTTGAAATCGGCGCAACCATTGCTGTTGCTTCACCTTTGCCAGCCTGTTCTGCCCCACCCTGGCTCGCGTCTTCGCCAGTCGGAACATCCTTGACTGTCTGCTCCGTTGTGACCAATTTGAGCATAATGAAGCCAAGGCTCACCCCCAGCAGCACAGCAAAAAAAACAGACCAAAAGAGCGAAGAGAAAACCTTCTTCGAATTTTTCGAGCCTGTCTTTTCTTTAAAGGCGTTCCAGCCACGTTCTTTCTTCTGCTTCAACATATCTTCGATTTTATATTCGTTTATATCCTGTTCAAAATCCGGATCAGGAAGAATCCAATCAAAGCTTTCATCAACTGCCTCCTGGCCGGCTGCTGCTTCTTCATGTGGAGATATTTTTGCTAAATCGGCTGGAGCTTTCTTTTCATGGCTTGCTTGATTGGGATTTTGCGGTTTTTCCTTATAGGGACGGTCACTGCCGTTAATTTTGATCGTAATGGTTTTGCCGTTTTCATGCTTGTCCACTGCTTGCTCCCCCTCCAGTCGATGCAGATTTGTTTCATCCTAACATACTGGCAAAAAAAAATAACAAGACTTTTGTCGTCTTGTTATTGAATGCTTTCGTCAAATTTTTCGAAGGGAAATCCCGGGCAGGTGACCCGGATCATCTTTCAATATTCATGGTTTTTTATCGAATCAAACCATTCATATTAAGGCTGATCATTGTTTGTGTTCCCTTCTGAAAAACGGCTTGTCGGGTCTTTCTTATTCGATACTTCAGGAGCGGCAAGGGGCGGCAGTTCTTCCTGCAAGTCTTCCAACCCGGGATAATAATAAGCTGCGATCGTTAATTCAAACTCAAGCAGCTCGGGTGTCTGCTCTACAGAATAGATCTCCTCCGGCGCAGTGAATTGTAATTGTTCCACCTTGACGATTCTTTGTAAGCCTTCGATCACTTCAATAAAGCTTTCCATTTCAAAGTAAGTATCCGCTTCTCCGGCAATCACAACTGTTGTTTTTTTCACCCCGTTCGGGAGAACTCCGTCGCCGGGATTTTCACTGCTTTTGCCGGTTTCGATATTAGCTTCGCCGATCTCGTCGCCGTCAGCTAAATTATTGTGATCCGTTTTGGCCGGCTCGATTTCTTCCTCACTTCCCGGCCCGTTCAGCCTTATTTCTTTTACATATGTATCCGAAATAATTTCTGCCCTCTCAATATCGAGGAGCAATTGATCAAGCATCCGTGTCACCGGCATCCGGCGTTGTAGCTCCATGGTGCTTAAGGGAGGTTCTTCATCCATTTGTTCCAATCGTTTTTGGATGATTTTTAATTCGCCTTCCGCCAGATTTAAATCGGATTCTTTTCTTTGCAGTTGTTCATTAAGAGGCAGCAAAAATGCATAATAGCTTCCAAGCGCCATGCCCCCAAACAGCAATAGCACGAGAACGGTGATCAGGATTTGTTTTTTCGCCACTTCTCGATTCACGGGGTCTCTCCCCCTTCTTCCGTGTCGGCACTTCGAGGGCCGGCTGCCTCACTATATGCTTTTTTTAACGCAGGAATATCGAGCTTAACTTCATATTCAGCATAGTATCTTGGCAGATATTCTTTTTTGCCTATTTCTACAAGCTCTTCATCCGATACGCCGGTATTATTATTCAAAACTTCCCAGTCGCCGGCTTTCGTTTCCTTCACGATTGCTTCCTTGACCCAGTCAATGTTTACTAAAGCGTTCAAATAATAGGCAGCCTCGCTTTTCGTATCAAATTGAACAACCTGTTTGATTAAATATTCCTGATCAATTGCGAACTCGGTAATAAAGCCTCTTTCAGGGAGAAGTCTTGTCAGCTCCTGCAGTAAATACACGGTATTTACTCGCTGATCGCCAGCCCGGGTAATTGCGGTTTCCAACTTTTCTACTGAATGGACAGATTGATGATCAGCTAATTTTTTTCCTTCCACTTCAATGATATCATTTGTTAGGCGGAGCTGATTTTCAATTGATTCCAGATTTTGTTTGCGCACCTCCAGCTGCCAGTAAAAGACCGCTATTCCAGTTATAAGCACTGCAGCCGCGACAGCGAGCAAAATGGCGGCTGTTTTGTTTCTTGGTTCTTTCTTCGGGAGGAGGTTGATATCTGCGAGCATGTCTATACCTCCTTCAATCCTAATCCGATATTGACGTGAAAGGGAGTTAATAATGCTTCTGATGATCCTGCCATCGCCCGGTGCGTTATTTTCACCGACTTCACCGCAAAGCGCCTGTTCATTTCGGCAAAGATTTCATCAAGCCATGGATGGTCGCCATCGACAACAATCTTTGTAACCTGGCGGCTGCCCTGGTTTAAAGAGTAATGGTAGAAATTCATGACTCTGTCAATTTCTTTGTAAATGTCTTCGAGAGGATTGAGTACCTCGCTCCTGCTGCCGGTAAATTCAAATTGTTCCGTTTTATAATTCCACGTTGAAGCGTCAATGTCCATCCCGATATGCCTCATAAACACGGGTAAATGCCTCTCAAAAATGCTGACATTTACAGTCTGCAGATCAAACTGGATCATCATCAGGTTGTCATTGTTCCCGGCTAAATCAAGCTTATGATACAGCCGGTAGAGAGCAAGGCAGGAAATATCAGCTGCATTAGGCTTCAGCCTTGCACGTTCAAGCAGGTCAACATATTCTTTTACGATTTCTTCAGGGGCCGCAAACAGCAGCAGCTCCTTTTTCTCGCTGTCTTTACCGGAAAGCGGGTAGAAATCAAATACCGCTTCCTCAAATGGGAGGTGAATGCTTGTCCCGAGTTCCATAAACAAATAGCCTCTTATTTCATCATCTTTAATATCCGGCGGAATCGACGTTTTTCTAATGACAACAAATGGATCAGGAACGAGAAAACGGACCTGCTTCCTTGAAATTTTCCAATTGGCAACACACTCTTCCATTATCGTTTCAAGCGTTTCAGGATCGATAATCTTCCCGTTCTTGACAATTCCGGGCGGCAAAAACCGCGCTCCCGTTCTCGCTGGAACAGGCGGATTTGCTTGTTTCAATTCGACGAAACGGATGATATGGTCTTTTATCGTCAGGTTGACTGTCCGTGCTTTGCCAAAATGAAAATTCAGTGCCATTGTAAAAACTCCCTAAATAAAAGAATGAATATACCAGTACAGCAATTCTTCACCAAAAAAATAAGCTGTCAGGGCGCCAAGCCCGATAAAAGGGCCAAACGGGATCGGCTTCTTCTTTTCCAGCTTTCCGGCCATCATTCCGATCAGGCCGAAAACCGCACCAAATAATGTCGCCAAAAAGAACGCCAGGAGCACAAGCTTTGTGCCTGTTGCAAAGCCGAGCACCGCAAACAGCTTAACGTCCCCGAAGCCCATTCCACCTTTGCTGACAACCGTAATCAGCAGCAACAAGCCAAAGCCAGCTGCCGCTCCCAGAAACGAATCCCACCATGGATCGAGCGGCAAAAAGACCCGTTCCAATAAAAAAATCACTGCAAATACGAGCAGGACTTTATCGGGAATAATCATATACTTTATATCCGTAATAAACACAATCACAACGAGGGAAATGAGCGACCATGCAACAAAAAGCTCTGCCGACCAGCCTGTCAGCAGCGGCGCTGACACAAACAAAAGCCCTGTTACCAGTTCAACAAATGGATACAGGGGAGAAACAGGAGCTCTGCAGCTCCTGCATTTCCCTCCCTGTAGCAAATATGAGATGACCGGTATCAGTTCGAACCATGACAGCGTATGCCCGCAATAAGGGCAATGCGACCGCGGCTTTACAATTGACTTATTTAACGGCACCCGCAAGCCGACGACATTGAAGAAGGAGCCAAGGAGGATGCCAAGAGTAAAAACATATAATTGCATCATTTTAGTATTCTAATAATTCCTTTTCTGTCGCCGTAGCGTTTTTATCTCCAACTAACCTGACTGAATTATGATTTTTTAGCTCATAAGAATATTTTCCCGAGGACTGATCTTTTTTCACAGTAACCGTATAAGTATCATTTTTCACATTATCCAAATAATTGTCCAATTCCGTTTTTGTTAATGTCGTTGTTGCTGCAGAAGGATTATTGGAAGTAACATATAATTTCGCTGCATTTACAATCGAAATTCCTTCAGCAACTTTGGCATCATTTTCTGCTTTATTAATAATCCCGCCCACACTTGGCACAGCAATTCCGGCAACAATTCCGAGGATTACGATCACAGCCAAAAGTTCAACTAAAGTGAACCCTTTTTCACTTTTTGCACTTGCTTTGATTCTTTGCCACATCTCCATCTTCCTCTCTTTAGTTCATTTGCCCCGATTCTTTTGACCTTGCTAACTCAAGTATACTAGAAAAATAGAACAATAAAAGTAATAAATGTTAATATTCTTTCAAAATTTCAGCCGACCTGCTGGAATATCTCAAACATCGGCATGATGATCGCGATGACGATTGTGCCAACAAGGCTGGCGAGAATGACGATCATGATCGGTTCGATCAATGATTTAAGGCGGTCAGTGCTGCTTTCAACTTCCTTTTCATAGAAATCGGCAACCTTGGCGAGCATCGAATCAAGCGCCCCCGTCTCTTCGCCGATTGCAATCATTTGCGAAACGAGAGGAGGAAACACCCAATGTGCACGCATCGGCTCTGTCAGCGATTTTCCCTGTTCCAGGCTGTCGCGTGATTTGCGGATGACTCTTGCGATCACTTCATTTCCGACTATATTCTCGACCATTGACAGCGCCTGCAGGATCGGCACCGAGCTCGCAAATAACGAACTTAACGTCCTCGTCATCCTTGCAAGGGCAGCCTTTTGCAAAATTCTGCCGAACAGCGGCAATTTTAAAAGAAAAAAGTCCAAATAGTATTTCGCCTTTTTGTTGTTCCTCATCATCACAACAACCGTAAAGGCGGCAATGAACAGGAAGATGACAAGCCACCAAAATCGCTGCATCATTTCACTGGATTTTAAAACAAATTGTGTAATAGCCGGCAGCTCGCCGCCAAAATCGGCAAACATGTCAACGAAGGTCGGGACAACGCTGACAAGCAAAAAAATCACAACCGCAACCGCAATGATTCCAACTGTTATCGGATAGGCAAGCGCCGACATGATTTTTTGCTTCGTAAAGTGCTGCTTCTCAAAGTGAACCGCCAGCCTTTCAAGCGTATCATCAAGATTTCCGCCTGCTTCCCCGGCTTTAATCATGTTCACAAACATGCTTGTAAAAATTCTTTTATGCCTGCCGACCGCTTCTGACAGCGGGTTGCCTTCGCGTAAATCCTCTTCTACGGCGATTAAAGCTTTTTTCAACGCTTTGCTTTCCGTTTGCTGTGAAAGGATCGCCGTTGACTCAACGACAGGCACCCCGGCCTTTAGCAGCGTTGAAAACTGCCGCAGGTAAATAACAAAATCCTCAAGCTTGACGGGATTGCCGATCATCAGCTCCTTCGTCCAGACCGTCTCGGGAATCTCCGCTATTTCCATCGTTCTGATCCCGTTTTCCTTAAGCTGGAGGAGCGCTTCCCTTCGCGATCCGGCTGTGACCACGCCGGACTTTTTCCCCTTGCGGTCGCGGCCGCTGTATTTAAAACGAGGCATATTAATTCACCTTTCCCTGAATATAAGGGATTGTCGCTTCTTTGGAAACCCGGCCTGACTGAACAAGCTCATAAATGCTTGATTCAAGCGTGTGCATTCCTTGCGCCTTCGAAGTTTGCATGACATTATTGATCTGGTGGATTTTTTCATTGCGGATCAAATTGCTGATCGCCGGATTATTGATCAAAATTTCAGTCGCAGCCTTCCTCCCCTGTTTATCCACAGTAGGAAACAGGCGCTGCGATATGATCGAGACAAGCACGGTCGCAAGCTGGATGCGAATTTGCGGCTGCTGGGCCGGCGGAAAAACATCGATAATCCGGTTTATCGTTGCTGCCGCACTTGACGTATGGAGCGTGCCCAAAACTAAATGGCCGGTTTCTGCGGCGGTTATCGCCGTTTGGATCGTCTCAAGGTCGCGCATCTCGCCGACAAGAATCACGTCGGGATCCTGGCGGAGCGCTGCCCGCAGCCCATTGGCAAAGTTGTTCGTATCAAAGCCGACCTCGCGCTGGTCGATAATGCATCCGCCATGCTTGTGCAAATATTCGATCGGGTCTTCAAGCGTAATAACATGCTTTCGCATCGTTTGATTCATATAATGGATCATGGCTGCAAGCGTCGTCGACTTTCCGCTGCCGGTCGGCCCCGTAACAAGAATTAATCCGTGCGGTTTTGCGGCGATTCTTTTCAGCGCTTCGGGCAATTCCAGCTCATCAAGGGAAGGAATGGCTGTCGGGACAATGCGAACCGCCATCGCTATGCATGATCTTTGCAAATAGGCATTGACCCTGAATCTGGAGACTCCGGGAATGCCGTAAGAAAAATCCAGTTCACCTTTTTCTTTAAAATGACTCCACATATTTTCCGGAATCAGTTCTTTTGCCATCCCTTCTGTATCTGCCGGCATAAGGGAATCCTTCCCATACCGTTTCAATTCTCCATTGATTCGCATTACCGGCGGGACGCCAACCGTAATATGAATATCCGAGGCTTTTAATTCAAAGCCGGCTCTAAGCAAAGCATCAACTCTATTTTTCATTTCTCCGCACTCCTAATCAGGAATTGCCATCCGCAAAACTTCCTCTGTTGTCGTGATGCCCTGCTTGACTTTTAAAAGGCCGTCATCGATTAAAAATATCGTTTTTGCTTTGATGGCCAGTTCGCGCATTTTTGAAAAAGATTCACCGTTCATAATGACCTTTCGCATCTCGTCATTGACGACGAGTACTTCATGAATGGCAATTCTTCCTTTATACCCGCTCATATTGCAGGAAGAGCAGCCTTTTCCTCTCCAAACCTGTTCAATGCTGAGGCCGCGTTTTGCAAAGATCTCCACTTCGCGCCGGCTTGGCTCATTCGCTTCAGCACAGTCCCTGCACACCTTCCTGATCAGGCGCTGGGCAACGATGCCGCTGATCGAGGAAGCAACCAGAAAGGGCTCGACTCCCATATCGAGAAGCCTTGTGATCGAGCCGATTGAATCATTTGTATGCAGCGTGCTGAGTACAAGATGTCCTGTTAAAGAAGCCCTGACCGCCACTTCAGCCGTCTCTTTATCGCGGATTTCCCCGACCATGATAATGTTCGGGTCCTGGCGCAAGATGGCCCGCAGCCCTTTTGCAAACGTCATGCCGATATTCGGGTTTACCTGGATTTGATTTATTCCTTCAAGCTGGTACTCAACCGGATCTTCAACGGTAATAATATTAACCTCTTCGTGGTTGAGGCGATTTAAGGCGGCATAGAGGGTGGACGATTTCCCGGATCCGGTCGGGCCGGTAATGAGAATAATCCCGTTCGGTTTTTCAATCATCCCGGTAAATCTCGCCAGGTTGATTTTATTAAAGCCAAGCTTATGGATATCATTTAGAGTACTGCCGAGATCCAGAAGGCGCAGGACGATTTTTTCACCGTAAACGGTTGGCAGCGTTGAAACCCGCAAATCAACCGGATGGAAATCGAGGTTGATTTTCATTCGCCCGTCCTGGGGAATGCGGTGCTCGGTAATATCCAATTTAGACAGGATTTTAATCCTTGCAGTCAGAACGCTTTGCATATGCTTTGGCAAGATCCGCTCTGTCCTTAGCACTCCATCAACCCTGTAACGAACGGCTACTTTTGTTTCCTGAGGGTCGATATGGATGTCGCTCGCTTTAAGCGTCGCGGCGTTCGCCAATATTTGGTTGACGAGCCGGGCAACCGGGGAATCCTGGTCAACCAATTTATCCTCTTCCACATTTGTCCGGGAGGATGAATCGTTGAGCAGCTCTTCAAAGCCTTCATCCATGTCATAGTACTTATTGATCGCCCGGAGAATATCATCCTTCGATGCAATGGCTGTATCAATCTGGAAGCCGGTGGACAGCCGCAGGTCATCAATCGTATAGAAATCCATCGGATCCGCCATCGCAATAAAAAGCTTTTGCCCGTCTTTTTTCAACGGAATAATTAAGTTGCGAATTGCCATTTCTTTCGGAATAATGCTAAATAGCTTTGGATCAAACGGATAACGGTATAAACTGACATGGGGAATGCCCAGTTGAAATTCAAGCACCTCGATCAACTGCTGTTCTGTAATATACCCCCGCTTCAGCAAGGCATCGCCAAGCTTCTGTCCTTTGCTTTTTTCGCGAAGTGCGGTTTGCAGTTGAGCGTCGGAAAGCAGGCCCGATTCAACCAGCAAGTCACCGAGCCGTTTTCGTGTTTGCTTAATCGCCATTCTTCCTTCACCTCCCTGATTCTTACACGATGTTGCCTGACTGACGTGAACCTGTTTATTTTACGGGTTCGTTCGACTGTCCCGATAAATCGCTTGCCGGCCCGCTGTTTGGCGGAGCTGCAGATTGGCCAGGTTGTCCGCTTCCGGCACCGGCTGCTGCAGAAGTGCCGGCCATGCTTTCTCCACCGTCAGCGGAAACACCGTCAACAGCTTCCGTTGCGCTTTCTGTATCGCCGGTTATCGGCTCGGGAGATTCCTCGACGATTAAACTGCGCAGCATTACTTGGTGAACAGGCGGGTAAAAGTCTTCCGCGACGAGCTCATCCTTGACCATTTTTCCATTTGGGCCTGAAACGGTCCGATATACCTTTACGACGGTTCCATCCTTGCCTTCAACGAGCGTTTTCGTCTGTCCGGGCGGAAGCTGGGCGCTGTATTGAACAATCGTTTTCGGCTTAAAAGTTTGTTTATCTTCGACTTTTACCGAGTAATCATCGGAAAATTGGGACCCTTTTAATGAAACGTATAATGCTGTTCCCATCATTCTAAACTCCAACTGGTAGACAAGGTCATTACGGTTGTTAAAAACGAAATCCATGTTCCTTTTTAAATCGATTTTCGCTTCATAGCCTGCTTCTGCGTATGCAGGAAGCTCCCTGCCGATATGGCGCTCAATGATTGGAAAATTCGTCGGCAGAACGGTTTGGTATATCGCAGATGCAATCATGCTTAACGCCGCTTCACTCCATTCTGAGGCGCTGCTGCCGTCCGCCGTTTTTATCATCGAAAAGGAGGAGTTTGCAGCAATTTCAATCGCCGCAAATTGTTCCGTCCACATCCGCAATTGTTCGAGCTGCACCTCGCCTGAAATCATTGTTTCGGAAATGACTTCACCTTGTTCAATTTCGGGCAAATAGCTTTCAATCTTGATGGTGTGTCCGCCTGTTTCAAGCATGGAAGCGAGGGCAGTTAAATCGGCTTGTAGCCTGGATATATCAAGCGCCCCGCTATCCTGTTCGTTCACACCGAGCGTTGAAAGTATTTCTGCCAATGATTTTTCATCTATCCGGACAATGGCATTGTTTCTTTTTCCCGATTGTGCCAGATTAACAGATTCCTCAAGGTCGAAATGGAACATCTTTAATTCTGCTTCAGCGACTTTTTCCCGATAATGAATGCGAAGTTTTGTGTTTTCTTCCCACTGCTTCTGCGCTGACGCGAGTTTTTTGATTGCTTCCCCGCTTGTCATTCCTGAAAGTTGAACTCCGGCGATCTCCGTATTTTGTCCGAACCCTTCAGCGGAGAAAACCCTGTCAATAGCAATTGATCCATAATGGGAAAAGCAATAAATATAAGCGGTACAAAAAAGCAGGGTGAAAAACAGCCTGGCTGTTGGCGAATTCCGTTTCATCGGCTTTCACCCTGCATCAAGTCGTTTTCTTTTTTATCAAAAATAAGTTCTTCGATTTCCGCCATGTAGGAAACACCTGGATTTTCTTCGATCACATCTATTTCCCCCGGCTCGGATTCTCTCTCATTAAGAAACTCATGGTCCTCTTGCAGTTCTTCTCTTCCCGCAGCAGCTTCTTGAACAGCAGGAATGCTGCCCCAATCCGCAATTCTATCATGATGCTCTGTCATATTTTGTTCCATGTGTTCAGTGCTGGCTGAAGCAGGGGTGCCTGAATTATCTCTGTTCTGCTCTTTATTATGTAAGCGCTCCGTGAAAGGTTGTTCGCTTTTAGCGCGGGCGGCAGAAACCGTGAAAATCGATAATTGCCATCTGCCCGCCCCTATATAAGCGAATATCGCTATCATGAGCACTAAAACGAGTGCTGTTTGCCACAGTTCAAACACTCTGTTTAGAGATTTACCAAAGAGAGCCAGCAAATATGCTGACAAAATCATGGTCATTTTACCCTTGTTCGTTAAGCCGAACGGCAAAAAATAAATGACCGGTATTAAGATAACAAGAGATACTGTTGCTAATAGAAAATGAGTCATCGCTTCACCCCTTTAAGCGGTAAAAAAGGACTGTATTAATATTTTCCCAGAATCTGCTTAAATCATGCTAAAACTGCTTATTTCGACTATTTAAGCCAAATATATCCTCCAAAATATTGTATAATAATAAAAGATATTTTGAAAGAAGGGGAATGGATGAACTTTAAAAAAATCGTGACAGATTCAGAAGGTTTCACATTAGTAGAAGTTCTTGCTTCCTTAACGATTCTTGGAATTATTTTAATAGGGTCCATGCAATTTTTTACCCAGGCATACAGCTATACAAATTTAAACCAAAAAAAGACCGCTGCGGTCAACGTAGCCCGCAATGCGCTGATGTTTTTCGAAAAAGAGAATTTTATTGAAATAAAAAAAAGCTTCGAAGACAACCGGGACGAAACGTTTACGATCCTGATTTGCAAGGATAAGTATGAAAAGTTTACAGAGGCACAAAGTCCTGCGCCCGGGTGTAGACCAATTACGGTTAATAATATCGAATATGATGTAACCGTTTCTCATTCAGACGAACAAAGCAGCGATTATAAAAGCCATTTTATTCCGGTCACCGTCCGGGTTGAATGGACTGCAGGCGGCGCCCCAAAGGAAACTGAAATTGAAGGAGTTATCAAAAGTGAAGATATCCGATGAAAGAGGGTTCACTTTATACGAATTGCTTGCTGTATTAGCGATATCTTTTATTGTTTTGCCTGTTATATATGGAGTCTTTTCATCGGGATTAAAGCTGTACAACAAGATTCAAGTTGAAGGCCAGCTGAGGGATGATGCCGATTACGCGGCTACGGTGGTGATGAATACCTTTTATTCGTTCCCGTTTGATTATGTGAAAGACTGCGGTGACAACTGTGTTGAGCTTGTTGATGGGACATATACACAAATCGCAAAGGCCGGCAGCGGGGAAAATATTTTTTACTCGGTCGATCAGCAGGCAAAATACAATGACAGTCTGCCAGCTCCCGAGAATCCAAGAGTGATACAACTTATTGAAAAAAACGGCCGGCAAATAATTGAGGTAAACGGGAAAGAGATTGAGTCGGCCGCAGATTTCGCAAAATCTTCGATCACTGTTTCATGCAATGAATATATCGATTCATCCGAAAATGCATGCGGAAAAGGAGTCATTAGCCTCGATTTGTTTTTGGATCATGACAGACTCAGCACACCATTAAACTTGAAAAGTGAGTTTGGATTTTAAAGGGGGAAGACCATGACAAAGAACGAAGCTGGTAACACACTGATTACGGTCTTGCTTGTTTCCCTCGTTTTTACGATTCTTGGATTATCGATTGTCGCCGCTTCGATTGGCGGGGCAAAGCGGGTTGAAACGCGGGAAAGCGATCTGAATTTAACGTATGGTTCTGTCAAGGTGATCGAAAAAATGGTTGCCGATTTAGCCGCTTCCACAGACACGATAGAGTTGGACAGGGATCATATCGGAGACATCGATAACGCACTTCAGCAAGAATTGCTGGACCTCATAAAAAAATACAAAGATGAACCATTTATTGACTGTTTAACGATCATTGATGTCAGCCGGTCACCTGGGATTAATCTTAATCCTTCCTGTCCAAACGAAGAAGCGCTCGATAGTCATTTTGCGATTGAAACAGATAAAGACTTTACGAGGGCATATGAAATGATCCTGACTGTGAAAAATCCCGTTGAAACAGAAGGAGACGTGGCAAGAACGCTGAGGAAACGAATTATTCTTTCCCCCCTGCCAAGCTTTCTTAAATACGCTGTCGGCTCTCATTCTGACGGGAAAGATAAGGGATTATTTCTGAACGGCTCCGCCAATATTGTTGGCAATGTCTATGCGAACCAGCTATCGATTGATAAAGAAGCGAACTACCAAAAACGCGATCAAACATGGGCCAGGCAAGCCACACCGCTGACATCTGTAAATGGAGATTTTTACAGCAGTACGGCAAACCTTTTGCCGCTCATCAAACGGGAAAATTTCTATAAAGAAGCGGCTCCCGGGCTCAAGCATGACAGCCAGTTTGTTAACATCCATTTCGAACAGACCTTCACCGACAGGACAAATGAGATGCTTGAAAACAGTACGCTGCAGGCGAGGCGTGCTGCGGATGGCTCCTCCTTCAGTGACGATTTACGGGATGATATCGACAATTATCAGCTTTTTACAACGACTATAGCTGGCGACGGCAAAGTCGAAAAGGTTGAGAAACAGTCCAATCCGCTTTCATTGCTGGGAGAATCGATTGAACCTCTTGAAGAAAGCTATCGCATCGAAGCGCGGGATAAACCGCTGAGATTTAAAGAAGACATCAAGCTAACCGGAGATGCAGTTGTAATGAGCACAAATGCACCGATCACATTCGAAGGAAAACTCGTCGTTTCCGGGGATCTTTACTTAGTCAGCTATAAAGATCTTACCTTGCTGGATGATGTCTATGTTGCAGGCGATATTCACATCATTAATCTTGACGGCAGGCTCGCAGCAGAGAAAATGATCGTTTCTTCCGACTCTGTGAGGATTGAATCATCCGCGGACAACAGCAAGGATTTAGAGGCGAAAGGATTAACACTGAACGGAGACATGGTTGCCGGCAAAGACCTTCGTGTCAAGGCGGCCGATACGGCGATCCAATTTAACAAAAATATCTTTGTCAATAAGGCGATAAGGATCAGCGGAGACGAAAATGATAATGGCCGCGAAAACGATGAAGTCGTGTTTGATTCGGTTATCTATGCCGGCGACACGGCACATTTATCAAATGTCAATATTTTAGGTGCTGAAGATAATAAAAAACAGCTCATTCTTATCGTCAAAAATGAACTGCTGATCACGAGGATGAACGAGTTTAATAATTTTAAAAATTCCCGCGAAAGCGCACCTCCTTATTTGCCGGACGAAGAGAAAGAAATCCAGCCTCTTAAAGCGTTTTTTTACACTGATAAAAAGGCGGAGCTTTATGGAGTGGGATCCCTTTTTTATATCAATGGCGGGATTTTCGCCAGGGAAAGGCTCGAGATCAATGCTGTCCGCGGAAAAGTGAAATCGATCGAACGGTTAAGATTCACCGACCAAAACGGTCAATTGTCGCGATTTATCGTCGATTATAACCAGGACGTTTTATTGGAACGGATTGACGGATTGCCGATTGTCGAGCAGCTGCAAATTTTCTCCGATCAGCTGATCATTGAATAAATTCACAGCAAAAAGCTGGCTCATCACCTGAGCCAGCTTTTTCTACCATCGGCCCGCTCCCTCCGATCCGCTATTTCCGCCGTCGCCGTCGACCGTCACTTCAAATAATGCAGATGCCTGGGGCTTTTTGCCGGTCCGCTGTTCTTCTGCCCTCGCCGTTACATTTGAGTAACCGATCTCTTTCCCGACTAAATACCATCTCCCGTTTTCAAGGACCGCCGCCACTTTATTGCCCATTTCGGATGTTACGAGCTCAATGCTTTTCCCGGTCGCATTTTCCGGATTAAAAATAAGCAAATCGGTTACAGCGATTTTTTCATTTATGCCGATTTTAAAGACCGCTTTCCTGAACTTCAACTCTTCAAGAGCAATATACGGATCCTTCACGATAATCGGCACCGTCACAGCAATACCGGAACCGTCCTTCGCGCGAACCGTCAACACGGTCCGGCCTTCCAATCGTCCAAAGAGATGGTGATCCCCGGAAAAGTCCGCTATTGAACGATCCGCTATCTCCATTTCCAGCTGCTGATTGGATGCGTCTGCAGGCCCAATATTGACGGTGAAGGCGATGGTTTTTCCCGTTTCAATTTCGATCGGATTTGGTGCGACAGTCATCGAATCAATCTGTTTTTGAATTGTGATCGTTTTGATCACCTCGCAGCCTGGTATCGCGAAGCCGCCCTCCGCTTTTACTTTTACCTTGTTCAATCCAGAAGCTGTAACCGGTATTGTATCTTGAGGTGAAAACCCGGTCCAGTCTGTATTCCCGTTAACATTTTCAATCGAGTAATAATACCTGGCTCCTTTGCCGGCTACTAAATGGACTAAATTCATATTGATATTTTCGTTGCTGGCCATCCCGTCTTCATAGGTTTCGCCTGAATTGATTCCTGTGAATCGATAGTCCGGGGCCAAATACATATTCACTTTTTCGTTATCGAAATAAGTGATTTCAACTACCCTGTTTGCTGAACCGGGTTTAAAAATCATTTCCTTGATAGGTTTATTTTTTAATCCGTAATCGTTTGGAAACTCGGTTATGCCGAGCCTTCTCCCATTTTGCGACAAATCTGTCTTTGTAATAATCCCCGCGGCATCACCATCATAAGCATTGGCAGGGAATTCATGAAGCCTGACCTTCATATTAATGACCTGGTTGGAGGCCGTGATGGTAGTCTGCTGGTCCCCAAAGCGGCTGTCGGTGTACTGCAGATGGGCAAGCGGCATTTTGACATTGCTGACAGCCCACTCTGCCTTTAGATTCAACGCGGCAATCAATTTCTCCGGTCTAAAAGAGCCGCTGCTGTAGTGGATATTGTCCGCAACACTGATTCGTGCCGCCGGTCTCCCCTCAAATATAAAGTTCTCGACTCCTTCTGACGGAATCAATGTAATGCCGTCAGGGAGCGGCTGAATCAATTTGATATTGCTTAACGATCCGCTAACAGTGCTGTTGACCAAACCGTTCGGCTCCAAAGAATACTCAACCTTAAACTCGTTCGTTCTGTCTGCCGAACCTGTTACCTTGATTAGATGATCTGGAGAATTGACCGCCCCGGTTATGTCCATCGTGCCTTTGAAACCAGGGGGTGCATCCGCTTTGACTTCCAACGTAACTGCAGGATGCGGGACGACAATTACTTCCCCTGAAAGATTGGTATATTTAAGTTTTATGTTATCAAACGTATATGTGCCGGTTTCGGAAAAGTCCAGCGGCAATGATAGGTCGAGCGGCTGGGGAGTGCCCTGGTTGACCGGGTAATTAAAATTGAATTTTAAGCTTGCCAAATTTCCTTCGACGCGGGCATTGGAACCTTCCGGGACGATGACTTTTCCGGCAAACTTGCCAATATCAACAAGCACCTCGCCGCTGATTGAAGGAGAGTCAATATCCGCCGAGATATCCCGGAATACAGATGCGATTGTTTCCTGCGAAGCTTGTCTTGCTGTCACTCCTGTAATTGCCGAAAGCTCGCGCAAATAGCCGATATCCACTTCTGTTTGATTTCCAAAACCGATTGAAAAAAGTTTAATATTTTGTTTCGCCAGGTTTTGCGCCGCATTGAGAGCATGCCTTCTTATCGCGTTGACAGCTTTATCCTTTCCCGGCCGCAAATCATACTCAATTCCTTTCGCTTCAAAAAAAGCTCGATACCCGGTATAAGGTTTCAGGCCGTACAGTTCATAGTTTACAGTTACTTCCCCGGTAATCTTGTTATCAGTTTCCCGGCAAAACCAGTCAAAAAAGTAACACTTTTTTTCATTATAGGTCACCGTTTCCCGCGAACTCGAAACAGTCGGTTCCCCGTCTGTCATAAAAATGATGTACTTATTGTTACTGCCGCCGCCGAACATATCCATGGCACTTTCAAACGACTGGGTGTAGTTCGTTCCGCCAACTGCCGTTAAGCTTTGCGCCGTTTCATTGATAAGGTCCAAGCTTTCACGCGGATGATTTGGAGAAAAATAAACCATTTTCCCCAATTCAACGGCGCTGCTGAAAGGAATAAAGGCAAAACGGTCATTCGGCCCCGCTTGTTCTTTAAAAAAGCGGACTGCTTCATCCATTGCATTTTTTGCACTTTGGAACTTGGCGGGATTGCGCCCGGCTTCATTCATTGAACCGGATTTATCAAAAATAAACACGACATCAATCGGCTCCCGGTTCGCGTTTGTTGTGCTGCCTTTAGGGATTAAATGCATATTCAGGCTGCCGTTTGCATTGCCTGTTTGCGGTTTGACAATTTCAGCCTGTGAAGGAGTAACCTGATAGTCGATAGAAGGACCGTTTTCCACGTTTGCGGATGCATGGTTTGGAAGATTTAAAATAAATATTAAGATCATTGCCATAAGAATCGTGAAAATTTTAGCATTGCTCATTTCATTCGCCTCTTCCAATTCCGTCTTTTTTCCTAATCACTCTTTTCTATTATTATACCAATTTACCTATCTGTGCCAATGAAAAATCTGATGCTTTTTGTAAAATTTTCTGTATTTAAACGGTAACAGATTCGCAGTTATTGCTGCCTTTTTTAAAAACAAAAAAACACCACAGCCCGGGCAGCTATGGCGTTCTCCACAAAGTTTTTATTTCACATATTCGGCGACGCGGTTGCGGCCGGCTCTTTTCGCTCCGACGTATAAAGCCCTGTCGGCATGGCGGATGAGGGAAAGGGGATCTTCCGCTTCCTGAGGCGCGGTGGCAACGCCAATTGAAACAGTGATTCTCACCATCATTTTTTTGCGGTCGCTGTCAATATTCTGCTTTACAATAAACGGCCGATTGGCAATCATTTGCCTGACCAGTTCAGCAAGTTCAAGAACTTCTTCTTTTTCTTTGTCCGGCAATAAAATGACAAATTCCTCACCACCGTACCGGGCAACAGTGCCTTGCTCCCCTACTAAACTAGTTAACCTTGCGGCAAGCTCAATTAAAATTTCATTTCCGCTCTGGTGTCCGTATGTATCATTGACCATTTTGAAATGATCAATATCGAGAATGATCAATGAGAGGATACTCCGTTTAAACTCATGCAGCTTTTCAAATTCGCTCCGGAGCAGCCCGTCAAAATATCGGTAGTTATATAGCTTCGTAAGGGCACAGCGCTCACTCTGAGCCTTTGTTTCTTCAAAGTGCTTGGCGTTTTCCACAGCAATCGCAAGATGCGAGCATAAAATATCGGTAATCATCAGCTGTGATTTTTCAAAAGCCCGCTTTCGCCGCGAAGCAAGAACTAAAATACCGGTTACGTTGTTGTTCCGGACGATCGGAACGCTCAGGATACTCTCGGCGTGCTCTGGCAAGTACCCTTGCGTGTACTTTTCCCACTCCTTTCTTGAGTTGAACAACACGGTTTTTCTTGTTGACCAAACATGTCCGCTAATTCCTTCATCTTTCTTTAAAGGCCGCACATTTTTTGATTCCAGTATTCCATTTTCAAATCTTCGTAACAGCCGAAGTTCGTTTTCATCGACTACTTCAAGAATATAAGCATAATCGACGGGCAGCATCCCTGTCAGTCTCTGGATGAACAAATCGAGCACTTCTTCGACATGGAGCTGTTCGGCAAGCTGATGGCCGATCTCGGTCGCTTTTTGCAAGTAATCATTTATTTTTTCACTTGAATAATAGAGATGTAAAATGATCGATAAGCTGGCAAAAGGAACGCCGACAAACAGCAATGAAAGCATACCGACCTGCTGGTAGAGAATATAAAGGAGCAGGCCAATCGGAAAAGTGATTAAGGAAGTGACCGCTTCCCAGATGAAGTCCTTTCCGAAGAACGAATGCTTCCGGCCATAAAGCAAAAACAAAATAAACGTTAACACGACCTGGTTCAAGGTAAAATAACTGCCCGCATAAATGACGGTCAAAAGCAGCGACTTCGGCTCGTTGACAAGGTCTATGCCTTGCGAGCCGCCAATTCCGTAGTAAATCAGGCCGGCTAAGAAAGAGACGAGGAAAAACATCAGTGAATTCAGCGGCAGGCGGAACAGCTCGTCCTTCCTGATCCGGATCCGAATCAGTAAAACGACGACTGCGGCCTGCATCATCACCATTTCTGCAAACAATCCGAACGTTAAAAAGACAGCAAGCGATACCCATTGAATCAAGAAGACCGGCGTATTGTTGATAATCATTGGCATGGCCGCAACAGCCGCCGTTAACAGTAAAAATCCCGCCAGTTCCCATTGATGCCCTGAAAAGCGCGGAGGATAAAATTGATACGTTAACCAGATGCCAAAGGGAACAATAAACAACCAGCATAGCCAAATTGTCCGTTTTTGCGTCAGTGTTAATACCATTGTTTATCCCCCCTCAATTTAACTCAGGAAAAAAGTCACATTTTTATAAATATTTTATCAAATTTTGAATATTATATCATACTTGTTTCTCATTTTTTATATAAGTTTTTTTAAAAATGGCTTTATTTCCGATAAAAAATAAAGAGATCCTGTCAGCACCAGCATCTCTCCTCCTTCCAGGGAAGGAATTGTTTCTTCTAGAAATATTCGCCAATCACTGGCGATTTCCCTTTTCGGAGACAGGCTGTGATTATACAATTCTTCAGCAGTTGCCGCCCTTGGAAAATCAAAGCCGGTAAAAACTGTCCGGTCAGCTGCGCTGTCAATATGGTCAAGCATTCTGTCCAACTTTTTATCTTTCAGGGCCGCAAACAAGACAATTTTTTTTCGGCTGCTATAGCGGCTTTTCAATTCTCTTGCAAGCGCGGCAACTCCTTCTTCATTATGGGCCCCGTCCATGACGATCAAGGGGCTGTCTGAAATGATTTCAAAGCGGCCCGGCCAGCTTGCCTTTTTCAAACCGGCGCGGACGGCGGATTCTTCGATTCCGAATGCAAAAAACTGATTGAGAATTTGCGAAGCCATAATCGCCAGTGCCGCGTTTTCAGTTTGATGCTTTCCGATCATGTGAATCTCAACATTCTCGAAATCCTTAAACAATGTACGAACCGTAAACAGTTCCCCTTTTGCGATGGATGTATGGGAGGTGATCGCAAATTCGGATCCGAGCTGATAAAACGGCGCTTTCATTTCCTTAGCAGCTTGTTTGATTACTTTGATCGGTCCGTCCTGGGTTACAGCGGTAATGACTGCTGTTCCTTTTTTGATAATTCCCGCTTTTTCTGCGGCAATTTGTTCATGCGTTTCGCCAAGGATGCTTGTATGGTCGAGGCCGATGCTTGTAATAACGGAAAGCAGCGGGTTGATGATATTTGTCGAATCAAATCTTCCGCCGAGGCCGACTTCATAAATGACAACATCCACACGGTTGATTTTTGCAAAATAATACATCGACATTGCCGTGATCACTTCAAACTCTGTCGGTCCGCCCATACCGGTATGTTCGAGCTCTTCCGCTAAAGGAAAAATCGCATTGGCCGCCTCGAGCAAATCCTCGTTGCTTATCGGCGCGCCATTGACACTGATCCGCTCATTAAAGTGCTCAAAGTAAGGGGAAGTAAACGTGCCTACTTGAAAGCCGGCTTCCTGTAAAATGGAGCGAAGGTAAGCGACTGTAGAACCTTTCCCGTTCGTTCCGCCGATGTGGATCGTTTTCAGCCTTCTGTCGGGATATTTCAGCTTCTCCATCATCCACTCCATTCTTTTCAGTCCCGGCTTGATGCCGAGCCTGAGGCGGCCGTGGATCCAGGTTAACGCTTCGTCATATGTATGAAACATATTTTTTGCACCTCTTGTAGTAAAAGCTTAAAGACGAACCCTCCTGCGGATTCGCCTTCAGCTCTATATTTTTCCGGAAATAGTTATTCTCCTGATAATTCTTTAATCCGGGATTGGACTGCTTCCCTTTTTTCTAGATAATCTTTTTCTTTCGCGCGTTCTTCGTCAATTACTTTTTGCGGAGCCTTTTTGACGAATCCTTCATTGCCAAGCTTCTTTTGAACCCGTTCAACTTCCTGGTTCAGTCTGGCGAGCTCTTTTTCAAGTCGGGCGATTTCTTCGTCAATATTGATGAGCCCTTCAAGCGGAAGAATGATTTCCAGTCCGGAAACAACCGCTGTCATCGCCTTGTCAGGTGTTTCGGGCTCCAGTCCCGCCAGCAGCTCTTCCGGATTGCAGAATCGTTCAATATAGGCCCGGTTTTTTTCGATAACCTGTAAAGTTTCTTCGTTTTTCGCCTTTAGTATCATCTTAACCTTTCTGCTCATTGGGGTGTTTACCTCAGCGCGAATGTTTCGGACAGCGCGGATGATCTCAACGAGCAGCTTCATTTCCGCGGCAGCCTGCTGGTCAGTGAATTCCTCCCTTGCCTTTGGCCACTCGGCTGTTGTAATTGATTCACCGCTGTGCGGCAGGTTTTGCCAAATTTCCTCTGTAATAAACGGCATAAACGGATGGAGGAGGCGCATCGTTTGATCCAGTACATACGCGAGAATCGAGCGCGTTGTTTTCTTCGCTGCCTCGTCTTCCCCATACAATGGCAGCTTTGCCATTTCAATATACCAATCACAGAAATCATCCCAAATAAAGTTGTAAAGCACCCGTCCCACTTCACCAAATTCATAGCGGTCAGACAAGCGGGTTACCGTTTCAATCGTTTCATTTAACCTTGTCAGGATCCATTTATCCGCGACCGACTTTTCTCCGCCCAAATCAATTTCCTGAACAGAAAGACCGTTCATGTTCATTAATGCAAAGCGGGAAGCATTCCAGATTTTGTTGGCAAAGTTCCAGGTCGCTTCAACCTTCTCGATGCTGAAGCGCAAGTCCTGGCCAGGTGAGCTTCCCGTTGCCAGGAAGTAGCGGAGCGAATCGGCCCCGTACTGGTCAATGACATCCATCGGGTCAACACCGTTTCCGAGCGATTTACTCATTTTCCGGCCCTCGGCATCGCGTACAAGTCCGTGGATCAGCACATCTTTAAATGGCCGCTCGCCTGTAAATTCAAGCGCCTGGAAAATCATCCGCGACACCCAGAAGAAAATAATATCATAGCCGGTTACTAATGCTGCAGTTGGATAATAGCGCTTGAAATCGGCGGCATCCGCGTCAGGCCAGCCCATCGTCGAAAACGGCCATAATGCCGAGCTGAACCATGTATCAAGGACGTCCTGATCCTGTTCCCAATTTTCAATATCTGCAGGCGGTTCATGGTCAACATGGACTTCGCCTGTTTCTTTATGGTACCAGGCCGGAATCCGGTGTCCCCACCAGAGCTGGCGTGAAATACACCAATCGCGGATGTTTTCCATCCAGTGCAGGTATGTTTTTTCAAATCGGTCCGGAACAAAATAAACTTTGTTCTTCTTGTTTTGCAGGGCAATCGCTTCATCTGCAAGAGGCTGCATTTTAACAAACCACTGTGTGGACAGATACGGCTCGACAACAGCGCCGCTCCGCTCTGAATGGCCGACAGAATGCAAATGCTCTTCAATTTTAAAGAGAACGCCCTGCTCCTGAAGGTCCTTCACGATTTGCTTCCGGCATTCAAAACGGTCCATCCCTTCATATTTGCCGGCTCGTTCGTTCATCGTGCCATCCTCGTTCATGACAAGCACCCGTTCAAGTCCATGGCGGTTGCCGATTTCAAAGTCATTCGGATCATGGGCAGGAGTGATTTTCACTGCACCTGAACCAAATTCCATATCGACATAATCATCGCCGACAATCGGAATCTCGCGGCCGACAATCGGCAAAATCACCGTTTTCCCGATTAAGTGCTGATAGCGCTCATCTTCCGGGTGGACCGCAACAGCCGTATCGCCGAGCATCGTTTCCGGGCGGGTTGTCGCGATTTCGATATGCCCGGATCCGTCAGCAAGCGGGTATTTCATATGATAAAACGCACCTTGGACATCTTTGTAAATCACCTCTATATCGGATAGGGCTGTTTTCGTCGAAGGGTCCCAGTTAATGATATATTCGCCCCGGTAAATCAAGCCTTTCCTGTAAAGAGATACAAATACTTCGCGAACCGCTTTTGATAAGCCTTCATCCAATGTGAACCGCTCGCGGCTGTAATCGAGCCCGAGACCGAGCTTGGACCATTGCTGGCGGATATGGTCTGCATACTCTTCTTTCCAGCGCCACGTCTCGGCGACGAATTTCTCACGTCCTAAATCATAGCGGCTCTTTCCTTCGTTTCGCAGCTTTTCCTCCACTTTCGCCTGGGTCGCAATACCGGCGTGGTCCATCCCCGGCAGCCAGAGGACATCATAGCCCTGCATTCGTTTCATTCTCGTTAATATATCTTGAAGCGTCGTATCCCAGGCATGGCCCAAATGCAGCTTCCCTGTTACATTTGGCGGGGGTATAACAATTGTGTAGGGCTGTTTTGCCTCATCATCCTTTGCTTCGAAATACTTACCCTTAAGCCACCATTCGTAACGGCCCTGTTCAGTCGACTTTGGATCGTATTTCGTCGGCATCGTTAATTCCTGATCCATCAATCTCATCCTTTCTGCAAGTGCAATTTTTTCAAAGAAAACAAAAAACTCCATTCGCCTTAAAAGGACGAATGGAGTAACTTTCGCGGTACCACCTTTTTTCCAAACAGCAAAAAACTGATTGGCTCTCACTGAAATAACGGATTCGCTCCGTCTGCCGCTACTGAATTTGATTCGTTCACGGAAGAAGCTCAAGGGCGACCTTCTGATGTGCAAGCTGGGAGCCTCGCAGCGAATGGCTCTCCTCTCTTAAAGCTGCAATCGATCATACTCTTCCCTGTCTTTGCTTATTTTTTATGCGATTTATATTAGTTATAGTACGAAAAAAGGGGAATTACGTCAATATTATTGACCATCTTTTTTATCCGATATACTCTTTGGCTAAAATTTAATGGATGTCACGCAAGTATGGGTGTTTACATAAAATAATGGTATTAGAAATGGAGTGAAATTAAAGGGGTGAAATTGATTGAGAAGGAAGTACAGCCCTTATACTTTACCGCCCTGGCTAAGAAACCTCAGAAATATTTGCGCGCAGTTTATCATACCGGTTTCCGTCTTTCAGGGAATTCGGACGTTCTTTATCCCAACTACCTTTGATGTTCTGCTATTGGCTGTTTTGATTTTATTGGCCATCGCTTTTCATTATGATTTAATCTAAATGGAGCCCTTAAGAATTGTTTTCCTGGGCTCCTTCTTTTTCCTGCTTTTTTTGCCTCTCGATTTCATCGATTCGCATCACGACATATTCTGTATTTTTCAAATGCCAAAAATGGCGCTGCAATTGTTGCACAAGCTTTCGTTCTTGTTTTCTCGTTGTTTTTTGAAAATAATGTACGGCTGTCCGGATGATTTGTCCAGGGTAGGCAAGATAGCTCAAAAAAAGCAGCATTTCATCCTCTTTGAAAGGGAAGTATTTAAAATAGCTGTATACCCAATCGATGCAATCATTGCATTGCCTCGGGTGCGTTTTTAAAGCGCGCGATAGAAACGGCAGCAAATCATGCGCCGGCGACCCGGGCCGGGACTGTTCAAAATTAATAAAATAGCCATAACCACGGTTATCAAATAAAAAATGTTCGATCGAAACTTTACCGTGAATGAGAACGATCCTTGCTTTTTCATTGTCCTTTGTTTTCTCATGCCACTCTTCAAGCTTTCGCTCAGAAAAACGTAAAGCCTGGCTAATTTCATGATAATACAGGCAAAACATTAACTCAAACGGGGACATATACTGTTTTTTCTCGCATTGGTCAATAAAATCGTCTAAAAACTCTTTATCTTTTCCCCATAGCTGCACAGTCGTTTCGTAATGTTCGTTCCGCTCTTCGCTTGTGATTTTGATGTCCTTCACAGATAATGTATGCATTCTGGCCAGCTCCCGAAACATCTGCTGGTGCTTCTCGAACTGATTTTCCCTTTCTTCGTTCGGAAGCCACGGCATTAAATAATAGAGCACATTTTTATGCAAAACGGCATAGCGGCCATCTGTTGCAGGATATATCGGCACAATCCGGTTATAGCCTTTTTGGTACAAAAAATGTACATGCCTGACAAAATCAGTCCTGTTCGAAAGGGAAATTTTCTTCAGTGCAAAGGTCCCTTTGTCTGAATAAACTTTTTGAATGCTGCCGAAATCTTCAACGAAATACGGTTTGACCGCGTAGCTTTTTAAAATTGGCGAAATTGATTTCAGCCGGTCATCATCGCTCATTATGATCACTCTCTTTCAAACCTCTCAAGCCTTGAATGACAGCTCGAGCACAAAGGGAACGGTACATACATAAGGAAAGCGGAGGCAAAAACCTTTTACCGTCCGCTCCAACCTTTTAAAATTGCGTACCGACAAACAAAGCCGCCTGCTGTTTTTAACGCTTTCCTGCCATTGCAGCGGGAATGTATAAAACCTGGCCTTCATAAATATCCTGATTTGCCTCTAAATGATTAACCCGCAAGAGCGTGCCGGTCGATACATCATAACGCTCGGCAAGCGAGTCGATCGTATCACCATGCTGTACGATACATATCTTTAACTTGGTCAGCTCTTCTTCTTCTTCTTTTCTTGCGAAAAACTCGGTTAATGACATACTTTTCTTTTTTGAACCCTTTTTCTTTTTCACCTGGCTATCTTCCGGGGTTTCGTTCTCCTCTGCCTCCTCTGTTGCTTCAGCCTGTTCTTCCTGTTTGGGCGGAGCTTCCTGGGCGTTTTCCGGCTCCTTTGCCTCCCCAGCTTCTTCGGTCTCCTTGTATTCGGCAAGTTCTTCTGTTGACGGGGCTGTATATTCACTCCGCTGGGCAGAAAAAGATATCTCCGGAGCTTTTTCGACTTGTGGGCTCTCCCCGGTTTTTTCAGCCGCAGGCTGCTCCATTTCCTGAACAGCAGCAGTCTCCGGCTGTTTTCTTGCTTCAGCCTCAAAAGGCTCATATAAATCTGCCTCTTCTTTTTCAGCGGCGGTTTTTACATCGTCTGCCGGATCGGACGCGAACCGCAGGACGGGTTCCTGCTTCTCTTCAGCGGCTTTGGCCTCCCGGACTGGTTCAAGTTTTTTCCGGCCCGGTTCGGACTGCTGCGTCACGTCTGGCCGCTCCAGCTTAGCTTCAGGTAACAATCCCGATTCCTGCTCTGCAAACACTGGCTGACTCTGTTTCGTGTCAGCGTGCGGGAAAAAAGGATACGGCACTGGTCTCAGCACTTCGTACTCCGTATCGATTTCTTCCTCAACAGGGCTTGTTTGCTGCTCACCGTACAGCCCGGATATGGTTAAATCCGCTGTCAGTTTCATGCAGCTTCTTTCCGGGAATAAATAATCAAACGAATCAACTTGAATATCAATATCAAACACACTTTGAATCCGGTTATTGGGAATGGTAATGTCTACCGGGAAACGGTGTATAAATTCACAAATGCCTTCCTCCCGCTCTTCGATCCCGTGGACAAATTTTGCTCCAGTTATCTCATCGCCATTGTCTGCCGCCGCTTCCTCATGCTTTTTATATTCTCCTGACAATTCCAATGAGCCGCGAATCGTCACATATTGTTCGTTTTCCTGGATCGTTATATTCGGGTCGAGCGAAACCGAAATAAGCTCGGCGACTTCCTGTCCTTTTTGGAACCATAACGACTCTTCCAAAGAAAATCGCAAAAACGACTGATTCCCCTGAGACAAAGCAATTCCTCCTTTCGTCCTCCTTCGAAATATCAACAATGTCACTATCACATTATGAATCGAACATTTTTTTTATGATAAGATTTAGCTGGCGGAGAAAATCAAAACGCCTGGATTGTTGTCAAATCCAGGCGTTTTGATTCGTTTTTCTTATTCTGTTGTTCATCCTGCCAAAACATCACAATTTAGCCCACTGTGCTGACATTACCCCTTAAGCTTTGAAAAAGCCTGTTCGGCAGCACTGATTGTCTTCGCTATATCTTCATCGCTATGGGCGGTTGACAAGAAAAGGCCTTCAAATTGTGATGGCGGTAAAAATATTCCCTGCTCCGCCATTTCCCGGTAATACGCTGCAAAATAGTCCAGGTTTGACGTTTTCGCTTTTTCATAATTGATGACTTCCTCATTGGTAAAAAAGAATCCAATCATCGAACCGGTCCGGTTTATCGTATGCGGGATGCCACGCTTTTCGGCGGCTGCTGACAAGCCTTCCTCAAGCTGGTCCGCTTTCCGTTCAAACTCCTGATAAGATTCAGGTGTCAACTGGCTTAACGTTTCAAGGCCTGCTGTCATCGCCAGCGGGTTTCCCGATAAAGTTCCAGCCTGATAAATAGGTCCGCTCGGCGCGATTCGTTCCATAATTTCAACCTTGCCGCCGTAAGCCCCGACCGGAAGTCCCCCGCCGATCACTTTCCCGAGACAGGTTAAGTCAGGTGTGACACCGTAGTAACCCTGGGCACAATGATAGCTGACGCGGAAGCCCGTCATTACTTCATCAAAAATTAGTAAAGCACCATATTGTGTTGTAAGCTCACGGAGCCCTTCTAGAAAGCCGGGCTGCGGCGGAACTACACCCATATTGCCGGCAACCGGCTCAACGATCACACCTGCGATATCCTCGCCAAATTGCTTAAATGCCGCCGTTACGCTGTCAAGATCATTATAAGGCACCGTAATCGTGTTCCGGGCAACCCCTTCAGGAACACCTGGGCTGTCAGGCAGCCCGAGGGTTGCAACACCGGAACCGGCCTTTATTAGCAATGAATCGCCATGGCCATGATAGCAGCCTTCGAATTTAACAATCTTGTTCCGACCAGTATAGCCGCGGGCTAAACGCAATGCACTCATCGTTGCTTCCGTGCCCGAGGAGACCATGCGCACCATTTCAATCGACGGGACACGATCGATGACGAGCTTTGCCAGTTCATTTTCAATCAGTGTCGGTGCGCCAAAGCTTGTTCCATGCTCGGCAACCTTTTTAAGCGATTCAATTACCCGGTCGTTTGAATGGCCCAGAATTAACGGCCCCCATGACAGAACATAGTCGATATATTCATTGCCATCGATATCGTAAATTTTCGAGCCTTTCCCGCCTGCCATAAAAATCGGATCCATATTCACCGATTTAAATGCGCGGACCGGGCTGTTGACTCCTCCCGGCATAAGCTTCCTGGCTTCTTCAAAAGCCGCAGCCGATTTTTGATAAGAACGCATCGCTATCCCTCTTTTCATTAGGTTGGAAGTGGTTTACTCCTTAAGCCAGCGTGCAGCATCCTTTGCGTGATACGTGATGATCAGATCCGCTCCGGCACGCTTCATGCCTGTTAACATTTCCATTACAATATTTTTTTCATCGATCCAGCCATTTTGCGCAGCCGCTTTGACCATTGAATACTCTCCGCTGACGTTATAAATAACCATTGGGAGATTAATATTGTTTTTTACGTCCCTTAATATATCTAAATACGGCATGCCAGGCTTGACGATCAGAAAGTCGGCACCCTCGATTAAATCGGATTCCGCTTCCCTTAAAGCTTCAAGCCTGTTGGCCGGATCCATCTGGTAGGATTTCCTGTCACCGAACTGCGGAGTGCTTTCGGCAGCCTCACGGAACGGGCCATAGAAAGCGGACGCATATTTTACGGCGTAAGACATGATCGGCACATCTATAAACCCTGCTTCATCGAGCCCTGCCCGTATCGCAGCAACAAAGCCGTCCATCATATTGGACGGGGCAATGATGTCAGCGCCGGCCTTTGCCTGGCTGACTGCGGTTTGCACAAGCAGCTCAAGGGATGGATCGTTTAAAACCTTTCCGTTCTCAATCACTCCGCAATGGCCATGGCTCGTGTATTCGCATAAACACGTGTCAGCAACAATAACGATATTAGGGAAACTTTTTTTAATTAAGCGGGTTGCTTCCTGGACAATTCCATGGTCGTGATAGGCTCCCTGCCCGCACTCATCTTTTTCAGCCGGAATTCCAAACAAGAGCACAGATTTAATGCCGAGTGAAACGATTTCTTTCATTTCTTCTTCGAGCCTGTCCAAAGACAAATTAAACACACCTGGCATTGAAGAAATTTCTTTTTTTATATTGTTTCCTTCTATGATAAAAAGCGGGTAAATCAAATCTTCCAAACGCAAAAAGTTTTCGCGGACGAGTTCGCGCATCGCAGCTGTTTGGCGCAAGCGGCGATGACGGTTAAATTGCAGATTCATGATTATTAACCTCCTGATCTTAAATATGCAGCCAAATTGTTTACCATTTCCTGAACCGTATAGGTGTCAGGCATTACATTTACGGTGAGGCCATAAAACTCGGCCCTTGCCTTTGTCACCGGTCCGATACAGGCAACCAGGCAATCCTTCACACTCTCCTTCAGGCCTTCAACTTCTGCCGTTTCAAAAAAGTGGTCAACGATCGAAGGACTCGTAAAAGTCAAAACATCAAGTCGCTTCCCTTTGATCATCTCGGTTAGCAGGCTGCGGCTTGCCGGAGGTAAAAACGTTTCATAGATGATCAGCTCATCGACAACCGCCCCTGCTTCCCGCAGCGATGCCGCAATGTACTCGCGGGCAAGATTCCCCTTCGGCAGCAAAATCTTCCCGCCGCCTTCCAGCAATGGCAAAAACTCTTTTACAAAAGCTTCCGCTACATACTCGCCCGGAGTAAACGCGGCTTTGAGTCCCTTTTCAAGAAGCTTCTGCCTCGTTTTTTCGCCAATCACCGCAATTTTGGGGAAGGATTCGCTTTGTAAATCCGGCAAAAAAGAAAAAAATGTCTCGACCGTAATGCTGCTTGTAAAAATAATCCAATGATAAGTATGCAAGTTTTCAAATGCTTTTACTAGTTGTCCGGATTTTTCAACAGCCTTAAACTCAATAAGAGGGATTTCCACCGGAATCCCTCCATACCTTCTGACAAGATCCGAAAATGAACTTGCCTGTTTTTTCGATCTTGGGATTAAAACGGTTTTTCCTTGCAACGGGAGGGGAGCACTCATTGCTGGTCAAGCTCCCTTTTCACCCGGTCGATTAAATCTTTTGCACCTTGTTCAACCAGCTTTTCCGCAGCCAATACCCCGAGCGTTTCTGGGTCCTGTCCCTTCACCTGTTCTTTATAAATCGTTTTGCCATCAGGTGATGCGACAAGCGCCGTTAAAACAATGGCACCGTCTTCGGCGGCTGTGGCATAGCCGGCAATCGGCACCTGGCAGCCGCCCTCCATCTTATCGAGAAAAGCCCGTTCAGCGCGAACCGTTCTGGCCGTTTCCGGACTGGTAAACTTATCAAACAGGGCACGAAGTTCTGAATCCGACTCCCGGCATTCAATGGCAAGCGCACCCTGGCCGACAGCCGGAACGCAAAGTGCGGGATCCAAAAACTCGGTGACTGCATCTGTTGCCCAGCCCATTCTTGCCAAACCGGCAGCAGCCAAAATAATCGCATCATATTCTTCCGTATCCAGCTTGCCAAGCCGCGTATCGATATTGCCGCGAATCCATTTAATCTCAAGGTCGGGCCGCGCTGCGAGGAGCTGTGCGCTTCTGCGCAGGCTGCTCGTCCCGATTACCGCCCCCGGCCTCAATTCGGCGAGGGGCAGGCGGCTTTTTGAGATCAACACATCCCGTGCGTCTTCACGTTCCGGAATACAGCCGATTGTAAGGCCGTCAGGAAGGACAGCCGGCATATCTTTCATGCTATGCACAGCCATATCAATGTCCCCGTCGATCATCGCCTGCTCGATCTCCTTGACGAAAAGGCCTTTCCCGCCTACTTTGGAAAGCGTGACATCCAAAATCCGGTCACCCTTTGTGACGATTTCCTTCACTTCAAAATCGAACGCGGGATCAATCTGCTTTAATTGATCAATCACCCAATTCGTTTGTGTTAACGCGAGCTTGCTCCGTCTTGAACCGACTATAATTTTTCTCATGACTGCCTCCTAAAAATCACGTATTCCAAAAATGAAAAGAAGATAATTGCCCGAACAGGAAAAAGTTAATTAAGACGATTAAAAATGATGCGACGTTCCAGAGCGCGAGCGATTTGCCAAACTTCCCTTTTGCGACGCGCTGGTACAGGTAGATGCTGTAAGCGGCCAGGACAACGAATGAGCCAATTACCTTGGCGTCAAACCAATGCATATCAGGTACTTTAATATAGGCCCACTGCACGCCAAGAATAAGCCCCAGTATCAGCATCGGTACGCCAATGACGTTCAATACGTATGACATATGCTCCAATCTTGATAAATCGGCAATCCGCATCAAGCGTTTGCCCCATTTTTTCCGCTTCAGCAAATCGTATTGAATCAAATACAGAAGCGAGAATACAAACGAAAGAGAAAACGCCCCGTATGACAAAATCGCCATCGTAATGTGGATTAACAGCAGTTCTGATACGAGCTGCCGGGCAATTATTTCTGATTCATATTGGATCGGCATGAATGTATGAATCGCCATAATAATAAACCCCAATATATTGGCGAAAAAAACGATAAAATCAACGCGCAACAAGCGGTTAATCGCCAATGACAAAGTGATCAGCACCCATGCATAAAAATAAAGGCCTTCGAAAATCGTCAGAACCGGGAACCGGCCCGTTTTCAGCATATATAAAAACAGAAATGAAGTTTGCAAAACCCATACAAATGCAAGTAACCAGAAGGCTGCTTTATTTGCCTTCCGGTTATGGTGAAGAAAATCAATAAAATATAAAAGCACGCTTAAGGCATACAGAACAATCGTCAGTTCGTGCAGCCGAGTCATATAGATGTCAAACATAATCAGCACCCTCTCTTATGATTGAAAGGAAGCCTCCGTTGAATGAACGTTAACCTTTTCTTTATCGGCCGCTTTCATTTCTTGCTGCCCGGCAACAAGCTGTTCAATGTTAAAAATCTTAATAAATAAGTCAAGTGCCTGATCGGCATCAGGCTGCGAGGCCAGTTCCTTCGCCTGCAAAATAGGATCCTTTAAAAGCTGGTTGATAATGCTCTTCGTATGCTTATTCAGTACCTTTATGTCCCGTTCTGACAAATCCGGAAGCTTTCTTTCGAGGCTCTGCATCGTTTCAGCCTGGATCGCGAGCGCTTTTTCGCGAAGCGCCGAAATAACGGGAACGACTCCAAGCATCTTCAGCCACTGCTTGAATTCAACGATTTCCGCCTCAATCATCAGCATGATCTTTTCCGCTGCCTTCTGGCGCTCTTTTAAGTTGGATTCAACAATTCCTTCAAGATCGTCAATATCGTAAAGGAAAACATCTTCCAACCCGGCAAGACCCGGATCCAAATCGCGCGGAACAGCAATATCCACCATGAATAATGGCTTGCCTTTGCGCATTTTTTGAACCTGGAGCATTTGCTCTTTTGTGACGACAAAGCCATTTGCCCCGGTTGAACTGATTAAAATATCCGCTTCGATGAGGGCGCATTGCAACTCCTGGAGCGTTTTTGCCTGGCCGGAAAAGCGGTTGGCCAGATTTGCGGCCTTTTCAAAGGTCCGGTTAATAACCGTTACTTTACTGGCACCGTTAGCATGCAGATTCTGAATGGCGAGTTCGCCCATTTTTCCTGCACCGAGCACAAGAACATGCTTATTCTCAAGAGAGCCGAAAATCTTCCTGGCAAGCTCCACGGCTGCATAGCTGACTGAAACAGCATTTGCACCAATATCGGTTTCAGCGTGGCCGCGTTTGGCCACAGTCACAGATTGTTTGAAAAGCTGGTTAAACACCGTTCCAATCGTGTTTTCTTCCTGCGCGAGCAGAAAGCTGGAACGCACCTGTCCCAGTATTTGTGTCTCGCCAAGAATCATTGAGTCCAAGCCGCATGAAACCTTGAACAAATGCTCAACCGCCCCATCTTGTTCATAAATAAACAAGAACGGTGAAAATTCACTTTGTTCGATTCCAAACCACTCCGACAAAAATTCTTTTATATAATAGCGGCCAGTATGTAGCTGGTCGACAACTGCATATATTTCAGTACGATTGCAGGTGGAAACAATCACGTTTTCGAGAATGCTCTTTTTCTCTTTTAGGGATTTCATCGCCTCACCGAGGTCCGGCTGGTTAAACGTTAATCGCTCCCGAATTTCGACAGGGGCCGTTTTATAGTTAAGACCGACAACTAAAATATGCATGTTTTATTTCCACCCCCTAAACTAAACAAAATTGCATAGAAAACTAATATTATTATAACATGTCCAGTTTCGATGTTCCTGCTAAAAATGTGAACAGAAAACGAAATAAGTATGGTAACATAGAAAAGCGGAATAAGCTATTCATGCTTGCTTATGGTTCATTTCATCCTACTAAAGTCATGAATCGACAAATACTTCCTTCTGTACATTATCAGAAAAAGCTTATATGTTCAAGCAATCGTTACTGGAGTGGTAAAAGAATGAAAAATCAGCGTATTTTCCCGGGAATTATTTTAATTGGCTTCGGCGTCTATTTTTACTTGCAGCAATCCCAGTTTACATTATTCCAGGAATTTTATACGTGGCCGACCTTGCTGATGATCGTCGGCATTGCCTTTTTGGGACAAGGGTACGGAGCAAGAGATTATGAGGCGATTCTTCCCGGTGTTATTTTAGTCGGCTTTGGCCTTCATTTTCATGTCGTTAACCGCCTTGAAATCTGGCCGGATCATATCGGGACGTTTATTTTGGTGATCGCGCTTGGCTTTTTGCTGCGCTACCAAAAGGCCGGCAATGGGCTGTTCCAAGGGTTCTTATTTTTGGCGCTTGCCGCCCTGTTAATGTTTTACGACAAGATTGCGAGATGGTTCGGATTGCTCGAAAACAGCGTCTCCCTTGCCTGGAGGTTCTGGCCTGCCGTTCTCGTCCTGATCGGTGTCTATATGTTATTTTTCAAGAAAAAATAGGATAGGTGAAACACTAATATGTTAAAAAACCAAACAAAGCCTGACGGCTCAGTACCGTCAGGCTTTTTTGTTCAAATATAACTCGAAATGATCGACCAGGCTTTATCCTTGCCCTCCCCTGTTTCCGAAGAAAAGACCACAACATGGTCATTTTCGTCAAGATCAAGTGTTTCTTTTGTCACGCGCAAATGCTTTTGCCATTTGCTTTTTGAAATTTTATCCGCTTTTGTCGCGATGACAATGCACGGGATATCGTAATGCTTTAAAAAGTTATACATCATAATATCATCTTCGGTTGGCGGATGGCGCAGGTCAACAATCAGGATAACGGCTTTGAGCTGCTTCCTGGTTGTTAAGTATGTTTCGATCATTTTCCCCCATGCCTCACGCTCCCGCTTGGAAACTTTGGCGTAGCCGTAGCCGGGGACGTCAACAAAATGAAGTATGTCATTAATTAAATAGAAGTTTAAAGTCTGTGTTTTCCCGGGCTTCGACGAGATTCTCGCCAAACCCTTTCGGTTGAGCATTTTATTGATAAACGATGATTTTCCTACATTCGAGCGGCCGGCCAGGGCAAACTCTGGCAAATCGTCCGGCGGATATTGATCAGGCTTTACGGCGCTGATGACAATTTCCGAACTGACTACTTTCATGTTGTTCCACCGCTGTATAAAGCATGGCTTAACACTTCATCAACATGGGAAACCAACACAAAATCCAACTGTTCACGTACGCTCTCCGGTATATCATCGATATCTTTTTCATTGTCTTTCGGAAGAATAATTTTTGTTAAGCCGGCACGGTGCGCACTTAACGTTTTTTCTTTCACCCCGCCAATCGGCAGGACGCGCCCTCTTAAGGTAATTTCACCAGTCATGCCGACTTCTTTTCGAATCGGCCTTCCCGACAGTGCTGAAACGAGTGCGGTCGCGATCGTAATTCCTGCAGATGGGCCATCCTTCGGAACCGCTCCTTCAGGCACATGGATATGAATATCGTACTTTTCATGAAAGTCTTTGTCGATTCCGAGCTCTTCAGCTTTGGAACGAATATAACTGAACGCAGCCTGGGCAGATTCCTTCATGACATCACCCAATTTTCCCGTTAACACAAGCTTCCCTTTACCTGGAGCAAGCGATACCTCGATTTGCAGCGTATCCCCGCCGACGGTCGTGTAGGCAAGGCCGGTTGCCACACCGACTTGATCTTCCAGTTCAGCCTGTCCATAGCGGAACTTCGGTTTGCCCAAAAATTCCTCCACACCTTTATCAGTGAGGACGACACGTTTCTTTTCGCCCGAGACAATGATCTTCGCCGTTTTCCGGCAGATCGTTGCGAGCTGGCGCTCAAGTCCCCGTACTCCAGCTTCTCTCGTATAGTAGCGGACGACCTTTTGAATGGCGTCCTCGCGCATTTGCAGCTGTGCTTTTGAAAGACCGTGGTCTTTTAGTTGCTTCGGAAGAAGATGGTTCTTGGCAATATTTATTTTTTCAAGCTCCGTATAACCTGCAATCGTAATAATTTCCATCCGGTCACGCAAAGGTCCGGGAATCGTCGCCAAATTGTTGGCGGTGGCAATAAACATTACCTTTGATAAATCGTATTGTTCCTCAATATAGTGGTCGCTGAAATTATGGTTTTGCTCAGGATCCAGAACTTCAAGCATCGCCGCTGACGGATCGCCGCGAAAATCGCTCGACATTTTATCTATTTCATCGAGGAGGAAAACCGGATTGATCGTTCCCGACTTTTTCATCCCCTGAATGATTCGGCCGGGCATTGCGCCGACATATGTGCGGCGATGGCCGCGAATCTCCGACTCATCACGGACTCCGCCAAGAGAGACGCGGACAAAATTGCGGTTTAATGATTTGGCAATTGAGCGGGCAAGGCTCGTTTTACCGACACCCGGAGGGCCGGCAAGACATAGGATCGGCCCTTTTAAGGAGCGGGTCAGCTTCTGGACGGCCAAATATTCAAGCACACGCTCTTTTACTGACTCAAGACCGTAATGGTCCTGATTTAAGATGCGTTCTGCTTTATGAATGTCCAGGTCATCTTCCGTCGCTTTCGACCATGGAATAGACACAAGCCATTCGATATAATTGCGGATCACTGCACTTTCAGCAGAGTTCGAAGGCACCTTTTCATATCTGTCCAGTTCTTTAAAAGCTGTCTCCTTCACATGGTCAGGCATGCCTGCCAGTTCAATTTTCTCGGTTAACTCGGCTATTTCGCCGGTTTTTCCCTCTTTATCTCCCAATTCTTTCTGGATCGCTTTCATTTGCTCGCGCAAATAATATTCCTTTTGCGTTCTTTCCATTGACTTTTTAACACGCTGGCCAATTTTCTTTTCTAAATTTAATACTTCTTTTTCGTTGTGAATGATTTCGATTACCCGGTTAATCCGTTCTTTCACATCGATCGTTTCAAGAATATCCTGCTTTTCCTTCAGCTTGAGCGGAAGGTGGGAAGAGATAATATCTGCCATGCGGCCGGGTTCCTCGATATCCGCGACCGAAGAATAAGTTTCTGCAGATATTTTTTTCGACATTTTTATGTATTGCTCAAAATATTCGAGCATCGTTCTCATTAATGCCTGATCTTCCACATCTTTTGTTTCCCTATCTTCATATACCTTTAGGGAAACCGTAAAATGATCCTCTTCATCCTTAAAGGAAATAATTTCAGCGCGATTTAAGCCTTCAACTAAAACCCGGATTGTACCGTTGGGCAATTTTAGCATCTGCTTTACTTTCGTTAATGTGCCCATTCGAAAAAGGTCATCTTCCGCAGGTTCATCTATCGATATATCTTTTTGTGTAGTGAGAAAAATTAAATGGTCATCTACCATTGCTTTTTCGAGTGCCTGTACCGATTTATCCCGGCCTACATCCAAATGAAGGACCATGGTCGGATATACCAGCAAACCCCGAAGCGGCAGGAGGGGGACGATGATCTCTTTCCTTTTCGCCATAAACTTGCACCTCCAAATGCAAATCTTTTTATCCTTTTAAAATATTTCAGGATAATCTTTGTACAATTCTAACCCATTTACGAAGCAGTGTCTATTAACAAGGCACGGGAAGGATGTGAATGCAATATTGCTATCAGCCCGGCACACTGCACTAAAAGGGACTGATTTACAAAATTCGCTTTTCTTAGTATCCAGTTTTATAACAAAAATATGTTTGCTACTCATACCTTTACCTCATTCGTTAAAAGAAAAACTTCGATCTGCGATATTCCCTCAAGCAAACCGAAGCTTAAAAAGCGGTTAGATGCTTTCTTTTTTGGCAATGTCGATCGATGCCGGAGTTGCCCGATCTTTTGCATATTCATGTACAAGCGCAAGATTAAAAACTTCAGTAAGATGGCGGACAGCTACAATGCTGATCCCGTCTATCTCGTGTAAAAGCGCCTGCATATTTTCTTCGGGAATAATGACCGTTTTCGCTCCTGCTTTTTTGGCGGCGATGACTTTTGGGTAAACGCCGCCGACTGGTTTGACATTCCCGTGGATGCTTATTTCACCCGTCATCGCTACCGTATGGTCGATCGGAATTTTATAGATGGCGGAATATATGCCTGTTGCCATCGCGATTCCGGCGGATGGACCATCTATCGGTATACCTCCCGGGAAATTCACGTGAATGTCATACTCGTCAGCAGGTACATTCATTGATCGCAGCACCGTTATGACGTTTTCAATTGAACCTTTAGCCATACTCTTGCGGCGAATTGATTTACCCCTGTCGCCGATGCTTTCCTCTTCGACAATCCCGGTAATATTGATGGAGCCCTTTTCTTTAGCGGGAATAATCGTCACTTCAATTTCAAGCAGCGCACCGCTGTTGGGGCCGTAAACAGCAAGCCCGTTCACCAAACCGATCGTTGAGGCAGGACCGATTTTCCTTTCCATTCTCGGGCTAAGCTGGCTTGTATTAATGACCCATTCAATATCTTCATCCTTTATAAAAGTTCTTTCCTCTGTAATTGCAAGGCCTGCTGCGGTTTGGATCATGTTGACAGCTTCGCGGCCATTGCGGGCATAGCTGGACAAAATCGCCAAACCTGTGTCCGTAATTGAGAGCTTAACTTTGTCTGCAGCTTTTTTTCCTATTTTCAAAATCTCCTCTTGATTTAACTCCCTGAAAAATACTTCCATGCAGCGGGAGCGAATCGCAGGAGCAATCTCGTTTGGCGTCCGGGTGGTCGCGCCGACGAGCCGAAAATCAGCGGGAAAGCCATTTTTAAAAATATCGTGTATATGGGTGGGAATTTGGACATTTTCTTCATTATAGTAGGCGCTCTCAAGGAATACTTTGCGGTCTTCGAGCACTTTCAGGAGCTTGTTCATTTGGATCGGATGAAGCTCTCCAATTTCGTCTATAAATAAAACTCCGCCATGAGCGTTTGTCACGGCTCCCTGCTTGGGCTGGGGAATGCCTGCTTGCCCCATCGCACCCGCTCCCTGGTAGATCGGATCGTGGACTGAGCCAATCAGCGGATCAGCAATACCCCTCTCATCGAAGCGGGCAGTCGTTGCGTCAAGCTCAATAAACACCGAGGCCGGTTTAAACGGAGACTTGCTGTTTTTCTTTGCCTCTTCGAGGACAAGCCTTGCTGCGGCTGTTTTTCCAACACCGGGCGGACCGTAAATAATCACATGCTGCGGATTGGGGCCGCAAAGCGCCGCTTTTAATGCTTTTATCCCATCCTCCTGTCCGACGATGTCGTCAAATGTGGAAGGGCGGACTCTTTCTGATAAAGGCTCGGTCAGCGAAATGGCCCGCATTTTTCGAAGCTGCTCCATTTCCTTCCTCGATTCCCGGTCGATTGATACTTTTTGCGTTCTCTGGTTTCGCAATAAATTCCAAAAATACAGGCCGATCACGATACCGAAAAACAACTGTATAAAAAGGGCAATGCCCGTCCAACTCATAGTGTTCCCTCCTGCTTGGTTATTCTCGTTAAAAGCTAGTATCTCCTTCACCTATCTGGAATAAACAAGGAATAACAAGAAAAAACACTGGCAAAAAAACAGCCAAACCCGGTTAAAGGTTTGGCCTCGATTCATATGTTATGCTGAAGTTTTCCGTTCTTTTTCAACAACAGTACCGTCGCTCAGGATGAGCTTCGGCAGGCTGTTTTCTGTAACTGTTTCAGCGGTGATGATACATTTTTCAATATCATCACGGGACGGCAGGTCAAACATCACATCAAGCATGATTCCTTCAATGATCGAGCGGAGTCCGCGTGCCCCCGTTTTTCTTTCAATCGCTTTTTTCGCGATTTCTTTTAAAGCACCTTCTTCAAATTCCAATTCGACATCATCAAGCTCAAGCATCTTTTGATACTGCTTGACAAGCGCATTTTTTGGCTTTGTAAGAATTTCAATTAGCGCATCTTCGTCAAGCTGTTCAAGGCTTGCGATCACAGGCAGACGCCCGATAAATTCCGGGATCAGGCCGAAGCGCAATAAATCCTCGGGAAGAACCTTGGATAGAAGATCTTTTTGCTCGACTTCAGGCTGTTTTATATTGGAACCAAAACCGATTACTTTTTGGCCAAGCCGGCGTTTAATAATCGGTTCGATACCGTCAAAAGCACCGCCGCAAATAAATAAAATATTGGTTGTATCAATTTGGATAAACTCCTGGTGAGGATGCTTGCGGCCCCCTTGCGGCGGAACGCTTGCTACCGTACCTTCGAGTATTTTCAGCAATGCCTGCTGCACTCCCTCACCGGAAACATCCCTTGTAATCGACGGGTTTTCCGATTTGCGGGCAATTTTATCAATTTCATCGATATAAATAATACCCTTCTCGGCTTTTTCCACATCATAGTCGGCAGCCTGGATCAGCTTGAGGAGGATATTTTCGACGTCTTCACCAACATAACCAGCTTCAGTTAATGATGTGGCATCTGCAATCGCAAATGGAACATTAAGGATCCGTGCCAATGTTTGCGCAAGCAATGTTTTACCGCTTCCCGTCGGACCGATCATCGCGATATTGCTTTTGGAGAGCTCTACATCATCAATTTTGCTGTTTGAATTAATGCGTTTATAGTGGTTATAAACGGCTACAGACAGCGACTTTTTCGCTTGATCCTGGCCGATGACATATTCGTCGAGAATGTCGCGAATTTCTTTTGGCTTCGGAACATCTTTGAACTCAACTTCCTCTTCAGTGCCGAGTTCTTCTTCAACGATTTCAGTGCAAAGCTCGATGCATTCGTCACATATATATACACCAGGGCCCGCAACCAATTTACGAACTTGGTCTTGTGTTTTACCACAGAAAGAACATTTTAATTGCCCTTTTTCATCATTAAACTTAAACATGCCTTCACCCCTCGTAAAACTTTTGAACAATATATAAAGCCGCAATTCTTGAGCTAACGGACAGAAACAATTCAACATACCGCCTGCGCTTCCAACATCAGGCGCCGCTGAAAAAAAGTCAACATACGAGGCACCCGGCGCCGGGCCTCGCATGGGAACTCGTAACAATTATGTATTGCATTGTAACACATTTTTGCACCAGACAGGAAATGATAACACTTGAAGTTGAAAGTCTGCACTGGTTATTGCCGTTTAACTAAGCTTAACCATAAACGCACAGAATAAATCGGAGTTTTAAAACAAAAATGATATGTTGTCTCTTTTCCTTTTCACTGGTTTGAAAAGAAAATGTTTATTCTATTTTAAAACTCTTTTTTTCGTTATATGTATTGATATGTAGAAATATGTACAGCAAATATGTTTGTTTTAAATGCCGGTCCTCCTTTTTTGCGTATAAAACAAGGCACGATTTCTCGCGCCTTGCCGGTTACTTTATTTTACCACGGCAGAGAAATTAAGTCACTGTTTCTGCACCTGGTTATCTATTCCATTTTAACTTATATTATTCTGCTTTCGTTTTGCTGTTTTCAATCAGAAAATCAACCGCTTTTCTCACTTGTAAATCAGCTTTGATCCCTTCAAGGCTGCCCAAAGCTTTTTCAATGTTTTCGACGGTCATGTTGTACATTTCAGCCATTTTTGAAAGCTCTTCGGTTACTTCTTCATCGGTAACTTCGAGATTTTCCGCTTTCGCAATTGCTTCAAGAGTTAAATTGGCACGGACACGCTTCTCAGCTTCTTCTCTCATTTGGCCGCGAAGAGCGTCTTCATCCTGGCCTGAGAATTGATAGTACAATTCAAGATTCATTCCCTGCATTTGGATGCGCTGTTCGAACTCATTAAGCATTCTGTCCACTTCGTTTTCAATCATAACCGCAGGAATGTCGATCTCAGCATTTTCGGCAGCTTTATCGACAACGGTATCACGGACAACATGCTCCGCTTCATGCTTCTTGCTTTCTTCAAGGCGGTTTTTAATTTTTTCTTTTAAAGCTTCCAAAGTTTCTACTTCTTCATCTACATCTTTAGCAAATTCATCATCCAAAGGAGGAAGCTCTTTTGCCTTAATTTCATGAACTTTCACTTTGAAAGTGGCAGGTTTGCCGGCTAATTCAGCAGCATGATATTCTTCCGGGAAGCTTACTTCCACTTCTTTTTCTTCACCAGCGGCCACTCCGACAAGCTGTTCTTCGAAGCCGGGAATGAATGAGCCGGAGCCAAGCTCAAGTGAATAATTTTCAGATGCTCCGCCTTCAAAAGCTTCCCCGTCAACAAAGCCTTCAAAATCGATGACCACTGTATCACCGTTTTCAGCAGTTCCTTCTTCTTTAACAGCAAGCTCTGCATGACGCTCCTGCAAAGATTTCAGTTCATTTTCAACGTCTTCATCTGTCACGTTTGTGTCGACAGCTTCCACTTCGATTCCTTTATATTCACCCAGTTTAACTTCTGGTTTAACAGTGATGTTCGCCTTGAAAATCACATTCTTGCCTTTTTCAATTTGCTCGACATCGATTTCCGGACGGTCAACAGGCTCAATTCCAGCTTCTTCTACAGCATTTGAATATGCTTCTGGAAGCAGAAAGTCAATAGCATCCTGATACAACGTTTCAACACCGAAACGTTTTTCAAACATCCCGCGCGGCATCTTTCCTTTACGGAAGCCAGGAACATTTACTTGCTTTACTACTTTTTTAAATGCAAAGTCCAAACCTTCGTTCAATCTCTCTGCATCTACTTCAAACGTGAGAACCCCTTGGTTCCCTTCTAACTTTTCCCATTTTGCAGACATACTGTTTTTTCCCTCCAACAATCTATTATCATTTCGTTCACGAATTTGATATGAATATGTACTTGTCCTGCAAGTCATAATCCATTTTTCATGTAATAGCTAAAAATTCACATATTACAACCACTACATTATATCACACGTTGCTTTTCTTTCAAGCGGCGAAGCTATATAATCGGATATGAAATTTCTTCTACCATTAAAATAAACTCGAGAGCTGCTTCCATTGCATCCCGATCTGCACCATACCCGGCGGCGATATCCTCTTCCCGCCTATCGACCCCATGATATTTTAAAGAAATAAAATGGTAGGCAGCCGCCCAAACGCGCGGATCTTCCGGCTCAAATTCAAATGGATATAATAAAAAACTATGGCGTTCCAGCAAGCTTTTAATATTTTCAAAAAGAACCGGATCATCATTCTCCAGCTTCTCCCGCAACAACTGTGAAATATTGATGAGGCCCTCCTGGTTTTGCACCGATCCAAGCTCTTCTGGATTAACGGTCATGCTTCTGCCAAACTTTTGAACAAGCACTTCTTTTTCGTATTCGTGTTCGGTCAGAAGATTTAATAGCATCGTTTTTAAAAAGGGATGACCTTCTTCCGCTCTTAAGTAATCGGTGATTTCTCCTGCATATGGGCGGATATTCCGGTTTGCCAGCTTTGCGATGAGAAGCATCTGGTCTTTCGGATTCCGGCTGGAAAAAAGGTTCAACTCATCGATCATACTCTCTTCATTCAGGGCGTCTTCCATTGTTTCGTCCGCTCTGCCCTCACTCATGCGGCGGCTGAAATGAAGCATTTTTGAGAAATGTTCAAGCTTGTCCTTCGGAATTTCCCGTTCCTGAAGAAGCACTTCAATCGTCGCCGCAATCTCTTCGTATTCATTGAGCTGAACAAGAATCATTAAGTACAAATCAACAATTTGAATATAGTCACCAATGCCTTCATTCAGCATTTCCTTCGCCAATTCCTTTGCTTTTGCAAGCTGGCCGGACTCGAAATAGGCAAGCACCAAACCGATATACACATCGCTGTTTGAAGGATCAAGACTTTTTGCTTCCGTGAAAAAGCCAATTGCATCATGAAACTTTTTTTGTTGCAGGTGGTCGAGCCCTTTTTCAATTAAGCGTTTTTCAAGGTCGGGAAAAAGAATGATATTTTCATCTCTCCCCGGCCGATTGCTTTTTTTCATGTATGTAAAACCGCCTTACTGTAAAAGTTAAAGTAAGTTTAGCATGAACAGTAAGAAAATCAAAAAGATTCACAGAAGAAGACTGTGAATCTCTACAAGTTATGTTCGTAAGAAAGGATTTTATCTTCATATTGAAGAGTTATTTCAATTTCATCCCAGCCATGAAGAAGGAGCTTTTTCCAGTAAGGGTGAATCGTAAACGAAGCTTCAAAGCCGGCATCATCATGAATCTTTTCTTCCTCAAGTTTGACGGTAAGAAAACACGGCCCACTCTTCGCTTTACTGATCAAATAGCCGACTTCTTCATCAGATAGTGAAATAGGAACAATCCCGTTCTTTAAGCAGTTTTGATAAAAGATATCGGCAAACGAAGGGGCAATGATCACTTTAAAGCCATAATCCAAAAGCGCCCATGGTGCATGTTCCCGGGAAGATCCACAGCCGAAATTTTCATTTGCGATCAGGATTTCCGCGCCTTCATTTTCCGGCCGGTTTAATTCAAATTCTTTGTTTAAGCTGCCGTCAGCATGGTATCTCCAGTCGTAGAACAGAAATTGGCCAAAGCCCGTTTTCTCAATCCGCTTCAAAAATTGCTTTGGAATAATCTGGTCTGTATCGACATTGGCCCGGTCCATTGCGGCTGCTTTCCCTGTAAAATTAGCTAATTCCGACACGTGAGACTCCTCCTCTATACCGTTTCTGCTGCAGCCAGGCTTCTGATGTCGACGAATCGTCCGTGGATGGCAGCGGCGGCAGCCATTGCCGGACTGACAAGATGTGTTCTCGCCCCCGCTCCCTGACGGCCTTCAAAATTGCGGTTCGATGTCGATGCACAATGGTAGCCTGCCGGAACAATGTCTGCATTCATGCTCAAACACATGCTGCAACCCGATTCTCTCCATTCAAAACCGGCCTCAATAAAAATTTGCGAGAGCCCTTCTTCTTCGGCCTGCTTTTTAACCTGCTGTGAACCAGGAACGACCAATGCCCTTACGCCGCTGTGAACCTTTTTGCCACGCGCGATTTCAGCTGCGGCCCGAAGGTCTTCAATCCGTGAATTTGTACATGAGCCGATAAAAACATACTGAATGTTGATTTCATCCATTCTCATGCCTTCTTGCAAGCCCATATACTCCAAAGCTCTTTGCAACGACCTTTTTTCCGTTTCACTGTCAAGATCGGCAGAAAACGGGATATGGCCGGAGATCGGGGCCGTCATTGACGGGTTGGTACCCCAGCTCACCATTGGTGTGATTTCTTCCCCTTTGATGTGGAGCTCTTTGTCATATTCGGCATCTGCGTCGGATGCAAGCGCCAGCCACTCGTTCACCTTTCTCTCAAATTCTTCTCCTTTTGGAGCATACTTTCTCCCCTTCAAATAGGAAAATGTCGTGTGATCAGGACTGACCAGGCCGGCTTTCGCCCCACCCTCAATCGACATATTGCAAACGGTCATCCGCTCTTCCATTGACATGTTTTCAATGACTTCGCCGCAATATTCAATCACATATCCTGTTCCAAATTTAATGCCGTATTTTGCAAGAATAAATAAGATAACGTCCTTGGCGGTGACACCGGCTGACAGCTTTCCTGAAATTTCAAGCTTCAGCGTTTTCGGTTTTGTCTGCCATAATGTCTGGGTTGCCAAAACATGCTCGACTTCGCTTGTTCCAATCCCAAACGCCAGCGCCCCGAAGGCACCATGGGTCGAAGTATGGCTGTCACCGCAGACAACCGTCATCCCCGGCTGGGTCAGTCCAAGCTCAGGGCCGATAACATGGACAATTCCTTGCTCCGGGCTTGATAAATCGGCAATCGGCACTTCAAATTCTTCACAGTTTTGCTGCAGGGCATTCATTTGATTAAGGGCGATTTCATCGTTGATTTGAAAACGGCCCATCGTCGGAACATTATGGTCCATCGTCGCAAACGTCCGATCCGGCCGCCTTACCTTTCGATTTTTCATTCTAAGGCCGGAAAAAGCTTGTGGGGAGGTTACTTCGTGCACCAAATGGAGGTCAATATATAATAAATCCGGTTTCCCGTCTTCCCGGTGGACAACATGCTTTTCCCATACCTTGTCGATAATTGATTTCGCCATCCTGTCATCCCTTTCTTATTAAGCATTCATTTAGCCGCATCTTACGCGTAAGCGTCCATAATATTCAAGATTGCTTCATTATCAAGAAGAGTCGCTTTTATTTCTCCGGCCATATCCGTTGTCGTGGCCGCAGGTTTTCCAAAAGCAGCGATATCCCGTGTCCGGAAGCCGGCTTCGAGAACCTGGACTACCGCTTTTTCAACAGCATTAGCCTCTTCTTCCATTCCAAACGATAAACGGAGCATCATTGCCGCCGATAAAATCATCCCGACTGGATTGGCAATATTTTTCCCTTCAATATCCGGGGCGGATCCATGGATCGGCTCATATAAGTACGGTCCGGATAACGATAAGCTTGCAGATGGCAGCATGCCAAGCGATCCGGTTAACACCGAGGCTTCATCGCTTAAAATATCGCCAAACATGTTTTCCGTTACGACGACATCAAATTGTTTCGGATTCTTGATCATCTGCATCGCTGCATTATCGACAAGCATGTTTGTGAGTTCAACATCCGGATACTTCCTGGCAGTTTCTTCAGCAACTTCCCGCCACATTCGGCTTGATTCAAGAACGTTTGCTTTGTCAACCGAAGTGACCTTCTTGCTGCGCTTGCTTGCCAGCTCAAACGCGGTCTCGATCACCCTTTCAACCTCTTCGCGCCGATAAAAGAGCGTATCAACTGCTGCCTCCTCACCATTTCGGCTCGTGCGCTCGCTTGGTTTTCCAAAATAGAGGCCGCCTGTCAATTCCCTTACCATCAGCAGGTCAACACCTTCGATCACCTCTCTGCGCAAAGGGGAGGAATCGGCAAGGCTTGAATAGAAGCTCGTCGGCCGTAAATTTGCGTATAAATCAAGGTCTTTGCGAAGCTTCAACAATCCTCTTTCCGGACGGAGATCAACAGGGAGGCGATCCCATTTCGGGCCCCCGACTGCGCCAAGCAGCACCGCATCGCTCTCGCGGCAAAACTGCACAGTCTCTTCGGGAAGAGGTATGCCGGAATCATCAATCGCTTCGCCGCCAATTTTCCCGTAAGAAAAATAGAATTGATGTCCGAATCTTTCTCCGATCGCCTGTAAAACTTCAATCGCTCCTTTTGTGACTTCTTTGCCGATTCCATCGCCGGGAAGCACCGCGATTCTTTTCTTCATCTATTATCCCTCCGTCAATTTAGATTTGGGTGGTTTCTTAAAGCTTGATATATGATAAATTGAAGCCAACCGCTTCGAAAATTATCATATTCTCATGATGTGAGAGGCCGGATCTGGGACTTGAAGCAATCGGCGATACGCCGATTGCCATTATTTAAGGCCGCATAAATTAAGATTGTTGCTGCATTTGCCTTACTTGCAGCTCCTCTGTATAAAGAACCCGGTTTACCGCATTCAAATACGCTTTCGCAGACGCCTCAAGAACATCCTGGGCAAGGCCTCTTCCGCTTGTTTCATGGCCGGCATAGCGCATTTTCACATATACCTGGGCGAGCGCGTCCCGCCCGGCTCCCACCGATTGAATCCGATAATCAAGCAGATTAATCTTTCCTTCCATGCACTTTTCAAGCGTGTTATATAAAGCTTCGATGCTTCCCGCGCCGGTTCCCGCTTCCTGGATCAGTTCATTGTTGCATCCGGATAAAGTCACAGTTGCGGTTGGAACCTGATTCGTTCCATACTGGATTTGAATCGAGATCAAGTCGTAAAAGCGCTGTTCTTTGGAGAGCTTCTCTTCAAGAACAATGGCCGCTAAATCATCATCAGTCATCTCTTTTTTACGGTCAGCCAGATCTTTGAAAACTTGAAATAACGACTTCACTTCATCCTCATGCACCGTTAAACCAAGTTCATCAAGACGGGTTTTAAATGCGTGACGGCCTGAATGTTTTCCAAGCACCATCGAATTCGTTTGGAAGCCGACAAGCTCAGGAGAGATGATTTCGTATGTCGTTTTCTCTTTTAAGACCCCATCCTGGTGAATTCCCGATTCATGGGCAAAGGCATTTTTGCCGACAACCGCTTTATTTGCCGGTACGGGCATACCTGTTAATTTGCTGACCAAGCTGCTTGTGCGGCTGATTTCCTTTAAATTTATATTTGTTGTTGCTTGATAATAATCATTTCTGATCTGCAATGCGACGGCAAATTCCTCCAGCGCCGCATTCCCGGCGCGCTCACCGATCCCGTTGATCGTTCCTTCAACCTGGGTTGCCCCATGCTCAACCGCGGCCAGAGAGTTGGCAATCGCCATCCCGAGATCATCATGGCAGTGAGCCGATAACGACACTTTATGAATCGATGGAACATGTTCTCTTAAGTATTGAAAAATGCCGCCGTATTCCTTCGGCGTAATGTAGCCGACTGTATCCGGAATATTAATCACATGGGCGCCGGCCTGGATCACCTCTTCGACAATTTCGGCGAGAAACGGGAGCTCGGTTCGGCAAGCATCTTCGGCAGACCATTGAATGATCGGAAACTTCGATGCGGCATATTTAACCGTTGCAACCGCTGTTTCCTTCACCTGGTCCGCTGTCAGCTTTAACTTGTACTCGCGGTGAATCGGTGAGGTTGCGATAAAAACATGAAGCCTCGGCTGTGCCCCGCCTTTTAATGCTTCCCAGGCAGCATCGATATCCGATTTCACCGAACGGGCCAGGCCCGTTACCGATGCGTTGTTAATAAGCCCGGCAATTTGCTGTACTGAACTGAAGTCTCCTTTTGAAGCGGCAGGGAAGCCGGCTTCAATAATGTCGACATTCAACCGTTCCAGCTGCCTTGCGATTTCGAGCTTTTCCGACATATTCAAGTTGACTCCGGCTGATTGCTCGCCATCCCTTAAGGTCGTGTCAAAAATGTTAATTTTGCGCACTTGCGACCACTTCTTTCTGTTTCTTGCGATTGACGAATGGCATCATTTTTCTTAGCTCCCTGCCAACCTCTTCAATTTGATGCTCTTTTTCATTTCGGTTAATCGCATTAAAGACCGGACGGTTTGCCTGATTTTCAAGGATCCAGCCTTTCGCAAATTTTCCTTCCTGGATGTCTTTCAAAACGGCCTTCATCTCTTCCTTCACCTGGCCGTTAACGACACGCGGACCGCTGACAAAATCACCCCATTGGGCCGTGTCGGAAATCGAATAGCGCATTCCTTCAAGACCGCCTTCATACATAAGGTCAACGATCAGCTTCAGCTCGTGCAGACACTCGAAATAGGCAAGTTCAGGCTGGTAACCGGCTTCGACAAGCGTTTCAAAGCCCGCTTTTACAAGTGAAGTCAACCCGCCGCATAAAACGGCTTGCTCACCGAAAAGATCGGTTTCGGTTTCTTCTTTAAAAGTGGTTTCCAATGCACCGGCACGGAGCGATCCGATCGCTTTCGCATAAGCAAGTGCCAATTCCCTTGCCTCGCCGCTGACATCCTGGTAGATGGCAAACAGCGCAGGAACGCCGGCCTCTTCCTCGTACGTTCTTCTGACAAGGTGGCCCGGGCCTTTTGGAGCCACAAGCAACACATCGCTTGAAGCTGGCGGGACAATCTGGTTGAAGTGGATGTTGAACCCGTGTGCGAACATTAACGCCTGGCCATTTAAGTTTGGCTCGATTTCTTCTTTATAGACCGCAGGCTGCTGCTCATCCGGAAGCAGAATCATCACTACGTCCGCGGCAGCAGTCGCTTCCGCCACAGAATAAACTTGAAAACCGTCCTCGACTGCTTTATCCCATGATTTCCCTTTTCTTACACCAACAACGACATCAACGCCGCTGTCCCTCATGTTCTGGGAATGGGCATGGCCCTGTGATCCATAACCGATAACTGCGACTTTTTTTCCATTTAAATAAGAACTGTTTGCATCACCGTTATAATACATTTTTGCCATTTTTCATCTTCCTTCCTGATTATAAAAATAGTAGTTTTTTAGACAATTGAGTAAGTTTTATTGGATTGCAGCGAGCGCTGGGTACCCCTTGGAAAAGCGGTAGTTCCCGTTCTTGCCAGCTCCTTGATTCCATATGGTTTGATCAGTTCAATAAACGCTTCGATTTTGTCCGACTCGCCCGTTATCTGAATCACGAGGCTGTCCTTGCTGACATCGATCACCGAAGCGCGGAACGGTTCAATGAGCGAGTAAATTTCCGTTCTTGTATTTGCAGTTACGAGAACTTTAATGAGCGCCAGCTCCCGGGCAACGATATCCTGGTCGGTAATATCGGCTACTTTTATAACGTCGATTTGTTTGTTCAGCTGTTTGGCGATTTGTTCAACCACCCTGTCGTTCTCCACATGTACGGCACACGTGATTCTCGATATCCCTTCCTGTTCCGAATGCCCGACCGAAATACTTTCGATGTTGTAATTCCGCTTGGAAAACAGGTTGGTAATTCGATTTAACACGCCCGGCCGGTTGAGAACAGTCAGTGAGATAATCCTTTTCACTTTTTAACACCTACCATCTCATGAATTCCTTTCCCCGGTGCAATCATCGGGTAGACATTTTCATCCGGCTCAACCCTGAAATCGAGTAAAACGGGTTCCCTGTCATGCAAAACTTGATTTAAAACCGCATTTGCTTCTTCGGGGGAATTAATCTCGTAACCTTTGATTCCATAAGCTTCTGCCAGTTTTACGAACGAAGGCTGCATCGAGAACTTGCTGTGTGAAAAGCGGGATTCGTAAAAGATTTCCTGCCATTGCCTTACCATGCCGAGCGCTCCGTTGTTGAGAATCACGATTTTTACCGGAAGCTGCATTTCGGCAATGACCGCCAGTTCCTGGGTCGACATTTGAAAGCCGCCATCGCCGAGAATCGCCAGCACACATGCATCCGGATCGGCGAGCTGTGCGCCAATGCTGGCCGGAAGCCCGAAGCCCATCGTGCCGAGTCCCCCGGAAGTCACCCACCGATCAGGGTTCTTAAGCGGATAATATTGGGCAGCCCACATTTGATGCTGGCCGACATCGGTCACGACAATCGCTTCGCCGTTTGTCTTTTCATAAAGCATCTCGATTACTTTTTGCGGCTTTAAGGCGGCGCCAGCTTCATAATGAAAAGGATGCTTTTGTTTCCATGAATTCAGGGTGTCCAGCCACTCCTTATGTTCAGGGGGTTTGCCTTCCTGTCCAACCATTTGCGCTAAAGCTTGTTTTGCATCGGCTACAATCGGAATTTGTGTCGGGATATTCTTGCCGATTTCAGCAGGATCGATGTCGATATGGGCAACGGTTGCGTTCGGGGCAAAGTGTCGTAAATTACCGGTCAGCCTGTCATCAAACCTCGCGCCAACGTTGATCAGGAGATCGCATTCGTATAAAGCCATGTTTGCCGTATAACAGCCATGCATCCCGGCCATCCCGAGTGACAATCGATGGCCTGCTGGAAATCCGCCAAGCCCGAGCAGTGTATGGACAACGGGAAGCTGCTGCTGCTCGGCATATTGCATTAATTCGTTGGTTGCTCTTGCATGCAACACACCTGCACCTGCCAGAATGACGGGACGTTTCGCCCTGCTGACGGCCTCCGTCAATTTTCTGATTTGCAAATAGTTCGGCTGTAGATTCGGCTGATAGCCAGGCAGTTCAATTTCCTGTTCTTCCGGCGGCACGGCCGCCATTGCCGCCATGTCCTTCGGCACATCGATCAGTACCGGGCCCGGCCGGCCGCTGCTTGCAATGTAGAAGGCTTCTTTGACGATGCGGGGAATATCTTCAATGTTGCGAATCTGGTAATTGTATTTCGTAATCGGGGTTGTAATCCCAAGAATATCCGCTTCCTGGAAAGCATCTGTCCCAATTACTCCTGTCGCCACCTGGCCCGTGAATACAACTAGCGGGAGCGAATCCATCAGCGCGTCGGTAAGCCCTGTCACAATGTTTGTCGCTCCAGGACCCGAAGTGGCTATCACGACTCCAGGTTTCCCGGTAATTCTTGCGTAGCCTTCCGCCGCATGAATTCCACCCTGTTCATGCCTTGGCAGCACATGCATGATTTTTGAATGATAGAGCTTGTCGTAGATCGGCAAAACAGCTCCGCCGGGATAGCCGAAAATCACTTCAACGTTTTCCTTCTCCAACGATTCGAGCAGTAGCTCTGCACCGCTAATCGCTTTCTGTTCAGCCTTTTTTTCCTTAAAGGCAGCTTCCTGCAACATTGATTGTTGACCTCCTCTAACTTGTTAAATAACCTTTACGCTTGCTTGAGCGTCCATTTTTTCCAAATAGAAAAAGCCTCCCCACCCCAAAAGTTGCCTAAATTGTTTAGACAAAGGGATGAAAAGGCTTTGATAACCTGTTCCACGGTACCACCCTTGTTCACGCAAAAAACGTTTGCGTGCACTCATGAACAGCGATTTTTTCGCTGCTCGTTTTCGTAACGGGTGCCGTAACACCCGACCGGCCCTACTTGAAGTTACCGTTCAAGCCGATACTCGGAGGTGAGTTCACTAAATGCTGGTCTCGCCGGTTCTCAGCTCATCCGGCTCTCTGTAGATTCCATGGCATAAAGCTACTTATCCTCTTCTGCGCTTTTTCGATATTTAGCTGACATGTGATGCTGTATTTTGCGAATACACTTTTACGCCTTCAGAAACAACTCTTTCCCTGAATTTTTCAAGAAGTTTTTTTGTATGCACGCCCGGGGCACCATCGCCGATCACTCTTCCGTCAACCTTGACGACTGCGATGACTTCGGCTGCCGTTCCAGTCAGGAACACTTCATCAGCTGTGTATACATCATGCCTTGTGAACGGTTCTTCTTTCATTTCATAACCAAGTTCAACAGCAATTTCCATCACGGCGTTTCTTGTAATTCCTTCAAGCGCCCCGATGTAGCCGGGCGGAGTATAGAACTTGTTATCCTTGATAATAAAAACGTTGTCTGCCGAGCCCTCAGCCACATACCCCTGGTCATTCAGCATCAGCGCTTCACTTACATTGGCGAGATGGGCTTCAATTCTGACAAGGACGTTGTTTAAGTAATTTAATGATTTCACTTTCGGGCTTAACACATCAGGACGATTTCTTCTTGTTGCCACAGTGACGATTTCAAGCCCTGTTTCATAAAGCTCTTTCGGGAAAATCGCGAGCGGCTCGACAATAACCACGACATTGGCCTGTTTGCATTTAAAAGGATCAAGCCCGAGGTCGCCGACTCCCCTGGAGACGACAACTCTTATATAGGCGTTTTCAAAGTGATTCTTTTCAACGGTTTCGACAATTATTTTTGTAAACTCTTCCTGCGTATACGGAATTTCCAGCATAATTGATTTAGCTGACCGGTACAGTCGGTCCATATGTTCCTTCATCCGAAAAATATTGCCGCTGTAAACCCGGATACCTTCAAAAATGCCGTCGCCGTATAAAAAACCATGATCGTAAACGGATATTTTTGCGTTTTCTTTCGTCACGTACTCTCCGTTTAAATAAATCCATTGTTCGGACACAAAAGCGCACCTCCATACTGTAATCAGCAAACGCTTTAAATTGGTAAAATTTTTGATTAAAAAAGCTATAGACCGGAATGTTCTCCGTTCATCATTCATTTTTAAATTTGCTGAAAAATTCTGTGTTTTTATATTTGAGGACTATCTTACGCCGATTTCAAGCGCCCGTCAATACCATTTCGATGAATTATTAGATAATTTAGATTTATCTGATTTCATGTATCCGCTTACATTGTTGATAGATTCACATTTATCAGGCAAAAAATTTTTTTTATTTTTTTTGATTTTATTATTGGAAGGGGAAGTGAAAATGAGGGGAAAATTTTTATGTTATATAATATGGAAGAAAGTCGTAATTTATGTTATATTTTCTAACATCAAAGAAAGCGCTTAACACAAATGAAAAAATCCAGTTCTGAACCGGGTTTATTTTATCCTGCTTATGCTGAATGCGGCTTAAGAACAACCTTGATGCATCGCTGAATCAGCAAGCTTGGGCATGCCTTCGGCGTCCGGGGATCCAGGTAATCTTTCATTCTTTCTCACCACCAATTTAATTTAATTTTGCCTGTCGGTAAAAATTTAACAACTCATTCACATCTTGAATCGATTGTTGCACATCTTTTTCCAGCAGCCGCTTTAGGTCGTTATCAAAGCAGACACCTTGCATCAATTTTGATCGAAGCAAGCACACCGTTTTAAAGTTGAGGATTTCATGTGTTTCCATCGTTTCATGCCACGCCAACTCTTGTGATTCCATCTCTTCACCTCCTGTTCCATAACAAACGTATTTTTCTCCCAGTTACCGCTGTTTATTCGCATGGTTGCGGTGATTCTTGAAGCTTACTGTTTTTATTCCGAAAAGTTTTTCAAGACAAAAAGCCTCCTGCAGTTCTTTGGAATCTGGAGGAGGCTCTTTTTAATATTGCAATGGTGCTTTTGCACATATATTAATTCCGCTGATATGAACCGCGAAAAGCCGCTCATAAATTTCAAGGTTCGCTCGTAAATTTTGAGTTTCCGCTCGTAAATTTTGATTTCCGCTCGTAAATCTCGAATTCCGCTCGTAAATTTTGATTTCCGCTCGTAAATCTCGAATTCCGCTCGTAAATCTCGAATTCCGCTCGTAAATCTCAAATTCCGCTCGTAAATCTCAAATTCCGCTCGTAAATCTCAAATTCCGCTCGTAAATCTCG
>NZ_PGUZ01000077.1 GCF_002860165.1 Bacillus sp. V3-13 | reverse complement strand
GTAGGCTTATTTTGTTATGCGCACTTTTTACTTATGACATATTTCTGGGTTCTTTCAAACTAACTCTTCCGAATTTCCCCCGCTCCAACTTCAGATGTTTTTGTTAATATACTACACTTTTAAAACTATCTGCGAACCATTCAACGTGACTTGAATAGTGTCGCAGATAGTAAATGATGTAGTAATGTTTACTGAACAGTTATTCTACAAAGGAACTTTAGCAATAATTAAATTCATGAAAATGTACTTGTTCCTCAATCGCGCCCGTTTGTTGAAGATCCAAGGTAAAACCCTGTCCGATAAATTTTTAAAACAGGTTTTTCCGGTGCAGCTTTATTTAAACGGATCTTTTTTATAAACGGTGTAACTTTTTATTTTAAACCCACACCAAAGGCCCTTAAATGATTATCGATTAACATCCTTATCACGATTCGCAAGAAAAGCTTCCACTTCTTCTTCGGAAAATTGATTATGATCTCCGTAGACTGTATGCTTCAACACACCTGAGCCAATCCCAAATTCAATCACTTCCTCAGGAGCCAGACCCGATACAATCCCATGTAAAACACCTGCGGCAAATGCGTCTCCCCCACCGATTCGATCTAAGATTTCAAATGACACATGATCGCTTTCATACAAATGATCTTCAAAATAAATATAGCCTGCCAGTTCATTTTTCAATGTGGAGAATACCGTTCGCCTGGTAGACGCAAGATATTTTATCTTGTAACGTTCAGCAAATTCTCTATAAAACCGTTCCAAAGTCCCTTTATCAAATTCATCCGGACCTTCAAACCCGAGAAGATACACAAAGTCTTTATAACCTGCAAAACAAATATCAACGTGAGGCAAAATTTCCAAAAAGGTTTCTTTAGCCTCTTCTACGGTCCATAGCTTACTACGATAATTAAAATCAAAACTGACTTGAACATTCCGCTTTTTCGCTTCCTGGATGCCGGCTAAAGTGAACTCTTTCATGCCTTTACTCAATGCCGGTGTGATACCGGTTACGTGCAAGAGGTCCACCTTATCACACACGTAATCCCAGTCGATATCTTGATCAGGCAACTCAAGAACAGATGAAGCTTTCCGGTCATAAATAACTTTAGCCCGTCGAAGCGAAAAGCCTCCTTCATAAAAATAGATACCCAGGCGTTCGCCAAGACGAAAAACTAATGATGTATCAACACCAGATGCCTGCAAATGAGACAGGGCCGCATCTCCGATATCGTTTGGCGGAAAAGCCGACAAAAAGGAAACATCATGACCAAACCGGCTAAGGGATACAGCAACATTTGCTTCGGCCCCGCCATAGTTCGCTGTAAAATTCCCACCCAGATTTAATCTCTGATGGTTTACAGGTGTGAGTCTTAATAATAATTCACCCATTGTAAGGATTTTGGCCATGTTTATCCCCCCTGTACCTTTTTCCGAAACTCGTTTGCGAGTGACTCCACTTTGTCATAATCACCTTCTTTTGCCGGATGGGTAATCTCCCCGCCGACACCAACCATTACCGCCCCGGCTGCCAGCCAGGATCCGACGTTATCAGTCGTAATCCCGCCCGTTGGCATAATATTCAAATAAGGGAGCGGCCCATGAATATTTTTAATAAAAGAAGGCTCATAAGATTGGCCCGGAAATAGTTTCAAAACTGAGACACCATATTCAGTCGCCCGCAACATCTCATTAACCGTCATACATCCAGGTAAGTATGGAATCTGGTATCGATTGCATAACTTTGCCGTTTCTTTATCAAAAGATGGGCTTACGATAAATTTCGCTCCAGATATGATAGCGATTCTGGCAGTCTCGCTGTCTAATACGGTACCCGCCCCTACCAGCAAATCTTCATCGTATCGGTCGATCAGCTTTTCTATGAGATGTCCTACTTTAGGTACGGTAAAGGTAACCTCCAATGTCTTTATTCCGCCCTTTACACACGCCTCAGCGGTTTTTTCTGCCATTGTCAGGTTATCACCACGAATGACAACAGCTAGTTTACTCGCTATCATTTGATTTAAAATCGTATAGGTTTGCATCCAATTCCCCTTTCTAAACATCTGAATATGTTGAAAATCCTCCAGTCAATCGGTATAACAATTTAAATCACAAAACTGGATAACTGATGATCAACTAATCAAAGTTATGTAACTACGTATTCCTTGGGCTCCCCAAACTGTTCCAAAGGTGTTTGCGATAAATTTTATTGGCGCGCGATCACTAAATTCTCCGTCTTCTTAAAAACATTAAACCTCTGTTTTGATCTGTAAGAAAAAAAACCGGCGCAATCGCATTGACACGAATGCCAATTGAAATGGCACCTTCATATCCAATATGCAGAAGGCAGACCCGGTTATGAATTATATGATCGCGCCCTTGGGGCAACTTAATTAAATGGGATTATTGATACTCTAAGGTTGGTTTTTTGTGCAATTGAGATAATTCATTTCAAACGGCCTCGGTCCGGGCCTACGTGACTCGTCGAGCCTTCTTCACGATGATGGTTCCCACGTTTATCCTGAATTTGTGCCTTATTTGCGGTCAGTATTTAATGCCCATTCTGTGTATGATTCTGTAATATCCACATTCGTTTTATCAACGATTTCTGTCGGAACATTCTGAATTCTATCAACGCTATATCCAAGAAGTTTTGTTGTAAACACTGATTTTATCAATTCGCGGCCCGTATCAACCGGACCCACATTCACAGTAGCTGTCAGCTTTCCATCGCGGATAGATTCATACCCTGATTTAAGGCCATCGGCACCGATTACCATGATCCCCTTTTTGCCATCCCACAGTTTTAAACCGCGAGATTCCACAGCCTGTACGGCTCCAAGTGCCATCTCCTCATTTTCTCCATAGATAAAATCCACATCAGGATGTGCTTGGAGTAAATTTTCTGCAGCCTGCATTCCTTTGTCTCGAACGTAATCACCTCGTTGCTCCCCGACGATTTCCATGTCAGGATATTCCTGTATTGCCTCGAGAAAACCGTTTTTACGTGATGTGGACCAGTGGCCAGGCAGACCCCAAACTAACAGGATCTTTCCCTTTCCTTTTAGTTTTTTTGCTGCATACTTACCTACTAAATATCCAGATTGGTAATGGTTGTTGTAGCTGATAACGGAAGTGGCTTTTAATTCTTTTTCATCCCACATTTCAGCTGGCATATTGAACATAAAGATCTGTGTACCTTGTTTCATTGCTTTCTCATAAACCGCATTCATTGAATCAAAATCCCCTGCTGAGCATACAAAAATGGCATCAAAGTCTTTAGAAGTCCAATCCTCAATGGTTGCAATTTGAGATTCCACGGATTGAAAATCACCAGGTGTTGCCATTTCGAATTGAAAATTTACTCCGAAGCGATCACTTAATTCATTCATCATGGTGTTTGCCCCGCCCTCAATAATATCGTAGTATTCAGAGGCAGCTGGAGGTGTAAAACCGATTTTCAGGGTTTTTCCATCTGTTTTTTCTCTTACAAATTTCTCAAAGTTTCCGTCGCCCCACTGATAGGCAGTATTGCTTGAAGAGGTTGAAGCTTTGTTTTGGTTACCGTTTTCACACCCTGTTAAAATCATAGCGGTTAATAGGGTAGCGATTATTCCGATTTTCATGCTCAACTTTCCAAATGACATGTATTGCCCCTCCTTTTTTTGAATGCTGATGGTCAAATATTCCTGCTTTTCATTTGTCGGCTTTTCGTACGATAAAACTCGTGTCACCTCCTTTAAGGGGATTTAACCTGCTTATATTTTTGTTTAATCTTGAGATTCTACTGATTTAGACCCTCCCAAAGCATTTACGGTAACCGCAATCAGGATTATGGCGCCCACCACAATGGTTTCCCAGTAAGGAGGCACGTTTAGAAGATTCAATGCATTCTTGATTAAGGCTAAAATAAATGCCCCAAGTGCCGCTCCTACCAGGCTGCCTTTCCCGCCCGCTAAACTGGTTCCACCGATGATAGCGGCCGCAATCGCCTCTAACTCGTAATCTTTACCCATATCTGGGTGAACCGTGGTGAGACGGGAAGCAAGAATAATCCCTACAATTGAAGCGATAAATCCTGACAAAACATAGACCTTCGTACGTAACCTGTCCACCTTAATACCCGATACCCTGACCGCCTCCTCACTGCTCCCAAGGGCCAGTACATGACGGCCGAACCGCATTTTGCGATAGAGGTAGAGCAAAAGGAGAAAGATAATCAAAGCAGCTAAAATGGGGAACTGTACATTTAACACACGTCCCTGTCCGAAAAAATCAAAGTTGCTCACCATATAATTACGGAACGGTATCGCTTCCGTCCAGACGTAAAGGATCCCACGGGCGATAACCATCATAGATAGTGTTGCGATAAATGGTGAAATTCTTAATTTCGTAATGACAAGGCCATTTACCAGACCGATAATTACACCTACAGCCAAACCACCTATAATAGCCAAGACAATGTTTATGTCATTCACAAGCAGCCACGCGGTCATCCCTCCCGATATACCGACAACCGACCCTACCGATAAGTCAATTCCGCCTGTTGAAAGGACAAAGGTCATACCAAACGCGAGTATCATCACGAATACGGATTGTTGCAGCACATTCATCAGATTGGTGTAGCTTAAAAAATGGTCAGAGGCAAATGACATCAGGAATATAAGTATGGCTAAGAATATGACAAGGCCAATAATCTGCCGGTCAATTCTCAGCAAACTTTGAGAAAAGGAATATACGTTAGGCTGAGGCTGTATATTGTTATTTTCCAATTTAAGTGACCTCCTTCGAAAACGTCAGTTTTTATCCAATCAATAGGATCAATCAGATTTCGCACTTGTAAAACGCTCTGCTCCTACAGCCACCACAATGATCAATCCTGTGATTATCAAACGATAAAACTGATTGACTCCCAGGAGGTTCAAGCCGTTCGATACAAGGGCAAGAATAATGGCACCTACAGCTGTTCCAACTACGCTTCCTTTTCCACCAAACATACTGGTTCCTCCTATGACCACAGCAGCAATCGCATCCAATTCATAAGTCGTTCCCATGAGCGGCTGTACAGATGTAAGGCGTGAAGTAAGCAGGATGCCCGATCCCGCTGCAAGTAACCCTGAAAGTGCGTAAACACGAATCTTTACCCGATCAGTGTGAATGCCCGATAATTGCGCCACTTGCCTATTGGAGCCAACAGTAATCACTTTACGTCCAAAGATGGTCGAATGAAACACGAAATAACAGATCAGAAAAATAATCAATGTAATGATTACCGCAAAAGGGATACCGAGCACACTTCCCTGAGCCAGAAATTTAAAATCAGATGTGGCAAAATCCCGGATTGGCTGATCAGCGGTGAACAGAAATAACAAACCACGTGCTATATAGAGCATTGCAAAAGTTACCAAAAAGGGAGAGATTCGAAGCTTTGAAATGACAAGACCGTTGAACGTGCCGATTAACGCTCCTAAAATCAATCCGGCAAGGATTGCAGCCCACATGTTAGTACCGTTCATCATCAACCATCCCGTGACTCCTCCGCAAAGACCAAGGACCGAACCAACCGATAGATCAATGCCTCCCATCGATAACACGAACATGGTGCCAAAGGCAACGACCATAATAAATACTGATTGCAAAAGCAGATTTGAAATATTTCCCCCCGTCAGGAAGAATGGTGAGGATATGGATAAAACGATAAACAATAATACTAGGACAGCTAACACGCCTATTCCTTCGCGTTTAAAAATGGAAAGTGGATTTTTCGAATAGGTTATTGTTGTCGAGTCATTCATCACTTTAGAATCATTCATCATCTATGACCTCCCGAAGCGAATATGGTAATGTTCTCTTCTATCGCTTCTTCGCGTGAAAAACCTCCTGAAGCGTACATGGTAATGTTCTCTTCTGTCGCTTCTTCGCGTGAAAATTCGTGAACAATTTCTCCTTTGTGCATCACATATATTCGGTCGCACAAGCCCAACAGCTCGGGGAGTTCCGAAGAGACTAGGAGAACCCCGCCTCCATTTTGCACAAACTCCGCGACGAGATTATACACTTCAATTTTAGCCCCCACATCGATCCCTTGGGTTGGTTCATCAAAGATCAACACCTTTGGCTGTGTGAAGAGCCACTTGGCTAAAATAACTTTTTGTTGGTTCCCACCACTCAAGAATCTTACCTTTTGATTCACTGTAGGTGTTTTGATGCCTAATCGTTGTACATAATCTTCCGCGATATTCACTTCCTGCTTTTTCTTAATCACAAACTTATTTGCTAAAACTCGGTCCATGGCGGCCATCGTGATGTTGTGGCTGACCGACATGTCGATCGAGGCGCCATGCGTTTTCCGATTCTCCGGTAGCAAGCCAATACCGGCTCGGATTGCATCTTTTGGAGAACGAATGCGGTATGGTTTCCCTTCCACCGCAACGGTACCAGAGGTAAGAGGATCCGCTCCTACGACTGCCCGTACCGTTTCCGTTCGTCCAGATCCGGCAAGTCCTGCTATGCCCACGATTTCTCCCTTTCGAATATTAAAGTTGATATCTTTTAGTACACCTTGGCGGTTCAAATCAGATACCCGCAAAACCTCCTCGCCGATTGGCACTTTTTCCTTCACAATATAATTGGTTAATTCACGGCCGACCATCAGGGAAACGAGCTGGTCCACATTCGTTTCACTTGTATTTACGGTTCCAACGTATTTTCCGTCACGCATGATACACATACGATCCGCCAGTAAGAATAGCTCACGAAGGTGATGTGATACATAAATGATGGATACACCTTGATCCTTCAAAACGCGAATGAAGTCAAATAACACTTCTCGTTCATGTTCAGCAAGCGCAGCTGTTGGCTCATCCATGATCACGACAGAGGCTTCGTAGGAAATCGTTTTTGCAATTTCGATGACGCGGTTTTTGAGAGCACCTAATTCTCTTACTGGGACATGAAGATCCTCCACAGTAGAAAAGAATTTTCGGTAAAGTTTTTCTGTTTCTTCTAACATGGCTTTCTCGTCAATCGTTTGTACTCCGCGCCACAAGACGGGCTTAACCATTTCACGTCCAAGGTACATGTTCTGCACCGCCGTTAAATGTGGAGCGAGTGTGGGCTCTTGAAAAATTGTGCTGATCCCGAGCTCCTGTGCATGTTTGGTGTCTTTTATATCAACAGCTCGACCTTTCACCCGGATCTCTCCACTATCTTTTTGATACAACCCGGATAGAATCTTAATCAGGGTGGATTTTCCCGCACCATTTTCCCCTACAAGCGCAAGCACTTCTCCTTTGCGTATGTCAAACGAAACGTTATCCAGTGCTTTTACGCCGGGAAATTCCTTCGTTATTCCGTTAAGCGATATCAGTACTTGATCATTATCAACTACCATCTGTCTCTCACTCCAATCTTAAGTGGATTATCATAGCTCATCAGGATCGATACCTCTAGGAATCACAGCGGTTTCCAAAAACGGCATGCCAGTATGCTTCGTGTTGGTTTCTTCGCCTGTAGTTATCGGCCATATGTTTCGCTAAAAAGATGTAAATGATCGTATTACTTGATTGTTCCATCCCTTTTTTGATATTATTTTGGTAGAATATTTGCTATAGACAAAAAATATCTCATATCAAATATCAAAAAGCTTCTCTAGGAGACAATCTTTTGGGTTGCTCCCTATCCGACCGTGCCGGCTATCATGCGTTCCGCGCCACCAAATTCGCCTCACACTTTACCCGTCGCGATCGGTAAGGGAAAGGTAACATCGTACGGACAGTGCCGCTGTCAGTCGAATCCCGCCCTCCTCATAAGAGCTGGCACAGGTCATTTAAAAGGCATTTAATTAACTTTGGAATATCCCGAGGTAGAGTGTTTTAATCTAAAACGGTGACTTCATCAAGAAAGAACCACTCTTCTCCAGAGTGGATCCTATTTTCTCGAATCGTGCCATACCCTTGGAGCGGCCGCCTAGTTTCACCCCATTGAAAGGCTCTTACATCGGGATCTATTTACTTTCCTCGCTTTTCCTTCAGGTGAGGGATCAAATCTGCCCAGTCATATTCTTGGATGTAGTGATCCTTAACGCTGTATTTTAAGGTGTTGGTGTCAGCCAAGGATTTAGGTCCAGGAAAGCCGATGACCTTCCAACCGATATAATCCTTGTTACCCCCGTATACCGGGTCGGAATAGTATCCTTGACGGGTATGGAGAACCAAAGCACTAAAGAAGTCCAAACCCTCGTCAAACGTGCCCTGAAGAAAGGTACTGTGCTCACCCGAAGTATCAAATTTCATATGTTCCGGCTTCGGCCTTCCTGAAAGGTTTACCAGAATCTCATCCTGCTTTTCACCGCTCAAATCCTTAAAAGCAGAGCCGAACTTCTCATGCGAGCTCTCGTCCAGCTTTCGGATTCCCTCACGATAGGTCTCCTGCATCTCTACCATGCGCTCTCGCCAAGCGTCTACCTCTTTGCCTTCTATCTTCAGAAATCCTCCACCGTCTGCAGATGCGTAAATGTAGTCTACACTCGAAAGGTAACGGTCAATAAATCGAACCACGCCAGCCTCCCGAGCTCCAGGATCGTGATCTGTTGGTATGATCCGAGCTGTCGCTTCTTCTATAGTTTCCCACTCGTGTTGGTTAAAAAATAAGCGAGTGTCAGACTCTTGATCCACAGGGGAATTTATAACGGGCCAATCTGCTTTACTTGTCATAGGAAACACTCCCTTTTATTAAAATAGTCTCTCGGAAATTAATTTTCCTTATCATCTCTAGTATCTTTTTGACTAAGTCTTCTGCTTAATGATGGGTAGATATTACGTTTAAGATCATTAATTCATATGAATCTTATCTGGAGTTTGTCTTTGAACAGCAAGACAAACTCATCAAAGACTTTGCTTTAAAGCCATTTTTTTGGTATGATAAACTAGTAATACTCCGCCAATATAGTAATAAAATTCTGTGATATGCTAAAGCTTTTCTTCAAATACAAATATTTTTTAATAATCCATTATACGTGTTTTATTAGACATACTGTTCTTGACGACCCTTGGCATGGACTTCAGCGATATACTCGGAGACCCTCCAAGCATTGGCCATCATTGTTAGTGTCGGATTAACCCCTAAGGATGTTGGAAAACTACTTCCGTCTAGAATGTAGAGGTTCTCAACATCGTGTGCCTGGCACCACTTGTTCAAAACACTCTTGGATGGATCGTTGCCCATTCTAGCAGTACCATGTTGGTGACAAGTATTACCAGTTAAAGAGTTCTCGGGAATTACCTTGATCGTCTTGGACGCTCCTGCTGCCTCAAGGATTTCAGAGTTTTTGTTTATCATCCACTTCGCCATTTTAATATCGTTCGAGTGTGGTTTATATGTGATTCGCGCTACCGGTAAACCCCAGGCATCCTTAACATCGGGATCAAGATCCACTCTGTTAGATTCTTGAGGTAAGTCTTGAAGAATAATCCCAATCTTCATAGAGTGGTTGTAGAAGTCGCGATCAGCATCCTTCATAGCTATCCCCCACTCCGGTCTGTCTGGGCAAACCCAGTTAATTGGGTGTCCTACCTGCGAAGTAGCGAGAATACAACCACCTATGTATCCCCTTTTCTCATCAGTCTCGTAAAACTGCATCGAACCTCCGCTAATGTAGTGACCTGCAAAACCGTGAAGAGGTTCGTGTACGTCCTTATCGAAAATGCCTGTTGCGAACGCGTATTCATGGAAAGTTGCGTACTTCCCGACCAGTCCACTGCTGTTCGCCAATCCATCTGGGAATAAGTTAGACTTCGACATAAGTAGCAGCCTCGTTGATTCTATGGCACCAGGACATAAAATTACGATGCTAGCTTCCTGTTCGACCTCATGGCCATCCGAATCGATGTAGATTACCCCCTTAGCATGACCTTCTTTATTTACAGTGACTTCACGAATCATACAACCTGTTCGCAAATCACAATTTCCGGTGGCTAAGGCTTCGGGGATGAAGTTAGTCAGTGTACTGGACCGAGTGGTTCCGGGATCTCCATACTGATTCCAAAATCCCGTATAGTTCGCTGGAGTTCTTCCCCTATGGGGCTTCGTAATTAAAGCGTGAGGAATCGGAAATGCATTTATCCCTAGCTTCGCAGCACCTTCGTAGAATTTCTTTCCAAACTTCGTAGGTGGAACTGGCGGGGTTGGGTATCCTTTACTCCGTCGCGGTTCGTACTTGTTTGCTTCTGCAAGGCCTGATACACCAAACTCCCACTCAACCTTAGTGAGATAAGGCTCAAGATCATCATAAGTAATAGGCCAATCTGCAAGATCAGCTCCCTCAATATCACCATGCAGAGAGTGCATCTTAAAGTCTTGTTCCAACGGACGAGGGACCCAACCTGCCCAGTGTACTGTACCACCGCCTACCATCTGCGGAGTGGGAGAAAACTGAAACGTCCTCGCTTTAGATTTTTCATCTGCTCTAACGGTCCTTGGGCTAATCTTCGGGTCCGGCCAAAGATAGTTTCTGTTAAGATATTTAAGTTCATCACCAGAAAAGTTCTCTATTTTCATACGAGGACCTTTCTCTAACACTACCACCTTTAATCCTGCTTCTGCCAAAACCTTTGCGGTAGTTCCACCAGTGGCACCTGCCCCCACGATACATACGTCGACCGGATCTGGATTCTTAATATACGTCATATATTTTTCTTCCCCTTTCTTGTCGAGTTTTTTTTCACAAAATGGATGGTCTTGAATTAGTCCATCCATTTTGTGCAATACAGTGCTTTCTCGTTTCCAATATCATTTTTGACATAATAGAATCATAGTTTTTTTCAACTCTATCAAATCCTCGTAATAACTGTCCGCTCCTCTTAAACTTTACTTGCTACGGACGCATGTTCTAAGTATCCTACAATCTCTCGGGCGAAGGCTGGTAAATCGACAGGTGTTCGGGACGTAATCACGTTCCCATCGCACACGACCTCAGCATTTACCCACTCGCCCCCGGCGTTCACTACATCGTCGCGAATCGGCAGATAGCCCGTCACCCGTCGGCCACGTACCGCACCCGCAGAAACAAGCATCCATCCACCGTGGCAGATAGCCGCCGTCAACTTCCCGGACTCGTAAGCCTCTCGGACGAGATCAACCATGGGCTGAGAGAGTCGCATGTGATCCGGTGCGAATCCTCCGGGAACTATAACAGCATCAATGTCATCGACCTTTACTTCATCTGCAGATTTGTCAGCGGTCATTGGATAGCCAAGCTTACTGTGATAAGTGGATTTCCTTCCAGAGCCAACGATTACAACCGTCGCCCCCTCCTCTTGCAATCGATAGGTTGGATACCATGCTTCCATTTCCTGATAATCATCTTCGATAAGTAATGCAACACGCTTACCTTTTAATTTCATTTCTTTTGCTCCCTTCATTACATCCTGTTAGTGTTACGATCAATCAATCAACCGCTTAAATTAAGCATGCTGGTATTTGCTCTTAGCTGCTTCTATCCTTTCGAAGCATTCGTCACTTGTGATAACGTCTCCGTAGTTCATTTGGATATTTCTTAAGAATTCCCAATGTTGCCCATATCCTAGTGGTGTGTCATTCGTATGGGAACTAGGTACTGCTGTCGCACAGTCCGCAAGCACAACTACCTTGTAATTTTGATTCCATGCGTCGATAGTTGACGTAATTACGCAGTTAGCAGTAGATATACCTGCTATAACAAGAGTATCTGATTTATTTTCTCTCATGAATTCACCCAACGGCGTACTATGGAAGGCACTGAAACGACTTCTTCGTACAACAGGTTCCCCTTCCTTCGGTTGAAGAGTACCGGAAAAACTGTCAGTCTGAGGGTTCCCCCAACTTGCAGGTGACTCAGGAGTTCCTGGATTTAATGCTGGCCACTTTAAAGCGCAAATCCCTTTGTCATGCCCATCAGGACGAAGCCCCCACTGAGAAAATACAATTTGGCTACCTTCCTGTCGGAACCGCTCAAGTACTTTCTCTACCGGTTTAATTACATCTTGACCACTAGGGGCACCTCCGACACTCGGAATATATAGCGCACCTTCAGGGTCATTACACATCGGTTGCATATCCAGTACAAGTAATGTTGTTTTCTTCGGATCAATCTCCGGTGCAATCATGGCACTTCTGTCAATTACTTTATCAATATTTTCTAGCGTGAATTTCAAAGTCGACACGCTATTTCCTCCTTCCGATTTTTACCGAATTTTAGATTTATTTGTTCATACGTCACGTAATATGGTGTGTATTGTGTGTTACTGGGTATGTGTTACTGGGCATGTTTTTACTGGGTGTGTTTTTGCTGAGTGTGTGTTACTAGGTATGTGTTTACTAGACGTGTGTTACCGGCGATGTGTTTACTAGATGTGTGTTACGGGTGTGTGTTTACTAGGCATGTGTTACTGGGTGCGTGTTAACGGGTGTGTGTCTTACTGGGTGTGTGTTGTGTGTTCTTGTATGTAGGATATTACTAGCGATCACATGACTTCCACCCCCTTTAATTTAAAATACTCTACGTTTAGTACCAAGTTTCTTCCTAATTAAGAGAATGCGAAAAATAACCATGAATAAAATGCGCTTTATACCCTTCTAGAATACGTGTTCATAAATATATTCAGTTGTAAGCACTTTCAATTTATTGTGTAAACTATTCTTTCGGCATACAAATTAATAGTTTTATAAATCTTTTATTACATCCAATCTTTCAATCTTCCTATCCTATGATTAATGATGGATGTTTTTCAAATATTTTATAATCATGTGCTGGTAAGAGTGTTGCATTTTGTTTTCGCAACCATTCATATCCGGCTAATACCTCACGATAGTCAGTACAATATCCAATTGGAATATTGTTTTCAATATGGTCGTATAGATAAAATGCATCGCCCACAATAATAACAGGACCCTCATTTGTTACAAATTTGACTACCATTCCACCTGGCGAATGACCACCAACCCAGTGCATTGATATACCAGGACATACTTCATACTCATCATCTATTAAAGTTAAACGTCCAAACGCTTCCCCTGCTAAATATGCTAACGGTTCTCTTGGAAAACCCTTAATAGGGTTGATTGGCAGATTTTTTGGGTCCATAACATGAAACCATTCTTTGCGATTTACAACAAAATTCGCATTTGGAAACTGTTCTACATTCCAGTAATGATCAAAGTGTAGATGTGTTAATAAAACGGTGTCAATTTCCTCACAAGAAGTACCAGCCTCCTTTAATAATTCACTTGTATCTTTACTTGAACCCAAATGATCAAACTGGTCCTTTTGCTGCTCCGTATAAGTTTGATCAATTCCATCCATGCCTGTATCGACCATAATTTTTCGTCCTTGCCCTTCAATTAAAAAGCAAACCAAACAAATTTTCACCGGGTCGTGCACCCCATAGGCATGATCATACATAACTATGCCAGGAGCAAACCAGTCTGCATTTTTTAAAATGCTAATTTTATACATGTGATAACAAATCGCTTCCATATTTTGATATCACATCTAAATTAACTTCAATTCCAAGGCCAGGATTCTGAGGAACTGGTACTTTTCCATTTTGTAAGGTTATGGGTGTCAGTAAAAGTTCATCCCTGAGAGGATTAGGGTTTCTATCGAACTCAACTACTGGCTCGTTTTGTAATGGTACGGTATTTGCCGTATGCGGACTCGGCGGGATCGATGCTAATACATGAAGAGCCGCAGCCAGGGCGATTCCTGACCCCCAAACATGTGGAATGACAGTTACACCGAAACTTGAGGCTAATGCCTGTATTTTCATCCATTCAGAAAATCCTCCAGAAACGCAAATGTCAGGTTGGGCTATATCTACACATCCTTCTACAAATAAATCTCTAAAACCAAATCTAGTAAACTCGGACTCTCCTCCCGCAATGGCAATGTTTGTTGAAGATCTAACTTCTCGGTAACCAATACGGTCTTCTGGAACAACTGGTTCTTCCAACCACATTACATTGAATTTTTCAAGTTCCTTCGCCATTTTGATCGCCGTAAAAACATTATAGGCATGGTTACAATCGACCAATAAGGAAGTATTAGGACCAATGGCCTCTCTAATAGTTCTAACCCTCTCTATATCCTCTGCTATTGGTAATAGGCCTACTTTCATTTTTAATATTTGAAACCCGGCATCAACGTAAGAACGAGCTTCTTCAGCCAATTTAGGCAATGAATCTTTGTAATTGAGAACATCCTTGCCTCTATAGTAACAGCCTGTTGCATAGGCAACTATGTTGTCTCGAAATGAGCCTCCAATTAGGTTATGTACCGGTTGATTTAACATCTGACCATATATATCCCATAAAGCGATATCTATTGCGCTTAAAGCTTCAATATATGTCCCTTTTTGCCCAAAATCCCGTGTATCTGCATAATTTTGTTCCCAAATTTTACTCGGATTTTGTATCTCTTTATTAATTAATCTCGGTGTTAGTACGTGTTTAACAACAGCTGCGACTGGTTCAGGAGGACCATATTGCCCTCCCTCCCCCCACCCGATTAGCCCCTCATCCGTTTCAATTTTAACTATTAAACTATTTCTCTCAGGGAAAGCACATTGGGAAGAGTAAAAACGTTCATTACCTAGTGGCGTTCGTAAAATATACGTATGAATATCTTTTACTTTCATAAACAATACCTCCTAAAAAAGTTGGGAATTTGTTCATTCAGTGACCATTACTATAGAAATGTTTAGTTTAAAATTCCTTATCACTTCCATTACATATTAGATCAATACCAATTCTTCTGTGAAAGATTCTGTTTTAGGCCACCTTACTATTCTCATTTCATTTATATTGTTCTAATGTTATTTTTCACTGCAAATATTGTGGATTCTTTGGTTCCCCTAACATGTTTTCTCATTCTGCGCTCCGCAAGTTCACCATTCCTGGCTTGAATAGCCTCAAATATTTCCCAATGTTCCTTATTGGATAATTCTAATCTTCCAGGAATATGATAAGCAAAATAATGATACCTTTGAATTTGGTTCTGAAAATCGGAAACTATAGTCAATATCTTATTGTTGCCTGCAACGTCAAGGACAATCTCATGTAATTTGTTTCCCAACTCAAAAGACTGCTCCTTGTCTCCGTTTTCAAGTTCTTGATCAGCCATTTCCAGTGCCTCCTGCAACAAGGTTATCTTTTGTTCATTTATCACACTTGCCGCAATCCTGGCGCTTATACCTTCAAGAGCTTCTCTTACTGTAAAAATTTCCTCAAGTTCGTCTATCGTAATTTCTTTAACCAAAGCCCCTCTTCTTGGAAAAAATTCGACCAATCCGTCCTGGACTAGTTGCCTGATAGCTTCCCTGATAGGCGTCCTGCTCATCTGATACTCCTTGGCCAGTTTTTCTTCGACTAAGGGAGTATTTGAAGGTAAATCACCTTCAATAATTTTTTTCTTTAATGTTTCATATACCACACTAAACCTCGAATTGCCCTGAACATTGTTAACGACTGCTTCTCTCTTCACTTTAAACACTCCATTTGAGTTCAACTTACGTAGTTAGATAACATTGAACATAGTATACAATTACGTTCAAAATTGCAAAATCGACTAAATATCGTTTCTCTAATTTCAAATTGTATACCATAATATCCGGTTTTATCATTAATCTTGTTATAATTGTATACAATTTTGTTAACGCTTTCAATTTAACACATCTTTTCAAAATAATCAACTACTTTTTAAAAAAATCTGAATATTATTGAAATTCCTTAACATTTGACCGTGTAAAGCCGCATTCTTCCGTTGAAAAATGCGGCTGTCTTAAAAAATATTATTTTCTTTTGATTCTAACCTAAAGATCGCACACAAGATTAGTGACAATAAAGTTGTTTCTAAACATCTTTTTATTCCACAATCGCGCCCGATTCTTGAAGATCGTTCCATCATTATTACAAAATTACAAAGAAAAAAGCCACCGTTGTTCAATAATAAGACTAAAAAGAGATTTAGTTACTAGTTCTATTTACAACAACTTCAGGAGTGCTTTGTAAGTTTTTTACTTCTATAAACATTTTTAGGTTATGTACAAAAAACATGCTTTGACATCGTCTAAAGCATGGAAATTATTTAAACTAATATAAAACTGCTAAGTTGGTTTTTTTAGCTCATCTATTTATTGAATTCATTAATTGGAAGAAGTATTCAGGCTTATGAGTTTTATTTAGGTAATACCATGAATGTAATGTATCTGTTGCAAATACATCTAATTTTTTTAGTACTTCCATCGCGAATTCCAGAGGAGCTACTCCTGATGCAGTAACCAAATTCTCATCAGATACCGCAGGTCCCATCTCATAAAATTTTTCTCCTTTATAATTAGGACAGACCATTTTAATATACTCTAAGTCATTGCTTGTATGCTTTCTAGAATCTAGGTATCCAATATTCGCAAGGGCCTCAGTTGCACCACAAATTGCAGCAACAATAGTGCCAAGCTTTAAAGCTTGGCCAATTTTTTTCAAGATAGGTTGATGAACCTCTTCTCTCCAAGTAGTCCCTCCAGGTAAAATTAGAAGATCTTTACTCTCAAGAATACATTCATCAAGGGAAATATCTGGTTTTATGCTCAGTCCTCCCATCGTAGTAATAATTTCTTTATTAGTTCCTACTGTAACTACTTTTAAAGGTGCTAAATCTTTTTTGAAATATCTTCCTGAGTTTAGTTCAGCAATTAAATAACCATATTCCCAGTCTGACATTGTATTAAATACATAAAGATAAACTTTTTTTGTTTGCATCCAATAACACTCCAATCACAATTGATATAGCCTATTATAATATAACTTCCCTGACAGCTAACGTCAGGGAAGTTATCATACTTGATGAAATTTTATTAATTCCGATAGAACTTCAATAAGTCTTTTCTTAAGACTTATTGGCTCTATAACTTGAATAGATTTACCGTACGGTAAAAGTAAATAAGGTACATGTGTATGTATCACATTTTTTTCAAGAAAAAATACTGCTTGATTTGGAGTCCGTTCTTGTAAATAATGTCCTAAAAACCAATGTTGGCAAATATCACCCAACACCCTTGAATTTCCATTAATAACCAAAGGGGTGATCCCTTCCTTATTTTCTATAGTTGGAAGGAGGTTTTTCATAAAAAAGTCATGTGCTGAAAAATTTTCTGGCCGGTTAAACTTATTTTCGGTTTGCATTAGACTTTCAATTCGATCTACTCTAAAACTACGGATATCATTCCTAAGATGACAAATTCCAATCACATACCACTTATTATTCCAATAAATAATTCTGTACGGATCGACCAATCTATACTTTGATTGCTCTTCGCCACTTTTATGGTATAGAATTTTTACAGAGTACCCGTCAGCTACGGCCTGCTCCAACTCCTTCAAAAAAGGTTCCATAGAGAGGGAACTTAATCGACTTATTACTTCAAGACTGGTTAAATGTTGGTTTATCTTTGTTTCCTGCTCTTGATTTGAATATTTGCTTAGTTTTGAAATAGCCCTATTTAGTGCTTCACCTCCATAATATCCGGCTTCTTCTGCAAAAATAGCAGCGTGAAATAGTGATGTTTGCTCCTCAAAATCAAAAAAAAGAGGAGCTTCAATAAAATTGTTCAATAAAGTGTATCCACCGTTATGTCCTGTGTCTGAAATTATAGGTACACCACTTGTTGAAAGTGTATCAATATAACGATACACAGTCCTTATATTCATCTCTAACTTTTCTGAAATTTGTTTTGCAGTAATTTTTTCACCTGAACTAAGCATCCATAGAATTGCTAGTATATTGTCAATTTTAGGCATATAAATCCACCTCTATATGGAATTTATTATCTATTATATAAGTTTATTTTCCTTATTTAGTAATAAGTAAATTTTACTGTACTTATCATTTAAATTTAACTTATTTCCTTGAATTTGACTATTCTGTCTTGTTAGTTTAAGTATAATTCTTCACAATCTATTCCCGATTTTTAGTATAATCCATCAACTGCGTTATTCCACAATCTGGGCCTTTAACGGAACAACTCTATTGTTCTCTTTCATTATAAAAACACCCCTTTGGATAAGGTTATCTAAAGGGGTAAAACGATACAACTTTTTTATAAACGGTATAACCTTATTTTAAACGGTACATCTTTTTTATAAACGGGTTAGCGTCAGGAAAATGCGGATTTACAACGTTAAGGAAATTACAATATTAAAAAGCCCAATTTCTCAGCATTAAAATTGAGAAATTGGGCTTTTTTTGTTACCCCAGAAAAGCACCCGTTAGCCATCCATGAAGCGCAAAAATCAGCGCTTCACCACAGAGAATGAAAATGGTTGCAAACCGTCAATACTGATTCTACGGCTGGGAGAGGAAGGTCGATACCCTATGGTGCGTTAGAGCCCATCCGTTAGTCTGACTCCACCGACCACGGTGCACCACTGACTGTCGCTCCCTCACGGGAAGCACACAGGGTAGATTAATCCTATTCTGGTTGCTGCACAGCCTCTAATCATAACGAGAGCCGTAGAAAGGATGTTTTCAATGGATGTAGTCATTGAAAGAGCATGCGGTATGGATGTTCATAAGGACAATATTACTGCCTGTATTATCACACCCGAAGGAAAGGAGATTCAAACGTTTTCTACTAAAACTGTATTTCTATTACAGTTGGTTGACTGGATTAAACAACATCGTTGTACTCATGTGGCTATGGAAAGCACGAGTGTTTATTGGAAGCCGATTGTGAATTTACTAGAGGCTGAGGATATTGAGTTTTTAGTTGTGAATGCCCAGCATATGAAG
>NZ_PGUZ01000008.1 GCF_002860165.1 Bacillus sp. V3-13 | reverse complement strand
TGAAGTCAAAAAGCGACTTCACTGTCAGGCCCTCCAGCGCTTGTCGGGGCTGACCAAGGCGCTTGCGCTTTTCTTACTGGTTGATGGAGCATTTTTGCTTTAACATTAGGTCGATATAAAGCAAAGCTTTTTGCGGGACATTTACTATAGTTCGCGCTTATCCGGCTAATTTAGTCTTTTTTCAATTACAGAAAAATGATAAAATTAGGTATTTGTGAAGATTGTCGGGAAACGAACGTCTTGAGTTATCCGATTTGTGGTAGAATAGGACAAAAAACGGACATCGTCGAATTTTGTAAAGTAGGTGGACATAGTGAAGCTTTTAGTAAAAGCGCCCGCGAAGATTAATTTATCTTTGGATGTTTTACATAAAAGGCAGGATGGTTATCATGAGGTGGAAATGATCATGACAACGATTGACCTCGCAGACCGGCTTGAACTGTCCTTGTTGGATAAAAACGAAATTAAAATTATCTCGCATAACCGGTTTGTGCCGGATGACCAGCGGAACCTTGCCTATCAGGCGGCGCGATTATTAAAAGAGCGATACGATGTGAAAAGGGGAGTTTCAATTGCGATCGAAAAAGTGATCCCTGTGGCTGCAGGCCTGGCGGGCGGCAGCAGCGATGCAGCAGCAGCGTTAAGAGGGTTAAATAAGCTTTGGGGCCTTGGTCTGACGCTGGATAAATTGGCCGAGATTGGCTCTGAGATCGGTTCGGATGTTTCTTTTTGTGTATATGGAGGAACGGCCCTGGCAAAAGGCAGAGGAGAAATCATCACGGAACTTCCTGCACCTCCGACCTGCTGGGTCATTTTAGCGAAGCCGTTCATCGGAGTTTCGACTTCCGATGTTTATCGCCGCCTCGATTTAAACGGGGTGAAACATCCGAATATCGGTGCAATGGTTGAAGCAATTGAAAGAAATGATTATGGCGGGGTTTGCCAAAATGTTGGCAATGTTCTTGAAGAAGTGACTTTAAATCTGTATCCGGAAGTAGCCCATATTAAGGAGCAAATGAAGCGTTTTGGAGCAGATGCCGTGTTAATGAGCGGGAGCGGGCCGACCGTTTTTGGCCTCGTTCAGCATGATTCAAGAATGCATCGGATTTACAATGGATTACGGGGTTTTTGCGACCAGGTATTTGCCGTTCGCATGCTTGGTGAACGGAATACTCTTGATTAAATCCGTATAATAATGGTATATTATCGTTAAAATATTCGGATTTGAGGGGGTTCCATTTTGAAATTTCGTCGCAGCGAGCGCCTTATTGATATGACGAACTATTTGTTAGAACATCCGCGTCAGTTGATTCCGTTAACATTTTTTGCAGATCGTTATCGTTCTGCCAAATCTTCCATTAGCGAAGATCTGGCAATTATTAAAGAAACTTTTGAAAAAAGAGGAATCGGATCACTTCAAACTGTTCATGGGGCAGCAGGGGGAGTGAAATATTATGTAAAAGTCAGGAAAGAAGAGGCGAAGCCTTTTATAGAAGAGCTGTGTGCCCTGATCGCCAGCCCGGAACGGCTGCTGCCAGGCGGTTATCTTTATATGACCGATATTTTAAGCGATCCTTCTATCGTCCAAAAGGTCGGGCGTTTATTTGCTTCTGCCTATGCAGAGGCGGAAATTGATGTTGTTATGACAGTGGCAACGAAAGGAATCCCGCTTGCCTACGCAGTCGCAAGCCAGCTGAATGTACCGGTAGTGATTGTGAGACGGGATAATAAAGTGACCGAAGGCTCAACAGTCAGCATTAATTATGTGTCAGGCTCAGCAAAAAGAATTCAAACAATGGTTCTCTCAAAAAGAAGCATGGCAGAGGGCTCAAAGGTATTGATTGTCGACGACTTCATGAAAGCCGGCGGAACGGTTAATGGGATGATCAGCATGCTTGACGAATTCAAAGCAACAGTTGCCGGTATTGCCGTTTTAGTAGAATCCGAAAACATTGAAGAGCGGCTCGTAGATGAATATCTGTCGCTTGTCCGGCTCTCTGATGTCGACGTGAAGGGAAAGCGGATTAAAGTTGGTGAAGGCAACTTTTTTACGATAAATTAGAATCAAACAATCCTTAAAGGAGGAATTCACTTGAAAATCGTACAGACCAGCGAAGCGCCAGCAGCAATCGGCCCTTATTCTCAAGGCATTGTTGTGAATAATTTGTTTTACAGCTCCGGGCAAATCCCGTTAACTGCTGCAGGGGTGATGGCGGAAGGCGACATTAAAGCACAGACCCACCAGGTTTTTGCTAATTTAAAAGCTGTATTGAAAGAAGCGGGAGCTTCATTGGAGACAGTTGTCAAAGCGACGGTTTTTATAAAAAACATGGATGATTTTGCAGATATCAATGAAGTATACGGGGAATATTTTTCGCAGCATAAGCCGGCACGCTCTTGTGTAGAAGTAGCAAGGCTGCCAAAGGATGCTCTTGTTGAGATTGAAGTAATTGCGCTTGTCATATAGCTGACAGGCGTTTTTTAACAAACCCATAGTTCGCCCTAATTTTCAAAAAAATTTTTATTCTTTAGCAGGAAATTGGGATGTTTTGTTGAATAACTTAACTAGTTTTCTATCTAGGGATGAAGGTGGTGAACATAATGGAAGTAACTGACGTAAGATTACGCCGCGTGAATACGGATGGCCGCATGAGGGCTATTGCCTCGATTACTTTGGACAATGAATTCGTTGTTCATGATATTCGCGTTATTGATGGAAACAATGGTTTATTTGTTGCAATGCCAAGCAAACGTACTCCAGACGGGGAGTTTCGTGATATTGCCCATCCGATCAATTCGGGGACTCGCGGGAAGATCCAGGAAGCTGTTTTAACAGAGTACCACCGATTAGGTGAATTAGAAGTCGAATTTGAAGAAGCTGGAGCTTCCTAAAAAGATAAACAGCAAGGGCCTACTTCATGAGTCAGGCTCTTTTTGATGAATAAAACTTTCCCCGGGTATCATAACCGCGTTTAGCTTATCTATGGGTGCTTAAAGTGTGGCTAAGATTAGGAACAAGCGCTTTTGGCGAGATACATTTGCTTTTCTTTTTCAATTTCCCCTGTTACACGCCTTTAAACATTATTCCCGCAGAATCTTTAGGCTCATGAGCTTTCATTTCCTATTTTTACGATGACAAAAATATGTACTTTCTGGTCCATCCTTGAAATAAGCTGCTTTTTAAGATATATTCGTAATGGATAAAAAGGTAAATTGGAGGCTTGTAAATGTCGACTCGATATGCCGTAATTTTAGCGGCCGGCCAGGGGACCAGAATGAAGTCAAAGCTCTATAAAGTGCTTCATCCAGTCTGCGGCAAACCTATGGTGGAACACGTTGTGGATCAAGTATCAAAACTTAATATAAAAGAAATAGTAACAATTATCGGCCACGGTGCTGAAGAAGTAAAGAGCCAGCTGGGTGACAAAAGCAGCTATGCATTGCAAGCGGAGCAGTTAGGGACAGCGCATGCTGTTATGCAGGCGAAGGAAATCTTAAGCGGAAAAGAAGGGGTTACCGTTGTCGTTTGCGGTGATACTCCATTAATAAGGGCAGAAACAATTGAAGCGTTGTTCGCGCACCATGAGGAGACAGGAGCGAAAGCAACGGTGCTGACTGCCTGGGCAAGCGACCCGGCCGGCTATGGACGGATTATCAGAAACGCGGAAGGGTTTGTCGAAAAAATTGTTGAGCATAAGGATGCTTCCGCAGAAGAAAGGAACATTCAAGAAATTAACACTGGTACGTATTGTTTTGATAATAAACATTTGTTTGAAGCACTGCAAAATGTTTCAAATGATAATGTGCAGGGTGAATATTATTTGCCCGATGTCATTGAAATTTTAAAAAAACAAGGCGAAACGGTAAGTGCTTATCAAACCGCTGATTTTGGTGAAACTCTTGGTGTTAATGACCGGGTGGCACTCGCGGAAGCAGAGCGGCTCATGAAGCTAAGAATTAATGAAGCCCATATGCGAAAGGGGGTAACCTTGATTGACCCGCTCAATACGTATATCGGGCCAGATGTCATCATCGGCCAGGATACAGTCATTTACCCGGGCACGATGCTGTCGGGAAAAACAGTGATTGGGGCAGAAAACAAGCTTGGGCCGGGAACGGAAATCAAGGACTGCCAAATTGGTGACCATACCGTGATTCGCCAATCTGTCGCGCATGACAGCGTTATTGGTTCGCACGTGAATATTGGTCCGTTTGCCCATATACGGCCGCAATCCGACATTCACGATGAAGTGAAAATCGGCAATTTTGTTGAAATTAAGAAATCGGTGTTTGGTAAAGCCAGCAAAGCTTCCCATCTCAGTTATATAGGTGATGCAGAGGTTGGCAGCGATGTAAATATTGGCTGCGGATCGATAACTGTAAATTATGACGGGAAAAATAAGTTTTTAACGAAAATCGAAGACGGCGTCTTCATCGGCTGCAATTCGAATCTTGTCGCACCACTTACAGTCGGTAAAGGTGCTTATGTAGCGGCCGGCTCGACGATCACGGAGGATGTTCCAGCTGAAGCGTTGTCGATAGCCCGGGCCCGTCAAGTTAACAAAGAGAACTATGTTCAAAAATTAAATATAAAGAAATAAGCCATTTGGAGGTCCCGCATGTCGAACCAGTATTTAGATCCAAACCTTAAAGTTTTCACCCTTAATTCGAACCGGCAGCTCGCAAACGAAATTGCGAAAGTGATCGGTGTTGAATTAGGCAAATGCTCCGTCACTCGTTTTAGCGACGGTGAAATTCAAATAAACATTGAAGAAAGCATTCGCGGCTGTGATGTATTTGTCATTCAATCTACAAGCCTGCCTGTAAATGAGCATTTGATGGAATTGTTAATCATGATCGATGCATTAAAGCGCGCTTCTGCCAAAACCATTAATCTTGTCATGCCATATTACGGTTATGCGCGCCAGGACCGTAAAGCAAGGGCCCGCGAACCGATTACAGCAAAATTGGTGGCAAACCTTCTTGAGAAGGCCGGTGCGACCCGTGTGATCACGCTCGACTTGCACGCTCCGCAAATACAAGGATTTTTCGATATCCCAATCGATCATTTAATGGGTGTACCGATTTTATCTGAGTACTTTAAAAACAAAAAAGGGTTAAATGATATCGTCATTGTCTCTCCGGACCATGGCGGGGTTACAAGAGCAAGAAAAATGGCGGAACGGCTAAAAGCGCCGATTGCGATTATTGATAAACGACGTCCAAAGCCAAATGTTGCCGAAGTGATGAATATTGTCGGGAATATTGAAGGGAAAGTCGCGATCTTAATTGATGATATCATTGATACTGCCGGAACGATTACCCTGGCTGCCAATGCTTTAGTAGAAAACGGTGCATCAGAAGTATTTGCATGCTGTACTCACCCGGTGTTATCAGGGCCGGCCATTGACCGAATCGAAAACTCGAAGATTAAGGAGCTTGTTATCACCAATTCCATTGCATTGCCGGAGGAAAAGAAAAGCGGAAAAATCGTTCCTCTTTCAGTTGCTCCTTTAATCGGGGAAGCCATTATCCGCGTCCATGAGGAACAGTCGGTCAGCACCCTTTTTGATTAATAATTTTGGTTTAGGATTGTTTTCCGGGTGAGCCAAGTCTTACGGATAAATCGGAACATATGCTTCAGGATAGGACCATCAAGTGTTTAGCGACTCATAATTTAGGGCATTTTGATTATAAAGTATTGCACTTTAAATTTGGGGGGACTTTTTGATGACTACAGTCTTGCAGGCAAAGGAACGTTCAGATTTTCGCAATTCAAGTTTAAGACAGCTTCGAGAAGAAGGGAATATTCCAGCGGTTGTTTATGGAACGAAAATTGATAATAAATCAGTTTATATCAATTCAGCTGATTTAATTAAAACGATCCGTGAAAACGGCAGGAATGGGATCATTTCTTTAGACATTAACGGAAGCAAGCATGAAGTGATCTTAAGCGACTATCAGCAGGATCCATTAAGAAATGAAATTATTCATGCTGATTTCAGGGCGGTTGATATGTCATCCGAGATCAATGCGGAGGTCAGGCTGGTGCTTGTCGGTGACGCAGAGGGTGTTAAGGCCGGGGGAGTTATGCAGCAGCCTGTGCACGCTGTTACGATTACGGCGAAACCAGATCAAATTCCGTCATCGATTGAGGTCGACGTAACAAACTTGCAAATCGGAGAAAACTTAACAATTGCCGATATAACATCCGGCGGCGATTATCAAATAAACGATGATCCAGAAGAAGTGATTGTCTCCATTCTTCCTCCAAAACAAGTGGACGAAATAGATAGCGGGGCACAGCAGGAAGGCGGCAGTCCTGAAAATGAAGAAGGCGGAGAAGCAAAGCCAGGTGAAAAATAAAACAAAGGCTTTTACTTCTGCAGAGCAAGTCGGCAGTAAGTCTTAACAAACCAGGCGTAACCTGCAAGGGTTACGTCTTTTACAGTTTATATTTTGCGGAAGTTGACAAATAAGCGTTTTCAGGCTTGTTTCCGCAGTAGGAACAAGTGGTTTTAAGCTTTTGTTTAATGGCACTTGCGCTTTTCTAATAAGGAGTGGGATAATGAAAATCATTGCAGGACTGGGAAACCCGGGCAAACAGTATGACCGGACAAGGCATAATATCGGCTTCGAGATCGTTGATCTTCTGTCTGCGCGTCTTAACATTCCTCTGGCCCAAGCAAAATTTAAAGGGGTATATGGAATCGGACATGTGGACGGACAAAAGGTACTGCTGTTAAAGCCGCTCACCTTTATGAATTTATCGGGAGAATCGATCCGGGCCGTTATCGATTATTATGATGCCGGTTTGGATGATTTATTGGTTATATACGATGATCTCGACTTGCCGGTTGGAAAAATCAGATTGAGGCAAAAGGGAAGTGCCGGCGGCCATAATGGGATAAAATCAACGATAGCCCATTTGGGATCCCAGGAGTTTAACAGAATCAGGGTCGGTGTTGGCAGGCCGCCAAACGGAATGAATGTGCCCGACTATGTGCTTAGCCGGTTTTTAACGGAAGAACAAGAAGTCATTGACAAAGTGGCCGAACAGTGTGCCGATGCATGCGAAGCGTGGCTGCAAAAACCATTTCTTCAAGTTATGAATGAGTTTAATCAATAACGATTTCATTTTTTTTCGATTGTCTTCATACAATAAGCCAAAATGAATAAGTTCCTTCCATCATGTAAATAATAGGAATATTATTAAATGTAATAGGGAGGGACAGGCATGGCTATTCATTATCATTGCCGTCATTGCGGAGTGAAAATCGGCAGCCTGGATAAAATGGCCATTCACTCGGAAAGTCTCGGTTTCCATAAACTGACGGATGAAGAGAGGCAAGAGATGATTTCTTACGAACCAAACGGGGATATCAAAATTAAATCGATCTGTGAAGATTGTCAGGAAGGACTCGAAAAGAATCCCGATTATCATCAATATGATTTTATTATTCACTAAGCTTTGGAAAGCAATCCAAAGCGTTTTTCTGTTTTAACTAAAACCAATAATCGATACATGGCAAGAAGATGAAGGCTTGCCATACCGCAGAAAACACAACAAGATGAAGGTGTTTTTGGAGAGGAGGCTTTATAAATGCAAGCCATTAAAAGGCTATTAAATAAGCAAGATGATATTCAATCAATCATTAATGGACTGGCCGGAGGCTTAAGAGAGCAGCTTGTGGCAGGTCTTTCCGGTTCGGCGCGGACGATGTTTCTGACATCTGTGTATGAGCGGACAGGAAAGCCGATTATGGTCATCACACATAATTTGCTTCAAGCCCAGAAGCTGTTTGATGATATTGTCCATTTATTGGGAGAAGAGCAGGTTTATTTATTTCCTGCCAATGAATTGATTGCTGCAGAAATGGGGATAGCAAGCCCGGAGCTTAAGGCACAGCGTTTGGATGCGCTGAATCATTTATCTGCCAGGAGAAGCGGGATTATTATTGTGCCGATTGCAGGGCTGCGTAAAATACTGCCGCCAAAATCGCTCTGGAATAAGAGCCGGATTTCCTTAAAAGTGGGCGATGAAATCCAATTGGACGAGATGCTAAAGCAATTCATCACAATGGGATATATTCGTTCTGAAATGGTGTCTGCTCCAGGTGAATTTAGTATTAGAGGCGGAATAATTGATATCTACCCTTTAACGGAAATCGATCCGCTCAGAATTGAACTGTTTGATACAGAAATTGATTCGATCCGGACTTTTTCTTTGGACGACCAGCGCTCCAAGGATAAACTCACTTCCATTTCGATCAGTCCGGCTACCGAGCTGCTTTTAGAATCTGAACATTTTGCCCGCATTATTGCAAAACTTGAAGCCGGGCTCGCAGGCAGCCTTAAAAAAATAAAGGATGAAAAAACAAAAACGCTATTATCGCAACAAATCGGCTTCGAGCTCGAACAGTTAAGAAATGGACAAAAGCCTGAACAAGTGTTTAAGTACCTCTCATTTGCCTATGAAAATGAAAATAGTTTAATAGACTATCTGCCTGAAAATGGTCTCATTTTTATTGATGAAATAAGCCGGGTCCAAGAAATGAATGACTCGCTGGAAAGAGAAGAAGCGGAATGGTACACAAGCTTGCTCAGCGAAGGGAAAATGATTCATGATGTGAAAATATCACATCAACTTCAGCCGCTCCTTCATCAATCAAACCGGCCAATTGTTTATATGTCGTTGTTTTTAAGACATGTGCCGAATACAAATCCACAGAATATCGTCAATATTTCATGCAAGCAAATGCAAAACTTTCATGGGCAAATGAATGTCTTAAAAGGCGAGGTCGAGCGCTGGAGGAAAGGCAATTATTCAATTATTTTCCTTGGACCCGATCAAGAAAGAGTGAAAAAGCTTGAACGTGTTCTTGAAGATTATCAAATAGAAGCGACAATTGTTCATCATGATCATGATTTAATGCCGGCAAAAGCCCAGATCGTCCAGGGAAATCTGCATACAGGCTTTGAGCTGCCGATTCAAAAAATCGCTGTTATTACTGAAGAAGAGCTTTTTAATAAACGGACTAAAAAGCCGTCACGCCGGCAAAAGCTTTCCAATGCGGAACGAATTAAAAGCTATTCTGAGCTAAGGGTCGGGGATTATGTCGTCCATGTCAACCATGGCATTGGCAAATATTTAGGTATTGAAACGCTGTTAATCAATGGCCTGCATAAAGATTATCTGCATATTCGTTATCAGGGAAGCGACAAATTGTATGTTCCCGTCGAGCAAATTGACCTTGTCCAGAAATATGTTGGCTCGGAAGGAAAAGAACCAAAAATTTATAAACTGGGCGGGAGCGATTGGAAACGGGTTAAGAAAAAAGTTCATTCATCCGTCCAAAATATTGCTGATGATTTAATTAAGCTGTATGCAGAGCGCGAGGCTGCCAAAGGTTATGCGTTTTCACCGGATGGAGACATGCAGAGAGAGTTCGAGACCGCTTTTGCTTATCAGGAGACGGCCGACCAGCTGCGTTCCATTCATGAAATCAAAAAGGATATGGAGCGGGAACGCCCGATGGATCGCCTCCTGTGCGGCGATGTCGGCTATGGGAAAACAGAAGTGGCCATTCGCGCCGCTTTTAAAGCGATCGCCGACGGAAAGCAAGTAGCCTTTCTCGTTCCAACGACGATTCTTGCTCAACAGCATTTTGAAACGCTGCGTGAGAGATTTCAGGATTATCCGATTAAGATCGGCCTGCTGAGCCGGTTTCGGACGCGGAAGCAGCAAACGGAAACGTTGAAAGGGCTTAAGGCTGGCACAGTTGATATTGTTGTGGGAACACACCGGCTTCTTTCAAAAGATGTCACCTACCGCGATCTCGGCCTGTTGATCATAGATGAAGAGCAGCGGTTTGGCGTAACCCATAAAGAAAAGATTAAACAGCTGAAAACCAATATCGATGTTTTAACATTAACAGCAACTCCGATTCCGCGCACCCTTCACATGTCGATGCTTGGAGTCAGGGATCTTTCCGTAATTGAAACACCGCCTGAAAACCGCTTTCCTGTCCAAACCTATGTAATGGAGTACAATGGCGGACTGGTTCGGGAAGCGATTGAGAGAGAGCTGGGCAGAGGCGGCCAAATCTATTTTCTTTATAACCGTGTTGAAGATATTGAAAGAAAAGCGGAGGAAATTTCGATGCTTGTCCCGGATGCCCGCGTTGCCTATGCTCACGGACAAATGTCTGAAAATGAACTCGAATCAGTGATGCTTGGCTTCCTTGAAGGCGAATACGATGTCCTCGTCAGCACGACGATTATTGAGACAGGAGTAGATATACCGAACGTCAACACATTGATCGTGTACGATGCTGATAAAATGGGGCTATCCCAGCTTTACCAGTTGAGAGGACGGGTAGGCCGCTCAAACAGGGTCGCATATGCTTATTTTACTTACCGCAAGGATAAGGTGTTAAGCGAAGTAGCAGAAAAGCGGCTTCAGGCCATTAAAGAGTTTACGGAGCTCGGCTCTGGTTTCAAAATTGCGATGCGCGATTTATCGATTCGCGGTGCCGGGAATTTGTTAGGGGCCGAACAGCATGGCTTCATTGATTCTGTCGGGTTTGATTTATATTCGCAAATGCTGAAAGAAGCCATTGAAGAACGAAGAGGTGATTATGAAGAAACGAAAACATCTTCAATTGAGATTGATTTGGAAGTGGATGCCTATATTCCTGACACATATTTGTCGGATGGCCATCTGAAAATTGAAATGTATAAGCGGTTCAGGGGGATTGAAACCCTTGAGGATTTAGAAGAATTACAGGATGAAATGAGGGACCGTTTCGGCGATTACCCTGATGAGGTATCCTACCTGTTCCAAATCGCTGAAATGAAGGTCCTCGCACAGCAATCGGGTGTGGAGTTGATCAAACAAACAAAAGATGAAGTGTTAATATTGGTTTCGGAAAAAGGGAGCAGCCGGATTGACGGGCAAAAACTTGTCCAGTTGAGCAGCAAGCACGGCAGAATGATCGGGCTTGGAATGGATGGACAGAAGCTGAAAATAGTTCTCCATATTAAAGGTATTGAAGCAAAGCAATGGTTAAATGTCACTTTCGTCATGATTAATGGTCTTCATGAAGCCGCTAAAGACCATGTTGGACAGTAATTTCTATGGAAAAGATTTCATTTGTAACCAAATTGTAATGATAATGATGTTTTATGTGGATTGGACAGGGGTATTTTATCCGTGTGCAGCCGTTCTGACTGGTATGATTAACCGTATTTGCCATCTTTATCACAAAGGAGAAAAAAATGAAGTCCGTGTATAGAACTTTTCTTATGAAAGATACTAAGTTCAAACTTGGTGATGTTTTCATATTGAGGCAACATGAATCATGGCCAATAACAAAAAATCATCAGATGAAAGTGAGGCAACAGTGAATGAAAGCAACGGGAATAGTGCGTCGAATTGATGATTTGGGTCGTGTAGTTATCCCTAAGGAAATTCGCAGAACGCTGCGAATCCGCGAAGGGGACCCATTAGAGATTTTTGTCGATCGGGATGGAGAAGTCATCTTGAAAAAATACTCTCCAATCAGCGAGTTGGGAGATTTTGCAAAAGAATATGCTGAAGCTTTATATGACAGCTTGGGAAATCCGGTTTTAATATGTGATAGGGACGTTTATATAGCCGTTGCAGGCGGTTCAAAGAAGGATTATTTAAACAAAAACATCAGTGACCTGGTGGAAAGAACAATGGAAGACCGCAGTTCAGTGTTGTCCAACCAGCAATCGACTGTTTCTTTGGTTGATGGGAACGAGGAATCTGTTTCGGCTTATACGATCGGTCCAATTATTGCAAACGGTGATCCTATCGGCGCAGTCATTATTATGGCAAAAGATGGGTCTCTTGGAGAAGTGGAACAGAAGGCTGTAGAAACGGCTGCAGGCTTTCTGGCAAGGCAAATGGAGCAATAATCTATAGGATGGGAAAATTTAATTCTCAAACGAAAGGGGTAGCACAAAATGCTGCCTTTTTTCTTTTAGTAGATATTTGAGGCACAATTTGTTTTATCAACACAGCCCTTTTCTCTATGCTATAATTATCGATAGTCCGTTTTTTGGAAGGGGAGGGGCGATGAAGCCCGGAAACGATTCAAAACAATTATTAAGAGGGGCCTTTATTCTTACAGTTGCCGCGTTATTAACCAAAATATTAAGTGCCGGCTATCGGATTCCTTTTCAAAACATTGCCGGCGATATCGGTTTTTACATATACCAGCAAGTCTACCCATTTTATGGACTGGCACTCATCCTGTCTACCTATGGTTTTCCGGTTCTGATTTCGAGGCTTTATACTGTGCGGAAATTGGATAGCCAGCCTGCGGCGGGGGAAAGGCTGCTGATCTTCTCGTTTATTTACTTGTTTATTTTCGGTTTGCTTGCCTTTTTTGGTTTATATTTTGGGGCGGAATGGATCTCAGCATCGATGGGTGACCGAAAGCTTGCCGGCCTATTTCGGATTATCTCCATTGTTTATTTGCTCTTTCCATTTATTGCTGTTTTTCGCGGGTATTTTCAAGGGCAGGGCAATATGGTTCCGACCGCTGTTTCACAGGTTGGTGAACAGTTATTAAGGGTTATAACGATCCTTCTACTTGCGGTTGTGTTAACCGAAAAAGGATTTTCCCTCTACCATATAGGCGGCGGAGCAGCATTCGGGTCTATTACTGGTGGAATTGCTGCAACTATCATTCTCGGATATTTTTTTATCTGCAAAAGAAAGCGACAAAGGTTAAATAGAATTCCATTTAGTTACCGTAAATGGTCAGAAGCAAAAAGTATCGCGAAGGCATTAACGGTCGAGGGATTTGCGATCTGCATTTCGGGCATGCTGCTGATTTCTCTGCAGCTGGCAGATTCTTTGAATTTATATTCCCTGCTCGTCAGTTCAGGGATTGATGGAGATGAAGCGAAAAAACTGAAAGGAATCTATGACCGCGGGCAGCCGCTCCTCCAGCTCGGAACGGTGGTTGCGACTTCGTTATCTCTATCGCTCGTTCCGCTTATTTCAAGCAGCGCTTTTCGCCATAAGAAGGAGCTTTTAAAGGAAAAGATCGCATTGGCCTTGCAAATCAGCATTGTTGCCGGGGCCGGAGCCACCTTTGGCTTATCGGCAATTATCCGGCCCGTCAACCAGATGCTGTTTGAAAATACATTAGGCTCGAATACTTTGGCCCTTTTAAGCTTCGTCATTTTACTGAGTTCAGTCGTTATTACGATTACGAGTGTATTGCAGGGGCTTGGCTTTTCACTCTTTCCGGCTGTTATCATCATATTCGGGTTCGCAGGGAAATGGATGCTGAATATTTGGCTTGTTCCCGTTTTCGGAACGATGGGTGCTGCTCTTGCTTCGAATATTTCACTTGTATTGATGTTAATACTGATGATTGTAAAATTAAGAAAAGAAACAGGGATGCCCTTTTTGCCAGCCCGTTTTTATGTGATTACCGGCTTTGCTCTGGCGGTGATGGTCGCGGCATTGAAAGTCTTCCTGTGGGGGACTGGCTCTATCGGCTTTTCAGGTGAAACAAATCGAATCGGCGCTGCTGTCCAGGCCCTTTTCGGTGCCGGGCTTGGCGGTTTTCTTTATTTGTCAGTTATTTTAAAAAGATCTGTTTTCAAGGAGGAGGAGCTTGCGCTGTTCCCGTTTGGGGGCAGGCTGGCGTGGTTATTGCCTAAAAGGAACAGGAGACGAAGCGAATGAATAAGAAGATTGTGGTTGTCGGTCTTGGTGCTGGAGATATCGACCAGCTTCCGCTCGGTATTTATAAGAAGCTTATCCAGGCAAATGTTGTTTACTTAAGAACGAAAGAACATCCGGTCGTTCAGGAGCTTGAAAAAGAGGGAGTGCTGTTCCGCTCTTTTGATTCAATTTATGAAAAGCACGGGCAATTTGAAGATGTTTATCATGAAATTGCCGCGACCTTGCTTGAATCAGCAGAAGAAGACCCGCTCATTTATGCGGTTCCAGGCCATCCTCTCGTTGCCGAAAGAACCGTGCAGCTGCTGCTTGAAGGTGGACGCAGCCGGGGAATTGAGATAGAAATCGGCGGTGGCCAAAGCTTTATTGATTCGTTGTTTCTGGCGATCCGCATTGACCCGATTGAAGGCTTTCAGCTTTTGGACGGAACGGACTTGCAGAAAGATCAACTGCAAATCACCCAGCATATCATGATTGCCCAAGTATATGACCAATTTGTCGCTTCCAACGTGAAGCTGACCTTGATGGAGCTGCTGCCTGATGATTACGAAGTCGCGATTGTGACAGCAGCGGGAAGTGCAAATGAGCAAGTTAAGAAAGTGCCGCTGTTTGAGCTGGACAGGGAAGTTGGCTTAAACAATTTAACAACGGTCTATGTTCCACCCGTCTCCCGCGAAGAGATTTTATATAAGCAATTCAGCAAACTCCGGCAGGTTATTGCCGAACTGCGCGGACCGAATGGCTGCCCGTGGGATAAAAACCAAACCCATCAATCATTAAAAAAGTATTTAATAGAAGAAGCGTATGAATTAATTGAAGCGATCAACCTGAATGACATAGACAACATCATTGAAGAGTTGGGCGATGTGCTGCTTCAAGTGATGCTCCATGCCCAGATCGGCGAAGATGAGGGTTACTTTTCGATCGCCGACGTGATTGAAGGAATAACGGCAAAGATGATTCGGCGTCATCCCCATGTGTTTGGTGAAATATACGCGGACACGGAGGCCGAAGTAATAAAAAATTGGCAGGAAATCAAGAAACAAGAGAAAGGAAAATCAACATCGCGGCTCGCTGGAATCGGCAAAGGCCAGCCCAATTTGCTAAGAGCATCATCACTGCAAAAGGAAGCGGCTAAAGCCGGATTTGATTGGCAGGAGATAACGCCGGCCTGGGAGAAGGTAAAAGAAGAAGTCGGCGAGCTTGAAGCAGAGCTGACAAAAAGCCATCCTGACGAAAATTTAATGAAGGAATATGGAGATTTGCTTTTTGCTCTTGTCAATGTTGCACGTTTCTTTGATATAAATCCGGAAGAGGCGCTTTTTGAAGCGAATCAAAAGTTTATCAGGAGATTTTCTTATATTGAAAACAAAGTGAGCGAAAGCGGCAGGACGTTTGAGGATTTTACATTGGCAGAGTTGGATTTTTTCTGGGATGAAGCAAAAAAAGCAGGTTTATAATCATGCTGGCAGGGGAGAGTGAAAAAGATGCGATTAGATAAGTTTTTGAAGGTTTCAAGATTAATAAAAAGGCGGACTTTGGCAAAGGAAGTATCCGACCAAGGCAGGATATTGATAAATGGCCAGCAGGCTAAAGCCAGTTCAACGGTAAAAGTTGGTGATGAATTGAAAATCCGCTTTGGGCAAAAGCTGGTTACCGTACAAGTAGAACGGCTTCAGGAAACGAGCCGAAAGGAAGAAGCGGCCGAAATGTATACGATTCTCAAGGAAGAGAATGCCGGTGCTTCTGGAAACGAATAGTCCTGCACCGGAATGCAACCAGCTTGTTCTAACTTGGGCACTTTCCTCATACACATGTACAAAAAGGTTGTACTATGTGATTCGGGGGATGGATAATGAGCCAATATTATGATCAAAATGCAGGAAAAAGCACAACAGTACAAGAGCATGATGTCATTATGAGGGGAAGAAGGCTTCTTGATATAACGGGTGTGAAGCAGGTAGAAAGCTTTGATAATGAGGAATTTTTGCTGGAAACGGTGATGGGCTTCCTGGCCATTAAAGGGCAAAACCTGCAGATGAAAAACCTGGATGTCGACAAAGGAGTCGTGTCTATTAAAGGAAAGATTTTTGACCTCGTATACTTGGATGAGCATCACGGGGAGAAGGCTAAAGGGCTCTTTAGCAAGTTATTTCGATGACTCTCTCCACCCAATTCGTCACGATGCTTACGATGATTGGAATGGGCAGCCTGTTTGGTGCCTGTCTCGATACGTATAACCGTTTTTTGCATCGTCCAGCAAGGAAGCGATGGATCGTTTTTATCAACGACATATTATTCTGGCTCCTGCAGGGTCTGGTTATCTTTTATGTGTTATATCTCGTTAATCAGGGAGAAATAAGATTTTATATTTTTATCGCCTTGCTCTGCGGTTTTGCTGCCTACCAAAGCTTATTGAAAAAGCTGTATTTAAAGCTTCTGGACATGGCGATCAGAGTCGTGATTGCGGTCTATAAAACTCTTGTAAAAAGCATCGAACTGCTTATGATCAGACCGCTGAAATCATTGCTAACATTACTAATTTCAATCGTCTTATTGTTGGCAAGAGGCGTTTTTTCTCTTGCCAAACTTGGGTTGTCCATTTTATTATTTATAGCAAAGGTATTTTGGCAGCCATTTAAACTCTTATTTCTGTTTGTTTGGAAACTTCTACCGAAAAGTGTTAAAAAATTCGTCGAGAAGTTATATAATAATCTAAAAGGGTTTTTCGTTCGAATCAAGAATTATATTGAGACAGTCCGAAATAGATGGAAGAAAACGAAATGATAAGGGGGCCGACAACATGAGTGCCATCAGAAAACGAAAAGTAGCAAAAATCCAGACAACCTATGCGCAACAGCAGGAAACGGCTCAAGTCTCGGCGCAATCACGGCGCAAGCGTCTGTTCAGACGGCTCGCTGCTTTTTTTGTTGTGGCCATTATCATTTCCTTCTCGATGATTTCAACACTCATCGCCCAATCGTCCACTATGGAAGAAAAACTGGTTGAAAAAGAAAAGCTGCAACAAAAGCTTGCGAAGCTGAGAAAAAACCAGGTCGTTCTTGAAGAAGAAATTGTTAAGCTGCATGATGATGAATATATTGCGAAGCTGGCGCGAAGGGAATTATTCCTGTCAGATATTAATGAAATTATTTTTCAGCTGCCGGACGATAAAAAGGAAAATTCTTCTGAAGAGTAGGTTTATTGACACTCTTTTTTTCAGTTTTGTATAATATAGAATAAGTATGATTTTTTATATCCTTAAGGAGGAAATTTCTTTTTATGTCAATTGAAGTAGGCAGCAAGTTACAGGGAAAGGTAACAGGCATTACTAATTTCGGAGCGTTTGTGGAGCTGCCGGATGGATCAACTGGTTTAGTGCATATCAGTGAGGTTGCTGATAACTACGTTAAAGACATCAATGATCACCTGAAGGTAGGCGATCAGGTCGAGGTAAAAGTTATCAATGTCGAAAAGGATGGAAAGATTGGTCTATCCATCAAAAAAGCAGTAGACAGACCGGAAGCATCAAAACCACAATCTTATTCGCCACGTCCACCACGCCAGGGAGGCGCCCGGCCAGGCGGTCCCAGACAAGGGAGAGCCAACGATCAACGTGCGAACAGCAGAGCCGAAACCTTTGAATCAAAAATGGCCCGCTTCCTAAAAGACAGTGAAGACCGCTTATCATCTTTAAAGCGGAATACAGAATCGAAGCGTGGAGGCAGAGGAGCCAGAAGAGGTTAACTTGCTGCTTATTTAAATAGATAGCAGGTTCTATCCGCTACTAATATATATAGTTATAAAGACAGGCTGTTCCCGGGCTTGTCTTTTTTATATGAAAAAAAGAAGCACCAGAGTCTAAAACTCTGGTGCTTCTTTGGTCACTAACGGTTGAATTAAACCGCCTGCGCATTTATATGACCCGTACGGGATTCGAACCCGTGTTACCGCCGTGAAAGGGCGGTGTCTTAACCGCTTGACCAACGGGCCGCAATAGATATGGTAGCGGCGGAGGGGATCGAACCCCCGACCTTACGGGTATGAACCGTACGCTCTAGCCAGCTGAGCTACACCGCCACAGATTTTTGGGCACAAGAAATATAATACATAGTAAAAAAGACTATGTCAACCAGATTTTCAGAGGAAAATGTCGCCTGAAAAATACATATTGTCGTTAAATATTTCTACTATATAATAACGCTGAAATGAATCATCAATAATCGGTAAATAAATGAGAAATTAGCCTCTTATATACCTGGATGAAAATGATCAGGAAGGTTCATTTTTAAAGAATTTTCGCTGAAATGAGTCGAACGAAAATTAATGGGTTGTCCGGCATTTTGACAAACTTTTATAAACGGCCCTCTTATAATTGTCAGCAATAATATCAAAAAGAGGAGTGGAGTTTATGGGAAAGGTCGAACGGAACATGATAGAACCGGTCGGAGAGGTAAATTTTGAAGGCCCTAAAATAGAACTTGCCAACGGTTTACATAAATTTCAATTAAAGATCGAAACTTTTTTTCTGAAAAATGGCTTCCTTTTGCTGCTGATCGGATTTTTGCTGGGGAGAGCGCTCATATTGGCAAAGCTTACGCCGTTCAGCCTTCCTTTTTTTGCGGCAGTTTATTTTATCAGGAGGGATAAAGCTCCGCTGGCGCTGATCGGCGTCCTTGCTGGTGCGGCGACTTTATCTGTAACGGATGCGGCGGTTACCGGGGGACTGGCAGCAATTTTTTTAATCGTTTTTCGAATCACTAAGAAATGGTTAAAAAATGAATTAAAAGCATTGCCGCTCTATGTCTTTTTTGTTTTATTAAGCGGAAAGCTTGCTTCAGGATTATTGGTAACCCGGCAGATCACTCTCTTTGATGGACTAATGTCCGGAGTCGAAGCGAGCCTTGGTTATATTCTGACATTGATTTTTTTACAAAGCCTTCCTCTGTTGTCGCTCAGTAAACGGAGGCAATCGCTCAAAACAGAGGAAATTGTCTGCTTGATTATTATGCTTGCGTCAGTGATGACCGGAACGATTGGCTGGTCGGTTTATGATCTATCTGTTGAACATATTATGTCGCGCTATCTTGTTTTGTTGTTTGCATTTGTGGCCGGAGCGACGATAGGCTCGACAGTTGGTGTAGTAACAGGCTTAATCTTCAGCCTTGCCAATGTTACGAGTTTTTTCAATATGAGTCTGCTCGCATTTTCCGGCTTGCTCGGCGGCCTTTTAAAAGAAGGCAAAAAGATAGGAGTGGCAATTGGTTTATATATTGCAACACTGCTGATCGGCATGTATGGAGATGGAGGAGAGTTGCTGACCACGACCATTCTTGAAACATCGGCAGCTGCTTTTTTATTCTTTCTTACTCCATCGGCATTGACGTCAAGGCTCGCCAAATATATTCCTGGAACTCCTGAATATGCGGCAGAACAGCAGCAATATATGAGAAAAATGCGGGATGTGACAGCCCAGCGCGTTGCCCAGTTTTCAACTGTTTTCCAATCTCTGTCACGAAGCTTCTCTTCTTTTGATGAATCGACGGGTGAACGAGACTCGTCCGACCGTGAATTGGATTATTTCTTAAGCAATGTAACGGAAAAGACATGCCAGACTTGTTTTAAGAAAGAGCATTGCTGGACGAGAAACTTTAATACAACCTATGATTATATGAAGGAAATTATGCTGGAAATGGATCAAAATGCTGGCGTTGTTTCGCCAGGACTGTCAAGGGAATGGGACAAGCATTGCACGAGATCGAAAAAAGTTTATGAAGTGATGCAGCAGCAGCTAACCTACTACCAGGCCAATCAACGATTGAAAAAACAAGTCCAGGAAAGCCGCAGGCTCGTAGCGGACCAGCTGTTGGGCGTGTCAGAAGTAATGGGAGATTTTGCAAAAGAGATTCAACGTGAACGGGAAAACCATCACAAACAGGAAGAATTGATTCTTGATGCACTCCGCGATTTTGGCATTCAAATTGAACAAGTGGAGATCTACAGCCTCGAGCAGGGCAATGTTGATATTGATATGGCGATTCCCTATTGCAACGGGCATGGGGAATGTGAAAAGCTGATTGCTCCAATGCTCTCTGACATTTTGGAGGAAACCATTGTCGTGAATAAGGAAGAGTGCGGCAGCTACCCAGGCGGCTTATGCCATGTTACTTTTCGGTCTGCCAAAGCCTACATGATTGAAACCGGCGTAGCGCACGCAGCAAAGGACGGTGGTTTTGTTTCAGGTGATAGCTACTCGATGATCGAGCTCGGCACGGGGAAATTTGCGATTGCGATCAGCGATGGCATGGGAAACGGGGAAAGGGCCCATTCTGAAAGCCAGGAAACATTGTTGCTGTTGCAGCAAATTTTGCAATCGGGCATTGAAGAAAAAGTAGCGATAAAATCAGTGAACTCTGTTTTATCGTTAAGGACCACAGACGAGATTTTTTCAACTTTGGATCTTGCCATGGTCGATTTGCAAAATGCAGCGATTAAGTTTCTGAAAATTGGGTCAACTCCCAGTTTTATTAAAAGGGGCAGCAAAGTCATTAAAATTCAGGCAAGTAACCTTCCAATGGGATTTCTTCATGAAATCGAGGTCGATGTTGTCAGTGAACAGCTCAAAGCCGGAGACCTTCTTATTATGATGAGCGATGGTGTGTTTGAAGGGCCGAAGCACGTCGAAAACTATGATTTATGGATGAAAAGAAAAATCCAGGAACTGCAAACGGATGACCCGCAGCAGGTTGCAGATTTAATTATGGAAGAAGTAATCCGTTCCCGGACGGGTTTAATCGAGGATGATATGACAGTCGTTGTCGCGAAGATTAAACATAACACTCCGAAATGGTCGTCCATTCCCGTTCAAGGCTTCCGCAAAAGAGCCTGATCGCCGCAGCTGACAGATCGACCTCTTAATAAGCAAGCTGGCGGCCTTCAGGAATATGTATAAATCCCTTCATAGTCGTCGAAAATGGTAACAATTCGAAGACGGAGGGGAAAACTCTATGAAAACAGGAACATTGAAACAAATTTTACTTATCACTGATGGATGTTCGAATCACGGGGAAGACCCGGTCGCGATGGCGGCGTTAGCAAAGGAACAGGGAATAACGGTCAATGTTATTGGAGTGATGGAACAGGATGTAATAGATGAACAAGGTATGAAAGAAATCGACAACATTGCCATGTCGGGGGGCGGCGTCAGCCAGGTCGTCTATGCCCGGCAGCTTTCCCAGACCGTGCAAATGGTAACGAGAAAAGCGATGACTCAAACACTGCAAGGCGTTGTGAATAAGGAGCTCCAGCAAATTCTTGGCCGCTCGCAAACGGTCGAGGATCTCCCGCCTGAAAAACGAGGAGAGGTGATGGAGGTTGTTGATGAGCTGGGAGAAAAGGTTGAATTAGAAGTGTTGATTCTTGTCGACACAAGCGCAAGCATGAAACATAAGCTGCCAACAGTAAAAGAAGCATTGTTGGACTTGTCGCTCAGCTTGAATGCGCGCACAGGAGATAATCATTTTTCGGTATTTGTATTTCCCGGGAAAAGGAATGATGTCGAAAAATTATTGGATTGGACACCAAAGCTTGAATCTCTGACAAGCATTTTTTCAAAGCTGTCGACAGGAGGAATGACTCCTACCGGTCCGGCAATCCGCGAAGCGCTAACGTCATTCAGGAAAAAACGTTCGTTAAGGAGTCTGCTTTCCCGTGATGATGAACAATTCTTTGAAGAATCAATGTAAAGTAACCCCGGGGACGACCGTAAAAGGGAAATGGCACGGAAACCGTTATACAATCATAAAAGAGCTGGGCTATGGAGCGAATGGGATTGTTTATTTAGCGAAATTTCGAAACCAGCATGTTGCAATCAAAATGAGCGATAACGGAATGTCGATAACCTCCGAGGTCAATGTGTTGAAATCGTTTGCAAAGGCCCAGGGTTTAGCCCTTGGGCCTTCTTTGCTCGATGTTGATGATTGGGAAACGAAAACAGGCAAAATCCCTTTCTATACGATGGAGTATATTCATGGTCCGGATTTTATGTCCTTTATCCAGCAAAAAGGGAAAGCGTGGGTAAGCGTCTTAATGCTCCAGCTTTTATCAGATCTCGAAAAGCTCCATCAAAAAGGCTGGGTATTTGGGGATTTAAAGCCGGAAAACTTAATTATTACCGGCCCTCCTCCGACAATCAGGTGTATTGATGTTGGCGGAACAACGATGCAAGGAAGAGCAATTAAAGAGTTTACCGAGTTTTACGACAGGGGCTACTGGGGTTTGGGGTCGCGGAAAGCGGATCCGGCGTATGACTTGTTTGCCGCCGGAATGATCATCATTAATACCGCCTATCCAAAAAGGTTTTTAAAAACATCCGGGGGTCTTAACCAGCTAATTTCAGCGGTCAGGCAAAAAAGTGAGCTTCACAGCTATGAAAGCATCATCAAGAAGGCTCTTCAAGGGCAATATCAATCGGCAGCAGCGATGAGGCATGATATTATAGATATAAACCGCCGTGATCAAAATAAAGGTGTTCCTCGTGCAGTTTCGAGCCGGGGGACTGGACAGGCTCCAAGCCGCCAGACTTATAAAAAACAAAAAAAGAAGGGCAGTCTAACCGAGACAGTCTTAATTATTTTTGTTATTTTTATTCTTTATGCTCTTTACGTGTATGGGCAAATTTTATGAAACCTTTTTATGTTTAACTCGTACATAGGTAAGAATAAGAAAATTTTTCATTTTTGTTTTTTGAATACGGCATAACGGGTAAATGGAACTAAATATTTTTGAAAGCCTAAGGAAGATTACAATGTTAGAAAAAAAGGTAGAGGATTTTCTTGAAAGCCATGGACAAAATTTGCGGGGAAAGCGGATTCTGATAGGGGTCTCAGGCGGGCCCGACTCTCTTGCTTTGCTTCATTACCTTTGGAGCAGGCAGGCGAACTGGGGACATACTGTAATGGCCGCTCATGTTGACCATATGTTCCGTGGAGACGAATCATATGCGGAAGCGATGTTTGTAAAGGACTTTTGTTTTCAGCGCAATATTCCATTTGAAATGGCACAAATCAATGTGGCAGAATATATGGAGAGAACCGGAAAAAGCTCGCAAACTGCGGCGCGCGATTGCCGCTACGATTTTTATGATCAAGTAATCAAAAAGCATGATATTGATCTTCTTGCACTTGGCCATCATGGTGATGACCAAATCGAAACGATACTGATGAGGCTTACAAGAGGAAGCACAGGAATGGCAAGAGCCGGTATTTTATTTAAACGTCCCTTTGCCAATCGGGAAATTATCAGGCCGTTCTTGTGTGTTTCCAAGCAGGACATTGAGGATTATTGTCAGAGGCATGACCTCGAGCCGCGCAGGGACCGGAGCAATGAGAAAAGCATTTATTTGCGAAACCGGTTTCGGATAAACGTCCTGCCGTTTTTAAAGGATGAAAATCCACGCGTCCATGAGCAATTCCAGCGTTTTAGCGAGGAGCTGGAGGACGATGAAGAGCTGCTGCACGAATTAACTGTCCAAAAAATGAAAACAGTAATCAAGAAGAAGGATCCCGGTGAAATCACGATCGACCGCAAAACGTTTCGCGCAATGTCAATGCCTTTACAAAGGAGAGGGATTCAACTAATATTAAACTATCTTTATCAGGAAAAACCTGCTTCTCTTTCTGCTATACATATTGATCAAGTTCTTTCACTGTTTAGCAGTCCTCATCCTTCCGGAACACTGGATTTCCCTAAAGACCTAAAAGTTGTCCGTTCTTATGATGATTGTCATTTTCAGTTTGAAAAGGCCGAAAGACATCCTTTTTATATAGAAATTACAAAAACAGGAACAGTGACTTTACCAAATGGCGGGGTTATCACGGTAGAAACCGTGGAAGATTGCGGTTCCGATAACGGGTTGGACCGTTTTTGTTTTCAAAGCGGGGCTGTCCAGTTCCCGATTATCGTCAGGACCAGGAAGAATGGCGATCGTATGTCGATCAAAGGAATGAAAGGGACAAAAAAGATAAAGGCTATCTTTATTGATAGTAAGATTCCGCTGTCCGAACGGGAAGAATGGCCGATTGTCACGGATAAGGATGGCAATATCATCTGGCTGCCCGGCTTGAAAAAATCAAGCCTGCCTATCAAGAAATCCGGCGATGCAAGCTACATCCTGTTAACATATAAAAAGCAATGATCTTCTAGGGGGCACACCATTTATGCACAATGATATTGAAAAAATTCTCATTTCGGAAGAGGAGATCCAGGAAAAAATAAAGGATCTTGCCGTCGAGTTAACAGCAGAATATCAAGACCGTTTCCCGCTCGCAATCGGTGTTTTAAAGGGAGCTTTGCCTTTTATGGGCGATCTTTTAAAACGAATTGATACCTATCTTGAAATGGACTTTATGGACGTTTCAAGCTACGGCAATGCGATGGTTTCTTCCGGTGAAGTAAAAATCTTAAAGGATTTGGACACATCGGTGGAAGGCAGGGATATTTTAATTATCGAAGATATTATCGACAGCGGCTTAACATTGAGCTATCTGGTTGAGTTGTTTCGCTACCGAAAAGCAAAATCAATCAAGATTGTCACGCTGCTTGATAAGCCATCCGGAAGAAAGGCTGATATTAGCGCTGATTATGTAGGATTTATCGTTCCTGACGAATTTGTAGTCGGTTACGGTCTCGATTATGCAGAAAAGTACCGTAATCTTCCATATATTGGAGTGTTAAAACCAGAGGTATACAGCAATAATGAATGAGTAAAAGCTATGAAGAAGAGTTTTAGGCTGTCATGAGAAATAAGCGTTTACGCAAGGGTTATTCCTTGTATCGGCATGATTTTCTATGATACTATTTTATATAGTTTGTTTACTGTGGGAGGAGGTAAGAGATGAATCGGATCTTCCGTAATACCATCTTTTATTTATTAATATTTCTAGTCATAATTGGCGTTGTGAGCTTTTTTAGCGGAACCAACGAACCAACAAAAGATATATCTTACGACACATTTGTCGAGCACCTGGAAAACGGAAAGATAGAGCGTCTTTCCACAGAGCCTGTAAGGGGCGTTTATGAGGTGCGCGGACAACTCGAAGGATATAAAGAAGACGAGTATTTCTCGACTTATATTTGGCCGAGCGACACTGTTCTTGACCGCATTAACGAAGCGGCAGCAGCCGGGGAAATTGACATCGTTGAAATAATGCCTGCCAAAGAAACGAGCGGCTGGGTAACATTCTTTACGTCGATTATTCCTTTTGTCATCATCTTTATCTTGTTCTTCTTCTTGCTGAACCAGGCCCAGGGCGGCGGCAGCCGCGTGATGAACTTCGGTAAAAGCAAGGCGAAGCTTTACAACGAAGATAAGAAAAAGGTCCGTTTCAAAGATGTTGCGGGTGCGGATGAAGAAAAACAAGAGCTTGTCGAAGTGGTTGAGTTTTTAAAAGATCCCCGCAAATTTGCGGAACTTGGAGCGCGTATTCCGAAAGGAGTCCTTTTAGTAGGCCCTCCAGGTACAGGGAAAACGCTGCTTGCCCGGGCTGTGGCCGGTGAAGCGGGTGTTCCGTTTTTCTCCATAAGCGGATCAGATTTTGTTGAAATGTTTGTCGGGGTTGGTGCATCCCGTGTTCGTGATTTATTTGAAACAGCCAAGAAAAATGCGCCGTGTATTATTTTTATTGATGAGATTGATGCAGTCGGACGCCAGCGCGGTGCCGGTTTGGGCGGAGGCCATGATGAGCGTGAGCAAACATTAAACCAGCTCCTTGTTGAAATGGATGGTTTTGGTGCAAACGAAGGGATTATCATCATTGCAGCTACAAACAGACCTGACATTTTAGATCCGGCGTTATTGCGTCCGGGACGTTTTGACCGCCAGATTACGGTTGACCGGCCGGATGTTAATGGGCGGGAAGCGGTCCTTAAAGTTCATGCCCGCAATAAACCGCTTGATGAGTCGGTAAACTTAAAAAGCATTGCTGCGCGGACACCGGGATTCTCCGGAGCTGATTTGGAAAATCTATTGAACGAGGCTGCGCTTGTAGCGGCCCGCCAAAACAAGAAGAAGGTTGACATGGCCGATATCGATGAAGCGACAGATCGGGTCATTGCCGGTCCGGCAAAAACGAGCCGTGTCGTTTCAGCAAAAGAACGTAAAATTGTTGCTTTCCATGAAGCGGGCCATACCGTTATTGGCTTAATGCTTGATGAAGCTGAAATTGTTCACAAAGTCACGATTGTCCCTCGTGGACAGGCAGGCGGCTATGCTGTCATGCTGCCGAAAGAGGATCGTTATATTATGACAAAGCCCGAGCTGCTTGACAAAATTGTTGGTTTGCTGGGCGGGCGTGTAGCCGAAGAAGTTGTCTTTGGCGAAGTGAGCACAGGAGCCCATAATGACTTCCAGCGTGCAACAGGAATCGCACGCCGGATGGTAACAGAATATGGGATGAGTGAGAAGCTGGGGCCGCTTCAGTTTGGGCAGGGTCAAGGCGGACAGGTTTTCCTTGGCCGTGATATCCATAATGAGCAAAACTACTCTGATAAGATTGCTTATGAAATCGATCTTGAAATTCAGCGGATCATTAAAGATTGTTATGAAAAAGCAAAAAATGTTCTCACAGAGAATCGCGATAAGCTTGATTTAATCGCCAATACGCTATTGGAAGTCGAAACACTTGACGCTGAACAGATCAAGTATTTAGTTGAAAACGGCAAGTTGCCCGAACGTCCAGTTTCGTCTTCTGAAACAGGGGATAACGGCGATATCAAGGTGAATATTAATACTAAAAAGGATGGCGAAGTTCCTCCGCAAGACAACGGGGGCATCACGGAAATTCCAGCAGGAAAGCGTCCGGATGAACCAGGAGATATTGACGAAGAACACCGAGGTTCTTAAATGAAACAACTTCGCTTATGTTTTAAACAGCAAATGTAAAACAGGGTGCTCTTAAAAGGGCATCCTTTTTTTGCGCACATTTTAAACTCTTAGGTTATCGAAACAATTCCCGGAGCTGTGATATGTTATTTTCGCAACCTGTTTGGAATCTGTGTTATGATGGGCAGTGAAAAAAACGATTATATAATAAAGTGGTGAGTTTGTTGATCTTTGTTTTTGATATTGGAAATACAAATATGGTGCTCGGAGTCTTTGCGGGGGATGAGTTAAAGCACCATTGGCGGATAGAAACAAACCGTTCCAAAACCGAAGATGAATATGGAATGCTGATAAAAGCCTTATTTCAACACGAAAAACTTTCATTTTCAGATATAGATGGAATTATTATCTCTTCAGTTGTCCCACCGATCATGTTTGTTCTCGAAAGAATGTGCCAAAAATATTTTAACCTGAAGCCTCTCGTTGTAGGACCTGGCATTAAAACAGGTTTGAATATTAAGTATGAAAATCCCCGGGAAGTTGGGGCGGACCGGATTGTTAATGCAGTTGCGGCCATCCATGAATATGGAAGCCCGCTTATTATCGTCGACTTTGGAACCGCAACTACGTACTGTTATATTAATGAGCGTAAACAGTACATGGGGGGTGCTATTGCCCCGGGCATCAGCATCTCAACAGAAGCGCTGTATTCCAAAGCAGCGAAGCTCCCGAGGATTGAAATTGTCAGGCCGGATGAAATTATCGGAAAGAATACCGTTGCCGCAATGCAAGCGGGGATTTTTTATGGTTATGTTGGCCAGGTTGAGGGAATTGTTAAACGAATGAAGCTTCACAGCCGGCAGGATCCGCTTGTTATTGCAACGGGGGGACTGGCTAATTTAATCGCGAAAGAATCTGAAATCATTAACATCATCGATCCATTTTTAACGCTGAAGGGACTTCAATTAATTTATAAGCGAAATATGGGGAGTCTAAAAAATGGACCAGAAGTTCACGGCTTGGAAATCGAAAGGGGTTAAAAATAGTAATGAATGATTATTTAGTTAAAGCGCTCGCTTTCAATGGGCAAGTGCGTGCATATGCAGTAAAAAGCACAGACATGGTCGGCGAAGCCAAGCGGCGCCACCATATGTGGCCGGTCGCATCCGCCGCCTTAGGCAGAACGATGACAGCAGCAGTTATGATGGGTGCGATGCTAAAAGGCGAGGACAAACTGACAATAAAAATAGAAGGCGGCGGTCCAATCGGACTGGTGCTTGTAGACAGCAATGCGAAGGGCCATGCACGGGGTTATGTATCTAATCCGCATGTCCATTTTGACTTGAACGAAAACGGCAAGCTTGATGTCCGCAGAGCAGTCGGGACAGAAGGAACCGTTACTGTTGTGAAAGATCTCGGAATGCGCGAACATTTTACGGGTCAGGTTCCGATCGTTTCCGGCGAGTTGGGGGAAGACTTTACTTATTATTTAACGACATCAGAACAGGTTCCGTCCTCCGTAGGAGTCGGGGTCTTAGTGAATCCGGATAATTCCGTTTTGGCTGCTGGCGGGTTCATCCTCCAGGTTATGCCTGGTGCTGAAGATGATACGATTACATTTATAGAAAACAGGCTTAAAGAAATTCCGCCGATTTCAAAACTGATTAAACAAGGGCTGTCACCGGAGCAGTTGTTGGAAGAGCTTTTCGGAAAGGATCATGTAAAATTCCTTGAGACGCTTCCTGTATCATTTCAATGCAACTGTTCGAAGGAACGCTTCGCCGCTGCCATTATTAGCTTAGGGGCAGCTGAAATCAATGATATGATTGAAGAAGATGGCAAAGCGGAAGCACAATGCCATTTCTGCAACGAAACGTATCATTTTACAAAAGAAGAGCTTGAGGAGATTAAAGCACAATCAAAATAAGCTTATATGTTGGGGGAAGAACCGTTGGGGAAAAAGCAGCTGTGGTGGGTAATAGCAGGCTTGATTATTTTAAACATTTTCACGTTATTATTTTTTCTTGGGCGGTCTTTACCTGACGCGGGTGATGAAACCGTTGCAACGATTGGAAAGGAATCAATCACAAGAGAAGAGTGGCTGCAGGAAATGGAAGCAAGCCACGGAAAAGATATTTTAACTGCGCTTGTAGATAAAAAGGTGGTTGAGCACCTTGCTGAGAAATACAAAATCGAGATTCCGAAGGATGAAATTGACAGGGAATTGTTGATGATCAAAACAATATACCGCACCTATGACGGCCAAACAGCCGATGAGGGGCAGCTGAGACGGCAGATAGAACATCAACTATTACTTGAGGAGCTTTTAACAAGGGATGCTGTGGTCAAGGAGGAGGAAATAAAAACATTTTATGAGCAGAACAGCGGCTTATTTAATATTCCTCCTTCCTATCACGTCTCACAAATTGTCGTGAAAACGAAAGAGGATGCAGACGAGACGATCAAGGAATTGGAACAGGGTTCGAGTTTTGCCGCATTGGCGATGGAGCGGTCCATTGATGAATTTTCCGCTAACAAAGGCGGGGATCTCGGGTTTGTGAGCGAAGCGGATGACCGGATCGACAAGTCGGTAATGGAACAAATTCAGCGACTAAAAACTAAAACCTGGAGCAAACCGGTCAAAACAGCGGAAGGCTATATTATTTTGTTTTTACATGAACAAATTCCTGGAAAGAAGTATTCATATGAAGAGGTCAAATCAGAGATTAGAAGGCAGCTTGCTCTTGAGCAAATGGACATGCCTGCATCCGCAAAAACTATCTGGGATGAGGCAGACGTAGATTGGTTTTACGGAGGCATGGAATAATTAGGTGAAGCATATGAAAGCCCATCTTTGAGCAAAGAGGGCTTTTCATGATGATTGGCGGAACGAACCGTTTTAAAAATTCGCAAAATGATTGACAGCCGACCTAAAGATTGGTAAATTTTAATAAAACCAATAAAAATACTCGGATTAAGGAGTGGAAGTCATGGTTCGTGTTGCAAATTCGATTGCTGAGTTAGTCGGGCAAACCCCGATCGTAAAACTAAACCGTTTGGTTGAAGAAAACAGTGCAGAAGTTTATGTTAAGCTTGAGTATATGAATCCGGGAAGCAGTGTCAAGGACCGGATTGCCCTCGCTATGATTGAAGCCGCTGAAGAAAAAGGGGTTTTGAAGCCGGGCGATACGATTATTGAACCAACCAGCGGAAATACAGGGATCGGCCTTGCGATGATTGCGGCTGCCAAAGGCTACAAAACAGTCATTGTTATGCCGGAAACAATGAGCATGGAACGGAGAAACCTGCTGCGTGCATATGGTGCAGAGCTCGTTCTTACCCCTGGTCCTGAAGGTATGGGCGGCGCAATTCGCAAAGCAGAAGAGCTTGCGAATGAACAAGGTTATTTTATGCCACAGCAATTTAAAAACGAAGCGAATCCTGAAGTTCACAAAAGAACGACAGGAAAAGAAATTGTCGAGCAAATGGGCGACCAATTGGACGCTTTTATTTCTGGAATCGGAACAGGCGGCACGATTACTGGAGCAGGACAAGTGCTCCGCGACAAATACCCGGATGTGAAAATTTATGCTGTCGAGCCAACGGACTCACCGGTATTATCCGGAGGAAAGCCGGGCCCTCATAAAATTCAGGGAATTGGTGCAGGCTTTGTACCAGATATTCTCGACACTGGAATCTATGATGAAGTCATCCAGGTAACGAACGATCAAGCTTTTGAATATGCCCGCCGTGCTGCAAAAGAAGAAGGAATCCTCGGTGGAATTTCTTCAGGCGCAGCGATCTATGCAGCACTTAAAGTAGCAAAAGAGCTCGGTGCAGGCAAAAAGGTTTTAGCGATCATTCCAAGTAACGGAGAGCGCTATTTAAGCACTCCGCTGTACCAATTTGAAACCGAATAATGTCTGTAAGGCAAAAGCATCGCGCTTTTGCCTTTTCTAATATAAATTTTTACCTATCTGATTTTAAGAATGAAAGCTGCGCCTACTTCATGTATGATGGGAAAGAGACGATTTAGGAGGAATGGCCTTTGAAACAGCTTAAGATTTTTTCAAAAAACATCCCTTATACGATCGAACGTTTTTTTAGCCAATACAGCTTTTTAACGAGGGAAATGAGCCATCACGTTCTCCTCGAGAGCGGGCGCGGCGGGCATTACAGCATTGCAGGTTTGGTTCCAGAGACGATTTTTTACGGTAAAGGGAATGAGCTGTTGATCCAGACAGGAGCGGGAACGGAAACGCTTCAAGGAAATCCGCTTCATCTTTTAAAATCTTGGCTGGGTAATTATATAGTCGAGGCCGCGCCTGAATTTCCCGACTTTCAGGGTGGAGCGATAGGCTTCATAAATTATGATTATGCACGGCAAATTGAACGGCTTCCTGCTAAAGCTGTTGATGACTTATTGATACCGGATATTTATTTCTTTATTTATAAAGAGTGGTTTGTCTTTGATCACGAAAGGAATGAATTATTCCTGCTGAGTTTATATGAAGAAGGAGAATACCGGGAAGCGGAAAAGAGGGCAGCGTTATGGGAGCAGCAATGGTCTGCTGGTCCAGAGAATATCAATAAGGCCATGCGGTTAATAAAGACAGATGATATAGCGATGTCGTTAACGGAAGCGGATTTTATTGAGGCTGTCGAAAAGATTCAGAACTATGTTTCCCAGGGTGACGTGTTCCAGGTTAATCTGTCAGTTCGCCAGTCAAAACCTCTTCAAGTTTCGGCTATTGATGTATATGCAAAGCTGAGGCTGCTGAATCCTTCCCCATATATGGGTTATTTCCACACGCCGGGCTTCCAGCTTGTCAGTGCTTCCCCGGAGCTTCTTGTTAAGAAGAAAGGGCTGGAAGTGAGTACCCGTCCGATCGCCGGGACTCGCTCACGGGGGAAAGATGAAGATGAGGACCTCACACTTGCCAGCGAATTAATCGGGAATGAAAAGGAACGTGCCGAGCATGTGATGTTGGTGGATTTAGAAAGAAACGACCTGGGGAGAGTATGTGAATACGGTTCCGTTGAGGTCAACGAGTTTATGGTTATCGAAAAATACTCGCATGTTATGCATATCGTCTCTAACGTCCGCGGTAAGCTGGCTGATGGGAAAGACGGATTTGATTTGATTGATGCGGTTTTTCCGGGAGGGACAATCACCGGCGCGCCGAAGATTCGCACGATGGAAATTATTGAAGAGCTTGAACCTGTAAGAAGGGGGCCGTATACCGGATCGATGGGATGGATCGGTTTTAATGGAGATCTGGAATTAAATATTATTATCCGGACGATGCTCGTCAAAGATGGAATCGCCCATGTTCAGGCCGGAGCCGGAATTGTCATCGATTCAAATCCAAAAAATGAGTATAAAGAATCGTTAAAAAAAGCGTTTGCCCTTTGGAAAGCAAAAGAAATGGCAGAAGGTGATGAGCATGATTTTAATGATTGATAACTATGATTCCTTTACATATAATCTGGTTCAGTACTTGGGAGAATTGGGAGAAAAACTTGTTGTTAAAAGAAATGATGAAATAACATTGGCGGAGATTGAAAAGTTGCAGCCAAAATTTCTGATGATTTCACCAGGACCATGCAGTCCGAATGAGGCGGGAATCAGCCAAGATGCGATCCGCCATTTTGCCGGAAAAATGCCGATTTTTGGTGTTTGCCTCGGGCATCAGTCGATTGCCCAGGTGTTTAACGGAGAAGTCGTTCAAGCAGAACGCCTCATGCATGGCAAAACTTCGGAAGTTTTTCATGATGGAAAAACGATCTTTACCGGGATTCCCAACCCTTTTTCAGCAACGAGGTACCACTCGCTCATTGTGAAAAAAGACACCCTTCCTGATTGCTTTGAAATCTCGGCCTGGACAGAAGCGGGAGAAATAATGGGAATCCGCCATAAAGAGCATCCGATTGAAGGTGTTCAGTTCCATCCTGAATCGATCATGACCAAGGATGGAAAAAAGCTGCTGGAAAATTTTCTTGTCCATTATCGGGGTGTGCCGGTTCAGCCTTTACTATTGGCATGGGAAGGTAACAGGGATGTTTATATATAAAAATGGCGAACTTATAAAAAAAGAAGATGTTACGATCTCTCCTTTTGACCATGGCTTTTTATATGGAATCGGACTGTTTGAGACAATCAGGGTTTACGAACACCATCCCTTTTTGCTCGATGACCATCTTGAACGGCTGAACCGCGGCCTCAAGGCCCTTAACATTAACGCACAGTATACACGAAGGGAAATCAACGACGCTATACAAGTCGTTTTAACGGAAAATGGTTTTGAAAATGCCAATATCCGCATAAATGTATCAGCTGGAATTGGAGAAATTGGGCTGCAAACAGATGCTTATCCGCAACCCAATCTTTTGATATTTTCAAGGCCGCTTCCTCCAGCGGGACGCATGGCCGAAAAAAAAGCAGTGCTCCTGAAATTGGCGAGAAATACACCTGAAGGTTCGGAACGGCTAAAATCACACCATTTTTTAAATAATATGCTCGCCAGACGCGAACTGGGTGACGATCATGATGTCGAAGGAATTTTTTTAACAGACAAAGGGTATTTAGCCGAAGGAATTGTTTCAAACCTTTTTTGGTTTATCGGGGATACCCTTTTCACTCCTTCTCTACAGACGGGGATATTAAATGGAATTACAAGGCAATATATTCTTCGGCTTGCGGATACGCTCGGCTATAAAACGGAAGAAGGCTTTTTCAGGCCAGGCGATGCGGAGAAAGCGGAAGAGATGTTTATTACGAATTCGATTCAGGAGATCGTCCCCCTCTCCTCTTTTAATGGGAAACGACTAATTGGAAGCGACGGTCAGCTTGTTTCGCTTCTTCATCAAGAATACCGAAACGGCTGCCAATCTTTATGGAGCAGGAAAGAGCTTGGATAGGAGGCTTTTCAATGACGGGACAAGATAAAATACAAGCTGGTCCTTACACGCTGGACTATCAAAAGAAAACGATCGTGATGGGGATTTTAAATATCACCCCGGACTCGTTCTCTGATGGCGGGCGTTTTTATGCGGTTGATAAAGCGGTGGAGCGGGCGGAAGAAATGGTTGCGCATGGTGCAGATATTATCGATATCGGCGGTGAATCGACGAGGCCCGGCGGCAATCCGGTCAGCTTGCAAGAAGAGCTGGACAGAGTGATTCCGGTTATTGAAGCCGTTTCAGCAGCGGTGAAGGTCCCGATCTCGATCGATACGTACAAAGCAGAAACGGCAAGGCGCGCCATAAAAGCGGGCGCCCATATTATAAACGATGTATGGGGCGCAAAGGCGGATAAGGAAATGGCTTCTGTTGCCGCGGAATTTGATGTGCCGATTATTTTAATGCACAATAGGGATAATCGCGATTACCGGCATTTTTTCCGCGATGTCGTCAATGATTTGTATGAAAGCATTATGCTTGCAAAAAAGGCGGGTGTGAAAGATGAACGAATCATCCTCGATCCCGGGGTCGGATTTGCGAAAGATTTTTCGCTTAATCTCGAAATGATGCGCAATTTGGATAAACTCGTTGGCCTGGGCTATCCGGTTTTGCTCGGAACATCAAGGAAGTCGATGATTGGCCAGGTTCTCGATCTTCCCGTCACAGAACGAATGGAAGGGACGGCGGCAACCGTCTGTTACGGTATTCAAATGGGCTGCCAGATGATCCGCATCCATGATGTGAAGGAAATGAGCCGGGTAGCGAGAATGATGGATGCCCTGATTGGAAAAGGAGAGCATAATGGATAAAATTTTCGTCAATAAGATGGAGTTTTACGGCTATCATGGAGTTTTCCCTGAAGAAACAAAGCTCGGGCAGCGGTTTATCGTCGATCTTACTGTCGAATTGAATTTAGAAAAAGCCGGAAAAACTGACAGCCTTGATGATTCAATCAACTATGCAGAGCTTTATCAAGCTTGCCGGGCAGTCGTCGAAGGACAGCCGTTCAAGCTGGTCGAAGCGGTCGCAGAAACAATTGCTGCACGTATTCTCGGACAATTTGATGCGGTCGAAAATTGTACTGTGAAGGTAATCAAGCCTGACCCACCGATTCCAGGCCATTATGAATCGGTTGCTGTTGAAATTACAAGGGGAAGATAAACGATGGAAAATACCGCCTTTATCGGGCTGGGATCCAATTTGGGAGACCGGGCCGAATATTTGAGGAAAGCGATTGTCCATTTAGAAAACCATAAACAAATTCACGTGGTAAATAATTCGTCGATTTATGAAACAGAACCGATCGGCTATCTGGAACAAGATAAATTTTTAAACTTAGTAATCCAGATCACAACGGGGTTGAACCCACATGAACTATTGGATGCCTGTTTAAATATCGAACAGCTTCTTGGCAGGAAAAGGGAAATATTATGGGGACCCCGGACAATAGATCTTGACATTCTCCTCTATAACCAAGAAAATATTGAAACAGAGAAACTAATCATTCCTCACCCTCGGATTCAGGAAAGAGCTTTTGTGCTCATACCTCTTGTTGAGGTTGGCCGCAACAGCATGCCTCCGGTCGTGGACATCCAGATGCTTGAATGTTGGTTGGAAGGACTATCTGACAAAGAAGGAGTTCGAATATGGAAGCAGAAAAATGGGGAAGACGTATTCGCGCTTTTCGAAAGCTAAAAGGGTTTACACAAGACGGTTTTGCTAAAGGACTGGGTGTTTCAGTATCCATCCTCGGCGAAATAGAAAGAGGTAACCGGATGCCAACGGAGGAGTTTCTTCACCGTGCGGCCCATCTTTTAAATATAAATAGAGAAGAATTAACTCCGCCTGAGGATCACGATAGAGAAGACCAATCTTAAAAAGGAGGTAAAAAAATGCTTAAAATCGGTGATATCACCATGAAAAATCCCGTTGTTCTTGCCCCGATGGCCGGTGTGTGCAACTCGGCATTCAGGCTGACGGTCAAGGAATTCGGAGCAGGGCTGGTCTGCGCTGAAATGGTCAGCGATAAAGGGATCGTATTCCAAAACGAAAAAACGATGGACATGCTTTATATTGATGAGCGTGAAAAACCGTTAAGCCTGCAGATATTTGGTGGTGAAAAAGAGACTTTAGTCCAGGCTGCCAAGTATGTCGATCGAAATACGAATGCAGATATTATTGATATCAACATGGGCTGTCCAGTCCCGAAAATTACAAAATGTGATGCGGGAGCTAAATGGCTGCTTGACCCGAATAAAATTTATGAAATGGTTTCTGCCGTTGTCGATGCAGTTGAAAAGCCTGTGACAGTAAAAATGCGCATCGGCTGGGATGAGGAGCATATTTATGCAGTCAAAAACGCCCAGGCAGTCGAAAGGGCCGGCGGAAAAGCGGTCGCGGTTCATGGCCGGACCCGTGTCCAAATGTATGAAGGTACTGCAAACTGGGATATTATTCGGGAAGTAAAGCAATCAGTCAATATTCCGGTCATCGGAAACGGGGATGTTCAAACTCCCCAAGATGCAAAACGGATGCTTGAAGAAACCGGTGTAGACGGTGTTATGATCGGCAGGGCTGCACTAGGCAACCCATGGATGATTTATCGTACCGTTAACTATCTGGAAACAGGGGAATTAATGGACGAGCCGTCTGTTCGGGAAAAAATTGATGTATGTCTTCTCCATTTGGACCGTTTGATCGCTTTAAAAAATGAAGATATTGCTGTCCGGGAAATGAGAAAGCATGCGGCCTGGTACTTGAAAGGGATCCGTGGAAACGCAAGAGTCCGCAACGCTATTAATGAATGCAACACAAGAGATGAACTTGCTGCACTGTTAAACAATTTAGTACTTGAGGTTGAAAGCAAAGAGGAGAGCCACTCCAGGGTTGGTTAAGTTTGACACCGAGACGTTCTTTTTCTATAATACGTATATTGCAAAAGAAACTGCCAGTGCCTATGCTGGCAGTTTTATTCTATTTATTTGCTTTTTGATGTCTGTTTTTATAAGTTTGTGTAAAATAATATAGTATCTATGAAAATCGGAGTATTTACAAAAATATTTCTGGCTGTCTATAAGTGACTTTTAATATGGAGTGGATGAGCGTGAGTGAAGAATTAAATGACCAATTGCGTGTGAGAAGAGAAAAAATGAACAGCCTTCGTGAAAAAGGCCTCGATCCTTTCGGAAAAAGATTTGAGCGTTCCCATAATGCCGAGGAATTAGTGAGTCGTTATGGCGAGCTTGAAAAAGAAGAAATAGCAGAGAAAAACATTTCCGTGACGATCGCCGGACGGGTCATGACGAAACGTGGAAAAGGAAAGGCTGGCTTTGCCCATGTGCAGGACTTAACAGGGCAGATCCAAATTTATGTCAGACAAGATGCAGTAGGAGAAGAACAATACGAGCTTTTTGATACAACTGATCTTGGCGATATCGTCGGTGTCACCGGCACGTTATTTAAAACAAAGGTAGGAGAATTATCGGTTAAAGCGGAAAGCTTTGAATTACTGACAAAATCGCTTCGCCCACTGCCTGATAAATTCCATGGTTTAAAGGATGTCGAGCAGAGATACCGGCAGCGCTACCTGGATTTAATTATGAACCAGGAAAGCAAGACAACATTTATTACGCGCAGCCGCATTATTCAATCGATGCGCCGCTATTTGGATGACCACGGTTACCTGGAAGTAGAAACACCGATGATGCACAGCATTGCAGGCGGAGCTTCCGCGCGGCCGTTTATTACCCATCATAATGCACTTGATATGCCATTGTTTATGCGAATTGCGATTGAGCTTCATTTAAAACGCCTGATTGTCGGCGGCTTGGAAAAAGTATATGAAATTGGCCGTGTGTTCCGAAATGAAGGAGTTTCAACCCGCCATAATCCTGAATTTACAATGATTGAGCTATATGAAGCCTACGCTGATTATCGCGATATTATGAGGTTGACAGAAAACCTGATTGCCCATATTGCCGAAGAAGTGACCGGATCAACAACCGTCCAATACGGGGACTATGAAGTGGATTTAAAGCCAGAATGGACCCGGCTGCACATGGTTGATGCGATTAAGGAATATACCGGAGCAGATTTTTGGAAGCAAATGAGCATTGAAGAAGCAAGACAGCTGGCGAAAGCACATAATGTAGAAATCGATGAAAATATGCAATATGGCCATATCGTCAATGAGTTTTTTGAGCAAAAAGTAGAAGAAAAGCTTATTCAACCTACTTTTATTTATGGACATCCGGTTGAGATTTCCCCGCTCGCCAAAAAGAATGATGAAGACCCGCGCTTTACAGATCGCTTTGAATTATTTATTGTCGCTCGCGAACATGCGAATGCTTTTACAGAGCTAAATGATCCGATCGACCAGCGTGAACGCTTTGAAGCACAGCTTAAAGAACGTGACCAGGGAAATGATGAAGCCCATATGATGGATGAAGACTTTGTTGAAGCTTTGGAGTACGGCATGCCTCCTACCGGCGGCCTGGGAATAGGAATCGACCGTCTTGTCATGCTGTTAACGAACTCACCTTCAATAAGGGATGTCCTGCTCTTCCCATTAATGAGACATAAATAAACAAACGATAACAATCAAAGCCCCTGAATTTGGGGCTTTATTTTTATGTCTTTTCGCTAAGAAGACAATCAATTAGTGGGAAAATTGTTTCTTTCGTAAATTGCAATATTAAATGCAACACTTAGTGAAACCGCACCCCATTAAGGGATAGGTG
>NZ_PGUZ01000076.1 GCF_002860165.1 Bacillus sp. V3-13 | reverse complement strand
AGTCGAATTTTACATTTTTTGCTCGGTTCCTTTTTACACTTCTGCTGAAAAAATGCTTTTCCGGTTTTTCATCCGATGACTTTCCTCATCCTCGCCACCATGTATGACTTCCACACGATGAAGTAAACGATCTAAAATAGCTGTCGTAATGCCTTGATCTCCAATTAAATTACCCCATTCATCTGGACTTTTATTTGAAGTCAGGATGATCGAACTTCGTTCGTATAAATGATTGATTAAATGAAAAAATAAGTTTGCTTCTCTCTGATCCATTGCCATGTACATCAAATCATCGATAATCACAAGGTCGGCATTTCTAATCCGTTTGAGTTGGACTTTAGATTTATTCAGGTATTCTTCTGTCTTTAAAAGCTGCACAAGCTCACCCATTGTAGCGAAGTAAACATTGAATCCTCTATGAACGGCTTCGAGTCCCAGCCCAATTGCGATATACGTTTTTCCGATTCCAGGGGGACCTAGAAGAATTAAATTGTATTGTTGCTCTAACCAGCTCAATTCTCGAAGCTGAGAAAGCTGGCGGGCTGTTAGAACGTTTTGACCTTTAAGTTCAAACTCATCTAATGACTTCACGAAAGGGAAGCGTGCCCATTTCATTCTTTTTTCAAGGCTCTTTGCTTCACGTTTTGCTAATTCATATCTTGTGATAGATTCTAAGAATTCCAAGTAGGTCCATGATGCTTTTTCAGCTTCTCGAAGAAGCTGTGGCAGCTCCTCCGCAGTCTCTGATAAACGTAACTGACGAAATTGGTCTTGTAATTCATGCACTGTCTTGTTCATCATGCTCGACCTCCTAAAATGCTAGTATACGCATTTAAAGAACGGGTAGAGGCCTTAATATGAGGATGTTTTGCTGGATTGGCATAAAAGGATTGTTCCTCTATAACTGGTTCATCACGCAATGTATCAAGGTGATGAGCGATATCCCGAAAATCATTCGCATTGTATAGTTTCTCTGTCACGCACTTAGTCATCACAGTATTAATTAATGCTGGATACTGTTGAATCACCTTGTAGATGATCGCAAACTGGTCTCGACGATACCTCGGGTATCTTTGGCTGATCTCATCCAAATAAGCAGCTGCTTGTGTCTGATTTTTAAAGTAAGAGATTACACGTTGCTTAAGCTCTTCAACCCCTTTGGAGCGATCACGAGTATGATGACGGTTTTGAATGAGTTTTCCTTTTTCTGAGCTAATAAGATGCTCGGCAATTACCTCACCATTTGCTTCTCTGCGGATGACGAGCGTCTTTTGCTCTTCTGTCGCTTCAATCCATACAAGATTCTCACTCATTGTTTGATAAGTCCCAAGTGGGACGGAATAACGGTTTGACTTATAACGGATCGTGTTGTCCTTGCTTACACTTCTTGTTATACTTTGGTTGTTGGTACTTTCATATGAAAGTAACGAAGAGACTGGCTGTAAGTGTTGCTTTTCGAGGAGAAACACTTCTGCTGGTCTTTTTTTCGTGGTCTGGTGGACCTGATGGTTCCCAGTACGCTCGAGCCACTGTAGTGCTCGATCATTCCAATCTTCTATGTCGCTAAACACCCGACTGTCAGCGAAATTGCCTTTTATGTATTTCACTACATTTTCAATCATGCCTTTAGATTCTGGATCAGCTCTTCTACACAAGTGAACTTTGAATTTACGCTCATTTACATAGCTTTGAAATGCAGCTGTTAAAAGCAGTTGGCCTGCATTTTCACTCACTGTGATTAAGTGGTCCTGATCATAGACGATTTCTTCTGTTCGACCTCCGTAGAACTGAAATGCATTTTCATGACAGCTGATCGCATCTCTTGTAGTAAATGGACGTACCTGCCATTCCATATATTTATGTCTGGAGTGAGCGAGTACAAAGGCAATAAAGTACAGTTTGATTTCTTTGTTGTCTGTCGTCTTCTGTTTTGTTTCACCCCAGTCTACCTGAAGTTGTTTGCCCATTGGTTGTTCAGGAACTGCTTCGTATTGTCGGACAATGACCTTTTTCTCAATCTGATAGACTTCACGAATATCTTTCACATAAGATCTCACAGTACTTCCACCAACCGATAGGTCGGGATATCTCTCCAAAAGCCAATCTTGAATCTGAGCACTACTCAGGTGAGGATACTCTTCTAGCCAGGCAAGTATCCAGTCTTTATAGTGATCTAGTTTTTTCTTCTTCCCCAAAGGCTGTTCAGTGTAAGCTCTTGCCTCATCAAATGTCATTTCTAAATACTTATAGACAGTTGGTCTTGAGATCTTAAGCTCCTTAGCAATTTGTGCTACTTTAAATTTTCTTTTACGTAGTTCATGAATCTTTACATATAACACTAACTTCTCCTCCAAAAGCCTAACCTCCAGTAAAATAACGTCAATATCTATTTTACTAAAGTAGTAGGTTGATTGAGCAAAAGTGTAAAATCTTATCAAGCGAAAACTGTCAACTTTATTCTAGCGTTTACA
>NZ_PGUZ01000075.1 GCF_002860165.1 Bacillus sp. V3-13 | reverse complement strand
CAGCAGACCGTAACATCAAGTGAATCTTGCCGCCTCGTCAAAAGAAACCCTCTCTTGAGGGACAAAGGGAAGTCGAGCCTGGGTAAATTGGGCGAAGACCACGGAAGGTGTGAAGAACTTGAATAGCAACACCGAAGAATCCCTCGGGGTAAGGAGATCGGTATGTTGGGAAAGCAATTAACGTAACTGGGGATCCCCTCCTCGGCACTTCTAACAGAAGTAACATGGAAACCTATAAGCGTAAACGTGAAATGGTGGACAGCCGAGAGGGAGTCGGAGGGGGTCATAGTACCGATGATGACAACGACAACAGAACGTTGTCTAGGGAAGGAGCCCTGCTTCGTTCACAAGTTTAAAGGAGGTAAGAGTGAGTGAATGCTGGAAAACTGGCTAACTACACCGATGTAAAAGCTCGAGAACTCTGGAAAACTTTATATCTTTGCGCCAAGGAAAACCCTACTAGGCGATTTCATGCGTTGTATGATAAGGTCTATCGACCTGATATCCTTGCGGAAGCATGGAAAAGAGTCAAGAGTAAGAAAGGAAGCGGCGGAATTGATGGGCAAACCATAGAAAAGATTGTCCATGAATACGGGGAAAGAGAGTTCTTAAATGAACTATATCTGGAACTAAAAGAGAAACGTTTCCGACCCCAGCCTGTTCGAAGAACATATATCCCTAAAGCGAATGGGAAACAAAGACCATTAGGAATCCCCACGATCAAGGACAGAGTGGCACAAATGGCAATGAAAATGGTCATTGAACCGATCTTTGAGGCAGATTTTCAAGACTGTTCGTACGGATTCAGACCAAAACGAAATGCACATCAGGCGATTGCGAAAATCAGAAAGGCAAGCAGGAAGTCCTTCTGGGTAGTAGATGTGGACATTCAAGGTTACTTCGACAATATCAATCAAGAAAAGCTGATGAAACTCATCGAGATGAGAATTAGCGACAGGAGAGTATTAAAGCTCATCCGCAAATGGTTGAAGGCAGGTGTCATGGAAGATGGCCATTTCCGTGACTCCGTCACAGGAGTGCCGCAAGGAGGCGTCATTTCTCCGCTGTTATCAAACATCTACCTGAATGTACTGGATGCACTCTGGTTAAAGAAGTTCTCCCATCTGGGAGAACTCATACGCTATGCCGATGATTTCGTGATTATGTGCCATTCAAAGAAACAGGCACTGGAAAGCATTCAAGTGCTAAAAGGGATTATGACGAAACTTGATCTATCTCTGAGTATTGAAAAGTCCAGGCTTGTGAATATATGGGATGATTCTGATGGTTTTGATTTCCTGGGGCTACATCACAGAAAGTTTCCAGTCCTGAACAAGGGTGGTTCGAAAATCTATGTCATGTCGCACATTCCAACCAAGAAGGCAATGAAAAAGATGAGAAGCAACATCAAAGAGTACACGGAGAAAAGGAACAAGTTATATCTGGATATGGATGAACTTGTGAAAGGCCTTAACCGTAGACTACAAGGATTCAAGAATTATTATCTCATCTCGCCAATTGCCAAGAAATGGCTGAACAGAATCGATTGGTACGTAATCGAAAGATTAACGCTGTTTTGGAATAAGAAACGGAATAAGCGCAATAAACATAGTGGAATAGGACAGGTCATTAAAATGACCCAATACACGCTCGTGAAATTAGCAAAATAGGCAAGTACCGTAATGCCAAAGAAAGAAGAACGTCGGAAAGCCGTATGAGGGAGAACCTCACGTACGGTTTGATGAGGGGGAGCAGGAAAAGGAATTGTCTCCCTGTCTGGCTTAGTAAGGTGGAACACCCTGAAACCCGAGGACAAGAAGACAATATCTAATTCCTGTTTTCTACTCTACT
>NZ_PGUZ01000074.1 GCF_002860165.1 Bacillus sp. V3-13 | reverse complement strand
GATTGAGCAAAAGTGTAAAATCTTATCAAGCGAAAACTGTCAACTTTATTCTAGCGTTTACATTTACCTTATGGTCTTCCACATAATCCTTCATTACGGCTAATACCAACCTACCTTTGTTATATTTTTCACCATTATAAATAAACTTTGTTCTATCAAAATTTCTGCTCTTATTATTAAAAATTGTATCTGTTATGACATATACTTGATTGTCTTCGCCTCTATATCGTGAAATAGTTAGAGCCGCTACTGGTGTAATGTTTTTAATTTGATAACCGCTTGACAATTTTTCATCGAGTTCTGCCGATATTGAAGAACCCACTAATACACCAACCCAATTAATGTCCTTATAATCTACATCTATTTTAGACTTTATGTAAGTATTAAAAAGCTGTTCCTTCTCTTGCAAATAATCTTCTAATTGTTCAAGGTGCAGTGAAGTTAATTGACCTAATTTCAGTTCAACTACACCAAAGGTATCTTGTCCATATTGAACTAATATGTCAATTCTACCATCTGAATATTTTCTACCGTTTTTTAACGTTAATTCAACATCAATTATAGATACATCGGAAAAATCACTTTCATCCAGCTTGAGAATACTCTCATTCTCCACTAAGTAAGATTCCATAGATAACTCTCTTAAGAAGGGCAAAGGTCTTAATGATATATCATTTGCAGTTACATGCTTAAAAACTCTCATACAATCCTCTCCATCGTAAATCTCTTATTATCACAGATAATTGCGTAGATAACTTGGTGATTATCTTCTTCATTTTCACTGATAGTGCTTCTTCTTTTAACATAATTCATCCACCTTCACCAACAATCCTGCTTCGTTAGCTCAACAAGATTTTCCACTGACGGTGTATAAACATTAATTTACATACAATATAACCTGCATATAATTATACATCATTGACAATTATAAGTCTGACAAAAATAATATTAGTAATTACAATATACATCTCGTTATTTATACATAAAACAAACTGGTAAACAACCTGTCATTTACTGGTACATTCTTTGTCATTCAGTGGTAAGAACTATGTCAATGGTGGTACATTTCATTGGCTGTAATCAGTAAAGACGGATATGCCTGCATGTCACATCGTAAAACAGTAAGCTGAAATAGAAGCAAGTCCTTCAATCTAACATACGAAATCGGCGCGCTGTTCTGTCTGCCGTATAAAGCTTACCAAAACAATATAGCTAATCCATGGGAGGTGAGTTTATTGCCAGATAACAGGAAAAAATGCTAAAGGGTGACAATGATCAGAATACTGACGAACTTATGCGAGGACCTATACATCCTCGGCCAGATGTTTCATGGTCGTGGGCTGAAAATGACGAAAAACAGGCAAAATCAGAAAAAACAACATCAAAACAGGAATTCAGTTAGTGATCTATATAACTTGAATTTAACATTTTTCAGCTATCTTGAGATGGGCTAAGAGAGCGGGTGCTTTTATGGCTCAATGAAGGACAAAACTCATTCGAAACATAGGCAAAGAGGTCTTCATAGGGCTCATGAAGGACAAAACTCATTCGGAAAATAGGCGAAGTGGTCTTCATAGGGCTCATGAAGGACAAAACGCATTCGGAAAATAGGCGAAGTGGTCTTCATAGGGCTCATGAAGGACAAAACGCATTCGGAAAATAGGCAAAGAGGTCTTCATAGGGCTCATGAAGGACAAAACGCATTCGGAAAATAGGCGAAGTGGTCTTCATAGGGCTCATGAAGGACAAAACGCATTCGGAAAATAGGCAAAGTGGTCTTCGTAGGGCTCATGAAGGACAAGATTCATTTGGAAAATAGGAAAGTGTTCTTCATAGGATTCATGAAGGCCACAACTAATAGGGAATACTACAGAAATGTCCTTATGAATCCCATATAGGAAAAGATTAATAATTTGCGAGAAAAGCTATCTATTTCTAAACTATCAAAGCCCGTAAATCAATCATTCTTATATAGATGTTTTTTATGCGAAAACAAAAGATGAGTATGTAATTCCCATACATAGTGGGCGGACTGAAATCTAAACATCCTTGTGGAAATGGAGTTTACCAGGTCGTTTCATACTTAATAAAAAAGGAGGCTTCCCTTAGTTCACGTCGGGAAGCCTCTTTTGTACTGTGTAAAAATGATTTATGGCTATTCTTTGTTTCTTTGTTCGATATTCATGGTGATTTCTTTAAGAATTTGGTTTTTTTCCTTTAACGTACGGATTAACGTTATTGCAAACCAAATGCCGAAAATAAATATTCCCAGATACAGAATGAATGGGATAAATGCGACTAACGGGAACCAGCTTCCTGCGAGATCCATCTGAAAACCTCCAACGTGATTTTTATCATTTCCCGACAGAAGACTCCCACCTCAAGGAATGGGAAGGGCGAAGCCCAATGAATAGGTGGGAGATGAATGTCGGTTGGCGATAGCCAAAGTTGTTGAAAATACGAACAAATGTACTATAATATACTCGTAAGCTGTTCTTTGAAAACTGAAGATAGGGAGTTCTAGCAGGAAAAACGTCTGCTAGGTAAAATCTTCAACGTTCTAATTCGTATCCACACGTACCGAAGTTGCGAAAACCAAGCTAAAGTAGAACGTGTGGCAAGCCAACGTACAAGATAATTAAGCAATCACCGTCGGGACGACGGGTAGAGCCTCTAAAAAACTGGTGGATACACTGGTGTTCGCAGGAATCCCCCACTTTAAATTTTCGTTAGAAAAATAAGTGGTGGGTAGTTCAAGAGATTCTTAGATTTTATCGGTACCATTTAAAGGCTTGTAAAGAATTTGACAGCTGTTCCCAACCTCCGCTGGTATAGTTTTAAACACGGAGGTCTCAGCATATATTGTCTGGATCGGCATATTGACAGTATCTACAGGCATATAAAAGTCGAAATACTTCGTGAGCAAAACTTGTGACTTAAAACTGGTCGCCTCCAGAAAGCAGCCTTTAAACCCGTTCATTTCCGCCTTGTCCAAAGACATTTGGATTAGCCGGTTGGCAATCAGCTTTCTGTCCCTTTCAGTGCGAACCCCGAGCATAAATGCATGCAAATATTCATCTCTTTCCGGCTGTCTTCCCAACCTTTGTTCAAGGGTTTCAATGAACCTCGAATCTAAATCTCCAAGCAGTTCCATAATCCGGTTAAAAGGCTCAAAGCTTCCTTCAAAAACAGGCGCTTCAGTTTCTGCAGGATCAAAAATTTCGCAAGCATAAACACCGATTACCATACCGGTTTTATCATCGGTTGCAATAAAACAATATCCCTGCTCGACAACATGGTTAAGATAGTCGAGAACGAAATTTTCAAAGTCATCTTTTAAAATATGCCTTGTATAACACATCGGCTCTCTGATGATGCTGTCCCCAAGCTTGACACCAGTAAAGGTCTCCGCAAGACACGCTGCCGCATCCTTAATCAGACTGCCATCAGATTGTTTTAAAACTTGGTATGAAATAGTCGTTTCTTTATATGAAACTTTATCAGTCATATCCGTATCTCCATCTCCTTATCTTCGTATTACCGGTAATGTAAAATTATACTTTATCTGTTTCTGCAAATGAATCGTGGTTCTAAAGCTATATGACTCTATTAAAAACAAGCGATAAATATTGAATAGTCTGGTAAAAAAATTGTGCTGTTTAATTTCTAATCTATCATAGTTGAAACTCTGTGGGGATATGGTAGTCGGTTGTATGTATGAGGAATCTTTTGAAAATCTTCAGCGGGAGTTGGAATTTTAAAAGAGTTATGCAACTTGGAATGGTTATTATAGGAGGATGAGGAATGGAGCGAAAGCCTGTCCAGAAGGAACAAAGGGCAGCTGCGAATAAGCGCTGGCCCTGAAATTCAAGGATCACTTTGCCAGGCTTTGTGCATTGCAGCACGTTTCTGTTGGCAACAAGGGACTGAATTAGTAATCGGTGTTGTCACTTACCCCTTCAAATCCCAACATGTGATCCTTCAGAGCTACAAATTGAGCGTTTCTTCAACCTCAGTCATATGTTTTTTCAGGGTTGGCTGCGAGTCTCGGTAGATCTCAAGATTCGAGGTCATAATGGAATTTAATTGAAAAATCGATAGACCCAACCGGTATTTTTGGGATTCTGCATCTTTTAGCACAAAGCCCTGGCTTGCGAGAGTAGACAGGAGCCGACTTACGGTACTTTTAGATAAGCCCAGGGAAGAGGCTAAATCCGTTACTTTTTTCTCAGGTTCGTCCTTGGAAAAACTTTTTAAAAGACGTAGGGCGTTATTAACTCAAGACAACTGATATCCGGGTTTTCCTTCCGATTTCACTGCTTATGATCCCTCTTTCTATTTCGAATCTCTGGTGTAATTCCTTTCTCTTCATGCATTCTGATAGCTCAACGCATTATTGCATGCCTTTTTAAAACCTTAATCTGTCACCAAACTTGAGCAACTTCAGCCTGTTCTGCTGCCTCCCAAACAGGGTATACATTGAAACCATCGTTTACTGCCTGTCCCCAATACTCATCTCCAACTCGCAGACCTATCAAAACTTTTATTCCATTGTCCCTTAATAATTTAGCTCTCTGTTGACCTCCATTAGATCGGTATCCCAGTATAGCAACGGTTTTATTTTTGTAATAGGATATGATCATTTCGTCAGTATATTTTTGGATCATAACTATCCTCCTCAAAAAGAAATAAATGAAATTTGTAAATACAGTGTAATTTTTTATTTCTGAATATTCAAATAAAAATATTCTATATCGTTATTTAAAATCTTAATAGTCTCTCAGCAGAAATAAAGTTTTCACGTTATAGAAGTTTTAAATAGTGTTTATTAAAAAAATCAATTTGAAAATAAAGAATTTAGAAAATATACTGATAATATTCAAAATTCACAAAAATGTAGGAGGTCGCAATAAAATGCTTTCCAAAGAAGACAATTATTTGTTAACCCGCACTGGCTCTGATACTGAAATGGGGAAATATTTTAGAAGACATTGGATTCCAGCTCTTCTCTCAGAAGAACTACCAGAAAATGATTGCCCACCCGTTCGGGTAAAATTGCTAAGTGAACAATTGATTGCATTCCGGGACTCAGATGGAAATATTGGCTTGATCGATGAATATTGTCCACATCGCAGAGTATCGCTGTTTTACGGCCGGAATGAGCAATGTGGCTTGAGGTGTGTTTATCATGGTTGGAAGTTTGACACCAATGGAAATTGTGTGGATATGCCATCAGAACCGAAGGATAGTATTTTTAAGGACAGAATTAAAATTAAATCCTATCCTTGCGAGGAAGTTGCCGGGGTCATTTGGACATACATGGGACCACCAGAACATAAACCGGCTTTACCGGAACAAGAATGGATGATGGTGCCTGACAGTCATCGTTTTGTATCTAAAAAAATTCAGGAGTGTAACTATTTTCAAGCATTAGAAGGTGGAATTGATTCAAGTCATGTATCCATCCTTCACTCAGGCTCAGTTGGAGGATTAGGTGTTTCCAAAAATAGTAAAAGCCCTAACTTGTTGGCCAAAGATACTTCACCTAAATTTGAAGTAGTGGACACTGAATACGGTATGCTGATAGGCGCCCGAAGAAATGCTGATGATGAACATTATTACTGGAGAATTACTCAGTTTCTAATGCCATGGTACACAATGATTCCACCGTTCGGAGGAGCACCTCGGGGAGGGCATGCGTGGGTTCCAATTGATGATGAAAACTGTATGACATGGAGCTGGAGCTGGACAACAGACCGTCCTTTGGAACAAAAAGAGGTTGAGCAAATGAAAGCAGGAGAAGGTATACACGCTGAACTTATTCCTGGAACTTTCCGCCCGGTTGCAAACAAAGACAATGGATATTTACTTGACAGAGAGTTACAAAAAAGTGGGAAATCCTTTATCGGAATCAAAGGGGTTGGAATGGAAGATCAAGCAATACAAGAAAGCGCTGGACCGATCACAGATCGTTCTTTGGAAAAACTGGGAACTAGCGACACAGCAATCATAAAAGCACGGCGCAGATTACTGAATGCCGTTAAAAAATTAAATGAGAATGACATAGTAGAAGCACTTGATCCAAAACAGCATCATATTCGTTCGGCGTCTGTTTTGCTTCCAAAAGGGTTGCCATTCCAGGAAGGTGCCAAAGAACATATGAAATTAAGAGCACAGGAAGCAGAAATTGTTTAGAAACATTTAATAGATTAGGAGTTTATTATGATAGAAAAATCTTTGGCAGCAGTAGCGGTTGATAAAAACAAAACGGCACTTATGGAAGTTCAAATTCCACCCCTTTCCGATAACGATGGAATACTAAGAGTTGAAATTGTTGGAGTTTGCGGCACGGATGTTTCTTACTATAACCAGGAGCTGGAGCCTAAAATTCTGGGGCATCACGTCGTCGGATATATTGAAGAAATTGGGGAACTCGCTTCAAAAAATTGGGATGTAAAAAAGGGAGACAGGGTTGTTATGGAAGAATACATTCCATGCGGCCAGTGTGAACATTGTCGAACAGGGGAATACAGAGCCTGTCTTTCAACAGATCCCAAGTACAGAGGAATACGATATGGAGCGACGCCTCTTTCAGAAAGTCCATCTCTATACGGAGGATTTTCACAGTATATGTACCTGCATCCTAATGCTGTTTTTCATAAAATGCCTGAACATGTCCCGGCAGCGGAAGCGGCCATAACATTGCCACTGGCAAATGGCTTTGAGTGGATGTGTATTGAAGGAGGGGCAGGACCCGGGAAAGTGGTTCTCATCCAGGGACCCGGCCAGCAAGGGCTTGCTTGTGCATTAGCCGCTAAATATGCTGGAGCTGAAGTTATTGTTACAGGGAGGATAACAAGTGCCCATCGTTTAGAGTTGGCAAAAGAATTGGGGATTGACCATACAATTAATATTCAAACGGAAGATATGTATCAAACGATACATGAGATTACTGGGGGGAAAATGGTCGACATTGTGCTTGACGTAACATCTGGTGGAACAGAACCTATTAAACAAGCTATTTCAGTAGCAAATAAGAATGCGAAAATCATTTTAGGGGCCTATAAATACCAAGCGCTTTCAGGTTTGGAAATCGATGAGGTGATCCACAAAACCCTAACTATAAAGGGGGTTAGAGGCCACAGCTATAAATCTGTAAGCATGGCGAGAGATTGCATAGCGTCAAATAAGTTTCCTCTTAGCATGCTAAATTCTCACAACTATCCATTAGATAAAACAGATCAAGCTTTAAAGACTGCTGGCGGGGTTGGCGAACCGAAGCCTTTGCTTGTTACTGTTTCTCCTTGGCTGTGAAGATCGGAATAATAATGAATATTCTTCTGTCAACAGAAGGATGTTCTATTTACACAAGATAAGAGCAACAGTGGTTGTAAATAAGTAGACCTCTTCTAAAATGTAAGCGTTTCCTTACGCTTTTAGCACTTCTGAAAAAATAATGTTAAATGGAGGAACACATGAAAAAAATTAAAGTGAATATCTTCCTTTCAGTGATATTATTGACAGGCGTCATTTTAAGTGCTTGCGGTGCAGGCAACAGTCAAGAAGCTAAAGTCCAATCTGCCAGCCAGGGTGAACATAATTTTAAACTTACAACAATAGTTGGACCGACACACTCATGGACCAAAACAGCTGAAAAGTTCAAAGAGGAACTTGAAACACGTTCGGATGGCAGGATGAAACTGGAAATTTTTCCTGCCAGCCAGCTTGGACCTGAGGCCGACATGATCCAACAGATGATCTCTGGATCAGTTGATTTCGGGTTTATAACTACTGCCTATTTGGCGTCCAGAAATAAAGAGCTGAATGCTTGGTTAATGCCTTTTCTCTTCGAAGATATAAGTGATGCAAACAAAATGAGAGATACGGAATCAGCAAATCAGTTGTTAGATTTATTTAGTGAGCAGGGTCTGGTCGGCATGGATTGGTTATTTACGGGCAGTCACAGTATTTTAATGAAGTCGGGAGTAATGGATTCACCTGAAGAATTTAAAGGGAAAAAGATCCGGGCGCCAGGATCCGAAGTCATTAACGACTTTTACAATGCCTTGGGTGCAAGTCCAGTGCCAATGCCACTGCCCGAAGTATACCAGGGACTCCAAACCGGGGTAGTGGATGGAGTCAATGCAAGTGCAGACTCTGCCTATTCACAAAAATTTTATGAGGTAGGTGAGGATTTTACTCTGCTAAACCAATTTGCATTTAATGCGGCTGTACTTATGAGTAAAGTCAAGTTTGACAGTTTATCAAAAAACGATCAAAAAATTGTTGAAGAGGCAATGAAAGCCGCAATTGACTATGGAAATGAATTAGCGATCCAGGAAACAGAGGAGAACCTGGAATTATTGAAAAAAGAGGGACTTAACATTCACAAACCATCCAGTCTAAAAGCCTTTAAGGGTGTAACGGAGGAAATTTATAAAAAATACTCGGAGCAAAGCCCTTTGACAAAAGAGTTTATAGAAGAAGCCACATCTAGCTGAGGAGGTAAACCATGAAGCTGTTTTCGGAAATAAATAACCTTATTTATGAAATAGAGAAAATTCTCGTTATTTTCCTGCTCTCAATCGTCCTCGTGTCACTAACGAGCGGGGTGTTTTTCCGTTACTTTTTCAACAATCCACTTCATTGGACAGAAGAGGCGGCTATTTTTGCATTGGCATGGGTGACATTCATTGGGGGCAGTATGACGTTGAAAGGGAAGCAATCAGCTGCTGTAAGCATTATCGTGGAAAAATTTACGGGACATGCCTACAACGCACTTGTTTTAATCTGTAACCTGATTGTGTTTTTATTTTGTGCCTGCATGGTTTTCATTTCAATAAGGTGGGTCTCCTCTCCTTTTATCCTTTTTGAAAAATCAATTGCCATGCAAATGCCGATGATTGTCGCCTATTTGAGTGTCCCTGTCGGTTTTTCATTTATGACGATTCATTCATTAGAGATGTTATTGCATGACGTTGTGGATGGATTAAAAAATGTGGGGTCAAAGGGCAAAAACGAAGCAATTAGACGAAGCAGTAAAAATATAACAAAGAAGGTGGTGGGGTAATTGACCGTTTTCTTCTCCTTTTTCACTTTATTATTCCTTAGAGTACCTATTTTCATCGTACTTGGTGCCACAAGTATCATTTATATCTTTTCAACAGGGAATAATGGGTTATTTGATAGCGTTCCCCAACGGCTGTTTTCAGGAATGGATAACTTTAGCCTATTGGCCATTCCGTTATTTATGTTAGCTGGAGAATTAATGAATTATGGAGGAATAACCTCCAGACTCATTAATTTTGCCAAGGCGATTGTTGGCCATTATAAAGGTGGTTTGGCCTATGTAAATGTAGTAGCAAACACTTTTTTAGCTTCTATTTTGGGTTCTTCTTTAGCACAAACGGCGATGATGAGCCGTGTAATGGTCCCGGCGATGGAAAAGGAAGGATACAATAGGGAATTTAGTACAGCTACTACTGCTGCAGCAGCGATGTTGGGACCGATCATTCCACCAAGCATGATTTTCATCATTTACAGTATTAATGCTGAAACCTCTATTGGAAGAATGTTTATAGCTGGCGTTATGCCAGGCATCCTCTTGGCACTCTCTTTTGTATTATTTATCGTCTACTATGGTTATCGGCATAATTTACCAAAGTCAGATAAGCAAAACTTTAAGGAAATAAGGGCTTCTTTCTATCAAGTGCTCCCAGCATTGTCTGTCCCTGTCATTATCATCGTGGGAATACTGAGCGGAGTCTTTACGGCCACTGAATCCGCAGCAATTGCATGCTTAATTGCCATTCTGGCGGGTTCTTTATTCTACCGTGAGCTCAAATTAAAGGAACTTCCCAAGATCCTGATAAATACAGCCACGACGACGGCAACTGTGACATTGTTAATTGTTACGGCCAAATTATTTGGATTAGTTCTTACCTTTGAAAGAATTCCGCAATTAATAACAGAGTGGATGGTTACTTTAACGGATGACCCGCTGATATTTTTATTGATCGTTAATCTTTTCTTATTACTGGTGGGGATGTTCCTTGATGGGATCGCATCGTTAATACTACTTTCACCAATTTTGATTCCTGTTGCCATGGCGTTTAACATTGATCCGATTCATTTAGGTGTGGTGATGTGCCTCAACATCGTGATTGGTAGTTTAACTCCACCAGTTGGGGCGGGATTATTTGTTGCATCATCCATTGCTGAAGTGAAGCTGGAAACGCTGGTAAAAGCAATCTGGCCATTTTTAGCGGTATCATTGCTTGTATTGGCACTGATCACATATTTTCCGCAACTTATATTGTGGCTGCCCAATATGGTCTCATTGTAAGGTATTTAAGATGCAAAGAAATCTTTATTTGCCAGTGTATCCCAGTCTAAAATTCTCGGGGTCTTCGGTTTTCGGTACCAGAGTAATAAGATAATACTAGCAAAGAAACGACCAAATTTCGGTCGTTCTTTGCTATTGTAGAAAAATCACTATTATAGAGGTGATAGAAACGAATGATCCAGGCAAAGATGGCAACAGAAAATGTTTCAAAATTGGATATGGGTGTAATATTAAATCTTTCTAGATCGATTGTTTTTAATTCTCTGTTTCTGTTCTATATTATTCAATTGGTGTTACCTATCAAATACTCGGACTATATTTTAAGCATATGCAGTTTCTTTGCGTTAATCCTTTCTCTGCAGGGCATCCAAGTTTTTTATCAAATCATCATCGTAATTTCCCTATCGTTTTCGCTAATTGTTATGTATTTGAACGATCTGTTTACATGGGACGCATTAACCTACTTTTCGGGTATGACCAATATTTTGGTTTTGTTGGCTTATGCTTCTTTATTGTCCATTCCCGTTTTACTGGGCGAATATCCGCAAAAAATATATCGCTTTTTTAGAAGTAGAATCACTTCCTTTAAAAGTATGTATGCAACCTTTTCAATTGTGACGTTTATTTTATGTTCTGTGATGACTGCTCCTGCTATTCCAACCATCCAGGCATCCTTATCAGAGTTTCTGAAAAAGCTGCCGGCCTCCTTTATTAATAAATTTCAATCAATCACATATGTAAGGCCATTTATTATGACTCTGTTTTGGACACCGGTAGCTGCTGCGCCGACCATTGCCATTACCGGCACCGGGGCCAAGGCGTCAATTATTTTGCCGCTTACTTTTACTATAGCCATCTTATTTCTGTTTTTAGATATCCAGTCAAGCTATAGACGTTTAAAAGGAGAAGTGAATCAGCATTTTTTAGTTGAAGAAAATCAGCATGAAGTTTTGTCTGTAAAAGCCAAAAAGAGTCTAATTTACTTTCTGTTGCATATTGTTATTTTTATTGTCCTAATTTTGAGTTTAAGCCATTGGCTGACATTTTCAATGCTGGATGCTGTTGTATTAATGATTATTCCATATTCGTTTATTTGGGCATTGTTTTTAAAAAAGGGCAAGCCTTACAGCAAAAATATGAAAAAGCGTCTTGTTGAGACGGTTCCCAATATTTATTCTCAGGTTGCATTGTTTGTCGCTATGTCTGTATTCATTAATGTGATTGCTCATTCGCATATTGACGACTGGATTAACGATACCGTATATTCCATCAGCATTACGATCGGACCGTTTATTTTATTAGTGATTGGATTTGTCGTTTTCTTAATGACATGGATTGGTATAATCCCTCAATTAGTGGTGGTTTTAGCCACGCAAACATTAAGTTTGCAATTTATGAATGTATCGGCTGAATGGTTGGCGTTGGCCATTCTCGGAGGAGCATTGACTGGCTCTGCTTCAAGCCCGTTTACAATGAATGCAAACATTGTAGCCGTAACCATAAATGAAAGTCCAATGAAGGTTGTCAAACATAATCTATTTTTTGCATTCTTGGTGTTCAGTGTAACTTCCTCACTTGCGATTTTATTGCAGATCTATTTTAGTAGCTAGGAAGGAGTGTAAGTTTTGGAGAAGGTTGAAATAAAAAGACGATTATTGTGGGATCGTATAGAGTATGCAAGCTCAATTAGAGGGGCTTTATTATTTTTATTGGGAGCATTGTACCTGGTTGATGTTATTTTAGGAGCAGGAAATGATACCTTAATAGTCAGCATGGCTGTCATTACTTTTCTGTATTGCTTTTATTTTATGAATAAAGTTCCAAAGAGGATTACGTTGGTATTGGTTATCCTGGGGCATGCCTTTTATTTTTTTTATGGTGGTGCATCAAGCTACTGGAAGGAAGCAATCTTGCTAAACTTAGCCTTCGTGCCCTTATTTTTGTATGTACCACTACTTTCCATTCCGATGCGCTTAGGAGGATATGATGGTACGATTGTAACTATTATTAATAGATGGTCGGACAAACCATTTTTTGTTCCTATAACGGTTCTTGGCAGTTCGGCTTTGTTAACTTCATTTATGAATATTGGTGCATTGCGAGTTTCAATAGATCTTTTCAGACAACTTTTGGAGACCAGTAAAGGGACCTATACAAAGGCAATTATGCAGGGTTTTTGTTTATCCATCATATTTTCACCTTATATCGCCGGTGTTGCTATAATCCTCTTCATTCTGGACTTAACACGTATTCCTTTTTTATTTTATGCACTTATTTTTGTTATTTTGGGTTTTCTTATTTCACTATTTCTCTTTAGAATAGAAGTAAGGGCGCTACCGTATTTGAACGAGGAAAGCACAGCAATCAGCGATGAACCAGAACCCAGGAAAAAGCTTTTGGAGCTAACAATGGGATTCATAGGTTTATTTGGTTCAATCATTATTTTAGATAGAATGTTAGATATCAGTTTAATCATTATCGTCAGCCTTATTGCGATTGTCTCTTCTTTTTTATGGTCATTTTTACTAAAGAAAAAGGATGAAATGAAATCTGAGTTGAAACATTACCGAAAAAATATTCTGCCCAATGTCCATAATGAATCAATGATGATCGTTACAGCTTCTTTTTTCTCTCAGATGTTTCAATTATCACCTTTTCCAAATTACATATTATCTATCTTCATTTTTTTCACAAACCATTCCCAAGTGTTTGTCATTTTAATGATTCTCTCTTTAATTGTGCTTTTTTCACTATTAGGAGTACATCAAATTGTAACCGTCACCATTCTGGCTAATTCCATCGATCCAAGTAGTATTCATTTAAGCGCCATTATATTTGCGGTTACCTTAACTGTTGGATGGGCAATGGGTACCCTGCTGTCTCCGGTGTCTGCATTAAATATCATTGGGACAAATCTTCTGGATGTAAGGTATCAAGATTTATTAAAGTGGAATTGGAAATTTGCCGTCATCATGATTATATCCACTTCAATAATGATAACCTTAATCAATTACATCATCCATGCTTTTTAATCCTAAAGAGGTATTGGGGATTTTAAAAGGAAAAGTAATTTTCATTATATAAAGATAATGCAATCATGTATTGGGGTGTTTAAAATGGAACTTAAAAATATTGAAGCCTTTTTAATGATTGCCGAAAAAGGCAGTTTTTCAGAGGCGGCTGAGGAATTGAATATAACCCAACCAACAATTAGTGTTCGAATCAAACAATTGGAAGGTGAATTTAACACGATCCTGTTTAAACGAACCAATGGGAAAAAAATTACCTTAACCGATAAGGGACAAGAAGTTTATGGATATCTTAAAGATGCTTTTACATTGATAAAAAAAGCTGAAAAAACGTTAAAAAGTGGTTCTAAAATTGATAATAATATCACTATATCTTCTCCTAACCATATGGGGGTGAATATAATGCCAGAGTTATTAAAGGTGCTGTATAAATCCTATCCAAATTTGGACTTTAAAATAAAAATTGAAGAAACAAAGGATACGATAGAGTTGATTAAGAGTGGGGAAGTAAAGTTTGGACTTGGCTATATTTATTCGGAAAAAGAATTTGAGTCTCATAATCTTATTTTTGTCAAAGTTACGGATGAAGAAAATGTGCTTGTTTGCAGTCCAACCCACCATTTGGCCAATAAAGGGATGGTGAATAGCGAAGATCTTAAAAATGAGAGAATTATAATATACAACAGAAATTTTTTCGTAACCAAGTCCATTGAAAATTATCTTCAGGAGCTGGGCATCAAAACGGACAAATCTCTTGAAATTAATAATGTAGGCTGGATAAAGATGATGGTCAGAAAGGGCGTTGGATTTACCATTCTCCAAAAAATGATTGTGGAAGATGAGCTGAAAAGCGGCAATTTGGTAAAACTAAATTTGCCCACTCCAATACCAGAAACACCCATTTATCTTATTTTTAATCCCGAGACCTCCACAGAATTAATGGAAATTGTCACTGAAACGTTAAAAAGGATCTTAGTAAAATAAAAGTATTGCTGTTATTGGGGGTTAGTCCGGATTGAAAAACAAGTGATGTAAAATAGTTAGCCGAAATAAAAAAGCGGAAAAACACTCGAGTAAAACTTGGTAAGAAGTCGTTTCTTTATATGAAACTTTATCAGTCATATCCGTATCTCCATCTCCTTATCTTCAAATTATCAGTATTGTAAAATTATACTTTATCTGTTTTTTGCAAATGAATTGCTGATGCTAAAGTTGTATAAATTTACATAAAACATGCAGAAAATCCTGAATAATCTGGTAAAAAAGTTGTGTTTTTTAATTTCCAACCTGAATATAGTTGAAACTACGTGGGAATATGTGGTAGTAATGGAATGAGGTATTTTGCGAAAATCTCGAAAGGGGATTTTGATTTTGAAAAGACTTAAGCAGCTTGGAATCATCATGCTGATTCTTATTATAGGGGGATGCGGAATGAACCATAATCCTGACCAGAAAGATCAAAGGGCAGCAGCTAATAACTGGCCTGACACACTAGCGTTCACGGATGAATTCACAAGGGGATTTATGGATTCAACTGAGGAAGTACAGGACGGTTATTACCTTTTTAAGTCTAAAACTAATGGCTATACTATGTTATTCCCGGTAAATGGTAAGATTTCAGACATGAGTTATGAAAAAACTGAAGATTACGATGAGTCATTTATTTTTGGTAGTAATGAAAAAGGCAACATTTCATACGAATATCAAATATCCTATGAAAACAGCCCAATAACAGAAAATATTGATGCTAATTTGGACTTATTATCTATTATGGCAAGTTACCAAGGTGAGTACGAGACCTTCGAGCATGAGGATAAAACCTATTATTTTGCTAAAAATTCCGATAAAACTAAGAAGGGAAAATATTATAGTTTTTTTAGTTATATTAAGTCAAAAGAAAATGAAAAAGCTATTATGTTCTATTCGCGTAGTTTTTGTACAAATAGTAATCAAAAATGTGCCGCTAGCTCACCGGAAGTTGAAGATAAATTGCTGATGTTAATGAAGTCAGTGAATTTTTAGAAACACCCAAATTGCAGGTGAAAAGAATGAAGAATGAAGAAGTTCTAAATACTGACATACTTCGGGCTCGAATAGCTGAATTAGAATATGGGAAATCCGACAGTATGTCGGTTGAAAGTATCAGGAGAATTTTTATTGAAGAGACTGGAGAGGCGCCATCTGGAGAGATCATGATATATCATTCCAGTGATATTACGGAGCTACAAGAATTAAAGAGGTTAGGAAAAGATTCTGGTTTTGATGGAACAGTGATTCATTTTTATGATCCTGAAAAAGGAATAAATTTTGCTTATACGATTACTAGAGGCAGTGAATTAAGAGAGGATAAAGGTACTGGCGATCCGCATGACTGGATATACAATGGACTTGGTATTTTCGTTGGAAAAATTCAAAATCAGTATCAACACGCGCAACGTTTTGATAGTATAGTGACGAAAAAAATTGTTGAAAGAGTGAAGCAGGATAATAAAAATTTAGAGTTGCAGAAATCAGGAATCGGTCATTCTTTAGGTGGCAACTTAATTCAAATGCTGCAGTTGATGACCGGTTCTTATAACAATGTATATGCCATAAATGATGCTCCGCCGAGCGTATACCAATTGGCTTTGGTTGATCCTAAATTCAGGTTTATGTTATTTGAACATTTCAATAAAGATCAGAACGATTTCAACCAACTCTACACCATCCCACCCGCAGAAGTAAAAGCATTCGCAGAAGAATACTATAAAGAAAAAGGAGCGAACATCCACCATCTAACTTCCCAAGAGGACGTGTTATACGGAGTGTCCGGCATACGGGGCTTTCTGGACCTGGGTGACCGAACCATGGTTGACACGGATCCTGCCTTTGATGGGCTTCGTGGAGCCTTTGCCAACCTTTCTGATAAGGACCTGCAAGTGCTTCAAGTGTTCCTGGCGACAATGGCGCCTTATTATCAGGAGAATGGGATGGATGGCTTAATGAGGGGCCTGATAGGCGTCGATCAGGAGTTTTATACATTGCTTGATACGATTGAAGCAGAGTTGGGGAAGCTGATGGATGGGCCGGACTGGAGCACTGTTGACGTTAATATGTCTCTGCCTGTTGGAGGATTTCCTTCGCGCCTTGTGAACGTAACGGTGCCACTACCGATTCCCGAATTCCCGACAGAACTTGTCTATGCACTTGGACAATTGGGACTGCGAGTACAGGAAATTGGCAAAAGGCTGGCAAAGCTAACTGAAAACCTGCCGGCACTAATTAACATGGCCGCAGGTGTTACGTTGATTCTTAGATATGAGATTGCATCATATTTAAAAGAAATAGAGGGCCATGTTGCTAACATAATGAAATCGATTGGAAGCTTAGGGGATTTACTGATAAAAGACCTTTTTGACCCGGGCATTGCTGATTATGAGAAGTATGTCATAGGCATTTTAGACGTAGCAGCCACTATTAAGCTAGAAACCGCCCATATTAAAGATAAATTTAAGAAGATTTTTGACGACACGATAGAGTTTTTCAAAGGCTTTGGGACAGCTATAGAAGCCCATGGAGTGGCTCATGTCGCCAGTTCTCTTGCCGTACAGGACGGGAAGCGTTATATAGGAAATGATATGTATCGCTTTAAAGTCACGTCAGAAGGTCAGAAAATCGAAGTTAACCTCTCTTCGGCAGTGAGAATTTATCAAATTGGAATGGATAAATATCAGGATAAAGCTGATATGCTCAACAAACTGAAGGAAAGCTACCATCGTGAATATGTTGACGATTTTCAGAATCGTAAAAGTCGCTTGATCGGCGCCATTAATGATATGGAAGCCAATCCTCATGCCTGCCGGTATCTATTGCCGGGCGGAAACGTGGAAATGAGGGGGATATCCGTCCATGAGTCGATTCGCCCTTTGGATACTATTTTTACTGATACCTTTGAAGATGCCTTTCATTATTTCCAGGAGGAGCAAACAAGGGGGTTTGAACAGATAAAAAGCATCCGGTCCTCCATTGAAAAGTTATTTCAAGAGGATAAGAATATTTCCGCTATATTTGATTTGCGTTAATAAGGAGGAAATCATGGGGCAACTAACAAAGATTCATCGATTTCAGCCGTATGAGGACTTAAAGAATAAATCATCTATTTTTAAACAGCATCTCGAGGAAATGGGCAGCCTTGGCTATGAAATGTTGACCCTTATCGAAAAAGAATTGAAAGCAAGCTCCGGCAGCATAATAGAAGAATCGCTGAAATTGCTGGAAAATAACCATAAAGACTATAAATCAATTATCAATGACCAAATATCCCTCATGGATATATTAGCAAACCGTTATCATGACCATATTAATGAGATGAATAAACAGAGCATTACCGTTTATTACGAAGAAATAGAAACTAAGCTTCCTAAATAAATCTTTTAGGTCATTTGACTTAATTTTCGGTATAAAAACTTGAAAATTATGAAAAAGTTACTGCTTCAGAGGTTTGTGCATCTCCCAATCAGGGAATAAGCCGGGTATATTTAACTGTTTTTCTATAATTATCAAGTTTATAATTGACCTATTTAGTGTATATTTTTACAATTGAAGTAAATTCAGGGAAAAGGAGCTGATTAAATGTCAGGAATTATTCGCGTTACCCCAGCTGAACTTGAAAGCATGGCAGGCCGTTATAGCAGTGAGAGCAATCAGGTAGGAGAGCAAATTAGCCGTTTGAATGGCATGATTAAGGAATTGGAAGGTGCCTGGGAAGGTGAAGCGAGCAGAGCGTTCAGCGACCAGTATGAGGCATTAAGACCTTCATTTATTCAAATGCAGCAACTGCTTGAGGACATTTCTGTGCAGCTTAGAAATACTGGTAAAGCCCTTGCAGATGCTGACAGCCAAATTGCGAGCCAAATTCGCGGTTAACTTCATCTGATATCAATGAAGTGAAGAGGAGCGCCATTCCAACCAGATGAAGGGCGCTCCTTTATTATGAGGTGAAACTATGTATATCGAATTAACGATAGACTTAAAGAACTATAAAAAAGATACTTTTGATCTCCGCCTATCCAACTATCATTCTGTTAAAAAAGTGATTGACATTGTCTGGCAGGCCAAATCCATTTCTGAACCGCCGCGCGAAGGATATTGGGTACGCATTCCTAATAAACAGATCGTCCTGTCTGGAACCGATAAGCTGGTGGATTGCGGCATCACTACTGGAGACCGTCTCGAAATATTATAAAGGAGCATCTGAACATGTCAGAACAGAATCGAACGTATCTCGAAGAGCAGCTTGAAGCGGTTGTGAAAACAGAAAATAAATCTGTTTTGCTGATTTTTCAAAGAGAGAAAATCAAATTGGATCACGCAGCAGAAGTGGACATGCTTAAGGACATCGACCCTTCGATCGATAAGAACATTCATTTAACAGAGGATGAACTCCGCTTCGAATTTGAGCCACCATCAAACTACATAACCTTTACCAAATTAAAAAATAAAGACAAAAAAAGCAAATGGATTTTTGCTTCGCAGCTTGTAAAGAAAATAATGAATCACTCTCTTTCGCGGCTCCATTTCATTGTCTGCCCGGAAAATATTGTGATCGATGAGAGCTTAACGCCGTATTTTCTTCATTATGGAGTGAAGGAAAGCCTTCCGCCTTATGAAAAAGATGAAGAAAGGCTCTGGCAGGAAATAAAAGCTACTGTTGCAGCAGCTGTCGATGGAAAGTTTTCATTCGAGAAATATTTAAGATTCCATGAAACGCTTGAGCTTTCACCTGCTGCTGCAAAAGTGATGGCTGCCCAATCGGAAGAAGAACTGTTGGATACAATTCGGGAAAACATGAGATTAATTGAACGAATGGAGAAAAAATTTGTCCGGGTCACCCGAAAAAAATGGAATATTACCCGGTATGCAGCTTTGGGAATGATCATCGTGTTATTACCGGCTCTAATTTTTAGTGTATATTCGCTTATTTTTGCCCAGCCTAAACAAGCAGCGTTTATAGACAGCCAGGAGCATTATTTGAAAAAAAATTACAGTGAAGTAGTCGGGACTTTGGCTAACTATGATGTGGAGGATATGCCAAGGGTGGTCCAATACCAGCTGGCGGAATCCTACATCGTTAGTGAGTCACTTAGTGAAGACCAGCGGAAAAATGTCCAAAACACGATAACGCTTCAAGCAGATCCCCAATATTATCAATACTGGATTCATATTGGACGGGGAAACGCAGCGGCAGCGCTTGAAATTGCCCGTTCCCTGGAAGACCGGGATTTGATTGTTTTCGGCCTGCTAAAGTACCGGGAAGAAGTGAAAGCGGATGAAGACCTTACCAGCGAAGAAAAGCAGAAGACTCTGGACGAGATTCAAGCTGAGATTGACGAGTACGAGGATGAACGGAAAGCCCTGGAGGAAGAAGAGCGCAGGTTGAAAGAAGACCAGTCCGGGCAGAAAGCTGAAGATGAGCCTGCAGAACAACAGCAGAGCCAGCAACAACAAAATCAAAATCAGCCTAATGCGGAACAGCCAGCACAAGACCCGGCAACAACTCAGCCCGCCGCTACCAACGGGGAGCCTTCAACCAATACAAATTAACTTGATTCTACAGGAGGTGATAGCTTGAGCACCATTTGGTTGTTTTATAATCAACATTACCAGCGGGTCCCGGTAAAAAAAGGCCAGCCCCATTTATTCACCGTTGGCCGGGATGTTCAACAAACGGTAACCTTAAGGGAATTCCCGTTTCAAGATGGGCCACTAGAAATCGAGACCGATGGACTTGCTGTTTTAACGGTTAAGCAAAATGGAAAGCCGATTGGACAGGCAACAATCACAGAACCGTTCCAGCTGAAAGAGCAGCATGAAACATTATCGATTTTCTTCACAGCGGAAGATGAGAAAACAGAAACCTATTATATAGGAAGTCATCAAGAATTGACCTTTTCGCCGCATGAAAAGAGTACGGTCGTCTTTAAAGCGCAGCGGTCCGTCCTTAAAGCTGAAGATGATTCTTTTATTCTGGTTAACACGAGGACGGGTTGGGTGGTTGAGCCTGGGAACGGTATTCTCTACTTGAACGGACAAAGAATCTCAAAAAATAAAAAAGTGGAAACAGGCGACATTTTATTTCGTCCATTCATGACGATCCGCCTGCTCGAAGACGACTTGTTGGAAATCAACAGTTTGGAAGATTACGAGACATCTCTTTCATTAACTCGCCGTCCCCAATCGGAAATGAGCAAAAAGTATCCGGTTTACAGAAGGACGCCGAGGATGATTTATGAGCTTCCTAACGAAAAAGTGACTTTGTCTTTTCCTGCCCAGGAGTCGGATGATACAAACAGAGGCTTATGGCTCATTATCATGCCTCCTTTAATCATGCTGATTGTAATGGGCGTTGTCGCACTGATTCAGCCAAGAGGAATATTTATTATTATTTCCATGGTTATGTTCATGACAACAATGGTCACGTCGACTGTTCAATACTTTAAGGATAAAAGTACCCAGAAAAAGCGGAAAGAGCGGAGGCGCAGGGTTTATACGCAATATCTTGAAAACAAGCGTACTGAACTGCAGGAGTTAGCCGAAAAACAGAAGCAGGTGCTGAAGTTTCATTTTCCATCCTTTGAAAGAATGAAGTACTTGACCGGACAGATTTCCGACCGGCTTTGGGAGCGTTCGCTTGAAAGCCATGACTTTCTTCAATTCCGGCTTGGTACCGGTACAGTACCACCCAGCTACCAGGTCAATGTGAGCGCCGGGGATCTGGCAAACCGGGAAATTGATGATTTGCTCGAGCAATCGCAGCTGATGGAAAAGGTGTACCGGGAAATTAAAAATGTTCCGGTTGTCGCAGATTTATCACAGGGATCGATCGGGCTGATTGGTAAAGAAGCTGTGGTGATGAATGAAATTCACCAGATCATTGGCCAGCTTGCCTTTTTCCACAGCTATCATGATTTAAGATTTGTGTTTATTTTTAATGAAAAAGAGTACAGCGAATGGGAATGGGTCAAGTGGCTGCCACACTTCCAGCTGCCTCATATCCATGCGAAAGGCTTGATTTACAATGAGCAAACCCGTGACCAATTGCTTTCGTCCATTTACGAAATTCTTCGGGAGAGGGACCTGGTTGAAGACAAGGAGAAAACAAGATTTTCTCCGCATCTCGTCTTTATTATCACCAACCAGCAGTTAATTGCCGACCATGTCATTCTCGAATATTTGGAAGGAAAGCATACGCATCTGGGAATTTCGGTTATTTTTGCCGCCGATTCAAAAGAGAGCTTGACCGAGAATATCCAAACTCTTGTCAGATACATCAATGACAGGGAGGGGGATATTTTAATCCAGCAGAAAAAAGCTGTGTCGATTCCTTTCCGGCTCGATTCCCACCAGCGAAAAGGCAATGAAGCTTTTGCACGGATGATGAGAACGCTGGATCATCAAGTTGGGATGACCAATTCGATTCCGGGCAGCGTTTCTTTCCTGGAAATGCTGAACATAAAAGAAGTCGAGCAGCTGCCGATCACACAAAATTGGTTAACGATGGAATCGGCTAAATCATTGGCTGTCCCAATTGGGCTAAAAGGGAAAGAAGATGTCGTTGAACTAAATCTTCATGAAAAAGCCCATGGCCCGCATGGACTTCTCGCCGGAACAACCGGATCGGGGAAAAGTGAACTTCTGCAAACATACATATTGTCTCTGGCCGTTCACTTTCATCCCCATGAAGTCGCATTTTTATTGATTGATTATAAAGGGGGAGGCATGGCGCAGCCTTTTAAAAACATGCCCCACTTGCTTGGGACGATTACCAATATTGAAGGCAGTAAAAACTTCAGCTCACGAGCGCTCGCCTCGATCAAAAGCGAGTTGAGAAAGCGCCAGCGCTTGTTTGATAGATACCAGGTCAATCATATTAATGACTATACAGATTTATATAAACAAAATCTTGCTGAGGAACCACTTCCGCACCTGTTCTTGATTTCGGATGAATTTGCCGAATTAAAAAGTGAAGAGCCTGAATTCATCAGGGAGCTTGTCAGTGCGGCGCGTATCGGCCGAAGCCTCGGAGTCCATTTAATTTTGGCTACGCAGAAACCGGGCGGTGTCATTGATGAGCAGATTTGGAGCAATGCCCGCTTTCGGGTCGCATTGAAGGTTCAGAATGTCGAGGACAGCCGGGAAATCCTCAAGAACGGCGATGCGGCTTCGATCACCGTGACTGGCAGAGGCTATCTCCAGGTCGGCAATAACGAAATTTATGAGCTTTTCCAGTCGGCTTGGAGTGGCGCCAAGTATCTTGAAGACACTTCCGAAACAGAAGATGAGGTGGCGATCGTCACCGACCTTGGCTTGATTCCGCTTTCGGACGTGTCCACACATGAGAGAAAGAAAAAAGAAGGGCAAACGGAGATAGAAGCGATTGTTGATCAGATCGAAACAGTGCAAAAGGAAATGGGCATTGAAAAGCTGAGCAGCCCTTGGCTGCCGCCGCTTGCAAACCGTCTGTCCCGGAGAAAGTATACTTCTGACAATGAGCGCGAGATTTACTTTGCCTTAATCGACGAGCCGGAAAAACAAAGCCAGACACCTTATGGATACGAAGTCATGGACGATGGAAACATCGGGATTTTTGGTTCTTCCGGTTACGGGAAATCGCATACAGCCATGACCCTTCTGCTCAGTATCGCAGAGCGCTACAGCCCTGAAGATGTTTATTACTATGTATTCGATTTTGGAAATGGAGCACTCCTGCCATTAAAGCAGCTGCCACACACTGCAGACTTTTTCTTAATCGATGATGAACGGAAAATAGAGAAGTTCATGAGGATATTAAGAGAGGAAATAGCGCGCAGAAAACAGTTGTTTCAGCAGCGGGAAGTCAGCAGCATTAAAATGTATAACTCGCTCGGCGCCGACAAGCTTCCGCTCCTGTTTATTACGATTGATAATTTTGATCTCATCAAAGAAGAGATGCAGGACCTCGAAACGCAAATCAATCAGTTTGCCAGGGATGGGCAGTCGCTGGGAGTGTACATGATTTTTACTGCGACAAGAATTAACTCGATTCGTCAATCGTTGATGAACAATTTAAAAACTAAAATCGTTCACTATTTGATGGACAATACTGAAGCCTACACGATCTTGGGAAGAGTGCCGTTTGCACCAGAACCAATACCGGGAAGGGCGATTATTAAACAAGAAGAAACTTTCTTTTCACAGGTATTTTTGCCGGCAGATGGCGCGGATGACTATGAACTATTGGACACAATTAGACACGATATTCAGTTAATAAAAGAAAAATATGAAGGGTTAAAAGTTCCTGAGGCGGTTCCAATGCTTCCATCTGAATTGACGATGATTAACTTTGCCCAATATACAGATGGCATGAAACAGCCGGGAATGATCCCGATCGGCCTCGATGAAGAGTTCGTCAAGCCTGTCTACATGAATTTTGTGAAAAATAAGCATGGGTTGATTGTCGGCCAGGCGCAAAAAGGAAAGACAAATGTCCTGAAGGTTATTTTAAATACAGCCTTGCTTCAGGGCATTGAACCGATTGGAATTTTTGACTCGTTTGACCGGGGGCTATCCGCTTATATGGACGAAGAAAACGTCGTTTATATAGAATCAAAGGAGGATATTTCCGATTGGCTTGGCAGTGTTGAGCAGATTGTATCGAATAGGGAAAGAGACTATCTTGAAAGAATCCAGCACGGCAGTGTGAATATGGACTTTGCGCCAATTATACTCGCGGTCGATGGTTATGCGCGATTCTCGCAAATATTGGACAGCCAGTTACAGGATAAAATCGCCAGCCTCATGAAAAATTACAGCCATCTTGGGTTTAATGTTTTGGTGGCCGGAAGCAATAATGACCTGTCAAAAGGCTATGATTCCTTAACGTCAGAAATAAAGCAGATCCGCCAGGCCGTTATTTTGATGAAGAAATCAGAACAAACTCTTTTTACGCTTCCTTATGAGCGCAAAGAAGAAGAAATACACCCGGGCTATGGATATTACGTAATCAATGGGAAGGAAATCAAAATCCAAATTCCGCTATGTGCCACTGAAAGGAAGGTCTATACATGACGTGGAAAACGAAATACATTGTGAAAATGATTGTTGTTGTTTTCCTCATTTTTTCGACACCGGCCGTTTTCTTTGGTTCTGTCGGTGACAACGAATTGCAGGAAAGGGCCAATGCAACAAGGACAATTGCCGTTGTAAATGAAGATACCGGTGCAGATAAAGAGGACAGATCATTGGAATTCGGCAAAGAGTTCTCCAATATTCTCGCAGAAGATTCGGATTACAAATGGACAGTCCTCAGCCGGAGTGCTGCTGTGAATGGATTGGAAAGTACAAAGTACGATGCAGTCGTCTTTATTCCATCAGATTTTTCAAGGAATATCATGACCTATGAAGACCAGCAGCCTGTTAAGGCGAAGTTCGAGTATACGGTCCAGGATCAACTAAATGTTTTCAATCGTGAAAAAGTGCTGCGTGAAATTGAGCAGGCAACAACCCGTGTAAACGGAAAAATTTCCACTTTATACTGGGCGTATGTCTCTCAAGACCTGGAAAATGTCCGGAGTAAATTTGACGAAATCCTGCAGAAAGAAATCGACTTCCAGAATGCGATGCTCGCTTTCTATAAACCAAGCTCACAAAGCCTCGCCGGCGAAATAGAGCAACAAAGAAGCATGCTCGAAAGCATTCAATCCACGATGAGATCAACAGTAGCTTCGTCACCGCAGCGGGAGAACAACGTAAAACAATTTGAGCAGAGTCTTGCGGCTTTTGTGAAGTATGTAGAGGACTATCAGGAGTATCAGGAATTGCAGCAGCAGACTTTGCAGAAAGCGCAGGATGAAAATGTAACTAGCATTCAAAATGCCAGTACCACTCAAAGTGATTCAACTGGAAGATCAAAACAACTATTTGAGCAGAGTACCCAAAAAATCTCTGTAGATTTGGGAGAGATTGGTGAAGATATCAAAGAGAACAATGAGATGATAAAAAATCTGTCTTTATCTCGTTCTGAACAGGTCAAAGAACAACCTAATCAGTTAGTAGCCTATATTAATTCACAAGATTCAATAAAATTAAAGCAACTTGAAGCTGAACTTATGCAAATAAAAGGTGAACTGAATAGTAGTTCTGGAGATGGTAATCCTGAGTCAATCTTAGATTTACAGGCTGAATTAGCTGAACTTACAAAAATTCATGATGAAGTGATTGCTTTAAAAACATCCCTTGAACAAGAGCCTGAACCAGAAACCCAGATTATAGAGGATTTAGGCGATTGGGCTTCTCGAATAAATATATTAAAAACTAATTTAGAAACTAAGAATACAGGAGATAATAATCCTCTAAAACCAATTGTAGAGAATAAGGAGCAACTAATTCTTGGGTTAGAAAATTTACCTGCGAATAATAATTTATCAAATATATTTGGGATTACTATTAATAATAATGATCTGGTAAAAAATCTAAAATATTATTCGCTTCTGGAACAGTATGAATCTACCTTAAAAGGCATGCTTTATGATAACAGTGAAAATAAATTACAATTCTTAAATGATATTAATAAAATAATTGCAATGAATCCTGATGAGCAAAAAGCTTGGGAAACTCTAAACACAGATCTACCTTCTACAGAAGCAGATATGACTGCTTTAGAAGGTACATTACAAGCATTCATTACAGAATACCGTACAAACCTAGATAAAGAACAAAAAATAGTCCAAGATGACCTAAAATCAATCGAAGAAACTGCCAATTCTGTGTTAAAGCAAATTCAGAACCCTGCGCATCTGTTAACCCGAAACGTGCCAACACCTGAAAAAGGAGCAGATGGCACAGTTGTAGTTTCAAGCCAGAAAAGCATTAGCGAGGAAGTGCTGAGGATCAATGAGTTAATGACCTCATTAGGTGAGAGCCAGGGCAATATCGTCGCTTATACGGACGAACTGCAAACCCAGGTCCAAAATGTCCAGAAGGATGCAGATACGCTGAACGAAAAATGGGGCACAAATGTCGCCACGACTCAATTGTTCCGTGATGATATCTTCAGCGTTCTTGGCAACGCCTATGTGGACGGCCAGCAAAATGGCCCGGTTTATGAATATTTGTCGCAACCGCTGCAAATCAGCGGGGATGGAACTTCGAAAGAGGAAGAAGAAAAGAAAGTTCCGCCAGTTGTCATTTTGGCGATTGTGTTATTGAGCAGCCTGTTAATCGGTTATTTCAGCTACTACTTCAAAGGGGCTTCCATGCTGGTTCAAGGCTCGATGTTTGTGTTATTAAATTTAATCGTCGGTTTGATTATTAGCTTATTTGGCTTAAATATCTATCCACTAGGCGAAACCCGGGCGATTGAATGGTCGATATTTACGATCCTTCTTTTGGCTGCTGCTTCGACTCTCGTGCTGGTCAGCTTTAAAATAGGAAATTTAATTGGCTGGGTTGCAAGTGTAGCGCTTGTTGCATTCTTCATCACACCGCTGCTTGCTCTAGCTGCTCCAAACTTTCAGTATGAAGACCAAATGTCAAAGGTTTATATGTCGATTCAATACGGTACAAGTTCACTGTTCACACCGGCTGTTATCGTCTTAACAGCGATCATTCTTTTCCTTTCCATCATACCGCTCGCGTTCAATGCACTGAAGAATGCACGGGCTCATAAGGAAGGGGAAGAGGCACATGAAGCTTAAAAGCTTTATTATCGCTTTAATGCTCCCCGCTGCCATTTTCTTAAACGGAAATTCAGCGGGGGCCAGTCCCGATATTGATACTTTAACGCCCAATACTTATGAAAAAAAAGAATTTGATGAAAACACTAATTTCTTACATGAGGATTCTCTTTATGACAATAAGAAAGCTATTCCAGAGGAGCAAAAAGGTTTGACCTTTGAAAAACAAAAATCGAATCCACTGGACAGTGTAAAAGATCAGCTGTTTATCGGGGAGGGCAAAACCACTAATACGATCACCGCGACTGCAGAACGGTTAAAGCTTTTTTCGGATATGGATCATAACAACAAATTTGAAGTGTCTGAGAATACAGAAAATAACACAAACGATAATTCCAGGCTCATGATTTTATATATTGGCTTGCTTGCAGTTGGAATCATCGTCATGCTTGTCTTGCTCATTCCGAAAATGGCACAAGGCAAGAGGCAATGATTGATAAAAACTTGTCTTAAGTAACACGAAAAAAAGCCCGCCTGCTACAGTGATCAGGTGGGCTTTTTGATGCAATGGAAAAATTTTAAAGTGAATGATACGAAACTTTTTCCCCGTGATTAACGTCTATGTAATCATGGGGATTTTTGTCTAATTAACGGTATTTTCCCCGATTCCTACTTTTTTGTTACAGGAATTTTACAGAATTTAAAGAATATAAGAATAGACAGTTTTTATGAGCAGTGAACTTCCTTTTCGGATGAAGGGGAGATAATTTATAGGGAGATCCAGGAGGGAAACAATGGCAAGAGATCAAATGAACCCAACCATTGAAAAGATTATCAGCAATATTGAAAGAGTCATGACCGGCAAGCGGAATGTCGCCGAATTAAGTCTGGTAGCATTATTGGCTGAGGGCCATGTGCTCCTCGAAGATGTTCCCGGAGTGGGAAAAACGATGATGGTCAGGGCGATCGCGAAATCGGTAAGTGCCAACTTTAAACGGATCCAATTTACCCCTGATTTATTGCCTTCCGATGTGACCGGAGTATCTATCTATAATCCTAAAGAGCTTGAATTCCAGTTCAGGCCTGGCCCGATTATGGGAAATATTATTCTTGCCGATGAAATCAATCGTACTTCTCCGAAAACCCAATCTGCTTTGCTCGAGGGGATGGAGGAAGGCAGTGTTACCATTGATGGAGTGACCCATAAGCTTGAGCGGCCGTTTTTTGTTATGGCGACGCAAAACCCGATTGAGTATGAGGGGACATATCCGCTTCCTGAGGCGCAGCTCGACCGTTTCCTGTTAAAAATGAAGATGGGCTATCCGGAAATCGATGAGGAAATGGAAGTGCTTAATCGGGCACAAAAGGTGCCGCCGATTGAAGAATTGGAGCCGGTTGTCGATCTTGAAGAGCTGCGGCATTTACAGCAGCAAATCAAAGAGGTTTTTGTGGATGATACGATTAAAAGATATATTGTCGATATCGCGAACCGGACCAGAAACCATGGAAGTGTTTATCTTGGTGCCAGCCCGCGCGGTTCGATTGCTTTAATGAAGGCAGCGCAGGCTTTTGCCTTTATGTATGGCAGGGATTATGTGATTCCCGATGATATCCAATACCTCGCTCCGAATGTATTTGCCCACCGGCTTATTTTAAAATCGGAAGCAAAATTTGAAGGGATTTCCCCTGAAGAAATCATTAACCGGGTGCTGGCAAGGGTGCCTGTTCCTGTACAAAGGCTCGTGAAGTAGCATGAAAAATCAATGGGCTCACCTGCAAAGCGTTTGGAAGCTGATCGTTTTATTGTTTTTAGTCATTCTCACTTTTTCATACGCAATGTTTCAAGGTGGATTTGTCAGCTGGTTTCTGTTTTATAGTTTTCTTCCCTTTGCTTTCTATGGCCTGGCCCTGGCCTTCTACTCACTTACTGATATCGAAGTAGAAAGGGTACTTGTAAAGAATGAATTTAATTCAGGTGAAACATTGAAGGCCGAAGTGCGCCTGTCGAGAAGATTTGCATTCCCTTTGTTTTATCTGGTCCTTGAGGATTGTTTTGGTGAGCCATTGGCTTTTTCCCGCCAGCAGAAACAGGCGAAGGCTTTTTTAACACCGGGCTTCAGGAAAAAGCTATCGTTTCGCTATACGATTGATGATCTGCCGAGGGGCGAACATGTGTTAACAGCCATTCGGGTCAAAACCGGCGATCCGCTTGGTTTGATTGAAAAAGAAAAGCGAATTGCGGCCGAGGATAAAGTAATTGTTTACCCGGCCTTTGAAGAGCTGATATATCGTCCTCTGGAAAACCATTACGACCAGGGAATGACGGCATCGAAGGAAAGGGTGCAGCGGGATACGTCGATGGCCATCGGCATTCGCGAATACCAGCCCGGCGATCGCTTTTCATGGATCAATTGGAAAGCGACGGCAAAGCGGAATGATATTATGACCAAACAATTCGAACAGCGGCAATCGGATGATGTTTATATTATGATGGATTGCGCACCTGAAGGAAGATTTGAAGTTATTGTCTCGTTTACCGCGTCAATTATTCGGGCAATTCTCCGCAAAGGTGCCCAGGCAGGCCTGTTATCCTCCAGTGATGAACGGGCAGCTTTTTCGATTCGCGGCGGTGAGGTCCAGCAACAGCAGCTTTTTTTTCATCTTGCCAAAGTAAGGGATGCAAGTCCGGTCATGCTGGACCGCGTCCTGGAAACGGAGACCTTTTTAACCCAGCAAAATGTGACCATCATGCTCGTGACTTCCCAGCTGACAAAACCGCTGATTGAAAGAGCCGGCTATTTTGTCCAGCGGAGGAGCTCTGTTGTGTTATTTTTAATAAAGAATGAAAAAGAATCCCCTTCCCACAATGAACTCTCATTAAAAGCAGCTGCAACGGCCAGGGGAGTCCGTGTAGTGATGATTCATAATGGCCAGTTTACTGAGGCGTTTTCGGAGGTGAACAGATGATGACCTCAAGTACAACCGGAAAAGGTTTTCCAAATTTTCTGCTCTATATTTTCGGGTTTTTGCTTTTATGGGAATGGCTTCGGCCGCTTGAGCAACTGACTGCGACAGGAAATATCCATCTGTTCCTGATTTTTCTTATCGTTGCTTTCGGTCTATATATTATAGGAGCCGGGAAAGTTCTTGGGGCGGCTGTAAAAGTTCTGTATATTGTGTATGCTTTAAACTATTTTCATCTTGAAGGTTCTTTCTTCAGTTTGCAGTGGCTTCCGTCTTTAATCGCCGATATTCAAAGTAATGCAGTGCTCGTCCTGGCTGCAGAATGGCAGCAACTGACGGATATGTTCCGGAGCCTGTTATTCTTTGTGCTTTTATGGCTAATGGCTTACCTTATCCAATATTGGCTGATCAGCCGCCGGAAAATATTTATTTTCTTCTTTATGACGTTAATTTATATTACTGTCCTTGATACGTTCACGCCTTATCAAGCAGATGGGGCTATCATCCGTACGGTTATTGGCGGATTCACGTTGATGGGCTTGCTTACTTTTTTCCGTTTGGTGGAAACGGAATCGATTAATAAAGGCGCGTTTTTTTCGAAAAAATGGATTGTACCGTTGGCCGGGATGGTCGCCTTCAGTGCAATCTTCGGCTATATCGCTCCAAAGGCAGAACCGATTTGGCCCGATCCTGTTCCTTTTATTACATCCTATAATCAGGAAAGTGGCAGCGGAGAAGGGGGCGGCATACGGCGAGTTGGATATGGAACAGATGATTCCCGGCTTGGCGGCCCATTCATAGGCAGTGAACAACTCGTCTTCAGAGCGGAAATCGAGTCCCGCCATTACTGGAAGGTGGAGACAAAGGATGTATATACGGGAAAAGGCTGGGTCGTTTCCGAGGAAAATCCAGCAATGGTTCCATTTGCCGAAAATGAACCTGTGCCAATTTCTGCAATAGCGGATGGGGTAGAAACGGATGAGCGGAAAGGGTCGTTATTTTTCAGCCAGAATTATTCACATATCACATATCCGGTCGGACTCAAGGAAATTTCCGGGGATATCGGCTATTCCTTTGAGGTAAATCCGGTAACGGAAAAAATTAATACGCTTCGGTCAGGCGAGCTGGCTCCGATTAACCAGTACACAGTCACTTACGAAATTCCTGAATACAGTGTGACTGCGCTGCGGGAGACGGCCAATGCCAATAGTGCCGGACTTGATGCTGCATTTATTGAGCAGTATACACAGGTTCCTGACGGACTTCCGGACAGGGTCAGGGAATTGGCTGAGAACATTACGGCAGGAGAGACGTCATGGTTTAATAAAGCGAGGAAGATCGAACAGTATTTTGGCAGAAGCGGCTTTACTTATGACCAGACCGATGTGGCCATTCCGGGACCAAATGATGACTATGTGGATCAATTTTTGTTTGAGACAAAAAAGGGCTATTGCGATAATTATTCGACTTCGATGGCTATTATGCTGCGGACACTCGGTATACCGGCCCGCTGGGTAAAAGGGTTCACTGAAGGGGAATTTATCGAGATGAGCGACGGTAACAAGCGGATCTTTGAGATAAGAAACAATAACGCCCATTCCTGGGTTGAAGTATTTTTCCCGAACGCCGGCTGGGTTCAGTTCGAACCGACGCAAGGCTTTTCAAATAGTACCATCTTCAATTTCGACTCTGTTACAACGCAGCAGCCGAACACGCAGACAGCAACACCTGCACAAACACCCCGGACACCCCAGCTTGAGAAACCTAAAGAACCAGGCTCTGACAGCAAATCAACGTTTTCCTTCAAAAATGTATGGGAAGCGGTGAAAGACTTCTTTGCTGAGCATTGGGACCGAATCTTGTTGGCTGCTGCCGGAGCAGGAATCATTGCGTTCATTTTGTATAAATACAGGACGAAATGGCTGCCATATTACTTTATTTGGCGATTCAGGCACAGAAACGACAATGAAGATTTCGCGAAGGCTTATTTAGTCTTGTTAAAGCAATTTGACCGCTTTGGGCTAATCCGTAAAGGCGACCAGACGTTACGAGAGTACGCCAATTATATTGATTCTTTCTTTTCGTCGCAAGAAATGTCCAATTTAACCGATAAATATGAACACTTCTTATACAGGGGAAAACTTGAGGATGGCAGCTGGGCTGAAATGAAGGAATTGTGGCAAAATTTAATTAAAAAAACGAGTGCTTGACCAAAAAAATGATCACCTGATACAATGTTTTGGAACTAAATATTTGTACGTATCCTTCATATATCCTCGAAAATAGGGTTCGAAAGTTTCTACCAAATCACCGTAAATGATTTGACTATGAAGGCAGATCATTCTTTTATCAGCACGCATAAAAACCGGAATTCTGCCTTCATCTATTTTTGCAGGGAGAATTCCGGTTTTATTTGTTTATTGAAGATTTTTAATCTGACAGTAAATAATAGAATTAAACTGACAGTTTTCAACAAATTTGAACGAGGTGACCATTTTGCCAGGGAAAACAGAATTGCAAAGCCAGGAAATGATCGTGGTTCTCGATTTCGGCAGTCAATACAATAAATTGATTACCCGGAGAATCCGCGAATTTGGGGTTTACAGTGAATTGCATCCCCATACGATTACGGCAGAAGAAATAAAGAAAATGAATCCAAAAGGAATTATTTTTTCCGGTGGGCCAAATAGCGTCTATGATGAAAATTCCTTCCGCTGTGATGAAGAAATTTTTGAATTGGGCCTTCCTATTCTGGGGATTTGCTATGGAATGCAATTGATGACGATTCATTTTGGCGGAAAGGTAGAACGCGCCAAAACCCGTGAATATGGAAAAGCAGTCATGAAAGTTCAGCAGCCAAATCGATTGTTTGCCGGGCTTCCCGATGAGCAGGTCGTTTGGATGAGCCATGGCGATCTTGTCGTTGAAGCACCTGAAGGTTTTACCGTAGATGGCACAAATCCGTCGTGTCCGATTGCTGCAATCAGTGATGAAGAGCGCCGCTTATACGGTGTCCAATTCCACCCTGAAGTAAGGCATTCTGTATATGGTAACGATATGATCAGAAATTTCGTATTCACTGTCTGCGAGTGCACAGGTGACTGGTCAATGGAAAACTTTATTGAAATCGAGATGGAAAAAATCCGTCAGTCTGTTGGTGATAAAAAAGTTCTCTGTGCGCTCAGCGGCGGGGTCGACTCATCGGTGGTAGCTGTGTTGATCCATAAAGCGATCGGCGACCAACTGACATGTATTTTTGTCGATCACGGCCTCCTCCGTAAAAATGAAGCCAACAGTGTGATGAAAACATTTGCCGATGGATTTAATATGAACGTGATTAAAGTCGACGCGAAGGACCGTTTCTTAAGCAAACTAAAGGGTATATCCGATCCTGAGCAAAAACGTAAAATTATCGGAAACGAATTTATTTATGTGTTTGATGATGAGGCTACAAAGCTTGAGGGAATCGAATTTTTAGCGCAGGGAACCCTCTATACTGATATTATTGAAAGCGGCACAGCGACGGCACAGACGATAAAATCGCACCATAATGTTGGCGGATTACCGGAAGATATGCAATTCAAGCTGATCGAGCCCCTTAATACACTGTTTAAAGATGAAGTTCGTGCTCTTGGCACCGAGCTTGGTATCCCCGATGAGATTGTCTGGCGCCAGCCGTTCCCGGGACCAGGTTTGGGAATTCGCGTCCTTGGTGAGATTTCAGAAGAAAAGCTGGAAATTGTCCGGGAATCGGATGCAATTTTACGCGAAGAAATCAAGAAAGCCGGACTCGATCGCGATATATGGCAGTACTTTACCGTTCTTCCCGATATCCGCAGCGTCGGCGTCATGGGAGATGCCCGCACATATGATTACACAATCGGTATTCGCGCTGTTACTTCAATAGACGGGATGACATCCGACTGGGCGCGGATCCCGTGGGATGTACTGGAAATCATTTCTACGCGGATTGTGAATGAAGTGGATCATATTAACCGGGTTGTCTACGATATTACAAGCAAACCGCCGGCAACGATTGAGTGGGAGTAAGAGGTGCAATGATAAGGAAAGTACCGCGGACTGGATCCCGGTCTTCCTTATCACTTATATTTTAATAAGGTAATTTAAACAGCAGAAATACGAACAAAAATATACAAATAAGGAATAATGTTCGTTTTTTTGTTGACGGGATATATGCCCCCTGATAAAATGTATAAAGAAAAAAGAATATTGTCATAATACGTCGTATAATCTTGGGAATATGGCCCAACAGTTTCTACCGAGCTGCCGTAAACAGTTTGACTACGAGGTATGTGTTTTTATTCAGGGAAGGGTCTTTTGTTTTTATTCATTTTCTTTCAACTACCTTCATGAGGCACAGGCCTGTCGTCAAGCGCTCCGGTAACACTGAACTGGTGCGTTTTTTTATTTTTTCGGGTATATGACGATAAACGAACTCATTTTTTGTGACTATGAAGCGAGGGGTAAAAGAGAATGAAAAAGTATTTTCAGTTTGAAGAACTGGGCACGAATTACCGCCGCGAGTTTCTTGGCGGCCTAACAACTTTCTTGTCGATGGCGTACATTCTTATTGTTAATCCAATCACATTGTCATTGCAAACCGTGCCTGATCTGCCGGATGCAATGAGAATGGATTACGGGTCTGTATTCGCCGCAACAGCCCTGGCGGCTGCTTTAGGGTCTCTTGTTATGGGATTACTGGCGAAGTACCCGATTGCTCTTGCTCCAGGGATGGGCTTAAATGCATTTTTTGCTTATACAGTAGTACTTACAATGGGGATTCCGTGGCAAACGGCTCTCTCCGGTGTACTTATCTCAGGTTTGATCATGATGTTACTGACGTTATCAGGACTGCGTGAAATAATTATTAATTCAATCCCTGCGGAATTAAAATATGCCGTTGCTTCCGGGATCGGATTGTTTATTACCTTTATCGGATTTCAAAATGCCGGCATTATAACAAATGATGATGCTGTATTGGTCGGGCTTGGCGATTTAACAAACGGAAATACGATGCTCGCAGTGTTCGGGATTTTCATCACTGTTATTTTAATGACAAAAGGGATTAGAGGCGCAATCTTTATTGGAATGGTAATTACCGCCATCACCGGGATGATTTTTAACTTAATTGAAAGTCCTTCGGGAATAGTTGGGGCGGTGCCAAGTATTGAACCTACCTTCGGGGCGGCTTTCCAGGCGTTTACCGGCGAGGGCCAGCTACTTACTGTGCAAATGTTGGTTGTAATCTTAACGCTTTTGTTCGTTGACTTCTTTGATACAGCAGGAACCTTAGTTGCTGTGGCAAACCAGGCGGGATTAATAAAAGATAACAAGCTTCCTCGCGCGGGAAAAGCTCTGTTTGCTGATTCGTGTGGGACAGTCATCGGTGCCGTTTTAGGAACATCGACAACGACTTCGTATATCGAATCATCGGCGGGAGTGGCTGCGGGTGCAAGAACAGGCTTTGCTTCCATTGTAACAGCGGGATTTTTTCTCCTTTCTTTATTTTTCTCACCTCTGCTTGAAGTAATTACAGCACCGGTAACGGCGCCTGCTTTGATAATTGTCGGGGTGTTGATGGTTTCATCGTTAGGACAAATAGACTGGACCCGATTTGAAATTGCTGTTCCAGCGTTTTTAACCATTATAGCGATGCCGTTGACGTACAGTATCGCAACCGGTATTGCTATCGGATTTATTTTTTATCCGATCACAATGATCACCAAAGGTTGCAGCCGCGAGATACACCCGATCATGTATGCCCTGGCAATCATTTTCATCCTTTATTTCATTTTCGTTCTTAAATAGAAAATTGGAGAATCGTACAATGTGCGGTTCTTTTTTTTACGTTCACTTAGCGCTATTGACTTAAAGTGTTACTGATCGATCAGGGATGGGTAAAGAAGATAATTGGAATGGAGTGTTCTGGGTATTCTATCCTTATATAACTCTTATTCAATCATATTCTTTTCTCATGCTTTTTTATTTACCATTGATACTTAATGAGGAAAACGTTTTATGAACGAAACTTTATTAAATTGGGGGTTTTAACATGTTTAAAAAAGCTTTTGGTGTTTTACAGAAAGTTGGTAAAGCGCTTATGCTTCCGGTTGCGCTGTTGCCTGCGGCGGGTTTGCTGCTTGCGTTTGGTAATGCACTCCAAAACCCGGCATTGCTGGAGCTGGCTCCTTTTCTGGAAAACCGCGGGGTCGAAATGGTTGCCTCGGTTATGGAAGGGGCTGGGAATATTATTTTCGGCAATCTTCCATTGCTCTTTGCTGTCGGGGTTGCAATTGGTTTGGCTGGCGGTGAAGGTGTTGCCGGACTGGCCGCGATCATCGGTTATTTAATCATGAATGTAACGATGGGTACGGTGCTTGGAATTGAAGCCGCCGACTTGGAAGGCAGCCTTGAATACGCAGCAGTACTTGGTATTCCTACCTTGCAAACGGGGGTGTTTGGAGGTATTATCGTCGGGATTCTCGCTGCTTATATGTATAACAGGTTTTACGAAATTGAACTGCCGTCTTACCTTGGCTTCTTTGCCGGTAAACGCTTTGTTCCAATTGTAACTGCAGCAAGCGCCGTTCTTTTGGGATTATTGATGATCCTCATCTGGCCGCGTATTCAAAACGGTCTTAATACGTTCTCGCAAAACATGGTACACGCATACTTGCCTTTATCAGCTTTTGTTTTTGGTGTTATTGAACGGGCGTTAATTCCGTTCGGGCTGCATCATATATTCTATTCACCTTTCTGGTATGAGTTTGGCCAATATACGAATGCTGCTGGTGAAATCGTTCGTGGTGACCAGCGGATTTTCATGGAGCAAATCCGGGATGGTGTACAAGAATTAACTGCTGGTACGTTCATGACAGGTAAATTCCCGTTCATGATGTTTGGATTGCCAGCCGCAGCACTCGCGATCTACCAGGAAGCTCGTCCTGAAAGAAAAACAATCGTTGGTGGACTAATGGCTTCCGCTGCTTTAACATCTTTCTTAACAGGTATTACCGAGCCGATTGAATTTTCATTCCTTTTTGTTGCACCATTATTATTCGCAATCCATACGATTTTTGCAGGTCTGTCATTTATGACGATGCATTTATTAGATGTAAAAATCGGAATGACATTCTCCGGCGGATTGATTGACTATATTCTCTTCGGATTAATCAACCCGCAAACGAACGCTTGGCTTGTCATACCGGTCGGCCTTGTGTTTGCAATCATTTACTATTTCGGATTCCGCTTTGCGATTCGCAAATTTAACTTAATGACGCCAGGCCGTGAAGAAGTTAAGGAAGAAAAAATGACAACTACCCAAGCTGGAGATTTGGCCTATAACATCCTGGATGCAATGGGTGGCAAAGAAAACATTGCCCATCTTGATGCATGTATCACGCGTCTGCGCGTTTCCGTTAATGACATCAAGAATGTAGATAAAGATCGTCTGAAAAAGCTGGGTGCTGCTGGAGTTCTTGAAGTTGGAGATAACATACAGGCAATCTTTGGACCTCGTTCTGAAACGATTAAAGGGCAAATGAAAGATATTATGAACGGCAAAAAGCCGCGGGTTATCGAAAAAGCTCCTGAAAAAGGTATCGAGCAACAAATCGAAGAAGTAAATCCAGAAGCGCTTCAAACTGAAAAAGGTGGAGAGGATGTATTTGTCTCTCCGCTTAAAGGGGAAATCATACCGATTACCGAAGTTCCGGATGCCGTCTTTTCTGGTAAAATGATGGGTGATGGCTTCGCAATCATCCCTACAGAAGGAACAGTCGTTTCACCGGTAGATGGAAAGATCGTGAACCTATTCCCGACGAAGCATGCAATCGGAATCCTGTCCGATGCAGGCAGGGAAATCTTAATTCATATCGGAATTGATACGGTTAACTTGAAAGGACAAGGCTTTGAAGCACTGGTTGCTGAAAATGACCGTGTTAAAATCGGCCAACCGCTCTTGAAGATAGATCTCGATTATATTAAAGACAATGCTACTTCGACGATTACACCGATTGTCTTTACGAACCTTTCTGCTGATGAATCAATTGCCATCAACAAATCAGGAAGTGTAAATACAAAGGAAGAAAACATTATTTCCATCCGGAAATAGACGAGTTTCTACTTATTATATTATTGAAGCAAAGAGCGCCTGACTATGTGATTTATACCGTCAGGCGTTTCTGTGTTTAAGGCTGTTTATTGGTTTTAAATACCAGTTGTGAATTCACCTGAATTGTGTTGACTCTCTGTAATGAGGGTGATATTATATATGAACAGTGTCGCATACAACATGTTAAAAAATTACTTTAGGTTAATTGTAAAATCAAATGCAACACCATAAAAATAGAAAAGCCATAGTGAAACCGTGTTA
>NZ_PGUZ01000073.1 GCF_002860165.1 Bacillus sp. V3-13 | reverse complement strand
GGAAACGCATGAGTATATTCACCATCAGTTGGACGTGGTGGAAACCCCTCAAGAACTTTTTTCGGAAGAGGCCATTCAAGCAATTTACAACTTCAGCCACGGGGTGCCGCGAAAAATCAATACGCTGTGCAGCCAAAGCCTGTTGGATGCCTTTGTACAGGGGCACAAAATTGTGGGTGAATCGCACATTCATAGGGTAATAAACGATCTATAGAAGAGGGATGAGTTATGGAGAAACTCGAGAAGTATTACGTACAGTTACAAGATGGCATTTCGGAAATGGAGGCTGTAATTGAAGTGCTTAGAGTAGAAATTTCCGAACTGAAGGAACAGAAGGATACAATGCTAAAAATAGTTTCACTGTTAAAAAAAGAGACGAAGGATCTGTTGTTTTAACAGTGTGAATTTGACAAAGAAATAGACTTTTTCATTTGCCAGTGGCAGTGTGGGTGACTGACATTCACCTGCCGCGTCAATGCCACTGGCAAACAATCCGACAACGTAGGTGTCTGCGGACACAATACTGAAATAACTGAAATAACGTTGTGAATGCTTGCTATGGTATTGTGCTATTCTCCTGAAGATTAATCACTTTGAAAGGATATCCGTATCAAGAGTGAAATCACTAATTATTAGCGCTAAAATAATGGGGAATAGGAATAATGAGTATTGTAAGACTATTCTCAGTGAACTAGATGATGTATCACATACTTCACAATCACAATCTGCTCCCTTCATATCGCTGTTCCATAACCTGAAAAAACCAATAATAAAAAGACTGAGCATAGTAAACATGATTAAAGATGTCATCTTAGGTTCGAGCACCACAGAAATATTCTTCGTCACATACAATTTAAAAATAACCAAGCTAAAGCCTATTAGTAAGATACCCTGCAGTTCATTCTTTGTTTGCCAAGAAGGAGGCTCTTTTCCTTTCATTATCATCCCTCCATTGAAATATATTGACCCATAAAAATTGACAATCCAAATATTGTGATCGTTACTACGATAGTATAGAAAAGGATAAATCGCATTCTGTAGTAAGAAAACATAACGAGAAAGTTTTTCAAATCTAAAATTGGTCCATATACCAAAAATCCCAAAACAGCCTCCGGTTGAAAAATCCCATTAAAAGAAGCAGCTACAAACGCATCAGCCTCGGAACAGATGGACAATAAAAAGGCGAGTCCCATCATTAACATGGTATCAGTAACAGAATTAGTTACTGCTTGGGCTAAAACTGAGCGCTCTATGTAAATTTGAGCAAGACTTGCCAGAAAAGCACCGATGATAAAATACTTTCCTACTTGGAAAAACTCATGTGAAGTGTGATGAATAATCGCTTTCCATTTCGAAGTTCCCTTTTCATTTGATATGGAGAACCCTTTAGATAGTAAATCTTCTTTTCTAATTTTAAGAACTTCAGATTTTGAGAAGAAAATGTAAATGATACTCCCAGCAACAAGCGCTGTTACCATACAAAGTATGAATCTACCGAAATAGATTTCAGGTTGATTTGGAAAAGCATAGTAAGTAGATGTAAATACTACAAAATTTAGAATTGGTGCACCTACAAGAATAACAACTCCTGCGTGAACTGGTACACCTTTTTGAATAAGTCTTTTTACCACCGGTATAATAGCACATTCACACACTGGCGTTATCACGGCTATAAATAAAGCTACAATCATTGCAGAAAGTGGACTTTTCGGTATTAATCTTTGGACAGTTTGCTCTCCTACAAACAATTGAATGAAAGAAGAAAAAATAGCTCCAAGAATAATAAAAGGCAGAGCCTCTAATAACATATTTAGGAATGCGATAAAAACTGATTTCCACTCTTCACCAAAAACAAATTTAAAGGAAGCAACCATATCCTCGTTTCCAAAGAAAAATAAATAAATGAGAAATAGAAACAAAGCATATAGTAGGAGATCTTTTAGTGGTGAAGAAACAAGCATATAAAAACCACCTTTTAAATCGAAGTGATTACGATTTTCTCCTTGGATTATATGCCTGTTTATGAATATACATTCTTAAAATCACAATGTTAAATTACTGTAACTAACGTATTATTACCATAGGACATATGCTGTATTCTGTATATCTTACTATTTAAATATGCACTGCACTCTTAGAGTAGAAAAAATCGGCTTTCTTCATGTCGAAATTTGCTTAGCGTATGTTTTCCGCGTTTTGCTACCGGGACCCCCTATACAAAAAACTGCACTCCTTGCTTGAAGTGCAGTAGATAAAAGTTCTATAAGCTTGAATAAAAGTGCGCGGCCTATTTTCTCAGAACAACCGTTCCAGCAATCAGATCGTGCAATGATTGTTTCTTCTCTGTAAACGCAGCAATAATATAGCCGATTAATAAGATTGAAGATAAAAACACCATCGCCAAATACCGGCCTAAAGATCTCCAAAAGGAGATACGATTTCCATTCAGGTCCGTTACCTTTAAACCAAGGAGCTTTTTGCCGACTGTTGCCTGCCACTTGGACGCATGCAATCCGGCGAAATAGAGGGTTGATACGATCAAGCTAACAACAACAGATACTAAATACGTGCCAAGAAGGGCAATAGCTTCTTCGTCTGTTAACTCCTGCTCCATATAAGCCGGGTCGGTCATCATCGCATCAATGGCACCTGTAGAATTAAAAAGCATAAAACCAATAATGATAATTAAAATTGCCATCGGGATTCCAACAACTATTGAATCAATCAAACTGGCCGCAAATCTGATCCAAAAGCCCCCGTATTGCTTCTTTTCCTGAAAAGTATTTGTTTCCAGGCTTGCTTCCATTCCCATTCCTCCAGATTTTTCATTATAGACGTTAATTTCTTTTCCGAAAATTAACACTATCATTATAGCATTAATACATTTCAATATCGCTATTTTATTTTGATTGATATTAAAGTGACTATTTCGTGAACAAAATCACAACCTTATAGACCTGCATGAAAAAACGGAATACAATACAAACGTAAGGAAAATCACATTTATTAATTAAGAAAAGAAGGTGCAATCAGAGTGAGAGGTACGGCCATTCTGTACAAGGATGACAACACCGTGACATTCATTGAAGATGTAGAGATATCCGTGTATGAAGAAATTAAAAGCCAATGCGGATGCGAACATTGCAATTGCAAACTCGAAAACAAAGTGATCGACTTTGGAACAGTAGCCCCGGCATTTTGGCACGAAGATGAAGTTGACTGGGATTACGGATATTAAAACAAATGCCTGCTTCCACAAAATCATAAAATATCGCTTCCCCGGCAGTGTCTGAAAACACCGATCCTCCGTTTTTTAAATCGAACGGCATATTATGGAAAAGCCTTTTACAGTCACACTCTTATAAATTCAACCTCTTTTACACCTTCAAATCGAAGGTGTTTATTTTTTTCGGGAGAAATGCAAATGAATATTCACCGGGAACATGTTAGAATAATGATAACTTCTTGGGAGGATGAAAAGAGTGGAGCATTTAATTAATAACAGAGTGAAACAACTTGAAATATCGGGAATCAGAAAATTTTTCAATATGGTCGCAGGTACTGAGGACATGATCTCTTTAACGATCGGCCAACCGGACTTTCCAACACCTGGCCATGTTAAGGAAGCCGGCAAAAAAGCGATTGATGATAATTTTACTTCCTATACCCATAACGCAGGACTGCTTGAATTAAGAGAGGCAGCTGCCGGCTTTTATAAAACAAAATATGGTGTTGATTACAATCCTTTGTCAGAGGTAATTGTGACAACCGGTGCAAGCGAAGCGATTGACATTGCTTTTCGGACAATCCTCGAGGAAGGGGCGGAAGTCATTCTCCCAGGGCCTGTTTACCCGGGCTATGAACCAATCATCCGTTTGTGCGGTGCGAAACCTGTTTATATTGATACGCGGGAGCATCAGTTTAAGCTGACAGCAGAATTGATTGAACCTTACATAAATGACCAGACCCGCTGCATTGTCCTTCCCTATCCGTCAAATCCGACCGGGGTCAGCTTGAACGAGCGGGAGCTTTATGAGATGGCAGCCCTTCTCGAGAAAAAAGAAATATTCGTCCTTGCCGATGAAATATACAGCGAGCTTGTTTTTGAAAGGCCGCATGTTTCAATCGCGAAATTTTTAAGAGATAAAACAATTGTGATTAATGGGCTATCTAAATCACATGCGATGACCGGATGGCGAATTGGGCTCCTTTATGCGCCTGAGTATATAGCGAAACATATCCTTAAAGTTCATCAATATAATGTTACTTGTGCCTCGTCCATCTCACAGGCAGCAGCTTTGGCAGCCTTGACAGACGGGCTGGACGACTCTGTGCCGATGCGGGAGGAATATCGAAAGCGGAGAAATTATGTGTATAAAAGGCTTGTTGAAATGGGCTTGGAAACCGTCAAACCAGATGGTGCTTTTTATTTCTTCGTAAAAATGCCAAATGCGAATACGAATTCATTTGAGTTTGCATTGTCGCTTGTCGAGGAAGCGAAGGTTGCCGTTGTTCCGGGCAGCGCTTTTTCGTCACTGGGCGAAGGCTATTTCCGCCTGTCATACGCTTATTCACTTGAAACACTTGAAGAAGGGCTGAACCGTCTTCAGGATTATTTAACAAAAAACAGAGGGTAACCCTTGATCGGGTCCCCTCTAAAAAATTTTGCTTAAACGGTTCCGGCTGTCGGAGCCGTTTTTTTATGTCCAATATTTATAAAGGGCCTGGGTCCCGCTGTTTTCTTCTCCCTCTTCGGCCAGTTTTCCATAAAGGCGCCTCGCCAAAGCTAATCCGGGGGTGTCCATTCCCATCGCGGCGGCTTCTTCTAAAGCAATATTCATATCCTTGATAAAATGTTTAATATAGAAGCCCGGTTCAAAATCTCCGTTTATCATCCTTGGTGCCAGATTGGAAAGGGACCAGCTGCCCGCTGCTCCAGTGGAAATACTCTTCAGAACCGTTTCTGGATCAAGGCCGGCTTTTTCCGCATAAACAATCGCCTCGCATACCCCGATCATATTGGAAGCGATCGCAATTTGGTTGCACATTTTCGTGTGATGGCCTGCTCCGGCACTGCCTTGATACACTACATTTGGACCAAGAAGTTTGAGAATCGGCTCAACGGCGAGGAAAGCCTCTCGATCACCACCTGCCATGATCGCGAGCCTTGCTTCGCGAGCACCAATATCTCCGCCGGAAACCGGTGCGTCAATCGCATGAATGCCCCGCTTTTTTGCTTCTTCATAAATTTTCACCGCTAAGGACGGCGTCGAAGTAGTCATATCAATCACGTATGTACCTTCCCGGCTATTGGCGATAATCCCTTCCTCACCAAGATAAACTTCTTCGACATCATGCGGATAGCCGACAATCGTGATGATCACATTGGCTTTTAAGGCTACTCCCCGCGGAGAATCTGCCCATTCCGCTCCTTCATCCAGCAAGGGTTTCGCCTTTTCCTTTGTTCTTGTATAAACGACAAGCGGATAACCTGCCCTGGCCAGGTGGCCGGCCATGCTTTTCCCCATGACTCCGAGTCCGATAAAGCCAATTACAGTTTGGTCCGGTGACAACATGTGCTAAACCCCTCTCCCGACGATATTTGCTCTTATTCTAACATAACATTGACAGTTAGAATAAAAAAAAATCCGGCTGGAAACCAGCCGGCAATAAAGGGGGAAAATGAGAATGATTAGCGAACCTCAGTTTTACTAAAGTGCCAGTCTACCTTTACCCTTTTATAACAAAGTGAAACATTTTCCCATATTCCAAATTAATTACAAGTCGGTAACAGCCTTTACAGCCTCGACCACTTCTTCTGTTGTACTCATTTGCAGAACTTTCTCTGCAAGCTGTTCCATTTCGTTTTTATTTAAGCGGCGCAATTGTGCACGCGCTTTAAGAATCGAGGTAGCACTCATCGAGAATTCGTCGAGTCCGAGTCCGAGCAGAATTGGGATCGCCAGTTCATCTCCAGCCATCTCCCCGCACATTCCGGCCCATTTTCCTTCTTTATGGGCGGCATCAATCACCATCTTTACAAGGCGCAAAATTGCCGGGTTATACGGCTGGTATAAATAGGAGACGCGCTCATTCATCCGGTCGGCGGCCATTGTATACTGAATCAGGTCATTTGTTCCGATGCTGAAGAAGTCGACTTCTTTAGCAAATTGGTCTGCCAGGACGGCGGTTGATGGAATTTCAACCATGATTCCAAGCTCAATTTGTTCGGCTACCTGGATACCTTTAGAAAGAAGGTTTGCCCGCTCTTCTTCCAAAACGGCTTTCGCCGCACGGAATTCCTGTAAAGTAGAAATCATCGGGAACATAATTTTCAGGTTGCCATAGACACTGGCTCTTAATAATGCGCGCAGCTGGGTCCTGAACAAGTCCTGTTCTTCAAGACAAAGGCGAATCGCCCGGAAGCCAAGAAATGGATTCATTTCCTTTGGAAGGTCTAAATAAGGAAGCTCTTTATCTCCACCGATATCAAGCGTCCGCACAACTACAGGTTTTCCTTCCATGCCTTCCAGCACTGCTTTGTAGGACTCAAATTGTTCTTCTTCTGTAGGCAGCTGGTCCCTGCCCATGTAAAGGAACTCGGTACGATACAAGCCGATTCCTTCACCGCCATTGGCTTTCACACCTTTAAGATCTTTAGGTGTGCCAATATTGGCGGCAAGTTCAACATGATGGCCGTCGGCGGAAAATGATTTTTCATTGACTAGTTTCGCCCATTCAGCCTTCTGCTTTTCAAAGTCTTGCTGGACTTTTTTATAGTCGTCAATCAATTCCCGGGAAGGGTTAATATGTACTTCTCCCTTCAAACCGTCCACAATCACGATATCGCCGTTTTCAATATTGTGAGTTGCCTTTTTTGTACCTACTACAGCCGGTATTTCCATCGACCTCGCCATAATCGCAGAATGGGAAGTTCTGCCGCCAATGTCTGTTGTAAAGCCTTTCACGAACTGGCGGTTTAATTGCGCTGTATCAGAAGGTGTTAAATCTTCAGCTACAACAATAACCTCTTCATTAATCATGCTCGGGCTCGTCATTTGAACTTGCAGCAAATGGGCAAGCACCCGCTTTGTTACATCGCGAATATCAGCAGCCCGTTCTTTCATATATTCATTATCCATTGATTCGAACATGGAAATAAACATATCGGCTGTTTCTTGAAGGGCAGGCTCCGCGTTCACTTTTTCCGTTTTAATCTTATCTTCAATTGGTGTAATTAATTCAGGGTCACTTAAGACAAGCAAATGAGCGTCAAAAATAGCCGCTTTATCTGCCCCAAGCTCTGCATTGGCACGGTTACGAATTTGTTCAAGCTCATGTTTAGCTGTATTTACAGCATTTTGAAAGCGTTCTACTTCAAGGCCGGCATCCTCAACCGTTTTTTTCGTAAAGGTTAAGTCAGGCTCTACCAGACGGTAAGCCTTTGCAATTGCAATGCCGCTTGATGCAGCAATACCATTTAAAAAGTTCATTATTCAGCAAGACCTTCTCTTTTCAATGTATCTTCAAGGGTTCTCAGTGCATCTGCTTCGTCGCTTCCTTCAGCACTGATTTTAATATCCGCACCCTGGCCTACACCAAGAGACATAACACCCATGATTGACTTCAGGTTTACTTTTTTATCTTTGTATTGAAGATGAATTTCGGAATCAAACTTGCTTGCAGCTTGTACTAAAAGAGTTGCCGGACGAGCATGAATACCCGTTTCAGCTGTTACTTTAAATTGTTTTTCGACCATTAGAAATCAAACTCCTTTTTGATAAGTAAAATAAACACCTGTATATAAAGATGGTTTGTCTCATTAACTTAAACAATTAAGCGTTTTTAGTCAACTAAACGCTTAATTGGCGGAAAATTAAAAAGATATTGCTTTCCCATTTAGAATATCCTGCCACACTGTTTTATTTTCTACCACTACTTCTTTGAACATGTATGTTTAAGCAAACTTTGTATGGTGTATATATTATTATTCAGACAACTTCCATCTCATCAAAAAGAATAGCATTTCCGCCCTTTTTCGACAATGGAAATGCGTGATTATTCAACGATTTTTCATAACTTTTTTAATGAAGCGCTTTCATTTTCCAAACTTTTCTTGCTCTTTCCATAATAAAGGGTATTGTTGCAAACTTTCATTTTCATAATTGTCGCTTTTAAGGTGCTGACATGGTCTTCTTCCAGACCGGTGTAAAGATTAGCCAGATCCTGTACGGATCTTGCCAACAGCTCTACTGCATTCCGCAAATCTTTCTCTTTAAAGCTGGTCCGATCCTCAAGAAGCTGTTCAAGAATCTCACTGGACAACGATTTAACCCTTAAAGCCCGCTCCATTTCTATTTTCACAGCGCTCCCCTTCTTCCATTAAATTTTTCCATGTATATGAAGAAAGTTGTTTATTTATTCCTTTATGTAACTTATATCTTCTTTACAAAGCGTTGAATCCCTGCTCAGCCTGGAAGTTTTTTTGCTATATTTTCATTGCAATTTAATTGACTTGTCGTTATGAAGAGAAAGGATATAATCAAAAAATTTATATCCTTTCTCAAGTCCGAAACTATTCTTCATAAATCATTTTCCGTGTCATTCCCCCGTCAATGATAATGTTTTCACCGGTGACAAAGTCATTTTCCGGGTCGGCTAAATATAAACAGCCTTTTGCAATATCCTCAGGCTTCCCCACTCGTTTGGATAAATGCTGTTCATGGTCAATATCGCGCAAGCCCTCGTAATCATTTACTTCAATCCAGCCTGGACTAATTGAATTGACTCTAATCCTGTAAGGGCTCAATGTTCTAGCCAGCGCTCGTGTCAAGGCAATGATGCCTCCCTTCGAAGCGGAGTAAGCTTCGGTATTGGGTTCGGACATAAAAGCTCTTGTCGAAGAAATATTGACAATGCTCCCTCCCGATTCTTTCATATGCTTAGCAGCCTCTCTTGAACATAAAAAAACACTTTTCAGGTTTGTATCGATGACTTCATCCCAATCATCAAGCGTCATTTTAAAAAAAGAATGGAACTTTGAAATGCCGGCGTTATTGATTAAAATATCAATAGCACCGTGCTTATCAATTGTCTTATTCACCAATGTCCTGACACTTTCCTCGTCTTTAACATCCATTCTAATAAACTGTGCTTTATAGTCTTTGCTTCGAAGCTCTCTTTCCACTGCTTCACCGCGGTCTTCATCCACATCAGCGATGATCACGGACGCTCCCTTCCCGGCAAATGCAGTGGCGACCCCCTTACCAATTCCGTGTGAAGCGCCAGTAACAATGACAATCTTATTATTAAAAGCTGTCAACTCCATCTCCTCCTCTGCTTGCTTTTCACAACAACTTTTCTTTACCATTTACCCTTTACACATTATTTTAGCCATTCAAAGCGAAATACTAAAAGCAGAAACTCCGCAGAAATCAATTTATTATTTTGGGGAATGCCTTCTAAAGTTTACTGGCAGGATCGTGCGGTTCTCTTAAATTAAAAAAGCTGACCGTGAGTTCCTTCTCTTCCTGATCAGCTTTTATATTTAGTAGTTCATATTGACTGAATTTGAGAAACCGTGCAAATTTCGGTGCAGGTTCAAGAGGTCGTCTAGTTCTTTGCTTGCTTTTAAGGTCTGTTTGCTGGAGATTCCAGTTTTAGTGGCCATTAAAACCATTTCTATCCGCTTCAACTCAATTCGGTGCAAAAGCTCTTCTTCAGTAATAAAAGGTTTCACTTAGCTCACCTCTTGGCCTTTACATATATTTTACTATCGCCAGATTGAAAATTATAGTTCTTTTTTAGCAGACAAAAATATTTATGACTGGCCATTCTCTGCAAGCAGAAGGGAGAACCAAATGACTGCACCTCTCATCGTTCAACTTCCGGGAACCGGTTGATAGGTGAATATAACATCTCCACCCCGCTGGGCAATTCCCCGAAAATGCTTAAAATCCTCCCTGGCGGTAAGAACCGACCTGAACAGCAGAAAATCATCTTTCTTTACATAATACTCCGACATATTTCCGGATTTTAAACTGTCCAATATCTCGTTAATTAATTGTTTATCCATTGAGTATCACCATACTTACGAATTTTCGTTACCTTGACCATTATAGCACTTTTACACGTTCATCCGTATCGGGAAATTCGGCTAAATCAAGAAAGATCGCCTCTTCCTATCATCCGCAGGTCTCCCTATTTGATAAAATGTATCTGTCCTTCAGCGATTATCGGTTGATAATCCTGTGACGAACTTCTATAATGAGTGCAATATGGTTTTAAAACAGATAAAAAAGGAGAGATCACAGTGAAAAAAGCAGAGGTTGGAAACATTATTGAATTTAAAGACGGTTTACGTGGAATTGTTGAAAAGGTGAATGAAAACTCTGTCATTGTCGATTTGACATATATGGATAATTATCGCGATCTCGAACTGGACCAGCGCACAGTTGTCAATCATAAAAATTACAAAGTAATCAAAGAAACTGTTCTATAATTCGGTGCAGGTAAACTGGCTTATTAGATTCGTTAAGTCAAATCCACTGTTTTCAAGCTTTTGATTATCGCAATTCTATCCTTTAATAAGGCTGACTCGAGGAATTCGGGCCAGCCTTAATTTAAGTTGAACCAGAGTAAATCTATCATTTTTCGTAATGCCGTGCAGACTTTTTGATTTTCCATTCCACTTTCTCTCCTTTTTCATAAATTGGACGAATTTTAGGACGTTAAAAGAAAACTTTTCCTTACAATTTCTAACCCATCTTTGTTACAATAGTGTTTGTTTGTTAGAAAGGGGATTACTGATGAAGAAATGGATTTTTGATTCCCGATTAATAATCGGCTTTCTTCTTGCACACCTTCTCATGTTTTTTACATTTGAAAACAGAGCGGTTTTCTGGTATATGCTCACGGCTTCCATGCTTGTGTTAATCAGCTATTCGATTTTAAATGAAGAGATTGACGACCAGCAAAGCGTCGGTTCCTATCTTTTGTATGGATTATTGTCGGGCACTGTTTTGTTTGCCGTCTTTTGGGTAGGGAGTTATTTAATCGATCTCGTGAACTTGCCTTTTAGCAAGGGGGCCGCAAAACTTTACAATCGCTTTGCTCCCGCTCAATTATGGCATTATATAGTGTTGATCCTGGTGATCATTCCCGGTGAAGAAATTTTTTGGCGGGGCTTTATTCAAAAACGGCTTGAGAAATACGTTCCTGCTACTGCTGGAATTGTATTGGCCGCTCTTTTGTACACATCGGTACACTTCTATTCAGGTTATACGGTTCTCCCGCTAGCTGCTCTTGTTGGAGGCCTGTTTTGGGGATTTTTATATTGGTGGAAACGGAGCATCCCGCTTGTGATAGTCTCGCATCTGGTTTTTGACTTATTTTTATTCGTTATCATTCCCCTTTATTAACGCAAAACCACATGGTTTTCAGCCTGGACGGCCAGTCCGGGCTTTTTATGTCCAGCCCCCTATTTCAAGAGTTGGATCTCCTAATATTTCCCTGAAACATTTGACGCCTTTTTTCGTCTACTTTGGTAGAACTCCAATCAAACCGGGAGGAATTGCAGATGATACAGTTGAAAAAGGGATTAGCTTGTGCGGCCCTGCTCTTACTTCTTGTAAGTGGCTGCGGAACCCAGGAAGAACAGGCGAATGATGACAGCACCAATAGTGGTAACCAACAAGAAGAAAGTAATCAGGGAGAAGGCAATTCTGAACAAAATGAAGAAGGCACTAACAATGAAAGCAGCTCCCCGGAAAATTCCAATGGGCTCGTGCGAATTTTGGAACAAAACCTAAAATATAAAGTCAATGGACAAGAAACACAAGATACCGCATTTTTAAAGCATAGCGACAACCAGAATTATTCAATGTACGTCTTGCCAGGCTACGAACTGACCGCTGAAGAACCTCATAAAGATTCTTTGTTTTTAACGGAAAATCCAGAAGTGTTTATGCGGATCGAGCTATTGCCGGGGGATGCGGATTGGGAGACCGTGACAGAAAATACTAAGGCCCAATTAGCAGCAGTCAATGAACACGTCAAAACGATGCAACCGTCTGAAGATGCATTTTTAAGGAACGCTACTGTAATGGAGTCTGCGCAAAATGGAGAAATTGTTTCAGCTTATCTGGTCAAGGACGAGAAACAGCCATTAAAGCTGACGATGTTTACAAAAGAAAACGCGGATCACCGGGATGCATTTTTACAAATGGCGAAGACAATCATCAGTAACCCCTCCTAAATCAGAGATTTTAGAAGGGTCTTGTAAAACTTTTTGCAAGCCCATATTGTATGCTTCAAGTGCTATAGACAACCGGTTTCGCTCGGTGTAGATGCAGAAACCAAGCACATTGGAATGTCTGCCACCGCAGAAAAAAGATGTTATTGGAAGGGAAAGTTCAATTACAAACAGATATCTTTGATCTACGAGTGATTTCTCGAGCAGAAATCTGATAGTAATTAAATAAGAATATTACTCAACAACTTATTTTTACCTCTAATGCTCCGCATTAGGGGTTTTTTCTCATTTTTGAATCATGTATTATACACCAAGAATTACCTCAAAGTGTATACTGGTTTACCGTGTAGACGGAATATTGGATAATATGATTCGAGTAAAGTAAAAATGCCACTTTGGAATGATAGACTGATAAGCGGATTGCTTTCCGTATGTCTTAACAAACAATCCGGTGCTGTTTCTTCCTTTCAGGATTCCAACCCACTTCCCAACTCTTCACCAAATCCGGGAATTATTTTTTGATTATTCTGAAAAAAAGACAATAAACCCCAGCACAAAATATTTGATTATTGCAAATCTTAACGTATAATAAAGAAAATAATTTTAGGGAGCCTAAACAAAGGTGCTGAGGCAGATACCGCTCTTAAACAATGCTTATCCTATAAAAAGCAAGTGATGTATTAGCCGTAGGCCAATTTTTTGAAATGCAAGGTTTTGTTCATTAATAGAGAATTAATTTCAGGGGGTGTAACAATTGGAATTCAGCTTACATCCGCTAGGCGATAATGCCGTCATTATCGAACTCGGAGAAGATATAAATATAGAAACGCAACAAAAGGTTCAATTCATTGCGTCACTGTTGGATAAAAATACAGAGGATTGGATGATAGAATACATACCTGCTTTTACGACAGTCACTTTGTTTTACGATCCGGTCAAAGTTTCAACGAAAGCCAAAAAGCATACTCTTCCCTATGATTTTGTCTGTTCGCGGCTGCGTTCATTATTGGCAGAAGTTACAACTGGTAATCAGGCCAACCAGCGGGTTGTACAAATACCGGTTTGTTATGGAGGCGAATTGGGGCCTGACTTAGAATTCGTTGCCGGACACAATGGCTTGACCACAGAAGAAGTGATCCATATTCATTCAACCGGCGATTACATTGTATACATGATCGGTTTCGCACCCGGCTTTCCATATATCGGCGGCATGTCGGAAAAAATTGCAACACCAAGAAGAAAAACGCCACGTATAAAAATCCCTCCCAGAACGGTGGGCATCGCTGGAAAACAAACAGGAGTCTATCCAATCGAAACACCTGGCGGCTGGCAGCTGATTGGCCGCACCCCGGTCGAACTGTTCCGTCCGGATGAAGAGCCCCCGAGCCTTTTGCGGGCTGGAGACAGAATCCAATTCAAGCCAATCAGCTATGAAGAATACTTGGAATTAGGGGGTGATAAATGATGCTGACCATTATCAAACCAGGCCTCCTAACTAGTGTTCAGGATTTAGGAAGATACGGTTACCAAAAATATGGGGTGATCGCCAGTGGCGTGATGGACCAGCTCGCGCACCGCATTTCCAATATACTGGCAGGCAATGATGAGAACCAGCCGACCCTGGAGATAACGTTATTGGGGCCCGTCATCCGGTTTGAAAAAGATACTCTCATCTCCATTTGTGGAGGTGATCTGTCCCCTTCTATCAACGGGATACCTGTTAGATTGTGGCGTTCCATCTGTGTCAAAAAGGGCAGTAAGCTCAGCTTCGGGCCTGCAAAAGCGGGCAGCAGGGCTTATCTTGCGGTTGCGGGCGGCATTAAGGTTCCCGAAGTAATGGAAAGCAAATCAACTTATTTAAGGGCAGGAATTGGCGGTTTTCAAGGGCGTGCCCTAAAAGCCGGAGACTCGGTTGATTTTAACGAACCAGGAGATTTTTCAAACACCATTCATGAGTATCTGGGAAAGCTAACCGTGGACCGGCCCTTTGCCGAGGCGGAGTGGTCGGTTGCATCTGATTTGATTCCCCTGCACGGGAAAGATCCGTCTATCCGTGTGATGAGAGGCAGGCAATTCGAGTTATTTTCAAAAGAAAGCAAAGATAAATTTTTCAGCGAACCATTTGAGGTCACCCTTCAATCAGACCGGATGGGATACCGTTTAAAAGGTCCATTGCTAAAACTCGAAAATCCGGAAGAAATGATTTCCGAAGCCGTCAGCTTTGGGTCGATTCAAGTCCCCTCCGAAGGCAATCCGATTGTCCTGCTGGCTGACAGGCAAACGACTGGCGGCTACCCTAAAATCGGCCAGATTGCATCAGTCGATTTACCGGTCATCGCCCAGGCCAAACTGGGAGACATGATCAGATTCAGCGAAATAACGCATGAAGAAGCACAGCTCCTCTTTTTAAAGAGAGAGAAAAAAATAAAGCAGCTGAAAAATGGGATTGTGCTCAAATTTAGATAGGAGGAGAAGGAAATGGCTGTTGTAGACATTAACTGTGACATGGGCGAAAGCTTTGGCACCTACACACTGGGGAGGGATGCAGAAATCCTCGACTTTGTGACTTCCGCCAACATTGCGTGCGGATTTCACGCTGGAGACCCGGCGACAATGAGGAAAACCGTAAAATTGGCGCTTGAGAAAAATGTCGGGATCGGCGTCCATCCCGGGCTTCCGGATTTGGTTGGTTTCGGAAGAAGAGAAATGCAGATTTCCCCTCAGGAAGCTTACGACATTGTTGTATACCAAATTGGCGCCCTATCCGCTTTTGTCAAATCCGAAGGCGGAAATATCCAGCACGTAAAGCCCCACGGTGCCCTTTTTAACATGGCGGCAAAAAGTGCCCCACTGGCGGAAGCCATTGCGGAAGCGGTTTATAAGGTTGATCCCGAATTAATATTTTTCGGGCTCGCTGGCAGTGAACTTGTTAAGGCAGGCAAGAAGCTCGGCCTCCGTTCAGTAAATGAAGTATTTTCTGACCGTACCTATCAGCAGGATGGCTCGTTAACGTCAAGGCGTGAACCGGATGCGCTCATTAAAGAGCATGAAATTGCGGTCAGCCAGGTCATCCGGATGGTAAAGGAAGGCAAAGTCACCTCTCTACAAGGAACCGATGTCCCGATCCAGGCAGATACAGTCTGCATCCATGGCGACGGGGAAGGCGCGCTGGACTTTGCAAAATATATCACGACTGCTTTACAGGAATCAGGTATTACGGTTGCTAAAATCAGTAGCTTTATCTAAATAAGATTGGCAGAGTCAAAGCTTTCACCATACTGAAAGCCCAGGGAGAGGCTCTGCCATAAAATTCATTTTTAGGGGGTTAAGTATGGAGAAAAAATCACGTGCAAGCATATTGATGGGTGCCGCGTTCCTGATGGCAACCTCAGCGATTGGCCCAGGGTTCCTGACGCAGACCACTGTGTTTACGCATTCCCTGCTGGCCAGCTTTGGATTTGTCATTTTAATATCGATCATCATTGATATCGGTGCCCAAATGAATATCTGGAGGATTATCGCCATTTCAGGGAAACGCGCCCAGGATATTGCGAATGATGTGTTGCCAGGATTAGGTTATTTCCTTGCAGCTCTCATTGTTGCCGGGGGTCTTGCTTTTAACATTGGAAATATCGCAGGAGCTGGCCTAGGTGTCAACGTTTTGTTTGGCCTGACCGCCGAAATGGGCGCGTTATTAAGCGGAATTGTGGCAATCGGCATCTTTCTCGTCCGTGAAGCGGGCAAAGCGATGGACCGTTTCGCCCAGATCATGGGGTTCGTCATGATTGCCCTGACTGTTTATGTCATGTTCACCGCCCAGCCGCCTGTCGTTGAAGCAGTCGTCAAGACCTTCGTTCCCGATAAAATTGATCTTCTTGCCATCGTTACACTTGTAGGCGGAACCGTTGGAGGTTATATTACGTTTGCCGGCGGCCACCGCTTGCTGGATGCCGGGGTCAAAGGCAAAGAATCCATTCCGGAAGTAACAAAAAGCGCAGTCAGTGCAATCGGGATCGCTTCAATCATGAGGGTTTTCCTGTTTCTGGCTGCTCTAGGGATTGTGGCACAAGGGCTGGCAATCGACCCCGACAATCCGCCTGCTTCCGTGTTTAAACTCGCTGCAGGCAACGTTGGCTACAAAATCTTTGGCATTGTCATGTGGGCTGCCGCTGTTACGTCGGTTGTCGGGGCCGCCTACACATCTGTTTCATTCATCCAAACTTTAAACAAAACAGTCGAAAAACACAGCAAGTGGTTTATTGTTGGTTTTATAGCCATCTCAACTTTAGTATTCGTATCAATCGGAAGGCCAGTAAAAATTCTTGTTTTAGTAGGTTCATTAAATGGACTCATCTTGCCGATTGCTCTTGGGGTAATGCTGGTTGCCGCTCACAAGGCAAAAATCGTCGGCGACTATAAGCATCCACTCTGGATGACGGTATTCGGAATAATCATCGTCATCGTCATGGCCTATATGGGAGGATATTCGTTGATTAATGGCATTCCACAGCTATTCAAATAATCTAAGATGGAGGTTTGATCATGATTACAGCTGAAGCTAAGAATCCGAGTGAAGTTCGGGAAATGATCCGCCAAAACCAGTGGCTTAAACCGACATCAGGTTTGGCAAATGGGTATATACAGGGGAATTTGGCTGTGCTGCCGAAGGATCTGGCTTTCGAGTTCCTTCTCTTCTGCCAGCGCAACCCAAAACCGTGCCCGATCATCGATGTCACCATGCCTGGTTCCGGAGTGCCGGCGTTATCTGCGCCTGATGCAGACTTAAGAACGGACATCCCAAAATACCGCGTCTACCGCAACGGAGTATTTACCGAGGAATTAACGGACGTCACAGAGCTTTGGGACAATTCAATGGTAGGCTTCCTGATTGGCTGCAGTTTTACTTTTGAGGAAGCCCTTCTGAAAAACGGCATCCCGATCCGCCATATTGAGGAAGGCTGTAATGTGCCGATGTATAAGACAACTATTCCGACTGTAAAGGCAGGCAGGTTTGAAGGTCCGATGGTGGTGAGCATGCGGCCAATGACAGAAAAAGACGCGATCCGTGCCGTCCAGGTCACAAGCCGGTTCCCGTCCGTCCATGGTGCACCAGTACATATCGGGAATCCTGCCGCCATCGGAATCAAGGACATCCATAGCCCCGATTTTGGCGACAGTGTCACAATCAAAGACGGCGAAGTTCCCGTTTTCTGGGCGTGCGGAGTCACTCCACAGGCAGTCGCCATGCATGTGAAACCGGAAATCATGATTACCCATGCTCCCGGCCATATGTTTGTAACTGATTTAAAAAATGAACAATTTAGTATTCTCTAATAATTATAGAAGGCGTCCGCGCGACTAAGGGAACGCCTGGGAAAACAATAAGATTAACTGGCCAGTTAGAATTTATAAATATTTTTGGAAATCAAGAGTGCCGTCATCAAACTATAACATTTTCGTTATCGGAACTTCCGGTAATGGTAAATCTAATCGAAAGGATAGAAGGGCAATTCCTCCCCGACTAAACGCTAAACTTTTTTGGTCAAGGAATCCTTGCTCGAAATGCGATAAAGGAAACAAACCATAATTTGTGTCCCTTCCAAAGCGATCCTCTGATAGTAGGGTCGCTTTGGTTATTCCGGGTGCTAAACCTTAAGGATTCTTTATTCCTATTTTTCTTTCGCGGCTGGCAAAGGCTTCATCCATAACAGGACGAGAAAGGTTAAACTCACATAACCAAATAGAGGATATAGTTTCGAAAGCAAAGTACCATAGTTGATTAAACTGATAAAATAGGTGACGATAAAAATGCCAAGTACTATCATTGTGCTCGGGACTGACACATGCTTGCTGATTTGCCGTTCAAGTCCAAAAACATTCCCGATAATCGACGTGAAAATCTCGCCATAAATAACGAGAATATAAATCCAGTATAAGCCGGATGCAAGATTTTTCATGATCACTGCCATCGGAATTTCATATGTTTCAAGATTTGGGAGCATAACAAGGGTGAAGTGGCTCGCAAGTAGAATAACCGTCAATGCGGCTCCTCCAATCCATCCTCCCCATTTTACCGTGCTGTCATCGTTAATTTCGGATGCGACCGGTACCAGGACTGCCTGTGACAAGGCAAGATTAAATGCCGTATAGGAAAAGGGAGCAACGACCGATTTCCAACCATCGTCTGCAAAGGGAATATGGAAGATCCGATCGGTAAACCCGGGCAGCTGCGAGGATATGATCATCAGGATGAAGCAGAATGCAATCATCAGCGGAACTACAAATGTATTAACAGCAAAAATACCTTTGATCCCAACTGCCATCACAATGAACGACAGAATAATCGTAATCAGCACTCCTGCCATTTTTGTCAATCCGAGCTGCTCATCGAAAACAGCACCCGCACCTGCAAGCATAACGGCGCAAACACCAAGCAGCATAACCAGCAGCAGAATGTTAATCATCGTGCCAAGCAAGGAACCGAATAAATAGTTTACAAGTTCCTGATAAGACTTTGCGTTTATTTGGGCAGCCATCCTCATTAATTTTGAGCCAAGGAAGATAAGCAAATAGCCGGACATCAGAATACTGATCAGGCCGATAAAACCGAATCGTGAAAAAAATTCAACAATCTCTTTTCCAGTAGCAAAGCCGGCGCCCACGACCGTGCCAACATACACAGCTGCAATTTGAAAAGCAGCGCCCCAGTTTGTCTTCACGCCATGTCCCCTCCTTCTTCCTCATATATATGAGGACAAGACCGAACAAAGACGATATTTTTTGAAGGAGATTTCCAATACAAGAAAAAGAAGCAAAGCCACTTAGCTTCCCTTCTCATTTTTAATCTATTATAAAGCTACATCATCGACTGAATTCAGCCAGCTTTCAATTTCGCCCACAACGGACTCGACGCAGCCTTCCTCGAACGGAGATTTAAGGTTGGCGGCTTTCACGAGCCCGGTAAACGGCAGGCTTCCACCGAGCTTGCAAAGCTTTAAGTAATCCGCCCAGGCTTCTTCTCTGTTTTCTCTCGAACGCTTCCAAAATTGGAATGCGCAAATCTGCGCCAGCGTATAGTCGATGTAGTAGAACGGCGAATTAAAAATATGTCCTTGCCGCTGCCAAAAGCCTCCGTTCTCGAGATAATCATTGCCATCGTAGTCTTTATGCGGCAAATACTTTTTCTCAATATTGCGCCACGCCTGCTTCCTTTCCTGAGGAGAAGCCTCCGGATTTTCATAAACCCAATGCTGGAATTCATCTACCGAAACTCCATAAGGAAGGAACAGCAATGAGGAACCTAAATGAGCAAACTGATATTTTTCTGTTTCCTCCTGAAAGAATAGCTCCATCCACGGCCATGTGAAAAATTCCATGCTCATCGAATGAATTTCTGCCGCTTCATACGTTGGCCAATTGTACTCAGGAATCTCAAAATGGCTGCTTGAATACACCTGGAAAGCGTGTCCTGCTTCGTGTGTTAATACATCAATATCCCCGGATGTCCCGTTAAAATTGGAGAAAATAAACGGAGATTTGTAGTTTTCAATGTATGTGCAATAGCCCCCGCCCGCTTTCCCTTTTTTCGCGACAAGGTCCATCAAATCGTTTTCAATCATATACCGGAAAAATTCTCCTGTTTCCTTTGAAAGCTCATCATACATTTTTTTACCGTTATCGATGATCCAGTCCGGATCTCCCTTTGGCTTGGCATTGCCGGTTTTAAAATTAAAGCCTTCATCATAATATTTGAGCTTTTCTACGCCAATCCGTTCCTGTTGACGCTGCTTCAGTTTTGTCGCAATCGGCACAATAAACTCTTCTACCTGCTTGCGGAACTTTGCGACCATATCAGCATTGTAATCGGTACGGTACATCCGGTAATAGGCAAGCTCGACAAAATTTTTATAGCCTAGTCTTTGTGCAATTTCGGTCCGGACCTGGACAAGCTCATCATAAATTCGATCGAGCTCACCTTCATTTTCAGCCATAAACCCAAATCTGGCTTCGCTCGCCTTTTTTCGCATTCCGCGATCAACAGATTCAGTATAAGGCTCCAATTGAGCCAATGTCAGCTCTTCGCCTTCAAACGGGATTTTCGCAGAGGCGATTAATTTCGTGTACTCGCTTGAGAGCTTATTTTCTTTTTGCAGAAGCGGCACAATTTCCGGGCTAAACGTTTTCAGCTGTGCTTCCGCCAATGCAAAAAGCTGGCTGCCCCATTTTTGCTCCAATTCTGCCCGGAATGGTGAATCCAAAAGCGCTTTATAATATTCCGTGACAAGCCCTTCCAGTTCAGGCTGAATTTCGTCCATATAATCCTGTTCCGCCTTATAAAACTCATCGTTCGTATCAATCGAATGGCGAATATAAACAAGGTTGGACATCGTTCCGAGATCATTGCGGATATCATTGATTACTTTCAACGCATCATTTTGCGATGCGGCAGAGCCAGCATTTTTGAACTTATCGAGCGCTGCTTGGAATTTTTCCTTTGCCTCGTCAAGATTAGGCCTCACATATGTATATTCCTGAAATTTCATGCGCATTTCCCCCTCATATTCAGTTGATGGCAAAAAACCACTATTATGTTTTCGACATCTTTGCTGAATTTCCTTTATTTGCCGAAAGAAAAAAGCTTGAGCGGCATTTACTTTACTTTAGTGACGCTTGAATTGCAATCGTAAATTCTTATGTTTGCTCATAAACCTGTAGTTCCGCTCGTAAATCTCGAATTCCGCTCGTAAATCCGGAGTTCCGCTCGTAAATTCCGGGTTCCGCTCGTAAATCTCGAATTCCGCTCGTAAATCCGGAGTTCCGCTCGTAAATCTCGAATTCCGCTCGTAAATCTCGAATTCCGCTCGTAAATCCGGAGTTCCGCTCGTAAATTCCGGGTTCCGCTCGTAAATCTCGGGTTCCGCTCGTAAATCTCGGGTTCCGCTCGTAAATCTCGAATTCCGCTCGTAAATCCGGAGTTCCGCTCGTAAATCTCGAATTCCGCTCGTAAATCTCGAATTCCGCTCGTAAATCTCGAATTCCGCTCGTAAATCTCGAATTCCGCTCGTAAATCTCGGGTTCCGCTCGCAAATCTCGGGTTCCGCTCGTAAATCCGGAGTTCCGCTCGTAAATTCCGGGTTCCGCTCGTAAATCTCGGGTTCCGCTCGCAAATCTTAAGTTACGAGCATTATTGCTGTTTTACCAATCAAATTTCACTGCAGCTTCTGTTCTGTATTTCTGATAAATCTACAAAGCGCATGCAAAAAGGGCTTTTTTCGAAAGCTCTTTCTCGTAAATATTAATGTCCTCCATGTCCTCCGCCATCGGCAGATACAATTTCCAGCATCATATCAATCATGCCCTGGTTTTCCATGGTCACTTCTTTTCCAGAGCCGATAATAAATGCATGATTGTATGGCCCGACTGTTGGATCGTCGGTAAATTTCGGTTGTAATTGGCCGAGGAATTCATGAGTCTCCTCAGTTAATTCACCATCTTCAAGCCAGATCATTGGGGCATGCTTGCCAAGATGGGCAAACGGTGCCCCGGCAATTGCATAGTCGGCGCTTTTTGTTGAGACGAAGCCTAGTCCATGACCCGGTTCTGTAAGACCCCAGCCAAATCCCGTATTCTCATCTTTAAATCTCGCAAAAGCGATTGAAGCAGCAGCCGGAGTTTCTCCTTCAATCCTAGTAACATTCCCATATTCATTCAAGTCATTGAAAATGTCATTTGAAATCGCGGATTCCGGTCCGAGCACATAAATATTGGCATTATTATTCCTAAGCTCCAGCGCTTCCCTGGTCGCATCGGGAATCCCGTCTTTTGTCACATACAGTACAGGCTCCGGCATGTGGGCAATCCAGTTTCCGGCAATAAGAGAAAATAGTTTTGCCTCCTCTTCAGATGACACAATAATCAAACCTTGCGGAAGTCCTCCGGATACATCAGCATATTTTTGGTCGGCTGCTTTGGCAAACTCCGCCGGATCATCACCTTTAATTTGTTCAACGGAAAAATCATCAAGCTGATCCAACACTTTTTTGCTTGGATTTCCCACTACCATTACCTCTGTGCCATCGACATTCCCCGTCGGAGCAAGGCGCTCCAGCTCAGCTAAAGTTGCCTCCGGGATTTCATCGTCCTCATAAAACAAGACTGGCCCGTTGTTTGGATGATGGATTAACGTTGTCGCCGCAAGTGAAATTTGCCAGTTATCGGTTGGGGCGAGTATGACCGCACCAGGCTTGTTTTCATCATGAGTCGCCGGCCACACTGTATTTGAAACTTTAACCGCAGCATCTACTAAATTTGCTGCATCAAGTCTCGTTACGTTTTTTGTGCTGGTAACATCCGAAGAACTATTAGAAGTCCCACTGCCTTCTTCATGGTTCATGTCACCATGATCCATTCCATCCATATTTTCCGATTGATCCTTGTTTTCATTTTGATTGTTGCTATTATCATTCGTACATGCGACCAAGCCAATCGCTAATAAGGCAACTAAACATATTGCCATAAGCTTTTTCATTTTGAAACTCCTTTCGTTACTATGACTACAGTAAAAAGATACAGCAAGTTTTTGCAGAAATTGTGCAGTGAGCTTGCAGCTTACTGAAAAATGGTTCTAAATATGTATACAGACAACTTCTTTCATTCTAAAATGAATGAGATTATTCTGCACAAAATCTCGAAATTTATAAACTATAATAAAAAATAGGTGAACCACAATGAATAAGCTTTCGATCAAACTTGGAACAGTATTTTTCCTGATCATCTTTGGCCTTGAAACATTTATGTTTTTCTTTTTGCATTCGGCGATTGTCGATTCACGCATAGAAGAGGAGCTACTTTCATTACAGGCAAGGGGGAACTCACACAGAGCCATTCTTGAAAAACATTTCGACTCACAAACCATATCGCATGTTACTTTGATGGAATCTGAAGCGGATACGGATGTAGTCATCACGAATACAGCTGGGGAAATTCTTGACTCTTCAGCCCAAACCCAGCCGTTAACTAAATATTTAAAATCACCACCTTCTAATATTTCGCGCAAAGGACGAGTTGTAGAAGATAACTGGCAGGATGAGCCTTTCATTGCGACCGTCAGTCCCGTCGAAGTCGATGGGCAGATTGTCGGAAATGTGTTTATGTTTCAAAATACAGAATCTGTGCATTCGTTAATTGAACGTCTGAATGAACACTTTTTATTGGCAGGTTTAATAGCGGTTTCCCTAACTTTTATAATCATTGTCTTTCTTTCAAAAGCGCTCACTAAACCGCTGATTAAAATGAAAGAAGCGACTTCGCAAATAAGTCAAGGCGACTTCTCTGTGACTCTGCCCAAAACAGGAAACGACGAACTCGGGGATCTGGCACAATCGATTGAGTTGCTGGCAACTGACCTAAATTATTTAACACAAGAGCGCAATGATTTTTTGGCAAGCATTTCGCATGAGCTCAGGACCCCTTTAACATATATAAAAGGATATGCAGACATTGTCCATAAGCGAAACCTATCGGGGGAAGAACGGGAAAAATATTTACAGATTATTCTTGAAGAGACGAACCGGCTTTCAGCATTAATTAAGGATTTATTTGAACTTGCGAAAATCGACAAGAATTCATTTGTTATTCAAAAAAGGACCATTGAATTGAACGATTTTTTTAAAAAAGTTGAAAAGAAATTTTCCCCTGCATTCCGGGAGAAAAATATGAGTTTGATAGTGAAGTGCCCTTCTGATTTGTTTCTGGAGGCCGATCCATCAAGACTTGAGCAAATTGTTTTTAATTTACTGGATAATTCGATTAAGTACTCTCCTTCAGGGGCGAAAACGATTGTTACGGTAAGAAAAAAGAAAGAAGCAGTCCATATCATAATTAAAGACAGCGGCAAAGGAATACCTAAAGATGATATACCATACATTTTTAACCGCTTTTATCGGGTAGACAAAGCGCGAACGAGAGCTCTGGGAGGATCAGGCCTCGGCCTTGCGATTGTTAAAGAGCTGGTTCATGCTCACGGCGGTACAATTACCGTTAAAAGCATTGAAAATGAAGGTACAGAATTCGAGTTAATATTTAAGGGAGCCGAACTGCGATGAAAACCATTTTACTAGTAGATGATGAGCCAATGATGCTCGATTTGTTATCCTTATATATTTCCCCGCGGGGATACCATTGTATTAAAGTCGGGTCAGCGCTGGATGCAATTGAGTATTTAGAATCTAATCCGGCAGATCTGATCCTCCTCGATTTGATGATGCCTGAAATCGACGGTTGGGAAGCTTGCCGGGAAATTCGAAAGCACTGGGATATCCCGATTATTATGCTTACTGCCAGAAGTGAAAAAACCGATATTGTGAAAGGTTTAAACATTGGAGCGGATGATTATATTGCCAAACCGTTTGATGAGGAAGAGCTGATGGCAAGAATTGAAGCGGTATTAAGGAGAAAAAAGAGCGAAACCGGAAGGGTTTCATTTCAGGGTCTTTTGTTGGATCACGACTCTTTTGAGCTTAAATATCACAATGTTGAGATCGCGCTGACACCGAAAGAATTTGCAATGATGAGTCTGTTTTTGAGCAACCAAAACAAGGTATTTACCCGGGAACATTTAATTACTTCCATTTGGGGTTACGGTGTCGCAACCGAAGATAGGACAATCGACTCCCATGTAAGAAATTTACGGGAAAAACTTCGCAAAGCCGGTTTTCCCGCCGATAATTACTTAATTACGGTCTGGGGTGTCGGATACAAGTGGTCCGGGAAAGAATAGGAAATGGATGACTTCCTGCTTGAATTGCACCTGACTAACCCATATATCGCTGCTTTCATCATTATTTCACATAGAACTTTCACAACTTCTCGATAAATTCTCCATTTGTCTAAGGTATTCTTGGATCAAGAAAGGAGATGCTAAAATGAAAAAATTAGCGATTGGGATTTTAAGTGCGGCATTTATTTTCGGTGCAGGAACGTATGCTTTTGCACAAGCAAACAATGATGCCGAAGGAAAAATAAACTTTGGGCAGATGAAACCGCAAATGGAGGAAATGCACCCTGATTTATCTGAAAAGGATTTGAAAGATATGTACGATTCCTGCCATGGCAATGGAGGAACAATGAAAGAGAAAAAAACGGATAATATGATGAATGACAATAACAGCATGATGAACAACTTATAAGCAGGGGTTATTTTATTTTTTGGATTGGCTTTTGCCAATCCTTTTTTGCTCAAGAAAAAGCATTAGAAGAACGCTCCTCTAATGCTTTCCTGCTTAGCTCCAAATCAATTTTGCAATTCGCCTTTTTTCATTAAGGTAGTCCAATTTTCTCCTCCGTCTTCTGACACAAGAAGATTGTTTTCAAATGTGACGACCGCTATTTTAGCTGGCTCCTTTGGATGGATAGCGAAATAGGAGACGGCATCTTTTCCGAGATCCAACCCGATCTTCTCCCAGGTTTGTCCGTTATCCTTGCTCTTCATGATACCTGCTTCCGCTTCTGTTATTGAATAGCTGATCAGCTCTGATGAATCAGGGATGACGCTGATCGCAGTAATCAACCGGCTTTGTTCAGCGGGCTTCCATGTCTTGCCGCCATCTTCAGATCGAAAAACTCCTTCGTTTGTACCGGCTATCAATACATTTTCATCATCCGGCAGGGAAAGCAGTGTATACATGCCATGCAAGTCATCAGGCAGGCCTGTGGATTTCAGCCTTTCCCAATTTTCTCCCCGGTCCGTGCTCTTATAAATACCTGCCTTATAGTCCCCGCTATCCATCTGGTTTACCCCGTAAATCATTTCGGGGTTATGATAATTTGAAGAGAGAATATGAAAATCTACTTTTCCTAGCAAAGCTTTAGTTTCCCATTTTTTTCCGTTATTAGTGCTTTCCAAAACTCCAAGCGGATTGGGGAGGTCAGATTTAGCGCCCGGATGTCCGCTCGTCAGCATCGTGCCGTCTGATTGGACATGAAAGCCCATAAAATCAAAATCCGTGTTTCCGGCTGTTACCCAATCTTTGCCCTCATTTTTAGTCATAATCATTCCCTCATGTGAGGCCACATAGATCGAATTATTTTCTGTATAGGCAAGGCCGTGGATATGCTCCACTTGATGCCCGCTTTTAAGAGTTTTCTCCTCGCCATTACCAGTTTCATTGCTGCAGCCTGATATAAGTATTGCTCCTGTTGCGATTAACCCTGCCAGTATTTTAATTTTCATTATTGTGTGTCTCCTTTTGCTATTATCCTACCCGGTGTGCCATTGGCAATGAAAACATGTAAAGATTTGCTACTGTCAGAACAAGCATCAATCCATAATAAGGCGCCAATTGCTTAAAAGTCCCTTTATTGCCGATTCGATAAACCGTATAGCCAGACCCTGCAAAACCAAGCAAAATGATCGCATATTGGATCAATTGAACAGTGGAGACAGATGCAAGGCTTAAACCACCGCCCATTTTGATTCCAAATAGGGCTGCCGAGTTAAACCAGATTGCTTTTCCTTCAGTTAGAATATGAAAAAGATTGTGGCCTAAATGGCCGGCAAGGTCCAAAGGAATAATCGCATAACCAAACTTCACAAAATTTTCTTTTACCTTTGTCGCGTTTCCCTTCAATGCAGCAAGCTTCGCTGTCCCCAACAACAACAGAATCGGAAGCACCATCGAAATCACATAAGCAACAGTAAAGTTAACTGTGTAATTGGTTGTGTTTGTAAAAATGCCAATCACCCGTAAAATATCTTCCCAGATTGTAAGCATCGTAATATTTTGTACAAATACGATTCCCATAATAACGGCTGCCAGTGAGGCATGTTCCAGCTTGGGATTTTTTATTCCCCATAATTCCTTGGTCGGGACTCTCATTGTAATTTTTATCGAATTGTTCGGGCATGATTTGACGCAGTTTGCACAGAGGTTGCAATCTGCGCTCGAATCCATCGTCCGCACATACTGGAACATCGGGCAGCCTTCCACTTTTTCATTGCCTTTATAACATGATTGCGATTTGCATGTCCGGCAAATTTCCGGTGTCCCCCTTAATTGCAGCATCCCTGCGCGGGAATAGTTTCCGGCTAATCCGCCCAGGAAGCAAAGCGTTTTACAAAATGTCCTTCTCTCATATAAAACCGAAGTGATGACAACCATGGTGACAAGAATCAGCAGCAAGTACCCCGACCCTCTAGGCGATTCAACGATCCCCCAGACATGGTCGCTCCATGTAATCATTATAAAAAACAGGTCAATTAGCCAGATTCCATACTTTTTTAAAAACTTCGGCATCGGCTTTTCGCTGCCCGCAAGCTTCCTGACAAGATCGCTCAGCTTGCCGAATGGACAAACCGCACACCAAAACCGGCCCGCGACAATAAACAGGACAGGCACAATCGGCCACCACAGCACCCATGTCATCGATGTACCAAAATTGCTATGCGGGCTGACAGTACCTGCAACCAATTGGAATACGATCACCGAAAAAACAATAAAGGCCGTCCATTGAAAGATACCGGGGTACCATTTGCTCTTCATAAATACTTTAATCACCGGAACATCTAAAAGGTTAAAAGGCTGCTTGGATGAATTAAGCTTTTTTTCGGGCATCGACATGCGGCTGAACCTTCTTTCTCAGTCTTTTATTCCACAAGCCTGCAATTAGAAACGAAAAATTGATCGCTCCAAAAGTTCCTAACACCTTATAATTTGGTGGAGTTTCAATCACTGTTTCGTCCGCATGCCCATGCGTTCCTTCTTCACTATGTACAGTTTCACCGGAGTCATCCGCCGGATCCGTATGCTCCGCTTCATGATCTGCATTTCCATTATGCTGTTCATGTAAGTTCTGATTGGAATGCTCCGGATGTTCGCCTTGAGGAGCTTGTACGCCATTTCTGAACACTTCGGTATCCTCTGTAATACTATTTTCATCCATATGTCCTGCATCTGCCAATGTAAAAGAAATAGGAAATAACAATAAAACCATCGCATTTAATAAAAAAATGAGTCCCAACCTCAACACTCTTTCACCGCCTTAAGTTAACTTTCCTAAAAATAATAAAATACTGTGCAGAAACTGTGCTTTTTTTATGGATAATTGGTGACAGCAATGAGTTATATTACATTTTAGGAGAAAGCCAATGGAAAAGCCTGTCCACCATTTGGTGAGCAGGCTTTTGTATGGGCGCTTATGAGGCCATTTTCCGACACTCTTCCGCACATTTGTAACAAGCTTCGGCACATTTTTGGCAGTGGTCATGATCATGCTTTTTGCACTCATTTCCGCACGCCTCGCAAATGTCGGCGCATAACTGGCAAATTTGTTTGGCAAACGGACTATTTGATTGCATCGCTTGTGCCGCAAACGCACAAATATCGGCGCATTCCCGGTCGAGGCGGATGCAGTCTGCCATCATCTTTACGTCTGTCTCCTTTAAACAAGCATCAAAACAAACATTGCAGGCTTCCATACATTCGAGACAGGCTTTAATACATTGTTCATGGGTTAAACTCATCATAACATCCCCTTAAATAAGATTTGTGTTCTTTAAAGTTTTCCCCTGTGATAAATGGAATAAACTGCATAAAAAAATGCATATTTAAGTTCATATAAAAAAGAAGGAGGGTAAAATCGTAACGGGTTCCGTTATGAGGTGCAAAACAGAAAAACGCAAGTTAATTAACAGACTAAATCACACGCAAATCAACTATGGTTTTACACTCCAATTAGCAACGGCAATAGAGCTTGGAGTAATCTCCAAGCCTCTTTAACATTTTTTATTTGTTTTTTCATTAAAGCACCCGGTAGAAGAAGAAACAATTGGCAAATTAAATACTTTTTAGTATTTTTGCTGGATTTCCAGCCACTATTGTATTAGCAGGAACATCTTTTGTAACAACAGAACCAGCAGCAACAATTGAATTATCACCGATAGTGACTCCAGCCAAGATTACGCTACTTCCACCAATCCATACATCGTTACCAATTACAATTGGTACTCCATATCCACTCTTATTCCTATCTTTGGGTTCGATTGAATGACCAGCAGTGTATATCCCCACATTAGGACCTATCATACAGTTGTGACCCACCCTGACTTCTGCCATATCTAAAATAGTACAGTTATATCCAGCATAGAATTTATCGCCAACGTGAATATTGTAACCCAAGTCGCAATGGAAATTGTGTTCAATACTCGGACTTACGCCTACACTTCCAAACAACTCCTTAATAATTCCCTCTTTCTTTATGGAATCTTCAATGTCACTATTGTTATATTCTTGAACAAGTTTATGAGCACGTATATTTTTCATTTTTAGTTCCTCTGTACCTCGTTCATAATAGATTTTCTCATTATCACTCACACCTAATTTCCTCCCTTCGATTAAGTAATCCAGCTTTAGTTTAAGAAGAACAGTGGCAAATTCACAAACCACTTTATCAACCTAGATATTTTTAATTACCTTGCAGGGAGTACCAACAGCAATAACATTAGGAGGAATATCTTTCGTAACTACACTTCCTGACCCGATGATGCTATTTTCACCAATAGTTATACCAGGGTTAACAATCACGTTTGCTCCTAACCAAACTTTATTACCGATTGTAACTGGCAAGGCATATACATCACCTTTTGCTCTGGCTTTGGGCTCTGTAACATGATTAGCTGTATAAATTTTAACTCTTGGTCCAAATAAAACGTCATTCCCAATCGTAACTTTTGCACAATCCAAAATGATTGCGTCATAATTGGCAAAAAAATTATTGCCTACATTGATATTAAAGCCAAATTCAACACGGAAATTAGGCTCAATTATCGTATTCTTACCACGTGATTGAAATAATTGGTCTAATAACAGATTTCTCTGTTCCTCATCATCATCATCAGTGGTTAAGTTGTACAGCCTAGTAATTTTCTTTGCTTCTTTTCGACCTTTTATCAATTCGGGTTCAAAATCACAGTATACTTCTAATTTAATATATCAATAATCACTAGCGTTGCACTAATTAAATCAGATGATTTGAAATACTAACAATCTTCAAAAATTAC
>NZ_PGUZ01000072.1 GCF_002860165.1 Bacillus sp. V3-13 | reverse complement strand
TAGTTTGAAAGAACCCAGAAATATGTCATAAGTAAAAAGTGCGCATAACAAAATAAGCCTACTGCAAAAGTGGACTTGGAAAAAAATGTATTAAAGTAAAAATATCAAGCGTGTACACGCTTATCGGGGATCTGGTAACCTAAGTTTTCCAGATATCGTATAGCCATATCCTCCGTGATCTGAGGTGCATAAGTAGGTGTTGGTTTGGAGTCCATATTGTATAACTCATCATTAAATGGCTCATTTTTATCAAGCATATGGTAAATACAAATGAGTAGCTTATGGGCAATCGCAATAATCGCTTTTTTGTGACCTCGACGTTTCTTAATTTGATCATAACGGATTTTGAAGTAAGGACACTCTTTACTTTTAATGACAGCATTTGCACATTGGACCAACAAAGGCTTGATGTAAAGGCCAGCTCGCGAAACACGGACCGATTTTTTCTTTCCGGCACTTTCATTGTTTTGCGGTGTAAGCCCCGCCCAGGAACATAGATGTTTATCGGAAAGAAACACAGACATATCCATGCCGATTTCCCCAAGAATAGCAATAGCCGTAAAGATATCTTTAATACCTGGCAAGGATAAAATCAATTCGATTTGCGGCAAGTAGGGCTGAACTAATTTTAAAACAACGGATTCAATATCGGCGATGTGCTTCTCAATGCTGTCAATATGGTCAAGGCACACGCGCATCTTATCGGCTTGTGGCTTGGTCAAATTCCCATGAATGGATTTTACAATGGTGTCTGTTTTGTTTTTCATCTTTCCGTGTAACATCGATGAAACATCGAAATCCGTATCATCAGGGTGATCAAGAATATGATGAATAATTCGCATAGAACTTACACCGAAAGTATCCGAAACGACACTGGAAATCATAATGTTGGAAACGGTAAGAGAGTTTTGAACACGGTTTTTCTCGCTCGACTTAAAGTTGATGAGTTTAAACCGGTACCGCATTAAATCTCGAATTTGACGAATGGGCAGAGGTGGTATAAAACTGCCGGGAACCAAGCCGTGTTTGTGTAGGTCGCAAAGCCAAATCGAATCTTTTTTATCGGTTTTCTTGCCGCGAATACCCTTCACATATTTTGGGTTAGCAACGACAACCTCACAGTCGTGCTCCAAAATATTAAACACAGGGTGCCAATACTTGCCTGTAGACTCCATACAGACATGGTTGCAAGATTGGGATTTCAGCCAATCTAGAAGATGGTGCAAATCCTCCGTAAAAGTTGAAAATCGCTTCGTTTGGTACTCGGTAACCCCCGATTGGTTCGTCGTACCTACCGTTGCAATAACAAACTTTTTGTGGACATCAATTCCACAGCAAATAGGGTAAACAATTTTGAGCATAAACACATCCCCACTAAAATTTATAGTGGATAAAGCAGACATTGACTGTTTGCCACATAATAAACGGGAATTGTTTATACAAGGATTAGTTTACGTGCTCGATGGCACACTTATTTGTACTTGAAAATGGCAAACGGCACATCTTATTATGCGGGCAGTATGAAACTGCACCACTCACCTCCCCGTGCTCTGTAGTGTATCTGCTTATCCAAATACATTATAGCAACCATTAGCAGGGTTAGAGAGTACTTTCATTAAATTTTTGTGCCTTGAGCACAGCGAAAGGAATGAAACTTATTATG
>NZ_PGUZ01000071.1 GCF_002860165.1 Bacillus sp. V3-13 | reverse complement strand
ACTTATCAAATATAAGTATAATGTTGCGAAAACTATTGTTTCAGATGCCAGGAAGTATATAGATGAAAGTTCCGGATCCAGGGTGGCTGGAAGAGCCACGTTTGAAATAGCATCAGTCCTTGTAGGAACAAAAGGCCTTTCAAATGTGACCAAAGTGGGCAAGGTTGCAAAACAGGCTCCGATGGCTGGAGATAATATCGGAGTTAATTTGAGGCCTGAGGGTATAGGGAATAATGGTTTGAAATTGGACTTGCAATTCTTTGCTAAGGGTACGGGTGAAGCTTTACCTAACCCATACCAGGGAGTTAAAGAAGCATCTGAATATTTAAAATCGCAGGGGATTTCTAGAAATAAAAGGAAAGAAATACTTGAATCCTTTGATGTTGGTACAATAAAGATGGAAACAGCAGGGGATAATACTTTTGGTTTAAGATTCCACGATAATGGTATGAAAGCATATCCACAAGGCTCATATTTGTTTGAAGCCTTTGGTCCTCTAACTAATCGTAATAATCTTGCTTTACCTCCTGATTGGAATGGGATGACTGGAATAAAACAGTGGCAAGTACCATCTGGAACTCAAATGATAACTGGAAGGGCTGCACCACAATATCAATTTGGATCACAATATGTAGGAGGAGCAAATCAATGGTGGATAATGGACAGAACAAAATTAATCGAACCTTAGAAAAACAGCAAAATAAAGTGATTGGTTTAATAGATAAAGTTCAAATGGACTTATCTCAAGAAATTGAGGCTAGAAAAAAAGGGCTGATAGGTAGTAATGAGATACCCTCGGTATTGCAACTAGAGTCTATATCTAATGAATTAATTAAAATGAAGAGAGTATTATCTCCAATAAATTATTACCCGACTTATACTAGACAAATAGTAGATTCCTGGGATATACATTCAAAACTTGGTGATAAGTTACTAGCTGTGGCACAAGAGTATAAAAAATTGAAGTAATTGGAAAACCTTGGTGGGCTTAAATGCCTTTCAAGGTTTTTTGATGATAGTAAGCAAATAATTAATTTTTGCTTTGACATTTTTAATAAAACTTACAGCACTTACTACTTGTTTTATATTTCCATACGATACTGACATAGCGTGTGATGATAAAGGATGAGCTACACAGTTACATAGGGCAATAGAAAAAGAAAAGAAATAAAGATTTATTAAGTGGACAACATGAACAATGTTTTCTCTGAAAATCAAAAGCTCATGATGGTTGTACCATCATGGAGTAACGTTTTAATACTTAGAGGAACGGAATAAGAAAGAGAAATGGGCGAGATGACATTTTACATGGCAGGGGTAGTTATTGTATGGAATGGCTAACAAACTAACGAGAGCGTACAAGCTGGTGGGGATAACAATGGGGTAACGAGAAAGAGTGTTCTTTTACTTTCTTTGGCTCATTAATTTTGGGTTGTATTTTTACTGGAGACGGTCGTATAATACTCGCTATTCGTTTAAAAAGCGTTACACAAATTGTAATTTTCGTAACGGGAGGGTGAAAAGTTGAACGTAGTTGGGTATTTACGAGTCTCAACTCAAGGGCAAGCAAGAGATGGATACAGTTTGAAATATCAAGGAGACGAAATTAAAGCATACTGTAAAGAACAAGGCTTGAACTTGATCCATATTTTTAGGGATGAAGGCATAAGTGGTGCCAAATTGAATGAAGAAGCATTTGAAATAGACAGGGTGGGCTTACAGGAAATGTTGGCTCACCTTTCGTCTGTCCAAATACATTATGTGGTAGTACTGAACACAAGCCGATTATGGAGGTCGGATATTGTGAAGTTGCTGATTCAACGAGAGTTGAAGAAATATGGTTGTGACATTAAAAGTATTGAACAACCTATGTACAGTATCCATAAGAAAGACCCCAACGACTTTTTGGTGAATGGCTTAATGGAGTTATTAGACCAATATCAACGGCTTGAAATTGCCCTCAAACTAACGAAGGGGAGAAACAAAAAAGCGAAGGAAGGTGGTTATGCAGGAGGAAGGGCAACATTTGGCTATATGAAACAAAAGGGTGAAAAGGAACTAATGATACATAGCGGTCATGCAGAAGTAGTAAAACGGTTGTTTGAGCTTAAACAGATACATAGGAAATGGTCACTGTCTAGGTTGGCAGAAGCATTAAATGATGAAGGTTATCAAACAACACAAGGTAAAGCATTTACGAAAGTACAAGTGAAAAGAATTCTAGACAGAGAGAGTTTTTATCAAGGGGTCTATAAATATGGACAAATACAAGCAAATGGGAAACATGAAGCAATAATTTAAAAGGTTACTTAAAAAAGGGACTCATTTTCTTAAAGTTATTATGAAACGATGAAAATGGATAGGCTTTCGTACCAATGCGCACCAGTTGGTGAACGCTCGAACTAAGGTTGCCGGCATTTTCATTTAATTGAATAGGAGGATGAGTAAATGCACGAAAAACAGAAACACTTGTATGTTGGAGTAGACTTGCATAAGCAACACCATGTGGCAGTGGTCATTAATTGTTGGCAAGAGAAGCTAAAGGAAATAAAATTTGAAAATAAACCATCTGCCTTCTCCACGTTTTTACTAGATATTGATAAACTGATGGAAGAAGGAATGACACCTGTATTTGGTTTAGAAGATGTAGGTGGCTATGGACGATCGTTAGCACAGTTTTTAACCGACCATGGACAGGTTGTAAAAGAAGTAAACCCAGCTCTTTCATACGCTGAACGAAAAAGCCATATGACCACACAAAAAAGTGATAGCTGGGATGCGGAATGTGTAGCAAGAATATTGGTGAACAAACTCGTCCAATTACCAGACGCTAAACCACATGACTTATACTGGTCGATACAACAATTGGTCACTAGAAGAAACGCATTAGTGAAGGCACAAGGTGCTTTAAAAAACCAACTGCATATTCAATTAAGCCACCATTATCCAAGCTATAAAAAGTTTTTTTCAGAAGTGGATGGAAAAACAGCATTGGCATTTTGGGAACGATACCCTTCACCACCTTGTTTAGAAGGTGTAATTGTAAAACAGTTGACCACCTTTTTGTTAGAAGTAAGCAACAATACATGTTCAGTGAAAAAAGCGAATGAAATATTGAAATTAGTGAACGAGGACGGGAATACAACCAAAGAACATCAAGAAACACGAAACTTTTTGGTAGAAAGCATTGTGCGCCACATTTTATTTGGAAAGCAGGAAATAGGCAAGGTAGAAAGAGAATTAAAAGAGTTAATGAACTTACTAGACTTTCAACTAGACTCCATGCCAGGGATTGACCTTGTAACAGCTTCAGCTTTAATTGCTGAAATTGGGGATGTAAGACGCTTTCCCAATGCCAACAAATTAGCACGATTTGCGGGGATTGCGCCTGTTTACTTTGGCTCTGGAGGGAAAGGTAAGGAACAAAAGAGCAAACAAGGCAATCGGGCGCTGCACGCCATATTTTATAACTTGGCAGTCCAACAAGTGCAAGTAGCAAAAAGGAGTAAGATGCCTCGTAACCCAGTGTTCCATGGTTATTACCAACGAAAGCTTAAAGAAGGCAAAACAAAGGGACAAGCATTGGTTTGCATAATGAGAAGGCTTGTGAACATTATTTATGGAATGATGAAGCATAAAACTGCCTATAAATTACCGATAATGCAAGAGAAAGAAGTAGTTTAATAGGGTAGTAAATGGCTGACTTTTTTATTTTTAGCTTTTTAAGATTACAACATAGGGTACGGTTAAAGCTTCTAAAGGTTGGAAAGTTGGAGACGATGTATATAAGCCAACTTCTAAAGGAAATGAACCAGCTTGGAACACAGTAAAAAAACGAAGCTGCAAAACCCGACGCTGTAAAAAAATACGGCGCAGAAAATGTAGCTAGAATGAAAAAAGGAAATGCACCGCAAAGATATAACCCAGATAAGGGTGGAATGGAATCGATGGAATTGAGTCATGAACCTATTCCGAAAAGAGATGGCGGAAAAGATTTTGTTCCAAGATGGCCACAAGACCATACAAAAGTAGACCCATTTAGAAGACCTGGTTATTAAGGGAGTGATTTATTAACGATGAGTCTAGCTGAAATGTTTATTAAAAATAAGGGCGAGGCAATAAATATCAACGGTAGCCTAGTAGTAATGTCACATAGGTTAGAGGTCAAAACAGGTCAAGATGTCAAAATTGAATTTATTAGAACTAAAAATGATTATAGACAAGGCATTGAATTTTCTCTGGACAAGAGAAAAGGGTATATTGAAGTTAATAATCAAAAATTAAATTCACCCGTCTTTTGGGTAGATACTGCACCATCAACTTTTATCTTCAAATGCTTCCCTAAAAAAGAAACAGGACAACTGAATTTATGGAATATATGGCAATACAATGATGATAGAGTTGATGCTTGGATTGGAAATGCAGGAATAATAGCTGAACAAGAAGATGAAGGTATTTTCATTTTCCGTTGTAGCAATGGAATTGGGGATATTGATTTTGACGACCTAGTTTTTAGACTTATTTTATTGTAATTTAACTTAAAGGGGCTGTCTAAAAAGTCCATTTTGGAGTAAAATGCACCCAAATTAAAAACCCAGGAATGTTGATTTAACAGCATTCTTGGGTTTTATTTTTTTAAAGGTTTCGGCTGAAATACCACTTTTGGGACAGCCCCTTTCTTTTTTGTGGGATGCCAAGGGCGGATAGTATATGCATAGTGGATAATTTTCAATATAAATAATAATTTCTAAATTAAAGTAAGATTCAATTCTATTTTGAATCAAAAAGTATATGCTGCTAAGCAGACATTTGAGCATTTGAAAATCGAGAGCTCATAAAGGTTATACCATCATGGAGTTTGGTTTTAAAAATAAGATAGGGTGACAAGAACGAGAATTGGGCGAGATGACATTTTTTAAGCAGGAACTATAAATGTATGGGATAGGCAACAGACTAACGAGAATGACAAAACTCGCGGCGATAAACAATGGGTAACGTGAAAGGGTGTTCTTTATTGCCTGTGACCCATAAATTTTTGGGTTGTATTTTTTAAAGAGAAGGTCGTATAATACTCGCTATTCGTTTAAAAAGCGTTACAAAAATTAAAATTTATGTAACGGGAGGGTGAGAAGTTGAACGTTGTCGGGTATATACGTGTCTCAACTCATGGGTAAGCAAAAGATGGATACAGCTTGAAATATCAAGAAGATGAAATCAAAGCATACTGTGAAGAAAATGGATGGAACTTGATACAAATTTTTAGAGATGAAGGAATCAGTGGTGCTAAATTAAATGAGGAAGCATTGGATATTGACAGGGTGGGCTTACAGGAGATGTTGGCTCACCTTTCGTCTATCCAAATAGATTATGTGGTAGTGCTGAACACAAGCCGATTATGGCGGTCAGATATTGTAAGGTGCTGGTTCAACGGGGATAAAGAAATTTGGATGTGATATTAAAAGTATTGAACAGCCCCTTTACAGCATCCATTAGAAAGACCCAAAATTACAAAACAGTAATGGTGAGTGAACCTTAGCTATGAAATAACCAGTTTGCCATTTTTATAATAGCTTTAAGATACAACACAGGGTACGGGTAATGCTATAAGAGCAGATTTTTATGTATCATGATTCCGCCGGCGGTAACCGGATTAAACAAAAAGAAGACAGCAAAATCACCAAATACCGTTATAATAAATTGAATGAGCTAGTCGAAGCTGGTGACAAGAAGTATTACTATGATGCCAATGGCAACACGGTTGAAAAGGAAATAAGGAAAGGCACGATCATGTACAATTACACGACCGATAACCGCCTGAAATGGGTTTGTTTCAGAAAAATTTGCCCTTAAGTTTAGCGAGGAGGAAGACATGCAAATAAAGATTGCATTTACAATAATTTTAATATTTTACGCTTGTTTAACTCTTTTTGAACCAGTAATTCCTTTTCCACCTAAAGCAAGTTATTTTACATTTTTATTTATCGGTTTTTCGAGTATAGTATTTTCTTTCTTTCTTTTTAAACATAAATCTTATTTTTTAATGTCTATTTATTTTCTGTTAGGATCAATTGTAACAATTGGGCTTTATTTTGGAAGCCGATTTTGAAGCATCATAATAAAAAATGTACATAAGAAAAATCTGGATATTGGAAATTAATTAATTGGCGTACTAAGATGTGTCTAACATCTGAGACTAGAAATGATCCCGTATTATGTTGAGTAGAAATAGTTCGACGTATATACCACAGACATTGATAGAATGATCCGGTCAAAATTGAAAGGAGGAAGAAATGAAAACTAGAATATTATTCTCTACAGTATTAATATTTAAAAAAACATACCGAAATGACAGAAGGCTATCTTCCGTTTGGAACTCATATTAACGGGAACATGCATTGGCTGCTGGAAGCAGGAATTGAGTAGTGATTCCTTCATGTTTTACATAATCTAGAGATTTATTAACGAATAGGGATACGCACGTTGCGGAATTACCATAAAATTTATAAAATAAAGTAGTTCTAATCGTCCAACTCTTTATCATTAAATATTAAAACCATTCCTTTCGGGTTCGTTCGGTGATAATTTTTTGAATTTTTAAACTTTATTATTTTCCAACCAAAAATTATGACTGGAGAAGATTTCATGACTGTAAAAACAGACTTTCGTACTCAAGTGAATCAGTTAAAAGCGTTCGTAAACGAAAATCGATTTGACCTGACGCTGCCGATTGTTTTAGAAATTGTTGGAGAGCTGAAGGAAAGACGCTCGATTGCCTGCATTAAAGAGATTCTTGACAGTGTAAGGGATGAGGATATCATCTACTTGCTCAGGGCACTCGATGCCGGGTTAATGAATCATTATAGCAATTTTCTGATTCGTTATAAGCATAAAAAAACACCAACTGCGTTGACGCGGATTTTTAAAAGCTATGAAATGGATGCAGACCGAAAAGTGGTTGAAGCTGAAGAAAACATCAAACAGCTGATTGCTGAAGAAGGAGATTTATTAGATAACAAGACATTAAAGTATGCCTATAATGCAATCACAAACTTGTTGATTGATATGAAACGTTTTCGGGAAGCAAAAGAATATCTTGCCAAACATGAAGAGTTATCGGATGAATCGTTTTATGACCGCTGGGGTTATTACTATTTCCATGCGGGGGAATGGGATAAAGCTGAAGAATGCCTGCTTAAAGGGATGGAAGAAGATAAAAAGCCGCAATTTTGTTATTTAACGTTGCAGTCGCTGTACACAGTTCAAGGAAAATTCTCAGAAGCGCTGGAAATTATCGAACAAGGAATAAGGGCGGTTCCATTCTTTTTGCCGCTTTACCTTGAAAAGGCGAATAAATTGAAGCAGCTCAACAAGTGGGAAGATTTTTTAGAAACGGCTAAAGAAATAGATGAAAAGTCTCCATATCATGTGTACCAGCATTATTTTCATTACTCACGCGGAAAGTATCTGTACCTGCATAGTGACTTTGCCAGCTTTAAAAGTTTTGTAACAGAACATCCGGCAGTCTTTCATGATTCTCCATACAGCAAATGCGAATCGAATTCACCGGGGCTGATTCGCAACTTTCCAAGTTCAATTGTCGTGCAAAAATATAACTATTGTGTTCCTGCTACCGTCTCAATGCTTTTATCGCGATACAATATCACCAGGACCCAGGATGAGATTTCCCGGCATATTTACGATATTAATGGTTCAAGTATTTTCGCAACGGTTCAATATCTCGAATCAATCGGGATGGCTTGCCGCTATTTTTTCGGGAGTGTCCCGATTTATAAACAGTTAACAGATGAGGGAGTGTCCGTCATCATCAGTGTCGACTATCCCAATGGCGCCCATGTGCAATTGTTGCGGGGCTATGATGATAATCTTCAGGCCCTTTATATCCAGGACCCAAATACAACCGAAATGCAAACGGTGAGCTTCGAGGATTTTGAAAAGTATTACTGTAACAATCAATACCAATCAATTGCGATTGCCCCGGCAGAGGAAAAGAAAAAGCTCGACCAGCTTGATCCACATGAGCATGCGATTGTGCAAGATGCGCTGGATTATCTTGAAAAATTGGAAAATGAAGATTCATCTATTAAACAAGAGTTTTATGATTTTGTAAAAGCAAACAGCGATTGTGTGTATGTGATCGCTTGTGCGATTAAAGTATTTCATTTGGAAGAGCAAACTGATCTCCTTGCTTCCAGTATTGAAAAAGTGATCGAAATCCATCCGGATTCGGATTATTTTAAGCTGATTTCTGCCCATGCCTTCGTTAAAGTGAATAAATACGAAGAAGCTAAACAGCTTTTAGAAGGCGTCAAATCGAAAGACACCCATTTGTATTCCTATATCCTCGGCAGGATCGCAATCGATCATGATCAATATTCGGAGGCAATTGGACATTTCCGCGAAGCGCTGAACAACGAACCCGACCATTATAATACGTGGTCATACCTGGCGCTTTGCCATTTATACGATGGCGACATCGAAACTGCATTCAAGTATTCCGAAATATCACTGGATATCAATAGTGAAGACTATTGGAATCGCATCAATCATGGCAGAATTCTGTTTGACCAGGAAAAATATACACAAGCACGTGATCTGTTTACCCAAATCATCAAAGATTTTAAGCATCTGCCGCCTGCCTGGTATGAGCGGGCACGATGCGACCGGGCGATGGATAAATTACGGCACGCGTTAAGGGGATTTGCAGTCGCAAAACGGCTTGCTCCTGAAATTGCCCACCCTTATCGTGAAATCGCGTCGATCCACGCTTATCATTACAACGATCTGGACGAGGCGATCAAGCAGGTTAAAGCTGGCCTTGACCAAGCTCGCGGCGATTATTCACTGCTTATGCATTTAGGCGACTTTTATGAAGAACAAGCTAACCTTTTAGAGGCAAAAAAATGCTATGAAGAAGCGATGCAGCATCATCCTGATGAACCTTATCCGCCATTGGCGCTTGCAAAGGTGAAGCATGAATTAAACGAGCAGGAAGAAGCGATTGCACTTTTAAAAGAACAGAAAGAAAAATTTTCGGCCGACAGTTATTTTTTAATCAATGCCGGCAAATGGCTGTTCCAGATTCACGAGGATCAGGATCATCAACAGCTTGCTTTGGATTGGCTTGAAGCAGGATTAAGCCTGGAAGGTGATAACCACGAAGAAGGCTGGGACCTTTATGTGAGTTTAATTGAATACACCGATTTTAACCAGCGCGGCCGCGCCTTTTTACAAAAGGAACTGGACACTAAATACGCGGATAATATTGATCTGATTTGTTATATTGGCTGCCTGTATGAAAGGGCTAACCAGCTGGATACCGCGGTAACATATTATAAAACAGCATTAAAAATAGAGAACCATACCTTCCCGCTATATCGGCTTGGAGAGGTGGCACTGCAAAGAAACCACTTAGCTGAAGCGAAAAATTTCTATCAATCTATTATAGAAATAGACAAAACATTTGCTTCTGCCTATTCGCGGCTCGCGGAAATTGCCAATCGGAAGGAAGATATTGAAGCCGAACAGGCCAACCTGTTCATGTTGCTGAAGCACAACCCGTACGAGGTCAATGTGTCTCACCTTGCTGACATATCCCGGCAAATCGGGAAAATTAAGAAAGTGGTCAGCACCTTAACATTTATGAAAGGCGAAGTGGAGGAAGCATGGCGATTATATGCGTTGGCTCATTGTGCGGGCGCGCAGGAGAAAATAGAACTTGAAGAAAAATACTTGACGCTGGCCTTGGCGATCGAACCGGATCATTTTTCGCTGCTTGCCAGTTATTCAACTTTGAAGCTAAAGCAAGGAAATTATCATGAAGCCATTTCGCTTCTCCTTGACCTTATTGTCAGGGATGTAGAATACCGCGATTTATATACGAATTTCATTTATGCCTGCGTCGCAAGCAATAACGTCGCAAACATTGCTGTTTTACTTGACGGGGCTCAGGTAACCAATCAGGAGAAGAGTTTGATGTATATGTATGCTGCATATGAAGTCGAACAACATTTGTTGGAGCTGAAAAACTCTTCCTGGTTAAATAAGCTAAAACATATGAAACAAATAAAAATGTTTGAAAGAAAAATGATCGAACTATATAAAGGCAGTTATTCCCTCGACACGAATAACGATAAGACGCTTATTTGGTTATATGAATATTACAGCTCCCAGGGACAAATGGAAAAATCAATGGCCGAGGCCGCCCGTTTTCTCGCGAAAAAATGGAGTTTCGATATGGCGCTTTATTATGCACAGCTCCTTGTGAATAAACATATTGAGGAAGAATTTCCAGACAAGGGCGATGAGCTTCAGAAAGCTGAAAAGCTGTTGCAGGACTGCCTGGACGAACAGCCTGGAAATGCCATTGCCCATTATTTTTTAGGCAAGCTGTATAACGATCTGAACCTTCTTCATAAGGCTGAATTCCATCTCGAAAAAGCGCTTAAAGCAGATTCAAAGGATTATGAGTTTTATTATGAAAGCAGCCTGGTCTATGAGAAGCTGGAGCAATTTGAAAAAGCAGAGGAATTCGCAAGGATCTCCATTCAACTGCAACCTCAATTCCTGCTGGGCTACAATCAAGTAAGTGTTCTTTGCCACCGCCAGGGAAAAACAGCCGAAGCACTTGCGGTTATTGACGAACTGTTAGAGATGGAAGAAGGATTTTTAATGGCCCACTATAATAAGGCATGTTACTTATCCGTCCTTGGCTATGATGCCCTGGAAGCATTCGGGCATCTGAAATTTGCAGTGAAAAACATGGGAAATGACTACTTCAGAAATCTCGCCAGCTCAGATCCGGACTTGGATTGGCTGCGGATGAATAGTTTTACGGCAAAAAAGATGAAACAATTGCTGAAATAAGGTTCCAATGCGCAGTTGCATTAAAGCAACATAACAACCAGCAGGCCTATTTCCGACTTTGGCCTGCTTTCATTTGAATTTTTCGTATACTAAAAAAAAACTGTTTGCCCGAATACACTTTCCGTAAAATGGTTTTTATGCTGCAGGTTCAAAATTAAATGTAGAAGGAGGGGTAAATATGGTCATTGGAGAAATCAAGGAGATTATCCGCCATCCTGTCAAATCCTTTCGGGGCGAGAAGGTTGAAAAAACTACGATTCAATCATACGGTCTATATGGGGACCGCAGCCATGCTTTTCTGGATGAAACAAGGCCGGGAAAGTTTCTAACCGCAACCCAGCTGCCGGCCATGCTCAGGTATCATGCTGAATTTACCGGGTCTGAAAGTTTAACAGAGTTCCCAGCTATTAAAATTAAATCTCCTTTTGGCCATACATATGAGTGGGGAGATATGGAACTCCAAAAAGAGCTTGAAATGTTATCAAACAAAACGATTTTGCCGATCCAGTATCCACCTGATCATGTTCCACTTGGGGCAATTGAAGAGGAGCATCTATTACTCACAACGGATGCATCTCTTGCAAAACTTGAAGAATTATGGGGAGATAAAGTCGATCACCGGCGTTTTCGCCCGAATATCCTGATCTCCCTCGATGAAAAAATTCCTTTTACTGAGGATAGCTGGTTTGGAAAGCGTATGTTAATGGGGCAGGCGGAACTTGAAATAAAGAGGCATTGCGAACGATGCACGATCATTGCCATGGACCCTGATCATGCTACGCTGGATCTGACTTTGCTAAAAACAGTCGTCCAAAAAAGAAATAATTATTTTGGCGTCTATGCCTCTGTATTGAAGCCAGGAGAAATTAACACAGGGGATAAAATTTCTTTGCTTGATAACATGTAACATAAACAACTGTTTCCTGACATTCCCTGTATCGAGAAGAGTGGATAATAGTATATTCTTAGTTCAAAAGGAGGATAAACGAACGAATGAATATGACCATTTCTGAAATTAAGAAATCGGCCTTAAAATCTTTACAGGGCAAATGGGGATTAGCCGTTTTGCTGACCTTTTTGTTATTTCTGGTCAATTCGCTTGCTTCATCGGTTGTTGAAATCATTTTAAGCGGCGGCTTTACAAATTGGCTCTGGCAGGAACAAACACCTCCGGCAGCTGACATCGTCAATATCATCATTACGATAGTTTTGCTTCCGCCCACGATCGCATCTACCTGGTTTTATCTTAATCTATCAAGATCAGAAGATGCGAAAATTTCTCACGTATTTGCGATTTATAAGAACGGGAAAACTTCTCTTAAGATAATCGGAGCTTCTATACTGGTATTTATTTTTATCTTGTTATGGTCTTTATTATTGATTATTCCTGGCATTATAAAAGCTATCGCTTATTCGCAAACATTTTTCCTGCTGAAAGATCACCCGGAATACACCGTCCTGGAAGCTATCACCGAAAGCAGACGGCGAATGAAAGGCTACAAGTGGAAATATTTCTTGATGAACCTGAGCTTCATCGGATGGGGAATTCTCGCTGTGCTTTCATTGGGGATCGGTTTTTTGTGGCTTAGCCCTTATATCTCAGCTGCTAACGCGACATTTTATAATGAATTGATTGGTTCTACTCTGGTGAATGAATAAAAGCAAAGACTCAAAGTATGAAGGCTTGTAAACTTCGTATTTTGAGTTTTTTTCTAAAGCAAGGGCCTATTGCTTTTAAAGATTTGTTTCGCTTAAATCATGCCGGTTTTCGCTTAAATCCTCATATTTTTCGCTTGATTCCCCGGGCTTTTGCTTAATTCCCTTGATTTTTCTTTTTAGCCCGGATTTACGAGCGGAACTTGAGATTTTCGAGCGGAATTTGAGATTTACGAGCGGAACTTGAGATTTACGAGCGGAACTTGGGATTTACGAGCGGAACTTGAGATTTACGAGCGGAATTTGAGATTTACGAGCGGAACTTGGGATTTACGAGCGGAACTTGAGATTTACGAGCGGAATTTGAGATTTACGAGCGGAACTTGGGATTTACGAGCGGAACTCGAGATTTACGAGCGGAACTTGAGATTTACGAGCGGAATTTGAGATTTACGAGCGGAACTTGAGATTTACGAGCGGAATTTGAGATTTACGAGCGGAACTTGAGATTTACGAGCGGAACTTGGGATTTACGAGCGGAACTTGAGATTTACGAGCGGAACTTGAGATTTACGAGCGGAATTTGAGATTTACGAGCGGAACTTGAGATTTACGAGCGGAACTTGAGATTTACGAGCGGAACTTGAGATTTACGAGCGGA
>NZ_PGUZ01000070.1 GCF_002860165.1 Bacillus sp. V3-13 | reverse complement strand
AGGGCCTGACAGTGAAGTCGCTTTTTGACTTCATTGGCAGGACCGAAGCGACTCGAGGGGCTAGGCGCTGGAGCTGGACATCGAAACGCCCAACTATATTTAGAAACGTTTATACTTTCCTATAGCTTAAAAGGAAAAAACCTTGCCGGACAGCAAGGTTTTTTATTAAATGAGCCAGCTTATTGGACGTTTACGCGCGCCAGGTCTTCAAAAAACGCCGGGTACGAGACGGCTATCGCTTCGCTGCCAGCCAAATTGACTTCACCGCTGCAAATTAATGAGGCAATGGCAAGCATCATGCCGATCCGGTGATCCCCATGGCTATTTACTTTCCCGCCCGTTAAAGAAGATCCCCCGGCAATAATCATGCCGTCTTCGGTTGCCTCAATTCTTGCGCCGAGCTTTGCCAATTCATTAACAACAGTATCAATGCGATTCGTTTCTTTTACTTTCAATTCATGGGCATCCTTTATGACCGTTGTTCCATTCGCCTGGGTTGCCAAAAGTGCGATGACAGGAATTTCGTCAATCAGCCTTGGAATCAAGTCTCCACCTATTTCAATGCCTTTTAAATCGGATGTTTTAATGATAATATCGCCAACAGGTTCGGCATTTTCTTCTTCTTTCGGCAAAATCGTGATGTCAGCCCCCATGTTAGCCAGTACATCAAGAATGCCTGTTCTCGTTGGATTGATGCCGACATTGTGCAGCACCAGCTCACTGTTCGGGGTGATCGCAGCCGCGACAAGGAAAAAAGCGGCTGACGATATATCGCCCGGCACAACAATGTTCGCAGCCTTCAGCCGCTGCCCGCCTGTTACTTTAACCGTTAAACCATCGATTTCAACGTTCCCGCCAAATTGCTTGAGCATTCGTTCAGTATGATCCCTTGTTTTTGACGGTTCGATAACGCTCGTTTCTCCTTCTGCCTGCAAACCGGCAAACAAGATCGAAGATTTCACCTGGGCGCTGGCGACAGGCGACTTGTATTGGATGCCGGTTAAGCGTCCGCCTCTAATCGACAACGGCGTGAACTCCCCCTCATTCCTCCCGTCAATCGAAGCACCCATTGCAGCAAGCGGCTTTGTTACTCTTGTCATCGGACGTTTAGCGATTGAACTGTCTCCCACTAATGTGGTATGGAACGGCCTGCCTGCCAAAATGCCAAGCAGGAGGCGGATTGTCGTACCTGAATTGCCGACGTCGAGAACCTCTGACGGTTCCCGCAATCCATCGAGTCCTTTTCCGATGATCTGCAAGCGGTCCCCTTCCTGCTCGATCGTGACCCCGAGCTTTCGAAAGCAGCTGATCGTGCTCAAGCAATCTTCACCGGGCAGAAAATGCTGCACGGTTGTAGTGCCATGCGCGATAGCACCGAACATAACACTGCGGTGGGAAATCGACTTATCTCCGGGAACCGTAATTGACCCCCGTAATCCTTTACTTTTTGGATGCAGCTGCAAAATATTCACTGGAAATGCGCTCCCTTCAATGCTTAAGAGCCTATAAAAGTTTCATACTTTGTTTGATGGCGGATACAGGCTTCGGCCCTTTGCCTGTCTTCATCTGTCTGAAAGCTGATCACGAGGACGCCATAAATCTCTTCTCTCGTTTCAAGAATTCTTATATTGGTAATGCTGATATTTTCTTCTGCCAAATAGCCGGTAATCTCGGAAATAACCCCGGGATAGTCCGGTACATCGACGTATAAATCATAAAACGCCGGAATCGCCCCTTTTTCCTTTTGCGGCAATTCATCGCGAAATTCTTTTGCCTTTAAAAAGAATTGATAGATCGCTTCACTATCGCTTGTTTTCAGCATTTGTGCAACTCTGTCCATCTGCGCTTGCCACTCGTGCAGAAGTTCTAGCAGCACTTCTTTATTATGAAGCAAAATATCCCGCCACATATGGGGACTGCCGGAGGCAATCCGGGTAATATCGCGAAACCCCCCGGCGGCAAGCCTCGGCACAAGATTTTCTTCATCTCTCGTCCTGTCTGCCTGATGGACGAGAGAGGCAGCAATAATATGGGGGAAGTGGCTGATGACCCCGGTCAGATAGTCATGCTGCTGGGGCTCGATGACCAGAAATTTTGCCCGCGTCCCTGCCAGCCACCGCTTAAGCTTCTCAACATCCTCTGCCGGCGTCTCCTTGCCAGGGGTCAATAAATAAAACGCATTTTCAAACAGGAGGCTTCTTGCCGCTGCCACCCCGCTTTTATGTGACCCTGCCATCGGATGACCGCCGATAAACGTAATACCTTTGTCTTTTAACCGTTCTGCTTTTTTCATTATTTCTGCCTTGGTGCTGCCGGCATCGGAAATGATGACATCTTTATTCAAGTTGATTTGTGACAGGGAATCGATGATGCGCTCTGCTTCTGTAACCGGTGTTGCAATCAGGATAAGGTCCGCCCCGACCGCACCCTCTTCAATCGTTTCTGCCGCCTCGTCGATCACACCGAGCATTTTGGCAAGCTTGCTTTGTTCCGGATAAATGTCGAAGCCGATAACCGTTGCTTCACGGTGCTTGTCTTTTATACAAAGCGCGAGTGAGCCTCCGATTAAGCCCAGCCCAATGATAAAAACGCGGCCTTTCAAACAATCACGTCCTACTTGGAAATTTTATGACAGGGCTGCTTTGGCAGCTAAAAATTCGGAAATGGCTTCGAGCAATTTTTCATTTTGCTCGCGGGATCCAACCGTAATTCTGATCGCAGTTGGAAAGCCAAGCGCCGGTCCTGAACGAACGATGAAGCCCTTTTCCAGCAAAAACTGAAACACTTCATTTCCGTCTACTTGAAGGTCGATTAAAATAAAGTTTCCCTGAGAAGGATAATAGTCAAGATTATTTTCGTCACAGTAACGATAAAACTGCTCAAGACCTTCCCGGTTTTTTTGCCGGCATTCGTTTACAAATGCCTGGTCGCCAAGCGCCGCCTCTGCAGCGAGAAGGGCAATGCGGTTGATATTAAATGGTTCGCGCGCCGGCTCTATCGCGCGAATAATCGCCTGTGAAGCAATCCCGTATCCAATGCGAAGGCTGGCAAGACCGTAAATTTTCGAGAAGGTTCTGAGAACAATCAGATTTTCATAGCGTGTTAAAAGTTCGACTGAATTATAGTAATCATCTGCCACCACATATTCAAAATAAGCCTCATCCAGCACGACAAGAACATCTTTCGGTACTTGATCCAGGAAAGTAATTAATTGGTCCTCGGGAATATACGTGCCGGTCGGATTGTTCGGGCTGCAGAGCCAGACTGCATTTGTCTGCCCGTCAATCGCGGCAAGCATTTCATCAAGGTCATGATTGCCATTTTTAAGCGGAATCTCACGAACCTCCGCACCTTCAATAACGGCGTTATGTTTATATTGCGAAAAGGTTGGTATTGCCATCACTGTGTTTGATCCGGGATGAAGCAAAGACCGGGAAATGATTCGGATGATTTCATCCGATCCATTTCCGAATATTAATTGATTAGGAAAAACATCCAAGTGGGTGGCCAATGCTTCCCGCAAGTTGGTGGCGTACCCGTCCGGATAAAATGCAAAAAAACCAGTATTCTGCTGCAAAGTGTCAAGAACCCGCTCCGAACATCCATAAGGATTTTCGTTTGAAGCAAGTTTAATAATGTCTTTTAAGCGATACTGCTTCTTCACTTCATCAATTGATTTACCAGGCTGGTATGGAGTCAGCGTGAGCAGTTGCTTTTTCCATCTCATCTCAATCACCTCATTTTAATATTTTTCAGATCAAAAGCAACTGGTTGTTTTTAAACCTGGGTTGCCGCTTTCTGTTTTTTTCAAAATGCATATTTTAACGTTTGCCTGCTTTTAAATCAGGGCGCAAGCGAACCGCCTCTTCAAGATAAATATGGCGGATTTCATCCTGGGCGCTTGCGGAATTCACATGCATCATCACGCGGATGCACTTTTCGAGCGACCCCGGAACCGGGATTTCCCTCATGCACATAACCGGCACATAGTCCCAGCCTGCAAACAAGCGGAGCGCCTTTGCCGGGAATGCCGCTGTAATATCCTCTGTCACCGAAATAAACACGGAGGCGACTGCGTCAGGCTCCACCCAATTTTCGTCAATCATTATTTTGAGCAGTTTTTCTGTAGCTGCGATAATTTCTGTTTCACTGTTTTCTTTAACGGTGATGGCACCCCTAACTCCCCTAATCACATGCAGTCCTCCCCGCCACCAGAAAGTTATTTAAATAGTCCCGTAAAACGCTGTCCGGTATCTCTGTCAATACAGGGGTCCCTACCTCTTTTAAGAGGACGAAACGAACTTTTTGCCCTACTGATTTTTTATCCTGTTTCATTCTTCCGATCAGCTTTTCGGCTGATAAACCAGCCGGAATTGCCGTTTTGTAGCCCAGTCCCCTGAGCCACCCGCTGAATTCTGTGCGGTTAAACGCCAGCGAGTGGAGATGCTTGCTTAATTCAAGAGCAAAAACGATCCCGATCATGACCGCTTCACCGTGGGTTATTTTTCCATAGCCGTACTCCGCTTCAATGGCATGGCCGAGCGTGTGCCCAAGATTTAAATAAGCGCGCACTCCGGTTTCTTTTTCATCTTTAGCTACAATTTCGCCTTTGATTTTAATTCCGTTTGTTAAGGCGTACTGCAGCTCAACAGGTTCAATTGTCTCAAGAGAATGAATATGGTTTCTGAGCCAATTGTAAAATGCCTTATCACTAATAAGAGCCTCCTTGATCACTTCAGCAAAGCCGGAGCGCTTTTCGGCTACCGGCAGTGATGCTAAATAGTCAAGATCATAAAAAACAGCCTCTGGCTGGTAAAAGGCCCCGATCATATTCTTTCCGGCCGGATGGTTGATTGCTACTTTTCCTCCTACCGCACTGTCATGGGCAAGAATCGTCGTCGGCATTTGAATGAACGGAATCCCGCGCATAAATGTAGCCGCTGCAAACCCGGCCAGATCCCCAACCGCTCCGCCACCCAGCGCGATCACAAGCGAATGACGGTCGAGTTTCTTTTCAAGCGCGCAGGTTAAGACTTGATAGTAAACTTCAAATGTTTTCGCTTGCTCTCCTGCCGGAACAACATATGTATGGAGAGGAAAAGCAGAAAGCCGTGTCTTCAGATCGTCCAAATAAAGAGCGCCGACGGTTTCATCCGTAATCACCAACAGCGATGTTAGATTGGGGAAGTTTTTTTTCAGAAAGCCGGCCAACTGGCTGCTCACACCCTCACCAACAAATACAGGATATTCCTTTGTATCTGTGTTCACATATAATGTCTCCATTAAAATTCCCTCGCAAACTTCCGTTGCCTGTCGACCTCTTCTTTCAAAGTTTCGAATCTGTCTGAGTAGAATTGGTCGACAATCGCCGCCGCCAGCTCCCATGCCACAACATTTTCTGCAACAACGGCCGCTGCAGGTACCGCGCAGCTGTCAGATCGTTCGATGCTCGCAGCAAAAGGCTCCTTCGTTTCGATATCGACGCTCTGCAGCGGTTTATATAAAGTAGGAATTGGCTTCATGACGCCGCGGACAATGATCGGCATTCCAGTGGTCATTCCGCCCTCCAGTCCGCCAAGGCGATTCGTTTTCCGATAATAACCTCGCTCTTGATCCCAGGCAATTTCATCATGCACCTCGCTGCCCGGTTTACTTGCTGCCTCAAAGCCGATTCCGAATTCAACACCTTTAAAAGCATTAATGCTAACGACCGCCGCCGCTAATTTTGCATCGAGCTTCCGGTCATAGTGTACATAGCTGCCGACTCCTGCCGGCATCCCTTCAGCAATGACCTCAACCACTCCGCCAATCGAGTCTCCATTATTTTTTGCTGTATCGATCGCTTTCATCATTTTTTCAGCGGCTTCGTCATCTGCGCAGCGGACTGAAGATTGTTCAGTCCGTTCTTTTAGTTCTTGTATTGATTGAAAAGGGCGTCTGTCCGCTTTCACTCCGCCAATTTCAATGACGTGCGAAGCTATTTCAATGCCGAGAAGCGACAACAATTTTTTAGCCGCAGCACCGGCCGCGACCCTCACCGTGGTTTCACGGGCAGAGGAACGTTCAAGAACGTTGCGCATATCGCGGTGCCCGTATTTTAAAGCTCCATTTAAATCAGCATGGCCGGGACGGGGCCGGGTAATTTTACGTTTCACTTCTTCATCATTGTCGGCGACCGGTTCCTGGCCCATTATTTTCGTCCAATGCTTCCAGTCGTTATTTTCAACGACAAGGGCCACAGGTGATCCGAGCGTAAGCCCGTGCCTGATCCCGCCGGCAATTTGCACCGTATCCTTTTCGATTTGCATTCTGCGGCCTCTGCCGTAGCCTTTTTGCCGTCTTGCCAGTTCGATATTAATATCCTCGGAAAGCAGCGGCATTCCTGCCGGCAGGCCTTCAATAATCGCCGTTAATTGCGGCCCATGTGATTCTCCTGCGGTCAAATATCTCATAACTCTTTCTCCCTTCAACTCGTTAAAGGATTATGTATCAATATATCATATGACTGTAGATAAGAATAGTCAAAGATTCAAAATAATCTTTTTTATCATTTTTAAATGAATGAAGCTATTTTAACATTTAACAGACTTGAAACAAAGGCAAAGTGAAAGCAGCTGACGTTTATCATTAAAAAAACCAGGCAGTATCGCCCGGTAAATTACCGTTTTCTATAAAAAAATGTATCTTCTGTTTCAAAATCGTACGCTGAAGGGTTGAAAATTTGTTCTGTGCTGCCAACGAAGAAGATTCCGCCCGGTCTCAAAGCGGCGCTGAACTTTTTATACAGTTCATCCTTTGCTTCTTCGGTAAAGTAAATGAGAACATTCCGGCAGACGATTAAATCGTATGGACCGCCAAACGGTTCGGCAAGTAGATTGTGCTGTTTGTAAACAACCGTTTTCTTGATTTTATCGTCCACTTTATAAAAGCTGCCTTCCTGGGTGAAATACTTCTTTTTCATATCAACCGGAACTTCGTTCAACGACCTTTGCGGATAAACGCCGATCCTGGCCCTGTTAATCACATTGATGTCGAGATCGGTTGCCTGGATTTGCAGCTCTGTTAAAGGCATAAATTTAGACATAACCATCGCAATCGTGTATGGTTCCTCTCCTGTTGAACAAGCAGCACTCCAAATTTTCGGCCGTTTATTGTCGGCAAGAATTTTCGGCAAAATCTTTTTTTCGAGCACTTCCCATCGTTTCGAATTACGGTAAAATTCGGAGACATTAATCGTCATTCGATCAAGAAATTCATCCAAAAGCTGATGTTCCTTCGATAATGCTTCATAAAAAGCTTCGAAGGAAGGAAAGCCTTTCTTTTCATAAAGTGAGGTTAATCTTCGTTTCATCTGCGCTTCTTTATAAAGTGCCAGATCTATGCCGGTCTTTCTTTTGATTTTACTGATAAAGTCTAAATAATCGTTATGTGCCATTTCTGCTTCTCCTTGACAAAATCCGCTAATATTTTCTGATAACATTCTTAAGTATAGCGAAAAACCGCTATGTCCAGAGAAATTTTTTTCATAAAAAGTTATTTTTTATTAAATTCACACAGAAAGCGGATACAAAAAAGAGCGCCTTAAATGAAAGCGCCCTTTAAACGTTCTGTTTAGTAAATCCATTCGTTAACAAGCTTATTATATTCAGCCACTTCTTCACTCTTAAAAAATAGAGCAATTTCCCGCTCGGCACTTTCCGGTGAATCGGAACCGTGAATGACATTCTTGCCAACAGTCAGCCCAAAGTCGCCACGCAGGGTTCCAGGAGCTGCATCTTTAGGATTGGTCGCACCCATCATTTGCCGTGCGGAAGCAATTACGTTTTCCCCCTGCCAAACCATGGCAAACACAGGCCCGGAAGTAATAAAATCGACAAGTTCGCCGAAGAAAGGACGCTCTTTATGTTCTCCGTAATGCTGTTCGGCAAGCTCTTTAGAAATAATCATCAGCTTGGCACCCGCCAATTGATAACCTTTTTTCTCGAAACGTGCCACAACCTCACCGATTAAGTTGCGTTGGACGCCGTCAGGTTTAACCATTATAAATGTTTTTTCCATGAACTCCACTCCTACAACATTATGTATGGTGGATTGCCCTTTGAAGGACAATCCACGAAAATAGTAACATTGTTTTGAAAATTTAGCAACATCTTAAAATTTGCGCTTTCCGATATATCTGGCGATTTCTTTAAGCGTTTTATTTGCCCGATTGTCCGGGAGTTCATCAAGAAGTGAAATCGCTTTGTCCAAATAGCGGTCGCTTATTTGAATCGAGCGTTCAATGGCACTGCTGTTTTTGATCAGGGAGATGATTTCATCGATCTCCCCGCGCGGCATATCTTCATGAACACGAACGATCTTTGCCCGGATGTTCGCGTCTTCCATCGCCAAAAATACCGGCAGCGTTAAATTCCCCTGGAGCAGGTCGCCACCCGCCGGCTTGCCAAGCTCCTTTTCCGTCCCCGTAAAATCGAGAATATCGTCGGTAATTTGAAACGACATTCCAACATAGTATCCAAACTGGAACAGCTTTCGATGAATTTTTTCTTCCACACCGGCTGAAATCGCACCAAGCTGGAGGCTGACGGCAATAAGCAGGGCAGTCTTTCTTTTGATTCTGCGGAAATAATCCTTTATATTTTGATCAAACCTGTATTTGTCTTTAATTTGCTCGATTTCCCCAATACATACTTCGACAATCGTATTGGAAAGAATCTGGTGGGCAAGAGGATTTTCAATGTTCGTGATCAATTCAAGCGAGCGGGCAAAAATATAATCACCCGTGTACATCGCAATCCGATTGTCCCACTTTGCTTTAATGGTTGGCCGGCCGCGCCTGAGCTCGGCATCATCGATGACATCATCATGAACGAGGCTGGCTGTATGGATCAATTCAAGAGCCATTGCTATATTTTTAGTAACATTAATATCATAATCTCCGAACTTGCCAGCAAGTAATACAAACACTGGGCGAATCCGTTTCCCCCCGGCCTGCAATAAATGCAAAGCTGCCTGCCGAAGCAGCGGCGAATCTGCATGTATTGTTTCTTCAAGCTCTTTTTCAATTATGCTTAAATCCGAATTCAAAAATGAATACATCATTTTTAATTTCATCTGTTTCCACCCAGCTTCAACTTCCTGTCACAATGCATCCCTTCGCTGCAGGCTTCATTTGACATCAGTATTTTTTATGACCCATATGAACTGCGGCAACTCCTCCGCTATATGGTTTATATTTTACCTCTTGGAAACCGGCTTTTTTAAACATGCCGGCTAACTCTTTCATCCCCGGAAACTCTCTGGCAGATTCCTGCAGCCATGAATACTCGGCATAGCTTTTCGCAAACAGTTTGCCGAAAACAGGCATTATAAATTTAAAATAAAAATAATAGAGCTGTTTAAAGACAAACATTGTTGGTTGGGATGTCTCAAGACATACTGCGAGCCCTCCCGGCTTTAAAACCCGATTCATTTCTTTTAAAACCTGCATATAATCCGGGACGTTTCTTAAACCAAAGCCGATCGTTACATAATCAAAAGAATCGTCAGGAAACGGCAGTTCCATTGCATTCCCATGCATGAGCGAAACGTGGTTAAGCCCCAGTTCTTTCACCTTCTCTTCGCCAATCTTCAACATATTTTGGCTAAAATCGAGGCCGATCACTTCTCCGTCGGATCCTGTCGCTTTAGCCAGCGCAATTGTCCAATCACCGGTTCCGCAGCATACATCGAGAGCCTTTGCCCCTTTTCGGACATTCATTTGTCTCATAGTATCCTGGCGCCACTTTTTATGCTGTTGAAAGCTTATGACTGAATTCATCTTATCGTAATTTTGGGAAATCTTCTCGAAGACATTGTGAACGCGCTCTTCTTTTGATTGTTGCATGTCTCTTACCCTTCTTCCACAAAAGTTTTCGCCGTCGGCTGATGCTCGTTGAAGAAGAATAAAATCCTTTCTTCAAGAAGGTCATTTATTTTTGGGAGCTTCTTCAAGCCATTTTCAATCAATTGCCTTGCAAATTCAATGTAGCGATCACACACCAGCAATAAATATTTTTTTTGTTCGTGTGATAGTTCAAGATTCGCACTGTCATGTTTAGGGAAAGTCAATTTTTTTAATATCTCAAAAACAATCGAGGGACCAGCCTGTAAAAACTGTTTTCTTTCTGCCATTAACCTCTTGACAAGCAAAAGATTGGACGCCACTTCATTCCAGGCTCCGGCATGAAAGTACTCAGAAACCTTCTCAAATAAGGCTGATTCAATTTTCCTAATACTGTTCATCAGCTTATCCACACCGTCTGCATCCCGTTGATAAACAGTAATTTTATGTTCGTTTATATTCTTGATTCCTTCGGCAAGAGTGCGAATCATTGCGATGTTATCAATTTCAGCGAGAAACTTGTAATAGAGTCCACTGTAGTAGTCGCCTGCGAGAACAGTCAGTTGCCGCCTTTGCATGCTCCGGCTGCTATCCTTTAAGGCTGCGCTGTTCGTAACATTCTCATGGGTATCGAGGGCAATTTGAATAAGCGTTATTGTCAGTGCATAGCGGTCAATTTCAGCTTTTGACAGATCAAGCTGATTAAACAGGGAAAGAAGCAATATTAGCTTGTCTTCATCAATGTCCGGAGCCTCAACGTGCTGAAGCAAATATGGATGCGATGCTTTAGCTTTAATTTGCTCCTTTATTTCAGCTAGTTTCTCTCGAAGATCTTGCAAATTCATCACCCTTGTTTCCCCAAAATGTATGTCTATGTATTTTTGCATCATTGATATCCAGTAAGAAAATCGGTGCATTTAAAGGCAGTGACAATTATATCATAAATCATCAATCGTTTGTCGGTTTAAGGAAATAAAAAACTTTCCCAAATCTCCCATTTTTCCGGTTACTTTTTAGGATCACTTTCTACCTGCCCATATGAAGTAATAACCGAAGCTTTACCGCGGATTTTTATCGCAGAGGTATGCTCAGTAAACTGTGCGATCATTACTTCTCCTTTGTCCAGTTTTTCGGAATGGTGAAATCTCGTATCGGTACCTCTCGTTAATCCGATTACATTCACTCCATCATCCAATGCTTTGATGACGACATAGTCACCATTTGTCGGGTTGCGTTTTTCCAACTCTTTCACCTCCAGCTTTTAAAATTCTCCAATTCAGAAATGGCTATCCTTATGATAAAGTATGTTTGTACGCAGGCTTATTAAGCAATTAAAAAGGCTAAAAGTAATCTCCCAGCCTTTTATGTTGCTCTATTATTTATTGATGAGTGCGAGCACTTCAGCTCTGGCTCTTGGGTCTTCCTGCAAAACGCCTCTCACGGCTGATGTAATCGTTTTTGACCCGGGCTTTTTAACTCCCCGCATTGTCATGCACATATGCTCTGCTTCAACAACCACCATCACGCCATGCGGCTCGAGCTTTTCCATAATAGAATCGGCCACCGTTGCAGTGATCCGTTCTTGAAGCTGGGGCCTGCGCACAACAGCCTCCAGTGCTCTTGCCAGTTTGCTTAATCCTGTCACTCTGCCGTTTTTCGGTATGTAAGCTATGTGCGCCTGACCAAAGAATGGCACTAAATGGTGTTCACACATCGAATAGAATGGAATATCTTTAACGAGCACAAGCTCTTCATGGTCTTCGCCAAAAATCGTTTCAAAATGTTCTTTCGGATCCTGATTTAAACCGGCAAAAACTTCCTCATACATTTTTGCAACACGCTTCGGTGTATCCTCAAGCCCTTCACGATCCGGGTCTTCTCCGATTGCCTGCAAAATGAGGCGAACCGCTTCCTCTATCTGCGCACGATTAACGTTAGACATTGAATTTCCTCCTAATAAGAAATGCGGAAGCGCCTTGGTCAGCCCCGACAAGCGCTGGCCGACTAAGAGCGCCACGTCCTGTGGCAACGTCGGCACTAGTACGTCCTGTACGTCGAAGGGCCTGACAGTGAAGTCCGCTTTTTGACTTCATTGGCAGGACTGAAGCGACTCGAGGGGCCAGGCGCTGGAGCTGGACATCGAAAAAGCACTATCCAGCTAGTTTAAAGTATAACATTTACATATTAGCACAATCGTTTTCATTCAAGCAAAACAGAAGTTTAATTAAACAGCCATTTACACCCTATGTTTGTTGACTCGATAAAAAAACCGAAATTTCGCGTCAATAGAAAAAAGGCCGTGTTTTCACACGACCTTTTCCCAAGCACTTATGTAATTACTTTACTGCGTCTTTAAGCGCTTTACCTGGTTTGAAAGCAGGCACTTTGCTTGCAGAAATTTCGATTTCTTCACCAGTTTGTGGGTTGCGGCCTTTACGGGCTGCACGCTCACGTACTTCAAAGTTTCCGAAACCAATTAATTGTACTTTATCACCATTTTTTAAAGCATCTAGGATTGCGTCAAAAACAGCGTCAACCGCTTTAGTAGCGTCTTTTTTAGAAAGTTCACTAGCTTCTGCAACTGCGTTAATTAGTTCTGTCTTGTTCATGCTTGTCACCTCCTCCCAAAAATTGAAATAAAATTCAGTAACAATAAGCTTCTTACCTACATTCTTAAACAAAATTACTGAATTCTATACGTTGTGAAAGATTTTTTCAGCACAGCCCTTATATTAAATGATAAAGAGGAAGATTTCAATCTATTTTATTGAAAAAATCCTTTATCCATAAGGTTTTGAGCCTCACAACTTCAATTCTGTTAAAAGATTATCATAATAGATTCATTATATCAACAAAATTCATTAAAATTATGGTAATGTTTTCTTATTTGAAATATTCGTGTAATATGAATTTCGTCATTTTTCGCAGTTAAAATGCCAGTCAAACGCCGATCCCGCCTGACATAGCAGCATTTCTTCACATCCGGATCAGCAATGATGAAAAAATTTAAAAAAAAAGAAAAAAGACCCCTTATCGGAGTCGAATATTAGAGAATGATCGCGATTAATCCACCGGAACCTTCGTTAATAATCCGTTCTAACGTTTCTTTTAATTTGTATCGGGCATTTTCAGGCATTAACGAAAGTTTTGCCTGGATGCCCTCCCTGACGATTGAGCTGAGACTGCGGCCAAAAATATCAGAATTCCAGATCGAGAGCGGATCATCCTCAAAATCCTGCATTAAATAGCGGACCAGCTCTTCACTTTGCTTCTCCGTACCAATGATCGGCGAAAACTCAGACTCCACATCGACTTTGATCATATGAATCGAAGGGGCAACTGCCCTTAACCTTACGCCAAACCGCGCACCCTGCCTGATAATTTCTGGTTCATCCAGGCTCATATCTGTCAATGTCGGGGCTGCAATACCATACCCAGTCTGCTTCACCATTTTAAGAGCGTCGGCAATATGGTCATATTCTGCCTTCGCATGGGCAAAGTCCTGCATAAGCTCAAGCAAATGATCCTTGCCGCGAATTTCGACACCGACAATTTCTTTTAAAATATCATCGTATAGATCGTCGGGCGCATACAGGTCAATTTCCGCAACCCCCTGGCCCATCTCTATCCCCGCGAGGCTGGCACGGTCAATAAATTCAAAATCACTAAATTGATGGACGACCCTGTCTACATCACGGAGCCTCTTAATATCCTTTACCGTCTCTTTTACTGCTTCCTGGTAGCTTCCGCGAAGCCAGTGGCTTTCTCTTAAAACCATCACCCAGCTTGGCAGGTTAACATTTACTTCCAGTACCGGGAATTCATATAATGCCTCTCTGAGAACATTCAAAACATCTGTTTCGCGCATGCTTTCGACGCTCATCGCGATGACCGGTATATCGTACTTTTCAACAAGCTCGGCCCTTAAGGTATCTGTGTTGGGATGGTGAGGCTGGGCGCTGTTAATTACAATAATAAACGGCTTGCCTACCTCTTTCAGTTCTTCAATGACACGTTCTTCTGCCTCAAGGTAGTTTGCCCGCGGAATCTCTCCGATTGTGCCATCCGTTGTGATCACAACACCAATCGTTGAGTGTTCTTGAATCACCTTTCGCGTGCCAATTTCAGCCGCTTCATGAAACGGAATTGGCTCTTCATACCATGGAGTATTAATCATGCGCGGGCCATTTTCATCTTCATATCCCTTCGCTCCCGGCACGGTATAACCTACACAATCTACAAGTCTGATATTCACTTCCAGCCCTTCATCAACATGGACATGTGCCGCTGTGTTCGGAACAAATTTCGGCTCTGTTGTCATAATCGTTTTTCCAGCTGCACTTTGCGGCAGTTCATCCTGTGTCCGGGCCCGGTCTGCTTCATTGCTTATATTTGGTAAGACAACTAGCTCCATAAACTTCTTAATAAATGTTGATTTCCCTGTTCGTACTGCTCCTACTACTCCTAAATAAATATCACCGCCAGTCCGTTCGGCAATATCTTTAAAAATATCGACCTTTTCCAAGTGATCTCCCCTCCCGAATCTTACAGTTAGTGGGATAAATAATATCCTTTAAGGTAATTTTGGACAGTATATGTTTATGATGTTGTCCTATAAAGTTATGACAGATTTTTATTTTTTTTACCTCCTGTCCCGATTCTTATTCTTTTACCATCCCGGTTATTGTTAAGAAAACATAGTATGATGAAAAGATTTTTAAGAATAAAGAAAAAACCCTTCTCCTACAATATATTTTGCAGAAGAAGGGTTATGACTATTTCACCAAAAAGATTGGCTCATCTGATTCGGGTTCAATTGTATACGGATGTGAATAAGCAGGGACAAAATAAGAGTCCTTGACGAGAATATTGCGGATATCTTCACCGGGTTTATATTGGGTTTCATCCGCTTTTAGGGCCTGATATAAATCGTTCCGGTAGTCTACCAGAACCTCACCTTCGCCTGTCACTATAAACGGAAGTTTTTGGTGTGTATAGGGGCTGGTCACTACAGGATCCTCCTTGTAGCCAAGCTTTTTGAAGTCGAGCGTAAAAATACCATCTGCAATTTGCTCTTTGTATGGCGGATATCCATTTGAGTAGATCCGTAGTTTAATATCCCTGATTGTCTCGGCTATTCTTAAATCAAACAGCTTAACCTTCGGATCTGTTTCAACATCGACAAGCACATATTGAAAAACCCCGCCGTTTTCAAAAGAATTTCCCGGCAATTCAGCCAAATAGGCTGGAACGATTCTTTCAAAATCGATCGGGTATTTCTCGTAAATAGGCGTCTCTGCCTCTTTTGTCTTAATCGGGAGCAATCCGCCTGAAGCTTCCCGAAACTGATTAACGGCAGACTGGACAGCATCAGCCTGGTCTTTATATGGAATTTGGTTTTCAGCCAATTGTTCCTCAGGATACATACAGCCGGTCAACATAGCGGTGATGATTGCCACAAGGAAAACCACCAGTCCTTTTTTCATCATTATATCAATCCTTTAATATGTAGTGATTATTGACTTGTCGGCCCGCTTAAAACTACGAGAAGAATAATAATTCCGGAAACAATCATTAATAGATAAGCTATTATTGCCGTAATAATCCGAAAAAATCCTTTTAGCTTATAGCGGCTCAAATAGATTGAGATAATTGAAATGAACATAAATGCCATTGCGGCAAGAGAAACCCACATTTTCATTAAAGCGGGAGACATATGAACCACTCCTTTTTCCGAAAAGTATTATATCACAGTACTTATAAAGAAAAAAGCGGAAGCGCCGTGGAAAAAGCCTAAAGCTGCTTTTTCCAAGCCCGGAGAAAGCAAATAGTTCCTAGTTTCGAAGTTTTCCCTATCTGCCGGGAGTGTGAAACGAAAAAATGGCTAAAGTAAAGATGGGGCAATATCTTTACTTTAGCCAAATCGACTAAATCACCCATGCACCCTGTTCAGATTACCAGTTTGCTTCGTTGCATTGTATGCATGGGAGACAGGAAGCGCATCCTCTAATGCCTATATTTTGCACATTATATTATTCGCATCTCGTTCTTTCACCGAGTATATCAACGAGATCTTCCATTTCGTGTGTCTTGCCCCGGGCCATTAACGCATCAACGGCATCTTTCGGGTTTACATTGTGGAACAGGATATTGTAAAGAGCCTGTGAAATCGGCATTTTAACCTGGTATTTTTCAGCAAGCTGGTAGGCAGCCTTTGTTGTCCGAACTCCTTCGACAACCATTCCCATATTTTCGAGAACCTCATCAAGATTCTTTCCTTTGCCGAGGAGGTTCCCGGCCCGCCAGTTACGGGAATGAACACTTGTACATGTTACAATCAGGTCGCCGATTCCGGTTAAGCCTGAAAACGTCAATGGGTTTGCCCCCATTTTTGTTCCGAGTCTGGCGATCTCAGCAAGCCCGCGCGTAATTAAAGCCGCTTTCGCATTATCCCCGTAGCCGAGTCCATCTGACAGTCCGGCAGCCAACGCGATAATATTTTTAAGCGCTCCACCAATTTCGACCCCAATAAGATCAGGATTCGTATAGACACGAAAATTTTGGTTGATAAATAAATCCTGCACCTTTTCAGCCGCACTCATATTTTTCGAAGAAACGGTGACAGTAGTCGGGTGACGGAGACTGACTTCTTCAGCATGGCTTGGCCCGGATAAAACGACAACGTCTTTTAGCAGTTCCTCAGGCATTTCTTCTTCAATCATTTCGGAAATGCGCAAGAGCGTATCCGGTTCTATTCCTTTGCCAACATGGACAATCGTCAGCGGCTCAACATGCAGCTCCCTGATCCGGCCAAGGACTTCCCGGATCGCCTTTGTAGGGACAGCCAGGATAATCGTATCAATACCATCCAACGCCTCTGCCATGGAATGATACCCTTCAATTGATTCAGGCAATAAAATGTCGGGGAGATACTTTGTGTTCATATGCTTTTGGTTGATTTCTTCAATTTGGGACGGATTTTGCCCCCACAATCGTACCTGATGACCGTTATCTGCCAAAACCATTGAAAGCGCCGTTCCCCAGCTTCCTGCGCCGATAACAGCAACTTTTTCCTTTGGACGGTTCAATGTCGCTCACAACCTTTATTATAATTAAAAAATGTAAAACTTTCTTTTCCCTGTTCACAGCACAGTAAATCTTGGCAAAATAAACTGTGCCGCTGCGTTCCTCCCGACCTACTTGCGCTCTCTCGCAAATATTTTGATCGGGGTTCCTTCGAAACCGAACGCATCCCTGATCCGGTTTTCCAGAAAACGTTCATATGAAAAATGAAGCAATTCGGGGTCGTTTACGAATACAACAAATGTTGGTGGCTTAACAGAAACCTGGGTTGTATAAAAAATTTTTAATCTGCGCCCTTTATCAGTTGGAGCAGGATTCATCGCCACAGCATCCATAATGACGTCATTCAAAACGCTCGTTTCCACCCGCAAGGAATGGTTTTCACTGGCCATATTGATCATCGGCATTAATGTATGGATCCGCTTTTTCGTTTTAGCAGATAAAAATACAATCGGTGCATAATCGAGAAATAAAAAATGGTCGCGAATTTTTTGTTCAAACACCTTCATCGTTTTTTCATCTTTTTCAACCGCATCCCATTTATTGACAACAATTACTACAGCACGTCCCGCCTCATGTGCATAGCCTGCGATGTGTTTGTCCTGTTCGATAATTCCCTCTTCCCCGTCAATTACAACGAGAACGACATCAGAACGTTCAATTGCTCTCAATGCACGCAGGACACTGTATTTTTCTGTTGTTTCGTACACTTTTCCTTTTTTGCGCATTCCAGCTGTATCGATAATAACGTACTTTTCTCCATTATACGTGTACGTTGAGTCAATTGCATCCCTTGTCGTACCCGCAATATCGCTGACGATTACCCTGTCCTCGCCAAGAATCGCATTGACGAGCGATGACTTGCCAACATTCGGACGTCCGATCAAGCAGAATTTAATGACGTCATCATCGTATTCCTGTTCATCGGTCTTTGGAAAATGCTTGGCCACTTCATCGAGAAGATCTCCTAATCCAAGGCCATGTGTACCGGAAATCGGGAATGGCTCGCCAAAGCCCAGCGAATAAAAGTCATAAACTTGAGCGCGCATTTCCGGATTATCCACCTTATTGACAGCAAGAACAACCGGTTTTTTTGATTTATACAATATTTTCGCCACTTCTTCGTCCGCAGCTGTTACCCCTTCTCGAACGTTCGTCAAAAAAATGATCACATCTGCTTCAACAATTGCGATTTCAGCCTGCTGGCGAATCTGTTCCAAAAATGGTTCATCCCCGATATCTATTCCACCTGTATCAATAATATTAAAATCGTGAGCAAGCCATTCTCCCGAGCTGTAAATCCTGTCCCGGGTGACACCGGGAATATCCTCGACAATTGAAATTCTTTCACCAACGATTCGGTTAAAGATCGTTGATTTCCCTACATTTGGCCTTCCGACGATCGCTACAACTGGTTTCGCCATCAATTCCACCCTTTCTGAATCCGTTCATACTAATATCATTTATAGTTAAGAATCATTTACTCTCTAAAAATTAAGAAAATCCCTTAAAATTGATAAATAGTAAAAGAACCCTTCTTATTGAGAGAAGGGTCTAACTTCACTATTTTATCAAAGTGATTCCAACCTAGCAAATAAAAGTTGGAAGAATCATCAATGTCTAACAATCACGTAAAGTTCATCCGTAAGTTTGTGGGCAATCCCGTCGAGAATCGCCTCGAGGTTCTTTGCAATGACATTCAACTCTTCTCCGGAATCGCAATGAAAAACCGCCAAGCCGCTCGAAACCTTCTTCGGGTTTGTCGTAATGACAGCCATAATCACTTTTTCATGCGTCATATGCTGTTTCGTCCTTCCTGTTTTTCCTTTCTTTCCGTAGGCATTCTGATCGCATTTTCCAAAGTCGGAACCGCACCGATGATCCGGATCGCTTTTTCAATATTCTTTTCCTGCGGCAAAACAAATACCCCAACTCGTCCATCATCGAGGTCCCTTTTTGCAAGCGGAACAAGCGCAGGCGTTCCTGAATCCCGATAAACGCCTAGTGCTGTCGATACGTCATGAAGGACGGCCTGGCGCTGGCCCAAATTGGCAATCGTCGTCCTTGCATTAAAGTTTTTCGGAGTCAGAATAAATCCCATCCCATACCGTAAAATCTCTTTCCGCCGCTCAGGAAGCCCGATATTCATGATGTAAATATTATCAATATATAAGCCAGCATCATCAAAGCGCAGCTGAATATACTCAATGTCAACAATATCCTTGAGCTTGCTGCCGGCCATCAATTTTCGGCAGATGATGAGGGCAACCACAGCTGTCAGCAGTCCCGCCCATATATTAAAAACAATATAGGCAAAGGTGCTGACTAGTGAGGTAAAAATAACAAGATAATTTCTGCTTTCAAAGGCAACAGCAATTCCTTCAATATACGTTTTACCCCGTGGCACCAATTCATAACTGTCAAGCTCGGATAATGTATTTCTTTCCATATTGCGGACTTCACGGAATTGGGAGGCTGCAAGGGTTAAAAAAGTAATAGCTGTAAATTCTTCTTCCAAAATGGAAGGAATGGCAACAGCCCCCAACCCTGCAGCTATAAAGCCAAGGGCAATATGAATAATCTTTCCATGAAGATAGGTTGGATATTGCCGATAATCGGTCCGCAACATGTAAATACGGCTTAACGTTCCGGTCGCAACCCCAAATAAAATGGGCAGTGTGTATTCGTTCATGAGGTTTTTTGTTTCTCCCTTTCAAACTGACTTACCGTCTTTTCCAATAAGAGAAGCGCGTATTTCAATCCGGTCCAGGCCAGAAGCACACCCGCTGCCAGCGCGACAAAGTCCAAAAATTCCAATGTGCCGATTTTATAATCGATAGCAAGCTTTTTTAAAATAAACGCAAATACGACCTCTCCATGAAAAACTGCTGAAAGTAAAATGCAAAGTCTCATCCGTAAATCCCCGTAAAGCAAAACAATTAAATAAACAATGATAAAGCCAAGCATCAGCTTGCGGTCGAAAAGAACCCAGACTGGATCAAATAATTCAAACAGCAAAAAGCTGACATACGCCAGCGTTACAATCAATGCGCAGATGAAATAATAGGCCAGCTGGCCTTTATTCAATTTCGCTACCTCCCAATAAACGAAAAGGAGCAAAACCACAGGTGCCGCGTTAAAAGTAAGACCGAACAGGCTAAATTGTGCAGTCGAAAGCATGATTGCCACAAGGATTGCTAATGATATTCGAAAGCGGTATCGATTTTCTCTTTTTAGAAAAAAGGTTGTCAAAATCCAGATAAGCCAGGAACTCCAATAAAATATGATTCCTTCCATTCCTTTACCCTCCCTATCTTTTCCATTATGGGTAAAGAATATGTGATTTAATCTTTCAGCGCTTAAATTTTCGGTGTGATTGATGTTTTAGCAAAAGGTAAACCTGCGAGGGATAGAAGCAGTAATAATCTCCAGAGCAGAACGGGAATTTCATAAGAAAAAGCTTCGGCATAAACCGAAGCTTTCTTTAATGGAGTTCTCTCTGGCTGTATGCTTTTGTATCAATGCCGCGTTCAGTCAGCCAGTGGAAAGTGTTCCCCGAGATAATCAGCGGTGCTTGCTGCAATGCGTTAATATTGTTTGCACCTAATGCAGTCATCATTAACGTCAGCTCGTGATGGATGATTGCGATCTCTTCAATCAGTGCATCAAGCCCCTTTTCGAAAAGAATTTTTAAGAAAAACCCGGCCATTCCAACGGCATCGGCTCCAAGAGCAATTGCTTTTGCAGCATCCAAGCTGTTTTGGATGCCTCCCGAACCAATGATCGGAACAGATGCCGCTCTGTGTTTCGCTTCGACAATCGATACAGCAGCCGGTATTCCCCAGCTGTTAAAAAAGCTTAACAGCCTTTCCCTGCGTTCATTTTCGATTTTCGCAAAATTAGTGCCGCCAAATCCGCCTACATCCACTGCTGCTACCCCGATAGAAGCAAGCTGTGAAACAGCCTCCCTGCTCATTCCAAAGCCGACTTCCTTTACGATTACCGGGACTTTTAGCCGCTGAATGATTTTTTCGATTCGCTGGAAAGCACCGCGAAAGTCACGGTCTCCCTCGGGCATCGTCAACTCTTGAATAACATTTAAGTGGATTTGCAGCGCATCAGCGGCAACCATTTCGACAGCAGCCTGGGCCTGTTCGACAGTTGCCTCACTGCCAATGTTTCCGAAAACGATTCCGTCCGGATTCTCCGTTCTGATGATCTCGTAAGTCTTTCGTTCATTTTTATCCTTCAAAGCAGACATTTGCGAACCCGTCGCCATTGCGATTCCTGACTTTTTGGCTGCGATTGCCAATTGCCGGTTTATTTCCAATGTCCGTTCGCCACCGCCGCCCGTCATGGCATTGATAAAAATTGGCGAACTTAAAGAAAGTTCGCCAATTTGCGTATTTAAATCAATATGGTTTACAGATGTACCCGGCAGGCTTTGATGGACAAATTGAATATCATCAAAACCGTTGCGGCGTTCCTGGCCCGTTTTCAGGGCAAATTGAACATGGTCCCATTTTCGTTTTGATCTTGACAAAGGTTATCACCATTAATTTTTCAAATTCTTTAATTTATCGCCGATCATTTCACCGAGCTGAAAGCCTTTTGATTCCTCCGGAAGCTCATAGTCCCCGGCATCATAAGACTCCTTTTCCTGCAGGTCTTTAATGCTTAAGGATAAGCGCTGTTCCTGCTCATTGACATCGAGAACCTTGACCTTGACGCGCTCGCCTTCCTTTAATACCTCATGAGGCGTTCCGATATGCTTGTGGGCGATTTGCGAGATATGAACAAGTCCTTCCACACCCGGAAAAACCTCGACAAATGCTCCGTAAGAGACGAGCCGCCTGACAGTACCCTCAAGCGTACTTCCTTTAGGGGCTTTTTCTGCAATATCTGCCCACGGTCCAGGCAATGTCTCTTTAATCGATAGCGAAATTCGGTCATTATCACGGTCGACACTAAGTACCTTTACCTTTACCTGTTGTCCTTCCTGGACTACATCGGACGGCTTTTCAACATGTTCATGTGACAGCTGGGAAATATGGACAAGTCCGTCAATTCCCCCGATATCAACAAAAGCTCCGAAATCGGTTATCCGCTGGACCGTGCCATCCAAAACCTGGCCGGCTTGCAGAGACTTAAACAGCTTTTCTTTCTGTTTTCCTTTTTCTTCTTCGACTACTGCGCGATGGGAAAGAATCAATCTGTTCTTCTCCCGGTCAAGCTCAACAATTTTAAACGTAAGCTGTTTGCCCTTGTAGTCCGAGAAGTCTTCAACAAAATGTGCTTCAACAAGGGAAGCCGGCACAAACCCCCGGACACCGAGGTCGACAACAAGCCCGCCCTTAACGACATCCTTTACTTCGGCTTCAAATACTTCGCCGCTCTCAAATTTCTGCACAAGGTTTTCCCAGGCCTGCTCGGCATCGATTTTTCGTTTCGACAGGATCAAGGCCTCTTCCTCAACCTTTAACACTTCAAGTTCGAGTTCGTCGCCTTCAGCAACCACATCTGAAGCTTTTTCAACATGAAGACTCGATAATTCGCTGATCGGGATAATTCCATCAAGCTTGCTGTTTTCAACATGAACAAGCACCTGTTTTTCCTCAACTTTGGTTACTTGAGCTTTTACCTTATCGCCAACTTCAAAGTTTGTAACCTCAACATTATTCATATCTTCTGTCATATGTACTCCTCCTTAATCCAATGACTGCTCAAAAATTTATTCGAAATGCAGCAGTACCACATTTAACACCGAGCTTTCAAAAATGACTAAAGAATATTCAAAAAAAACTCTTTTACCTAACTTCTTACAAATGCGTACTTTTGTCAAGTAAGAACCTCTATTATTTATGCTCTTCAATTAGTTTACGAATCTCCGCCATGATTAATTCGGTTGCCTCGTCTGCGGAAGCTTTATTTCTTCTCATTTCTGTAAAATCGACCGGCTTGCCGTAAACAACCTTCAGTCGTTTGAAAGGTTTATAAGGGCCGATTATCGCGCACGGGACAACCGCTGATTCGGACCGAAGGGCAAAAAAACCGGCTCCCGCCAAACCCTTTCCCAATTGCCCTGTTTTGCTTCTTGTTCCCTCCGGAAACAATCCTAAAACATGGCCATCGTTTAAAATTGCCAGGCCTTTACGCAATGCTTCCCTGTCACTCATTCCCCTTTTTACCGGAAAGGCATTTACACGGGGAAGGATCTTTCCCAGTATCGGAACGGAAAAAACCTCGGCTTTCGCCATAAAATGGACCGGGCGGGGTGCATTGATGCCGACGACGGGAGGATCGAGATTGTCGATATGATTGGCACAAAGCAACACCCCTCCTTCTTTCGGAAAATGCTCTCTGCCGATCACTTCAAAACGATAGACAGGCTTAAGCAGCCCGTAAATTAGCGATTTCGCAAAACTATATAAATTCATGGTCATCCAATCCTTTCGCTGGCCAGCATCATGATTTTCTCAACAACCTCTTCGATTGTGAGCGAAGTTGTATCAATCTCCACAGCGTCCTCTGCTTTCTTTAAAGGGGCCACTTCCCGTTCGGAATCCAGCTTATCTCTCGCCGCGATTTCCTCTTTTAATTTTTGTAGATCGGAGCGAAATCCCTTTTGCAGATTTTCCTGGTGACGCCGCTCGGCTCTTTGATCTACGCCCGCCAGCAAAAACACCTTCACCTCGGCATCGGGAATGACATGGGTGCCGATATCCCTACCATCCATGACAACCCCGCCACCAACTGCAAACTTCTGTTGCCGCTTGACCATTTCTTCCCGTACTGCACGGTGCTTCGCAACAATTGAGACTGAATTCGTGACAACATCTTTCCTGATTTCAGTTGTTACATCCCTGCCATCCAAAAAGACCAGCTGTCCGCCTGCTTCCGGAACCAGTTCGATTTCCGAGTTGTGAAGAATATCCACTAAAGCATTCTCATTATGTAAATCAATATCATTGATTATCGCCTTATATGTAAGGGCCCGATACATCGCACCAGTATCTATATAAAGGTATGCAAGCCTTTCCGCAACGATTTTCGCAACCGTGCTTTTTCCTGCCGCTGCAGGTCCATCAATCGCAATTCGAATCTGTTTGTTCATGTTTCCTCCTAAAAAAGCGTTCCATTCAGATATGTAGTTACAACCGGGCTCTCTACTATCTACAAAGATAGAACCCTCGCCGGATCGTATAAAAATATGAATCACTTCTATTTTACCATAAGATGAACAGCCGCTCCTCTTAAATCGTCATCCAATGAATTTTTAAAATTTTAATATACAAAAAAGCAGGGCAGTCCCTGCTTTTTACTCGCCATTAAAAGTCTCAATCAGCTTGGTAAAGTTATTTTCACTAACCCCTTCATATTCGGCAAGCTGCTTTAATTCGGGAAGAATATTGAGGCTGTGAATAAAAATTTGTGTTCCGATCAGAAAAAAGAATTGCACAATGATAATTTTGATCAAAATTCGTTCAAATGTTTTCATTCTGTACGGCCCCTAAATTATATTCTATTCTTCCAGTATCGGAACCTTTGATATAAATTATTCTATAGAGGCAAACCTTTTTTCTTCATGGCAAGCTGCCTTTCAAAAATAAACCGGAGCAGCAGCTGCCTGTCCTGGCCGGATATATCGATAAACTGCAGCGAAATTCTGTTTCTGTCAGGGCCGGACGCTGCTATTCTGACGATCCTGCTTTTGAGATTAAGATAATGGTATTCGCCGCTTTGCATCGGCAGCACGAACCAAGTGTGGATCATTTGTCCCTCAAACAAGCTGACACCTTTTCCGGAAAGTATCGCCGCGCCGCCGGCACTTATATCATCTGAAATCGTCGTAAATGGCGGAAATTCTCCGTTTAAAGGATGAACCGCCACATCTGCCGGAGTTTTAATGCGGACATATTGTCTCCGCTGGATTTTTACAAGATGCTCTTTTCCGGGATAGCTCAATTTCAGCATTGGAATGTTTTGCTTAACCCTTCCTTTCACTTCGCAGTCAAATAAATAGACAGTGCCCTCTTCCGCGACAAAGCTTGCCTTTAATTGTGTCCCGTCCAGCAGGAATACCGTTTTCCCTGTATTCAAATTGATTGGGTAATCTATGTATAAGTCCTCACCTGACCGCTCGACAAGCTTACACTTGTACTTTTCTGAACCGCCCGGATAACTGGGCTCTAGTATAATTACATCACCAATCTTTAGCATGTTGTCCCCACTTCCCTTATAAGGAGAATGAAAAGATGATCTTTCCATTTTTATTATAATAAGAAAGCCGGCCAACTTTAAAGAAATATTTTTGACAGAGAAAAAAGGAAAGCCTTTACAGACTTTCCTCTAAACGACATCCTCATAGGTTGATTCCGCATTATGGAGCTTTTCCACTTTCTCTTCCACTCCGCTTTCAGAATTAATGTAAACGCGGTACGTATCATTATCCAGAGTTCCCAGGAACTCGTAGCAAAGAACTTCCTGGTTGAGGTCATTCATAATAACGGCAAGGCGATTCTCCATAATCTTTACATTTGGATTAATTTTTGCCCTGGCTTCCTCTTGAGTCAGGACAGGAGCGGGAATTTCCCTTGTTTGATGTGATCTTAAATAATCCTCGGCAGAGAGACTGATTATTTTTCCGTTATCCATCGCGACCTGGACCCTAATGCTGTCCGGGTAGACTCTGACACCATCCTGGTACGTAACAAAAGTAAAGACACCAATGTTATCATATTGGACGCTTTCAAACAGGTCAAGATTCTGAAAGCCATTGTCCTGCAAAAACCTGGCCGCGTTGTTGCTGGCATCGTTCAAGCTGATTTTCTGGTCCTTAACATCGCGTTTCACCATAAACCAGATTGGATGGCCGCCTTTTTTTGTTACATCCATGCTTGCTTCAAGATTGCTCCGTCTATCCTCCATTGAAACGCTGTAGAAGCCGAATTCTGAGCCATCACCGTTTTCCGTTACCTCCGCCTTTACATCCTCGCCCAGGCCTGTGTATTTTCTGGCGATCTCGGCAGCCTTCTTCTCGTTGATCTTCGGGCCTTCCAAGCGGTTGAAGTTTCTGTCATCTTCCTGCATATTGACAAAGGCAGGCCCAAAATCTGTTTCCGAATATCCGTCAACCGTTTTTTCAACTGTCTTGAATCCATCAATAATCGTATTGTCATCAGGCTCTTCTCCTGAGGCAAGCGCCATATCGACATCCATCCAGCGCAAATTGTTTGCAAGAACCATATGCTGGACCTTTCTCAGTTCCTTCTGGATGTCTGCCGATTGGCCATAAAGATTCTTCAACGCTGCATACTCTTTATCTGAAAGCGGTTCGTTTTCCAGGTCTCTTACCGCTGTCTGATAGCTGAAGTCGCCGATCTGTGAAAGAAATTCTTCGGTTTTATTAAATGGCAAGATCGTCAACGGAAGCTGCCCGACATCGCTGTGTGCTTCAGATGTAATTTTCCACACTTCTGCAAGAGCCGGTGATAATGAATTTCGGGAATTCATCGCTAATGTCGTGCCAATCTTATCGTGCAATAAATCGATCTGATAGGTTAAATCATGGAAGGCGCGTTGGTAGTTATTTTCCGAATTAACCAGGATAGCGTTTTTTTCGCGATGCTCCTGATAGCCCCAGAATGCTGTCCCTGCTACTGCTACGACGAGTACACCGATCAATATATTTCTAAACATATCCTTTTCACCCCTAACGACAGAAAATATGTTTTCCGATTTGTTTTATTTGCGGCCTTGTCCATATCCATCCTGATGTTGCCGTATCAGGATTAAAGTAATAAATGGCATTTTCGCTTGGATCCCAGCCGTTAATGGCATCGAGAACGGCTTTCCTCGCCTGTTCGTTTGGTGTCAGCCAGATTTGTCCGTCCGCTACAGCCGTGAAAGCCCGCGGTTCAAAAATGACGCCGGCAACAGTATTGGGAAATGTTGCGCTTTCAACCCGGTTTAAAATAACTGCTGCGACCGCAACCTGCCCTTCATATGGTTCTCCCCTCGCTTCACCATAAACCGCATTGGCCATCAGCTGGATATCATTTTGTGAAAAACCGTTCGGCACGTTGGCTGCCGTAGGCCGGGCCGGCTGGGCAGGTGCAGGTGCACGTTGGCCGGCGGGTGCTTGAGGCTGAGCTTGTCCGCCTCCCTGGCCCCCGGGCTGCTTTTGTTTGTTAAGGTCTACCCCGCCATAATGGGAGAATTTATTTCCTTTATTAATTTGCTGCTTAACAAACTGTTCATTATACTTGGACGCTTTTACTAATTTGTTCTTCGTTGTCTGTCCAACAAGCCCGTCGACCGGAAGCCCGAATTCATATTGGAAGTTTCGGACTGCCCAGTATGTTCCCCAACCAAAAACCCCGTCAATTTCACCGTTGTAATAACCGATATACTGCAGCCTTGATTGCAGTTCGATCACATCTTCCCCTACAGCCCCATGCTGTATTACTTGATTTGTAAAGGCAGCCGCCTTCTGCTCGTGGCTGGCCGTTGGAATCAGAATACATAGGGACAAGGACATCAATACCTTAATGGTTAATAACTTCTTTTTCATCACAGTTACCCCCAGATGTAATACTAATTTTAAGTATTGAACCTATTTTTTGTAGTGGTAGGATTTTTATTCAAAAAAGGAAAAAACCCTTCATCATGGTTGAAGGGTTTTTGGAATGTCGTATTGGGTTTTTACGTACTGGCTGCTTAGTGCTCTTGCCATTTTTACCTTGCGAAGGCCAAGCCACCAAAGGAAAATCATGAACGGAACAATAAAAGCCGCCCAGTTATCCCGGGAAAGAAGGATGTAATCATAGGTTCCATGGAGAAGAAACGGCATAAAGAGGGAGAACATAATCCATTTTTTGTTCGAGTTGGCAGAAAACTTCCCTTTTCCAATATAATAGCCCATAATGACCCCGAACAAGGCATGGCTTGATACAGGTAAAAGGGCGCGGCCAAGCGCATACTCAAGGCCATTGGCAATTAAATACATAATATTTTCAGCTGTCGCAAACCCGAGGGAAACAGAAGCCCCATAAACAACTCCATCATACGGTTCATCGAAATGAACATGCGGATACACAGTATAGAATAGCACAAACCATTTAAAAAATTCTTCAAGCAGGCTTGTCGAAAAAAATGCCGAAGCAAATCCCGATTGAATAAGGTGCTCTGTTTCTAACACGTATTGGATAAACATGATCGGAAATACGAGCAGAGCTCCAAAGACAAACGTTTTAAAAACCATTGAAACAGGCTCAGTTTCATATTGGTCTTTTAAATAAAAATAGCTTAACAATGCTAAACCGGGTGCAATCCCGGCAGATAAAATTCCCAGCATGAGCTGTCCTCTTTTCAATCTGTTTCCTTAATCGTATCATGTAATTAGAGGAATGAAAATCAAATCTTGCTATTAGACAAACAGAATTAAAGTACTGCGGGAGGAGCTAGCAACATGAAAAAAAATATTCTTGTTATTCATACAGGCGGGACCATCTCAATGAGTGAGGACGCTGCAGGTTCAGTGATACCGGCAGACAAAAACCCGCTCATTGAGAAAACAGCCGCGCTGTCGAGCATGGCAAACCTGATTATTGAGGAGCCTTTTCGCCTTCCTTCCCCCCATATTACAATAAAAGAGATGCTCCAATTAAAACAGTTAATTGAAAATACTTGTTCTGCAAGAGAAATTGACGGTGTCGTGATTACACATGGCACAGATACATTGGAGGAAACCGCTTATTTTCTTGAACTCACTGTCACAGCCAGGGTACCGATTGTGATTACCGGAGCAATGAGGTCCAGCAACGAAATTGGCTCTGACGGCTTATACAATTTGATGTCGTCGATTAAAACAGCGGCCAGTGATGAAGCAAAAGGAAAAGGCGTCCTTGTCGTGTTAAATGATGAGATTCATACGGCCAAAAATGTCACAAAAACGCACACTAGTAATATATCCACTTTTCAAAGCCCTCAGTTTGGCCCGATCGGGATGGTAACGAAAAGAGGCGTTTTCTTCCACCACGCACCAACAAGAAGCGAATGCTACGATATAAAAGATATCTCGAAGCAAGTCATTCTTTTAAAAGCATATGCCGGAATGGATTCGACTCTGCTCCATGCGATCAGTGAAATGAATATTGACGGTTTAGTGATCGAGGCGCTTGGCCAGGGCAACCTCCCGCCAGCTACACTGGAAGGAATAGAAAAGCTGCTTGGCAGCGGGATTCCGATCGTGCTTGTGTCTCGCTGCTTCAATGGCATCGCCCAGGATGTATATGGTTATGAAGGGGGCGGCAAGCACCTGAAGAAGCTCGGAATCATTTTTTCAAATGGATTAAATGGCCAAAAAGCACGGATCAAGCTGATGATCGGCTTAACCCATACCAGTGATAAAGAATCGATTGAAGCGATGTTTCAGATCTGAAAAAAGCTGCTCCGCAACGTGCGCGGGGCAGCTTTTTTAGCGTCTGTTGATTAGAGCTTGTGCAATCAAGTCGCCGTGAAAGCGGCCGTTTTCAATGAAAATTTCGTTTGCATTATTGCCGGCTGCGATGACACCTGCAATAAAAATACCCTTCACATTGGTTTCCATCGTTTCCGGGTTAAAATGTGGCCGGCCTGTTTCTTCGTCGACGTTAACGCCCATTTTCGTCAAAAAGCTGTGGTCAGGATGATAACCTGTCATCGCAAACACAAAATCGTTTTTGATTGTATGGTCCTGGCCGTTTTTCGTGTAAATGACAGCATCTTTCGTAATTTCCTTTATATGCGCTTCAAATTCCATTTTGATCTTTTCATTGCGGACCAATGAGTCAAATTCCGGCAATATCCATGGTTTGATGCTTTGGGAATATTCGCTGCCCCGGTATAGAACAGTAACTCTTGCTCCCGCCTTGACAAGCTCAAGCGCGGCATCAACACTTGAATTTTTGCCGCCGATAACGGCAACGTCCTTATCAAAAAATGGATGGGCTTCTTTAAAATAATGGGCAACCTTCGGCAACTCTTCCCCGGGTATATTCAGATAATTGGGATGATCGTAATAGCCTGTGGCCACGATGACAACAGGAGCTGTGTAAACCGCTTTATCCGTTTCAACCACAAATTCCTGCTCGCTCTGTTTATCGACTTGCAGCACTTTTTCAAAAGAATTGATGCGCAGTTCCTTTCGCTTTACAACCTCCCGGTAATAAGAAAGGGCCTGATTTCGCTTTGGCTTATAATTTTCAGTTATGAATGGCACATTGCCAATTTCCAATTTTTCGCTTGTACTGAAAAAGGTTTGATGGGTTGGATAATGGTAAATGGCGTTGACAATATTCCCTTTCTCAATAACGAGTGGGTTTATTCCGATTTCCTTCAGCGAAATCGCCGCTGCCAAACCGCACGGCCCGCCGCCAACAATAATCGCATCTTCCCTGTTCATTTATGTTCACTCCTTAAAACAAACACTTCGGCACATCGGATCATAAAAATCTCCTATCTTTTCATGATAGGAGATTTTATCATTTTATACAAATCGAATGATTGCTTGTTTTTCGCCGGGTTAATGCCGCAAGCTTAAATCCAGCCCCGGAATCGGGATGCTTCCGCCATCTTCCTGACTCCGACCATATATGCCGCGAGTCGCATATTAACACGGCGGTTTTGTGCTGTGTCATAAATATTATTAAACGATTTGCACATCACTTTTTCTAATTTTTCTTCCACTTCTTCTTCTGTCCAGTAGTATCCCTGGTTATTCTGAACCCACTCAAAATAAGAAACGGTCACTCCGCCTGCTGAGGCAAGCACATCGGGGACAAGGAGAATCCCCCGTTCGGTTAAAATTTCGGTCGCTTCCAATGTCGTTGGCCCGTTTGCTGCTTCAACAACAATGCCTGCCCTTATATTATGGGCATTTTCTTCCGTGATTTGATTTTCTATGGCAGCCGGAACAAGAATGTCACAATCCAATTCAAGCAGCTCTTTATTCGTTATCGTGCTATTAAATAATTTTGTCACTGTTCCAAAACTGTCACGGCGATCGAGCAAATAATCAATATCTAAACCGTTTGGATCGTACAGACCGCCATAGGCATCAGAAATCCCCACAACTTTAGCGCCCGCATCATGCATAAATTTTGAGAGATAACTTCCGGCATTTCCGAACCCCTGGACGACCACTCTGGCGCCTTCCAGCTTGATGCCTTTTTTCTTGGCGGCTTCCCTTATACAGATTGTCACACCCTTTGCCGTAGCTGATTCACGGCCGTGTGATCCTCCCAATACGAGCGGCTTCCCCGTAATAAACCCGGGTGAATTAAATTCATCAATCCTGCTGTATTCATCCATCATCCAGGCCATGATCTGCGAATTGGTAAACACATCCGGAGCAGGGATATCTTTTGTAGGGCCGACGATTTGGCTGATTGCCCGTACGTATCCCCTGCTTAAACGTTCAAGCTCCCGGAACGACATATCCCGCGGATCACAAATGATTCCGCCCTTTCCACCGCCATAAGGTAAATCAACAATTCCGCATTTTAAGCTCATCCAAATTGAAAGAGCTTTAACTTCAGTTTCTGTTACATTTGGATGAAAGCGTATCCCACCTTTGGTTGGGCCGACCGCATCATTATGCTGGGCCCGGTAGCCAGTAAAGACTTTTACAGAACCGTCATCCATCCGAACCGGAATTTTCACAGTCATCATGCGAATCGGTTCTTTCAATAATTCATAAACCTCTTCAGGGTATCCAAGCCTTTCAAGAGCTCTATGTATGACAGTTTGTGTTGACTTTAATACGTCATGCTTGTCTTTATCATTTGTATGTGTCGTACCTTTCTCGGCTACCATTCGTAAACCTCCTAAAGAAATCCTTTTGCGGATACAGTCCGCTTTCATTCAAAAGTATACACCTTTGCTTGATTTATGCAAGAAGAAAAACCTAGTTTTCGGCATTTTTTGATCATTTATTGAAAGCGTTGCCAAATCAATTATTTAAAGGAATTGCTCAGCACTGTCCATCAACTGTTTTCCCCTCAGCCATGAACAAAAACATCTGCTTTTCAAAGCAAATGATCCCCTGAAAAAAATGTATTATAAATGATGTTTGATCGTTAACTTATGTGTGCCCATCTCCCGGTTAAATAATGAGTAAAAAGAAAAAGCGGAATCCCGCTTGTTCATTTTTCAAAAAAATGGACAAGCGTTTCAACCGCCTTTTCCAATATAATTTCTTTCCCGTATTCCTGCAGTCTATGAATCGTCATTAACGACGGATTTCCATACTCCGCCAAGATCGGAATGATTTGGTTTGCATCTATGAGGGAGCGTTCATCCATAAGTAAGTAATAATAATCATTAAAGGCATATAAGCTTCCGCCGGTTATTTTCATGGCAGCAAGACGGCTTGCGAGCTGAATAACCACCTCTATCCCCGCAAATTCAAAGAGAATATTGTCACTGTCTTCGGCCATGACTTGCATTTCAATAAAGCTGTCGCTAAGGGATTCTTCTTCCTCGCTTTGTTCCTCGACCGTTACAATCATGATCATTCCCTGGGCCTGAAGCGAAAAAATTTCTACCGCTACAGAGCCATGGAAATCAACCCCAAACTCTTCGCTTGCTTCCTCAAGCATATCATGAAAAAGCTGATGCCACTTCAAAGAGTCCAGCCAAATATCTTCCTTTGACAAACCTCGCTCCGTTAAATCGTCCGAAGTTAAAAATATTTTTATTTTGTTGCTTGTTAATCGTTCTAAGCGCATGACCATGCCCCCTGCTATGAACAAAGCTCTTAATTTTAGTTTATGAAATATTCGGAGGTTGGTGAGTTGTTTCTTCTTGGCTCATGCTGGTTATGTTTATAGTTACTCGCTTTTTAAAGTAATTAGATGCGTTTCCGCTTTGGCACCAAGTCGGAGCGGTAAAGCGGTCGTTCCATATCCATTGCTGACGAATAGCTTCGTTTGCTCCAAATCCCTGATTCCTCCTTTTTTATACGGACTGTAACCAAGGATGCGGATTTGGCCGCCATGAGTGTGGCCGCTGAGGACAAGGCGAATATTGTGTTGAACGTCTATTTTCCTGCTAATGTTCGGGTTATGGCTTACAAGAATTTTAAAGCCATCATCCCCTGCATCCTTGAGAGCAAGATCAAGGCGGTCGCGTCCAATGCTTGGATCATCAACGCCAAGCAATTGAATGGTTTCACCGTTTGCCGATTCAAACTGGACAGCTGTATTGTCTAAAATTTTTATGCCCGTTTCAAGCAAAACAGCATCAAGCTGGTGGTGATCGAGCTCGTAATCATTATTTCCCCATACAAAGTATACGGGCCCCAGCTTTTTTAATTTAGTTAAATTCTGCTTTATCCGGTCTATTGAAACACCCTTTTCAGCGAGATCGCCTCCAATGATGACAATATCAACGGAATCGTCCACTTTCTTCATTAACGCATCTGTTATGAAACGGCGGTGGATATCCGATATAAAAAAGATTTTTACAGCCCCAAAGCTTTTTGGAAAATCAGCGAAAGACAATTCGTGTTTGATTACCCTGTCCGAAAAAGCCTCTTTCCACATATACAAAAGCAAGCCGGCGCCGGCTGCCGCGATAATCCAGATAAATTCCATAATTCCTCCTGAAAACCCGATCTTATTCTGCTTTATTTCTAAAATCATATCATATAAGGCCGGCAAGCAGTAAAAGCAGCATCCGCGATAATAAAAATCCCTTCCATACGTTTGTATGAAAAGGGATCTTCTTTTGAAACTGGAAGTAAACTATTTGTTAGTCTTCGACAATATCCAAAATCCGGAATCCTGATGATTCCAGCTTTTTAACGAATTTATCGATATTATCTTTCTTTTCCACTTTCATGACAATTCGGCGGACAAGCTTATCGGTCTCATCAAAGGTGACCAGTGAAATAATATGTTCATGGAAATGATGGGCGATTTCAGCAAGCCGGGCAATCCGTCCTTCTGTTTCGACAGAAGTAAAGGCAATTCTTACGCCCGGTTTATTCATGCCAAATGCACTTTGGAATTGTTCCAGTACATCAAACCTAGTGACTGCCCCAAGAAATTCCCTCTTGTCATCGACAACTGCGAGAAGGGGAAAATCTTTCAATAGCAATAAAGTTGTTTCAAAAATTTCCTGGCCTTCTAAAAACTTCTCCTGGTGGGTTGCGATATCTTTCACAAGTGTGGTTTCCAAAAAATCGTCTTTTGATTTTCCGGAAATAAAGAAATTTTGATAGATTGAGGCTCTCGTAATAATCCCTGCATAACGATCGCCATTCAGAACAGGCAGGCCGTCAATTTGATGGGCTTCCAGCATATTCAGAGCATTTCTTACGCTTTCATCGTGTTGAATCGTATAACATTTATACTTCGGAATCATGATGCTTTTTACAAACATGCTTATCACCTCTAATAATAAAATTCGACATAACTATATATTCTCTACGTGCGGGAAAATCCCTTTTTCTGTGCAGTTTATTTATGATTTGTTCAAATTTTTTCACAAAATTGCCCAAAAAAATATGAATGTCGCCATTGTTATTTGTTTTCATGATATAAGTTAATATCATAATTTTTTTTCATCATTTCAAAAACAAGATGCCGCGATTTCCATTCGTCTTCTTTCTTCCATAAATCCTTGCTCTTATCGATAATTTCACATCTTAACGCATGGAATTCTTTTTCAGCCTTGTCGCGCTTTTCTCTCAGCAAGTTCATCAAGCCATATGTTCCGAACACAAACACTAAGCAGTAAAAGTTGACCGAGTTGCCGACAAAGGCGGAAAACATTGAAGCAAACGAATATGAATACGGCTGGAGCACCGATTCATACAAATAGAGGAGATAAAGAAAAGCAAAACAGATGGTCAGCCACATGACAATTAAATGCCGGAATTTGAAGCTGTCAAATTTTCTTTTTCTTTTAACGACGCCTTGAAGCATCTGCTTCGTGGCCTCATCCGTCTTGTCGTCGAGCATCATGATCGGTGTTTCCAACACTTTCCCTCCCTTATGTCCTTTTATACAAATGTATGAACTTGTCCAAGCATATATGTTGCGTTCAAAACAAAAAATCCCGGCGATATGACCGGGATTTCTACTGTTCAATTGGAATTTTAAGTTTTTGGCCAACCTGGATTTCATTGTTTTTAATATTGTTCGCCTGTTTAATCTTTTCAATCCCCGATTGTGATTGATAATACTTCATGGCAATTCGGTACATCGTTTCCCCGGGAGCAACCGTATGATATATCACAGAAGCGTCCTGTTCTTTTGGCGCAGCACTCGCAGCGGATTGGGATTGTTGGCTTGCAGCGTTTGCTTCTGCCGCGGGTGCGGGTTGGGTACTCTGTTCACCGTCTTTATTGCCGCCTGCAGCCACCGCAGCTTCAGCTGAAGGGACAATGAGCGGCTGCTGGTCCGGATTTTCTTCCAACACATTATCATCCAGGTTGCCGGCAGGCCCGGTACTGTTTGGCTTGTCTTTCGACCCTTCAATATCGATGGTATCATAGCCGCTGCCTTCCTCGCTCTTATCTGTCCCTCCCGGTTTATCGTTTAAATATGAATACGCACTGAAAATACAGATCGGCAGCAAAATAAAAAAGAGTGCGAGAAGACGGATAATCGGGTATTTCAGCTTCCATTTATTTTTCTTTTGCCTATTGCGGTGAATTTCTTTTCTTGGCGGCAATCCACTGCCTGGATTATATTCTTCCATTTTGGGATGATTGATTTTTTGCCTCAATCGTTCCGCCTGATCTCTATAAGGATTTTCTCTATTCATGAAACATCCCTTCCTGTTCAAGCTGGTTATCGTTTTTTCTATATTTGATCGTTAAACCCAGCAAAAAATCAATTAAAAAATGCATAAAAATGGTGACTGCCAAGTTGTTTGTCCAATAAAAAACAAACCCGATCAAGAAGCTTAACAGCACAATATTGATAAACAAAAACCAATTAAATAAATAACGGTAATGTACAAGAGCAAAAATAAGACTCGACACGATTATGCCGAAATGCGTTTGAATAACTCCCCGGAACAATATTTCCTCCCCTGCAGCCACCACCGCGGAAATGACGGCAATGTGTGCTATATTAACGTTGCGGAAAATTTTCTCATTGAGTCCTCCATCGTCGTAAAAGGAAGGAGGGAGAACCTTCATTAACAGCATATCAGCCAATACAACCCCAACTCCTGCAATTCCCCCTACAAAAAGGATATTGGGATCAGACCATTTAAATAAGTCGAAAAATGTTGAAAAGCTGTCAAATAATATCATACCTAAAATCAGCGCAATCGTTAATAGTAAGATTTGCGTTCCATACAAATGAAACAACAATTCTTTTGCAGATAACTGTTTTATTAGTTCTTTATACCTGTCATTCATGTGCTTTTCGCCCACTTTATTTTAATAACATTTCAGCCAAAAGCTTTCTCCATTCGTCAGTTCCACTTGTTTCTTTGTTCGGCTGAATTTCATTTTCAATGGTATTTTCAAAATGATGCAAGTCGAAACCACAGGCATCACAGCAATTTGCTGCAGGTAAAGATGTGGCTTCGGAAAAATAATCCAATATTGCTTTACGGCGGCAGCTGTGTCCATCGACCCATTTTTTCATTTCTTCAATTTTTCTGCTTTTAAATTTAGCCCGGGCGTTTGAAAAAACGGCGAGCCTGGCAATTGTCTCTTTCAGTGGCAGCTTGGCGTGAAAGCCATCAAGCAGGTACTTTTTGGTGATCCGCCATTGTATTTCAGTAAAACCACAGAACCTGATGATTTCTTCAGCGCTTAAATCGTGTTCGGGAGCGGTCCTGCCGCTTTCAATCAACCAGGATTCCAGCCTGTGCAGCTGCGCCCCGGAAGGCAGCTCCTTTTCAGCCAACTGGGCGGAGAGCTGCTCATCTCCAGAAGAATATAATAAAATTGCGACACTCGCCTTTCCATCTCTTCCGGCCCGGCCTATTTCCTGCAAATATGATTCAAGCTGGATCGGCATATGATAGTGAATAACAAAGCGGATATTATCCTTATTTATTCCCATTCCAAATGCGCTTGTTGCACAAATGATGTCAAGTTGTCCCAGCAGGAACTGCTGCTGGACAAGGATTCGATCCTCCTGTTCCATTCCGCCGTGGTAAGGCATTACTTTGGCTATTCCTTTATCACGCAGGAATTGCGCCATTTGCTCGGCCAGCCTTTTACTTGAAAAATAGATAATTCCCGGCCCTTTTAAAAGAGTTGCATAATGAAACAGCCTTTCCTGCTTGAAGCGAAAGTCTTCTACATGTTCTGCTGCAAGTGTAATATTCGGCCTGTCAACCGAAAAGACGATTTGATTCATTTCTGCTATTTTTAAAGATTGAATGATGTCCTTTCTTACCTCGCTCGTTGCTGTAGCAGTGAGGGCCAATGTTAATGGATCGCCGAGGCGGATGCGGATTTCGCCAAGTCTTTGATAATCCGGGCGGAAATCGTATCCCCATTGTGAAATACAATGGGCCTCATCAATAACAAAAAGGGAGACATGCAAGCTGGCAAGCCTTTTAATCACAAAATCGACCGTCAGCATCTCAGGCGATATAAATATAAACTTGTAGCGATGAAGCCCATTTAAAACATGCCGCTTTTCTGAGCGTGATAAAAATGAATTGATCGCGACAGCTCTTTTTTCGCCGCGCATCATCATTTGCTCAACCTGGTCCTGCATTAACGAAAGGAGCGGCGACACAATTAAAACAGCTCCTTCGCTTGCATAGCCGGCAAGCTGATAGCATAACGATTTCCCTGTTCCGGTCGGGAGCATCGCCAGTGTATGCTTTCCTTGCAAAAGCGATTCCACCGTTTCTTTTTGTCCCGGTCTAAATTCATCATGATCAAAGAATTGTTTTAATAAAGCCTCTAAGTCCATATGTCGCCACCTAATTTTGCCATTACTAAGCGAATTTCAAAATAATCCGCCATGGGGGCATATTTTCTAATCTGTTTTAACTGTTTGGAAGTTGCCAATTCCGCTGCTTTTTGAATCACCTTTTGTTTGTCGATGTCCACATATCGGGAAATATCAAATTCCTGTATATTTAATGCCATTTCGACGATATGGTCTTCAATGGTGCTTTCCTTTAACCTTCTGATTGCAGCAATTTCTTGAAGAGTGCGGCCCTCGTTGATCATTTGGAATGTTCTCGCTGTCGATTTCGTTAACGGCAGCTCTTTGTGCAGATCAGTAATTAAAGGATGAAGCAGCCTGTACTGGTCGGATTCCCTTTGAAGTAAATCCAATAAAAAATGAATGAAGCCAAGGAATTGCAGATGGTAATGACCCAAATCAATCCCGAGCTGCATCGCTGCCTGTACCGGTGTTAAGCCCGCCCGGTTATGGCCGGAAAGGCGTAACACAATGACCGAAGGGTCGGACTCATGGTTTAATTCAAAACAGGCTGTCAATTCAGCGTGAAGCTCGCGGGCGAGTGCCGCTCTGTTTTTCCCATGGGCAGATAAATAGCCCTTTAACCAAAAAAGCGTTTCTTTCCGTTTTTGTACCGGTATGTACTTTGTTTCATGATGAAGCAGATTGGAACAAACTTGAACGAGAATGGACAGCCGTTCCCAGAACAAATCTGTCAGATGATGATTTTTCCAGCCATTCAAAGAGCGTGGTATCGGTTTTTCTTCCAACCGATGGGCCAGCCAATCCAAGCCTTTTTTTGTCAATATATAATGCTGGGGGGCCGTCTCCTCAAGCAAGCCCTCTTTCGCACAGTTCAATACGGTCTGATCGAATTCTGTTCTGCTGATAAAAGAAAACGCCTGAAACAATTCGGTTATATTAAAAAGGTACGCATCCTGAATCGTCTGGGATGATTTTTTCCCTTTTAAGAGATGATAAACAGAGTAAATGGTTCTTTCGCCATTTATTTGCTTTAAACAATATAATATGATCATTCCTAAATAGGCATTGAACATGGTATCACCTGTTCCCTTTTTCACTTCATAAACGGTAGATCAGGATTCAATTAAGAAAAGCGCAAGCGCCTTGGTCAGCCCCGACAAGCGCTGGCCGACTAAGAGCGCCACGTC
>NZ_PGUZ01000007.1 GCF_002860165.1 Bacillus sp. V3-13 | reverse complement strand
GACAAGGCAATGCCTGGGTCGCCGTATTCCCTCGACAGCTGAGCTGGCCAGCGAACTGACGGAGTGGGAGCAGGAACGTAACAACCAGCAAAAAGGAGTGGATTGGCAATTCACAACTGAAGAAGCAAGGATCAAATTAAAAAGGCTTTACCCACAGATTAAAGCTTGATGATCTACTAGTTCTTTTTACGCTTATATCCCTCTCTTTGTTTTTATTGGCTCGCTACCGACCCGCCATCAACACGAAGGTTCACTCCATTAATAAAGCCGGCCTGGCTTGAAGCGAGGTACACAACCGCAGATGCGACTTCTTCGACTGTGCCTGGCCGTTTCACTTCTACATGCGGACGGTTTTCCTTCAGAAATTGCTGAACAGCTTCGTCATAGCTGATGTTCTGCTTTTTGGCATTATCTTTTAACAAGTTCTCCAACATTGGTGTCATGATAAATGCCGGGGATACGGTATTGACTAAAATTCCCTGGTCCGCATATGCTTTTGACAAGCTTTTCGTAAAATTGATCAGAGCCGCTTTTGACGCATTATAATGAGGCATGAATGGATCAGGCTGAACACCGGATTCTGAAGAAATATTGATAATACGTCCATTGCCTGCCTTTTTCATATAGGGGATCACCGCTTTTGTGACACGCACTGTCCCAAAAAGATTAATATCAAAAAGACGTTGCCAATCCTCGATTTCCAGGAATTCGAACTCATCAAATCCACTGGCAATCCCCGCATTATTGACAAGAATGTCAATCGTGTGGAAACGATCAATGGCTGCTGAAACCAGGTGATCAACATCCTCTTGTTTCGATAAATCTGCTTGAATGGCAAGTACGTTCCCACCATTCTGCTCTATTTCGTGCTTAGCTTCATTCAATGCTTCTTCACCGCGTGCACAAATGACGACATTTGCTTCTTCTGCTGCTAACGCGATGGCAATGGCTTTCCCGATCCCCTTACTGCCGCCAGTCACAAGTGCAGTTTTATTTTTTATACCAAGCTCCATTTAATATCATCCTCTCTTACCAAAATTGCGTTTAGTAACACTTAATATAGAGTATAGAACATCTGAAGACAATTGATTTGTCTGCATCCGCACTCTAGTTCATCACTATTAGACAAAAGCAGCACATTAACCGTCTTGCTGATGCAGCGTTGTAAACTATACTGCTTTAACATGCATACCTTATTCTTGCCCATGGGATATAATCAAGATTGCTATTTGATTAATTTTTCCATTATGACAGTTTTTACTTGAAAGCCATTAGGATTCGTGACCGTTTCCTCTTTGTGCAATTTGTAACCGATAGACTCGTATAATCGAATATTTTTAGGTAAGGACATTCTTACCCTGCATTCGATTTTCGTTTTACCATCTTTTATCGCGTAATTTTCCAGCCACAATAACATTGCCTTGGCCAGCCCCTTCCCCCGTGCATAAGGTGGAACTGATACTCGTGAAAAATATAAGGATTGCAGTTTTGTACTGAATCTTAGCGTGCCAACAGGTGTTCCATTCAAAAAGCATAATAAAATTTTTTCAGCACCATTCATAAATGAGTTTTCTATGGACGTTTCTGATTCATTCAATGCACTAGAAGGTATCTCAAGGTATCGATACTCTTCAAAGGCTTCTAACATTAGTTTATAGGCAGTGGCGATATCTTCTCTTTTTCCTAATTTAATTTCTACGTTCACAGTTCTTCCCCCAAAACGCTACTAATGTTCAATGCATATAAATAAAATTCTTCACTTATTTTAGATTTCCTTCTGCAGTTAAACTTCTTCATTATTCAATGAGGAAATTCAATAATGTTCTTCAATAGAGCGAAGTTATCGAAAAATTTAAACTGGTCGGATCGGGTCTCCTGCATCTAAGATTCCTGAGTATACTTTGAAACAGGACGAGCAAAATAAACTCAAAAAGGAGTTGTGGCAAAATGCGGCATGCTTTGGCGATTTCGATCAAGTTTATTGCGACGCTTATTATTCTTGGTCTTATTCTTGGGCTATTTTACAATTTAGGATTTACGGAAGTTCTGATCATAACAGTTGTGTTCACTGCTTTAAGTTATATTCTGGGTGATTTATTTATATTGCGGAGAACAAATAATTTATCAGCTTCGCTAGCCGACTTTGGGATAGCATTTATTGTCATTTACTTTATGAGCACAAATATGGCATATGGGGACGATTTCTTTACAGCTTCTTTATTTTCCGCCGCCGTGATCACATTCTTTGAATATTTGTATCATCGTATTGTACCAGGACGTGCGGATAGAAGAGAAATAACTGCCGGGATACAAAATGAAACTCTGAACAATAGTCGCTTTCAAACTGAAGCGGCAGAAGAACTGACACCTGTGAGACCCGATGTCAGAAGCCCAAAAAAGAACAACTCAAAAAAGAAAACGTAATAGCTCAGCCCAATTTTATAATTGGGTTTTTATATATAATGAAACCTGTTATCTTGTGTCATGGCATGAAAAGCCAAACTAGAGTGTATTGGCTGGCTGCAATACACTCAGATTATAATTATGTCTGTCAAAACACCACTTAAGGAGTATACTGTTCCCCATTATATTCATCGCTGAACTCAAACACATAGGGTGGTAATTCAGAATCCGATACAGGTGCGTTTGTAGAAATACGATCCTCCCAGCGGCGATTTGCTTCATAAAATTGATCTTCAAGAAATCCAGCTTGTTCATGTGTAAGTTCTAATACAATTTCATTGTTACTATCGTCAAAAGCTTTTAAAAGAACGTAGCTCTCATTATCACGAGTCACATTGCCCACTTTCAGATACAAATTTTTGATTTGATATCTTACCTTCATGCTGTCCATTAAAAACACCTCATTTTATACGCGGTTGAAATAGAAAACGCCAATAAAGGCATTTTTAAATATTATTGGTTGTTATCAAGCACATTCCTTTTCGGATTGATTCGATCGCTATCCAGGCTGATATTTGCTTCTGATGCAGCCTCACCAAATGTTTCGATAAACCCTTGTCGTATGTCGGTCATCGCATCATTATTTTGATTGTTGTTATTTTGCTGATTTGGATTTGGATCCATTTTGTCACCTCCAAATGTTAGGATGTGTAAACGACATCATTTTAAACCTATCCGATAGTTTGTACTCAGAACCTTGCTTTGTTTATTTCAAAAAATTTAGTTTGTTTCGATCCACTAAAAAACCAGCTCAAATGGCTGGTCTTCAAACGATCTTATTTTATTTTTCTGCATTGGCGTATCAACTAACCAGCATAATTCTCCGATTGTTCCTGTACATCCTCTTCATCTGGCTCAGCCGGTGCATTTTCTACTTCCGGGTGTTCTGTTTTTACATCATTATGTTCTTCTTGCAACTCTTTTTCGGCTTCTTTAATGTTTTCCCGATCCTCTTGCATAGCTTCTTTTTCATCTTGTTGGAGCTGTTGTTCGTCCTGCATATCCTGTTGCTCTTCCGGTGGAGGTTCTTGCTCACTGCCACATCCAGTCAGACCCAAGGCTAAAGCCATCGCCAGTCCGCCAGTCAGTAACTTTGACTTCAAATCAAGCTGCATAAATTTCCCCTCCATAGTGAATGAATTTTATTCCCCTAGAGGAATTTAAAACTACATTCATTTTTTTCACCTTATGGAGTTAGGCTAAACTCATTTGGGGACAAACAGGAAAATGGTACCGTGGTAGTTTAGTCGGTATCCCGCATAACAAAAGCTTCTTATCAATGTTCGATAAGATGCTAAAGCACAAGCAGTGATCACATGCAAAAATACAGCGGTTTAATTCTCCACCAGCTTATTTCCAACCTTGCTCCCGGAAGCTGTTCCTTCTATTATATCTTCTGCTGGTTTTGCACGCTTGATAAAGAAAGCAAGAACAAGAGCAACGCCTGCAATAAGAACTGTCACAAAGAATGCATCATTAATTCCTTCCAACATGGCTTTCATTGTGATCTGTTGTTTCATTTCAGCAAGTGCAGCTGGTGTTGGTTGTCCTGTCAAGTTTTTCATGGCAGAAGCAGCGAGTTCTTCCGCATGCGTTTCTGTGCGGATTGACATAACCGTGACCAACAAAGCCGTTCCAATCGCACCGGAGACCTGCTGCAGGGTATTGTTCATGGCTGTACCGTGCGGATAGAAGCGAGCCGGCAATTGATTTAAACCATTGGTCGTAATCGGCATATTTACCATTGACATCCCAAACATCCGGACAGTATATAAAAGAATTAACTGTGTATAGGTCGTCTCAAATGTCAACCTACTGAAATAATAACTTGTTACCACGGTAATGCTTAAGCCGATGATCGCCAGCATACGACCGCCAAATTTATCAAATAATCTGCCGGTAATGGGTGACATAACAGCCATTACAATGGCACCAGGCAGCATCATAAGGCCCGCATCAAGTGGGGAAATCCCTCGTATCGTTTGCACATAGATCGGTGTAAGCAGCATACCAGAAAACATCGCCATTGTAACGACCATCGAAATGGCCGATGATAAAGCGAACATTGGGTATTTAAAGATCCGGAAATTCAACATCGGCCGATCTTGCATCAATTGACGTAAAATAAACACGACCAATGAAACGGCTCCAATGAATAGGGTTCCATACACTTGTGGGCTGTCCCAGCCTTTAGAGCCGGCAGAGCTGAAGCCATACAGCAAACCACCAAATCCTGCACTTGACAGCAAAAGTGATACAAAATCAAGACGAAGATCCACTTTATCTTTTTTATCTTTAAGCAAGAAGATGCCACTCAATAGAATTAATGCTGCAAATGGCGTTACAAAGTGGAAAAGCATTCTCCAGTCGTAATGTTCAATGATCCATCCTGATAAAGTCGGACCAATCGCTGGTGCAAACATTAGGACTAAACCGAAAACGCCCATCGCTGCTCCCCTCTTTTCGACCGGGAAGCTAATTAGCATCACATTCATTAATAACGGCATCATGATCGCTGTTCCCGTAGCCTGGACCATCCGGGCAATTAATAAAACCGGAAATGCATGGGCAATACCGGCGATAATCGTCCCGGCTGTAAATAAGCCCATCGCTATTAGGAACAGACGGCGAACCGAATACTTTTGAATCAAGAAAGCTGTGGTTGGAATCATAATCCCGTTTACCAGCATAAAACCTGTAGTGAGCCACTGCACGGTCGATGCATCAACTTCCAAGTCCGTCATAATCGACGGCAGTGCGATATTTAATAATGTATTATTTAAAAATGCAATAAAAGCGCCAACCATCAGGACAGCGAGAATCCCGTATGGCGGACGACCATTCTTATTTATGGAATGAACCATTGTTTTCCTCCTGTAGACGTTTAGTTCATTTTTTTATACTCTTGTTACACATAAACAATATACTATACCAACAGTACAAATTCTGCAATAAAATAAACCCTTATTTTATGGGTTTGTATAAAAGGAGAAAATAATGTACGATGATTTTTATACAGGAAGTCCAACTTAAATAAAGGTGATTAGATGAACGACCGGAAACAGCACGTTATTGAAATGGCACACCAATTATTTATTGATAAAGGGTTTCAAGCCACGTCCATTCAAGATATTTTGGACTACAGCGGAATTTCCAAAGGAACGTTTTATAATTATTTTTCTTCTAAAAATGAGTTATTAATCGCTCTTTTTAAAATGATTTACAAGAAAATGGAAAAAAGCAGGAACGAATTGCTAATAGGCCAGGATCCTTCAAATATTGACATCTTCATTAAGCAGATTGAATTGCAATTGAAGACAAATCGAACAAATAAGTTAATTTCCCTTTTTGAAGAAGTGTTTTTTTCAAATGATCCAGAGCTTAAACAGTTTATAAAACAAGGTCAATTGAGAACGCTTCGCTGGTTGTACCAGCGGTTTAGCGATATTTTTGGTGAAAGTAAAAAGCCCTATTTGTTAGATTGTGCCATCATGTTTATGGGGATTCTGCAACAAAACCTTAAATATCATGAGCTGGCATATGGATCAACTTATAGCGTCCATCAAGTGGTCCGCTATAGTGTAGAACGAGTAGTCGGGATGGTTGACGAAGTTGCAAAATCAGGTGATCAATTAGTACAGCCTGAGCTTTTAGAGCGCTGGCTGCCTGACTGTAAAAAAGCGGAGCTGGCGTTTCAGCAGGAGCTTTATCATACTGTATTATCTTTAAAAAAAGCGCTGAACCATCAGGGTGAACAGAAAAAATATATGGAGTTGCTGGACTTCATTCAAGATGAGCTATTGCATTCAAAAGACCCACGGAAATTTCTGATTGAAAGTGCCCTTTTATCTTTAAAAGCGGTGCAGCCAGCTCTTGAAAAAAACTACTTGCAAAAGCTTGAGCAACTTGTGGAAGTTTTTTTCATCGAACTGAGGAATTAAGTTAATTTTGCTATTATGAACATTAAATTTATAATTTTAAAAAATTTTGATTCTCCTATAAAAACAGTCATTTTTAATGCAAAGCTTGATCTCACTTGCTTATTTATTATGATTGGATCAACTTCTTGCTTTTTCAGAAAAAAGCTAATCATGTAAATAGGCTCATTTCCTTAGGTATATGCACATCCAAAGCAATCTTTAAAGAATATAGTGGTATTGTGATGAATAACTAGTTCTACAAGTAAAACAAAAGGAGATGGAATTTAATGCATTTTCAATACCCTCATGAACCTTTCGTCTATGCTAATTATCAACCTAATGCTTTTGAAAATCGTATAGTGCCAGGAGTTTTTCCAGGAGGTCAACAGATCCAAGGATATGAAGGAGAATATTATGGTCGCCCGCGTTTACGTTGTCGGTGGATTTACTGCTGTAGTCCGTCCTCTCCGTATGATTACAATTATTGAAAACAAGCAAGCTCAGGACTGATTTTGGTCTTGAGCTTTTTATCATGTAGCTTATTCTCAAGTCTACTCTTGATCCTCCACATATAAATTCGTGGGATTCTTTTATGAGATAGGTTAGGTTGTAGGTTTTAAACCAATCGAACTCTCATTGGGACGGATCACTCCTCTTATTTTAAGTAGAAAATAAGAGGGTGATCCTTTTCTAAAAAGGATATAAACGAAGAAATGCGTCTGTATCCTTCTGCATCTTATTAAAAGTCAAAGTTGTCCGGATCTGGATCAACTCGAAAATTCTGATTTAATGCATAAATTCGCTTCATATCTTCTTCCGTTAATTCAAAATCAAATACCGTTGCATTTTCAATAATTCGGTGTGCTTTTGTAGATTTTTGCGATCATAATTGACCTCCTAAATGTTTTGAACTGAAATTTGATTAGAACTGTACCCGTATAGGTAATTTCTAGAATTAAATACACTTTAATTCTTTCTTCATTACACTTTGTTGATCTCTTTTCTCTAGAGCTCGGCTCCAACCGGTTAACACCACGGCTCCTAAAACCATTAATGCTCCTATCCAAGCCGTGTGAATGAGTCCAATAGAATCTGTGATGACTCCACCCAAGTATGAGCCAATCGCGATTCCGGCGTTAAATGCTGCAATATTGATTGCAGAAGCCACATCCACTGCGCCCGGTACAAAACGCTCAGCTAGCATCACGACATATACTTGCAGCCCGGGCACGTTCATAAAAGCTAGTAACCCCATTAAAATGATCGTAATGAATCCAGCTACTTTAAATGGAGCCGTGAATGTTAAGATAAAAAGCACAATTGCTTGCATAATAAACATATAGAATAATGCAACAATCGGATTGCGGTTAGCTACCTTGCCTCCAAATACGTTACCGATTGCAATTGCCATACCATAGACAAGTAAAATGGCAGCAACAGTTTCTGCTTTAAACCCTGTTACATCCTGAAGTAATGGAGACAAATAAGTGAAGACAACGAAGGTACCTCCATACCCTAAGGCAGTAATCATAAATAAAAGTAATAAACGACCATTTGTAACCAGTTTGAACTGATCGCGGAATGTTGTGCGGGTACCCTTTGGCAAATCAGATGGTACAAGGATACTGTTGGCAATGAAAGCAATAATTCCGACGATAATAATAGCGATAAAGGCAAATCTCCAGCCAAATTGTTGCCCAATAAAAGTACCAAAAGGCACACCAGTAACGGTTGCCACGGTGAGTCCTGTAAACATAATGGAAATCGCACTAGCTCTACGATTTTCTGGTACTAAATTAGCGGCGATAGTAGAGCCGATTGACATAAATACACCGTGCGAAAACGCAGAAAGGACACGAGCAACCAGTAAAATTCCCACACTCGTCGCACTGGCCGCAATACTGTTGCCAACAATGAAAATAATCATAATCCAAAGCAATAAAGATTTGCGAGACATACTGGATGTCAGCGACGTTAGGATAGGTGCTCCAAATGTTACCCCTAGGGCATATAAAGAAACGGTTAACCCGGCTGTGGTAACAGAAATGTGTAAATCTTGAGCTATAAGTGGTAATAACCCTACACTGATAAATTCTGTTGTCCCAATTGCAAATGCACTCACTGCTAATGCCAGTAGTGCCAATGTACTTCTTTTTTTATCTATAGGTATGTTTGCTCCTCCTAATCATTGTCTTGTTGTATGGTTTACTTGCTGCATGCAGACTATATAAATAAAAGAGTATGGTGAAAAATAACCGGCAAATGTTATTATGAGATATATGGGTCAAATAGAAAAGAACGTACTTTTAAGTACCATAGGCACTAAAAAGTACTATAGATACCTTTTAGTTCCTATTAACTGGGAGGAAGAATATGCAGATAAAGAAATACAATATTGCAGTTGAAGCAACACTGGAAGTAATCGGAGGAAAGTGGAAGTGTGTGATCCTTTGCCATCTAACACACGGTAAAAAGCGCACAAGTGAATTGAAACGTCTGATGCCAAATATTACACAAAAAATGCTAACCCAACAATTACGCGAGTTAGAAGATGATGGAGTTATTAATCGTATTGTTCATCATCAAATTCCGCCAAAAGTGGAATATGAACTCAGTGAATACGGCTGGAGCTTACAAGGTATTTTAGACTCTTTATGTACGTGGGGCGAAACACATATTACGAAAGTGTATGGAGATAAATTTGCTGTCTTGGAGGAGAGCATTCTAAATGATAAATTGAAATAACTTATATTTAAAAAATTTGAATTCTTTAACCTTTCCTATTGGAACGTAAAAACAAAAAACCGAAATTCCGTTACGTTGAAGCTTCGGTTTTGTTTTTAGAAACATATGGATAAACTATTTTCGGGTGTAGGTAAAAGAACAATCACAATAGGGGCGCTCTCCTTGACATTAGTTCTCTGATAAAAAATGTTTTCCCAAATAATACTTATAGTTTATTCAAATGGAAGCATAAGATAATGAACAGCTAAAAAATTTCTAGCGGTGGATAACTGCTATATAGAAATAGACAAGACCCTTATGGACTTGTCTTAAACCTTACTTTGGATATACAAGGAATTGCTCTTTCTCTTTGTCTGTTAAATCGTCAGGGTTACACCCTTTTTCATCGCAATACTGGAATACGTACTTGGGGGACAGGCACCTTCCTTAACATTTAAAGGATTTTCCAAAAAGGTACTTTTTTTGAAAAATCCTTTGTAAAATATAACCAAGTTCTCTGTTTTACTAGATTGCTGTCCACCCTCCATCGACTTTTATTGTTTCACCCGTGACAAAGTTTGCCATATTAGAAGCTAAGTACAGTACCGCTCCTGCCACATCTGAGGGTTGAGCAAGCTTACCTAAAGGAATTCTACTTAAGACATCCTTATAAAATGCTTCATCATTAAACATATTAGAAGTAAACTCAGTTTCAATGAAGGTTGGTGCAACGGCATTTACTTTTACGTTAAAAGGAGCCCACTCAATAGCTAATGCTTTGGTAAGTTGTACCGCACCCCCTTTACTTGAACAGTACGCGGATCGTTTAATATAACCAACAAAGGCCATTTGTGAAACAATATTAATGACTTTTCCTTTCTTTTGAGCAATCATATATTTTCCTGCACGTTGAGAAGTAAAGAACGTTCCTTTTAGGTTTGTATTGATAACAGTGTCCCAATCTTCCTCCGTTACCTCAATTGCAGGTTTAGGAATATTTACACCTGCATTATTCACCAAAACATCCAGCCCGCCTAAAGAACGAATCGCATCATCTACCATGTTGTATATCTCTTCCACATTTTGAATATCAGCCACAATATAGGAACAATGAGGACAATACCTCTTTAGTTCTTCGCTAGTGGACGCTAATGCGTTCTGATTTCTTCCTGTGATAACAACATTTGCGCCCAATTTAGCAAAAGAAATCGCAATATCCTTCCCAATTCCTTTACTGCCACCTGTGACAATTACCTTTTGATCCTTTAATTCAGAAAAATAAGACATTTATATACCGCCAATCCTGAATATTAAAAATAAGATTAACTTGTCACTGTTTTATTGCCATATCGTCTGACACGAAGTAATGCTTGTTCGCGATGGCCCATGAAGTTTTCTAATTCGCATAATCGAGCGGCATATTCACCAATAAATGCACTGGCTTCCGGAGTACATTTCTGATAGGTACAAGTCTTTATGAATTTTCCAACCCAAAGTCCACCAGTGTAACGTGCAGCACCCTTTGTAGGGAGGGTATGGTTTGTTCCAATCACTTTATCTCCATATGCAACATTCGTTTCTGGTCCCAAAAATAAGGCGCCGAAATTTTTCAGATTCTCTAAGAAATAGTCGGGATTTTCCGTTAGTATTTCGACATGTTCAAAAGCTAATTTATCAGCTTCTTCCACTGCTTCTTCTAAACTGTCGACAACAATAATTATTCCGTTTTCTTCCCAAGCTACCCGTGCCACATCTGCCGTTGGCAGGACTTTTAATTGCCGTTCGATTTCAATTAATGTTTCCCTTACAATCCTTTCAGAGGTGGTGATTAAAGCTCCTGGGGATGTTGGACCATGCTCGGATTGACCGAGGATATCACAGGCTATCATTTCAGGGTCTGCCTTGTCATCAGCAATTACCAAGATTTCAGTTGGTCCGGCAAGAAGATCAATGCCTACAATTCCATACAGCTGGCGTTTTGCTTCAGCTACATAGGCATTTCCAGGGCCGACAATCATATCTACTGGTACGATTGTTTCTGTACCAATCGCCATTGCCGCTAAAGCCTGAACTCCACCAAGGATATAAATTTCATCTGCTCCTGCAAGAGACATGGCAGCAACCGTTGCAGCCGGAATTTCTCCATTAATTGGCGGCGTACACGCAATCACTCGTTTTACTCCTGCCACTTTTGCAGTTAAAACGCTCATATGTGCCGAAGCAACCATTGGATATCTTCCTCCAGGGATATAGCATCCGACACTGCCGACTGGGATATTTTTATGACCTAGTGTTATTCCTGGTAATGTTTCAACTTCAATATCTCTAATCGTAGATTTTTGTTCCTCCGCAAATCTTCTTACTTGAGCCTGTGCAAATTTAATATCATTTATGGTCTCTGTTGGTACAGACGTCATAATTTCCTCTACTTGTTCATGAGTCAGTTTAAAGCTTTCTGGTGACCATTTGTCTAAACGCTTCGAAAACTCCCTTACAGCTGTATCGCCATTTTGCTTTACCTCTTCTATCATCGTTTTCACTGTTTGGTATACAAGCTCCTCTGAATGAGCAAGTTCTTCCCTCGTTTTTCCAACCTTTAAAAATTGTGCCATCATCATACCCTCCTATGAAAATCAAACAACTTTTTTCGATTTAAACAATCCTCTCGATCTACTTATTGGTTTTTCCCAAAATTCTCTCGAAACCTAATTATGATTTCTGTTATAATGCATTGAACAAACAACTGTTACTTTACCATTTAGTTTCTATGTCTGCCCCAGACATCTACATATTCATTTAAAGTTTGATTAAGAAGAGAATTAAATACAGCGACAACAAATTGTGTTCCTTGGGCATACACTGCCTCTATTTCATTGATAGTAGGAGCAATAGTCCCAATGACTAAATTGTTATTCAGTGCTCTATCATGCAAATTCGTGATTACTTTTTGAATCTCTGGGTGCTTAGGCCCTTCCTTCCTAAATCCTGAGCTTACTGCCAAATCGAGCGGTCCAATAAACGCAACATCAATCCCGGGAACACTCATAATCTCATCGAAATTTTCCACCGCTTCAGGTGTCTCTATTTGGACAATAATGAGTAAGTTTTCATTTTCATGATCAAGGAAATCTTCTCCGCCTAATCTGCCATAATTGGCGGTTCGAATCGAATAGGTCGTTCCTCTTTCTCCAACAGGCGGGTATTTTGCTTTTCTCACAATTTCCTCCGCTTGTTTTTTAGTTTTAACCATTGGGATCTGAATCCCCCCAGCTCCACGATCCAATGTTTTTTGAATACATGACGGATCATAGGAAATTCTGACAATGGGAATTATGTCAACGCAATCTGCAGCGCGTATTAAATGCTCGATCTCTGAATCAGAAAATCCCCCATGCTCATTATCAATCACCACAAAATCGAACCCCGCTAATCCAATCATTTCAACTAAAGCTGGCGAAAAGATATTAAGAAATATCCCTAAAGTCCGCTCCCCTTTTTTCAGGCGTTGTTTCACTTTATTGATTCTCATCTCTCCAATTCCTCTCCAAATATATGTCCTTGTTTAATGGGAGTAAACGACGAAATCTTCCTGTGAAAGATCGTGATATCCTATATTCACAAGAAGATTTCTATACTGGAAAATAAAAACTGTAATGAAAGACGACGATTCATTATCACTTTTGAAGCCATTCCAAGAGATAACTCGTAACACATTCTCCCTTTTCTATAGTGCTTAAATGGCCACACTCTTCAATCACAACCAGCTTCGATTTTGGAATTCGCTCTGCCATTTTTTCATGTAAAGTAAGCGAACACAATCGATCATCCCTACCGGTTAAAACAAGGGTAGGACAAGAAATACCAGCAAGTATATCCAGACTTCCCGATCTGTTCATTAGTGCTGTAAGTTGTCGAATATATGATTCTGGTCCTATGTTTAAGGCCATGTCTATTATTAATTTCCTAATATGATTGTCTTTTAGTTTACTTGGATGTATTAGATTTGGAAGTAAGTATGTTGGAGTAATGTCTTCGAAGAACCCAGCCTTACATAAATCGATGTACTTTTGAAATGTTTGCTTTTGTTCTTCAGTAGGAGGATATGGATTCGTATCTAGAAGTGCCAAACGTCTTATTCGTTTTCCAGCTTGCCGCGTGATCTCTAAAGAGACCATCCCTCCCATAGAAAGCCCTGCTAACGAAAATTCCCCTTGTACTTCCTCTAATATTGCGGATGCCATTTCTTTAATGGAGTCAGATTGAGAAATGTCAGCAACTGTAACATGTGCAATATTTTTTAAAGTCTCTATTTGATGCTGCCAGAGTCTTTCATCACAGAGAGTACCGGGAATGAGCACTACCTTTTCCTTACTCATTTCGGTTCAATTTCATGGTTCTCTTTTATTTTGAACATCCAGCCTTCTTTGCAGTCTATGTTTTCATAACCATACCAGACGCCTTCTGGAATGGAAATCAAATCCCATTGATCAAGCTCTAATTCCCCATCAATCTCATTAAATTCATTTCCCCAATAAACGCGCCATTTGCCTGAAATTGAAAATAAAGCAGTCACATAATCATGTTTTTGGAAATCTGTCTTCGCGTTCGCGGCTAAGCAATACTTTGAAAGTTGAAAATCATGCGGATCTGTTATGAAACCTTCTGCACCAGGAAACTGGCCCGTTGTATCACCAATTAAAGTAAAAGACCGTACTGGCTGGCCATTCTGTGATGTCAACTGTTTTTGACGAACAATCCAATTACTTTCCATTTCTTCTATACTTCTTTTTGGATAACCTTTTGTCGGTAATAAAATTTCCATCTTTTCTCCCTCTTCCTCTTAAGTCTATGCCATCATTTCGATAACTTTTTTATACAGATCTCTTTCCATTTCCTCAAAATTCTCAGGCTTGATAAGACGACCTTTTTCATCTGATTCAATACCAAACTTTTTAGCCTCTTCAATAATAGATCGTGGCCAATAAGGATCTTTCGCTTCAAATACTGGATGGTCTTCCGTAACAGCGAAAATCCATCCTTCCTTTTCAGTGAGATTTTCAAATCCCCGCCAAAGCCCTGCAGGTAAACTGATATAATCCCCTGGTTCGATGATGGATTCTCCATCAATTTCATCTGGACTATTGCCGAAATAGAAGCGCCATTTGCCTGTAAGAGGCATAAATGATTCGATATAGTCATGAGTATGATACGCAGGACCACAGAATTGTGGAGCTTTTACAATCCCAATTTGAAATTTATGAGGCTGGGTTAAAAAGGGTTTATAATCAAGATTTTCACTGGCAGTGGCACCAATTACTGAATAATTTACTCGATAATGGCGATCCAAAATACTATCAATATACATAAACGGAACGCCCATGGTTTCTTTTAATTCTTTAAATCTAACGACTCTCTTTAACATCTCATCTTTTGTTATTTTTTTTTCACTCATCCGTATTTCTCCTTATTAATGTTTTTTTGTTTATTTGGAAACAGGGCCTGTCGTTTTTCGAATAATGAGTTCAGGCGCCAGTTCTATTTGAATGGACTTTTCTATCATTTCTTTTCCCTCAATTAATAGGAGTAAATTTTCCAAGGCTAGAGAAGCCATGGTAACAATATTTTGAGAGACAGTTGTTAGGCTGATTAGATGGTTGGCTGAAAAATTGATATTATCATATCCGATGATAGAAAGATCTTCAGGCATTTTGAGGCCTTGCTTAGCTGCAGTATCCATTATGGCTAAGGCTATTTGATCGGAACCAGCAAAAATTGCAGTTGGCCTATTATGAGTAAAAAGAAGGGTAATGACAAAGGTTAGTATCTCTTGAAAGGATAGTTCTCCCTTATAAACCAAGCTATCATTATATGGTATTTCATATTTTTTCAAAGCGTTTACATACCCTAAATGCCGATGATAAAGATTCAAAAATCGATCAGGCCCGGATACAAATGCAATTCTTCGATGACCCAAATTTATGAGATGTTCTGTCGCCAGATATGCACCTTTTTCATTATTCAACACTACAAAATTAGCATGAGCATAATCATCCACCGGGCTATTATATAAAATAATAGGAAAACCTGAATCGTAAAGTTCTTTAATTTTTTTATTAGACCGATTTATAGAACCGATGATAATCCCATCTACCCTTTTTCCAATCAGGGTTTGGATGGCTTGATCCAAATTATCATTTTGGTAATCGGTATAACTGATAATGACATCATAATTTTGGTCATTAGCTCTTTTCATAATTATATTGGAGGACTCAGCATAAAATGGATTGGTGATATCGCCAATGATTAAGCCGATTGTTCTTGTTTTTTTCTCCGCTAAGCTTCTTGCAATCTCATCACGAGTAAAATTTAACTCCTTAATCGCAGATAAGACCTTCTTTTTCGTTTCTTCCTTTATATGCGGATAATTATTTAATACCCGCGAAACTGTTGATTGGGACACTCCTGCTTTTCTCGCCACATCATAAGCATTTATACTATGTTTCATTTCAACCCTCACAATAAATCATGACCCCTTTTGAATCAGCATTCACTTCTTGACTTGATGTAAAACGTTGTGAAGTTATATAGTAGTTACAAATTTTCACTTCGCAGTGGATAATTCATGATCGGTTAAACGAATGGCAGCCGATAGACGGTGGCCCTCAAGCCCCTCAATATCAGACTGTTTGGCTGCATGAGATGCTAAGTATTGAACACCTTCCCCGGTAATCTGTTGATGAGTAATTACCTTGACAAAGCTGCCGACCCACAGTCCTCCTGTATAACGTGCTGCTTTATTCGTTGGCAATGTGTGATTTGTTCCTGAAACCTTATCTGAAAATACGACCGAGCTGTCTGCATCAATGAAAAGAGACCCATAATTATGAAGACGATCCATTAGAAGTTTGCTATCTTTAATATGCAAATGAAGATGCTCAATCGCATAATCATTACAAATGTCGATCCCTTCTTGTAAAGACTCAGCGTAGATTACTTCTCCAAGATTTGACCATGACTCATGTGCTGGGGAAGCAGGTGAAAACATATGAAGTAATTGTTCAATCTCTATTAATGTTTGTTTTGCTAAATTTCGAGATGTTGTTACGAAAATTGCTCTGGCAAAAGGGTCATGTTCTGCTTGTGCCAAGAGGTCGGCAGCACACTTTTTGGGATCAGCCGAATCATCTGCAAAAACCATCACCTCGCTTGGTCCAGCAATAAGATCAATCCCAACTTTCCCAAAAACTTGGCGCTTAGCCTCTGCAACAAAGCGATTTCCTGGGCCGGCTATGATATCCACTTCAGGAACTGATTCCGTTCCATATGCCATGGCGGCAATAGCTTGCGCCCCGCCAATGGTATAAATATCGGTTGCACCAGATTTCACGAGACCATAAAGTACGGCAGGATGGATGCCTCCTTCGTAATTTGCCGGGCTGCAAGCTACAATTTTTTTAGCACCTGCAACTTTTGCCGGGGCAACAACCATTGGCCCAGAGGACAAAAGTGGAAACCGGCCGCCTGGTACATAGGCTCCCACTTTTTCAATTGGAATGATACGATGTCCCATTTCGATCCCTGGTCCGAACTCTCTTTCAAGTGGCATTAGACAATCCAGCTGCGCCTTGGAAAATGCCGAAATTCGTTCCACCACACGGTCAATCAATTCTTTTACTTCACTTGAGAGTGTATTCATACATCTATCAATTTCCGCATCACTTACTCTTAGTGGACGGTCCGAAAAACTAAAACGTTTTTCATATTCTTTTACACCAGCATCACCTTTGGATCTAACCGTGGAAATAATCTCTTTCACTATTTGCTCCACATCGTTAGAGAGTGTCTGTTCATAAGTTTGTGCTTGTTTCAGGTATTCCAAATTGCTACCTCCCTTATGTTTTTTTATCCCAATTTTTACTCTTTAAGAAACTCCGGTGAAATTCCCATCTTCGGTTTGAACACTTACTATTGTTTCCTTTTCTTCTGTATCAGGCAAATAAATTTGGCGCAATACTTCCATTCCATCAAATAAAAACCATTCTTCTGCAATTTTTTCATTTCTAATTTTGTAGTGATTAATTCCAAAGATATCAATTGGTTTTCCACTAGGTGCTCCAAAATAACCTGTTCCCTCATGGATCCCTTGTAATCTCCAGCGAACGGCAACATCCCAATCTTGTTCAGACTCTCTTTTGTTACAAGTAATTCGTTCAAGTACTAACTTTGCATTCGGTACAGAAGCAAATAAGCTAATAAACATACCTTGAATTTCGTTAACACCGACCAAGTCTCTGTTACAAACATAATGGACGACTGCTTTTTCTTCATAGAATTGCTTTACAAAGTTAAAAGAACGTCTCTCCCACACCTTGTTAAAAAGTTCCAGCATAAAATCCCCAATTTCAAACTCATCTGAAGCCGGGATGAAAAGCTTTGGCGGAAGTCCGGTCTCTGCCGTTTCTGGAAGGCCAAAATTTAATGCAGGGGCAAGCTTTTGAGTACCTTTTGCTACCTTTTTGGCCACCTCTACCGGGTCAAAGCCCAGCTGTTGAACGAGATGATACGTATCCATTACTAACCATTCTTCATATATCTTATTGGAGTGAATCAGACAGTCCGCAGTTGTTCTAAACATTATCTTCTTTCCAGTTGCCGGACCATAATAACTATCGCCTGTATTTGTCGCTACAGATCGACCTCGGTGTGAGGTGAAAAAGCCATCTTGATCATTGCCTGACCAAACGACACTCCACCCTAATCCTTTTCGATCCGGAAAAGCATGCAAAGTTTGCAGAGTACCGGAAATGACCTCATTTATCCCGTGGCTGTTAATTAATCCTTTGTGAATACTGACGCCAGTACTATAGGTATCATAGATCAAACCTATATCTTTCTCTTTCCAAATTTGACGGGTAATTTTAACAATATAATCGACAATATTGTTATACTTTTCATTAAAACCCCTCATGCTTTGTTTCTTCTGTTCACCTTTATTAATATTGATATAATCATAGTCATCCTTGGAATCAATTGGATTCACTTCACTGGAATCCGCATAAAAGATTAGGTTTCCCCGGCTCTTTGGTAAACTGTTTATTTCTTTTTTATAATTCACACTAGTTTCTTCTTTCGATAAAGTCTTCTCCATTTGCTGAACCATCCTTTTTTCAAAATTTCCTCAAATTAACTAACTTTTTTTATTTCACTCCACCTGAGGTCATACCTAAAATAAATTGTTTTCTAACAATCAGCATAAAAATAATCGTTGGTAAAACAAAAATAATTCCTGCTGCAGCCATTTGATTCCATAAAACTCCTTTTTCTCCATTAAAGAATGATAGTGCAATGGGTAAGGTAACTGCATTTTGATTTGTTAAAATTAAGGCAAACATAAATTCATTCCATGTTATAACAAAGCAAAAGACTGTAGCAGTAATGATACCCGGTTTTGCTAAAGGCAATAGGACATGCCATATGACCTGAAATCGATTAGCTCCATCAATTGTTGCTGCCTCTTCCATATCACGTGGAATTCTATCAATAAAGCCTTTGATAAGCCAAATAGCATATGGAATGGTATGGCCCAAGTTCACAATAATAAGCACAATAGTTGTGTCCAGCAATCCCCAATTCCTAAACATAATAAAGTATGGAATGACATTCACGATCAAAGGAATAAATTGTGTTGCTAAAATAGTAAACATAATAACTTGTTTTCCAGGGATTTTGAATCGAGAGAGACTGTAGGATGCGAGTATGCTTACTGGCATAGTGATAAGCAGTGTCACTACAGCGACAACGATACTGTTATAGTAATATTTTCCTAAATTAAATGTTGAACTAAAAACAGTCCGAAAATTGTCCAAAGTAGCTTGAAAGAAAACACTGGTTGTATAAACCTCTTGTTCTGGCTTAAATGCTGTTAAACCAATCCAAAAAATTGGAAGAAAAAGAAAAATGATAACCAGAATGACACCAATGCTTTCTAGAATAGAAGCAAAAGAAAACTTTTTGGATTTTTTGTTTACTAATAATGTTTCTCTCATGAGTCCTGATTTCTCTTCTTTTTTGCTCAAATCCAAAACACTACTCATTAATTCCAATCATCTCCTTTGACAAGCCTTCTCATGTAAATAATGACGAATCCAATGGTAATCATAGCTAAAATGTAGCCAAGTGCTGAAGCATATCCCATGTCAAAGAAGCGGAAGCCAGTTTTATAAATGAGGAAGTTTAGTACTTCAGTGGAACTTCCAGGTCCTCCACTGGTAAGTGTAACAACGGGGTCAAATGCCTTTAGAGAAAACATCGTCATTAAAATGGCAGCAATTAAAATAATTGGTCTTAACATTGGCAAAATAATGTGTATGAGAGTTCGAAAACGGGATGCACCATCCACTTGAGCTGCTTCAAATACTTCTCTCGGCATTCCCATTAACCCGCTGATGAACATCAGGCTCATAAAGGGAAGCCAAATCCAAACGACCACCGAAACAAGTGCTGCCATAGCAGATTGGGGAGTTCCTAGCCAAACTGTGTCTGCAAGAGCCGGAATAAAAAAATCTATAATTTTATCAATCAAACCATAATCGGAATTTAGCATAAAACGCCATGAATATCCGACTAAAGCTGCACTCATCGCAAAAGGAATAATTAATATAGCGCGGAGATAGGAAAGGAAACGTTTTTCTTTACTCAACAGGAGTGCAACCCCAATTCCAAGTGCAATGGTTATCAGAACCGTTAATCCCGAAAAAATGAGCGTAATGAAAACGCTATGCCAAAATTGAGAATCCGAAAAGGCACGAACATAATTATCAAGACCAATAAATGGCCCCATTTCAGCAGATACCTTTAAGTCCCAATTGTGCAGACTGATCCAAAACGATCTCATCAGAGGATAGATGGTCGTCGCTAATATAAGAATGAGAGCTGGAGCTAGCAGTATGTATTTAAAAACATTATTCTTCAATGAAAGTCCCTCCTAAGTAGTAGGGTTATAGGAAACATGATTGTGACATTTACACCCATTTTATTACTCTCCTTATCTTCAGAGGTTTAGAAGGTTGAAGCACCCCGTAAACCTCTTTAATGATAAGGTCATTCCATAATCATTTTAAAGTTCACTTATAGTACCCAGCTTTATCCAAAAGCTCTTCAACCTGCTCTGCAGCTTTTTTAAGATTTGGCTCAACTGGTTCACCTGTTGCCATCTTCGAGATGGCAGAGCTTAAAATATCCGCTACTTGAGGCCATTCCTTGATTTTTGGTAGAGCACGGGAATTATTAAAATTATCTGCTGCTACATTATAAAAACCATCACTAAGATCATTAAGTTCTTTATTTCGCAGGTTTTCAGTCTGGGTGATTACTGTAGATTGAACTTCACCAGGAACCTCATTCTTTAAAGTCTTTAAAACAATATCCAGTTCTTCCTCAGGTTCTGCAATCCACTTAAGAACTTCCCAAGCTGCATCCTTATTTTTGGATCCCTTCATCATACCCAATGGGAAAGAGGAAACGTTTGCTTTACTTTCTTTGCCTTCCCATCCTGGAACAGGCGAAAACCCTACATTTCCAGCAACTTCCTTCGCCGCTGTCTCACTACTATTAAATTCAGAGAAAACCCACCACCAGCCTAACCACATGGCTGCTTTGCCTTGTTTAAAGAATGTACGGGAATCTTGTTCTCCAAAGGTGACTGAACCTGGCGGGGCCACCTTGTCTTTTACAAGAAGATCGATATAGCGCTGCGTTGCCTCTATGCCTTCTTTGGATGCAAATATTGGTTTCATCTCTTTATCAAAGATGTCTCCGCCATTACTCCATAAATAGGCAGTCCACATAAACAGGTTTTGCCCATTATTCCCTGCACCATAATATGGGACGATACCAGATAACTCGGTGTTTTCAGTAATTTTTTTACTTACTTCCTCTAATTCTGACCAAGTGGCAGGAGGTTTAAGATTCAATTTTTCAAAGACATCTTTACGATAAAATAGCATTTGAACGTGAGCTCTTACTGGCAAGCTCTGCAGCTTACCATCAAATGTAGATAAATCAATCGCTGCATCTGGCCAACGGCCTAAGTCAATTTTGTCCCTTTTAACATACTCATCAAGTGGTTCCAGGAACTGTGATATGGAAGAACCCATCGAATCAAGATGGACTACCAAATCATAGGCACCGCCATTTGCAATTCCATCTGTTGTAATATCTTCCAATAGATTTTCATATGGGGTTTCAATAAATTCTACTTTGATGCCTGTTTTTTCAGTAAAATCCTTGGATCTTTCTTTCCAGGCGTTAAATTGTCCAACACCGCCAGCTGAAAGCAACACTTTTACCGTCTTCCCCTTCAGGGAATCTTCACTAGATTCTTTTTCTCCGCTAGTTGAATTTGAATTACTACAGCCAGCAATCAAAATGGTTACAATCAGAATGAAAACGGTGATAAAACGAAATCCATTTCTTATACTCATTTGCATGTTCCTTTCTTTTCTTTTTAGATTAATGATGTTTAGGTAAGTATTTCCTTAAATACTAAAAATTTACTTTTGTGAAGATTAAAACATATTTTGCTTACTGTTTTAGCTTTACTTAGAGCATCTAAAGAGTTGCTCATCATTTGACCAGACATACAAAAAACGACTGAATTTTAAAAATGGTTACATTACTGGATTTTTGTCTAATACATACTTGATGGGTAAACTGGAAGTAATAATTTGTGTAATTTGAAGGAAGGTCGTGTAGTATCTGTGGTGATGGTGGTTTTAAAGTGTATTTAGTTGAATTTTTATAAATTGATACCCTTGCTAAAGATAATTGAATACGCATTCATTGAATTGATTATAAGAAATCGCTTGAATCCGCATTCAATCAAGAACAAATTTTTATTTGAATCCGCATTCAATCACAATTAGTTTTCTGCATACATGCATTGAAGCTGCATTTACAAGAATAACATCTCTTCAAACATATTTAGCTTTCTTTCACCAAACAAAATAAGCTGCTAGCTAGCATTGAATACGCATTCCTTATAGGCACCATATTAAACTTGAAAACTACCTATGTCAATACTGAATATTCAAAAAAATTTAAATATTTTACTTTCTTTTTTCAATATCAATTACATAATAATTTTGTTAATCCTTTTTCGTCTTAACTTCTCACAATTTCTTCTCTTTTTTTATAGAATTCCAATAAGGAAGCTTGTTCATATGAATACGCAGTCTTTATTAACAGATCCTCTCTGTATTGGTTTGCTATTAATTGCAGACCAATTGGAATGGATTCATTTTTAAATAAGCCACAAGGAATGGACAGCGCAGGATGACCCGTGATATTAAATAAACAGGTGAACCGGATTAAGCATTCATCAACAGATTCCATCTCACCACCCAACATTAACTCATCTAGACCTATGTCCGTCGGAAGTACAGGTATTGTTGGGGTAACAAGAATATCTACAAACTCAAAAAGACTCGTTATTTCTCTCGTCATTTGCACACGTTTGTTTAAACTTTCAATGTAAGCATGGGCAGAAATCGATTTACTCTTATCAAATGTTTTTTTAGCTCCTTCACTATATTGACATAACGATGACTTGATTAAATCACTATGGACATACCCAACCTCTGAAGTAGCAATAACATGAGCTACATCTCGAGGGTCTTCAACATAAGGTATATCAATTTCTATGAGAATAGCTCCTAAGTTCTCTAATGTTCTTAAAGCTTCATTGTAAAATTTTGTAACATTAATATCCATCCATTCATTAAAGTACTGCCTAGGCACCCCAATTCTCATTCCTCTTATGTCACGAATACAATTTTTTTCGAAGGGTTTCTTCGTAATCGCCTCCATCATAATAGCTAAATCCTCAACATTTCGAGCAATTGGACCAGCATGATCAAGTGTATTAGATAAAGGAATGCCGTTCATATTAATTAGATCATGTGTTGGTTTTAGTCCAACAACACCGCAGCACGAGGAAGGGACTCGAATGGATCCTGCTGTATCCGTTCCGATGGACCCCATGCAAAGATTAGCTGCAACGGCAACCGCTGAACCACCACTGGAACCACCAGCTGTAACACTAGCATTCCAAGGATTTTTAATATCGCCGAAAAAGGGATTTTTTGAGGTAATACCAAATCCAAATTCATACATATTGGTTTTTCCAATGTTTACGGCACCTTCTGTTTGCAGCATCTTGACAACATGTGCATTGCTTTCTGGAATTCGATTTTTATGAATAGGAGAGCCGCTAGTTGTTAATATTCCTTTTGTGTCAATACTATCCTTGTATGAGATAGGAATCCCCTCAAGAACACCTATATCCTCACCTGCCAATATTTTCTTTTCAGACCTAACCGCTTGCTGGAAACCCTTTTCTTCATTAATCGTAATAAATGCATTTAGTTTTGGGTTAAGAGTTTTTGTTTGTTTTACATATTCTTCGAAAATCTCCACAGGAGAAAATTCTTTAACCTTATACCCGTTGATGATTTCCCGAATTGACTTGTTCAATAACATACTGGTCCCCCTTTAGTAAAATGTTTGTTTTCTGTTTAAATACAAGAATCATCCTCCAACGGCATTTTCTTTTTCAATTCCATTCTGTAAATAAATTTATTCTATATCAATCCAAAACATCCTTTATTTTCTGTAAATATTAATGATGATATTCCAATCATCGAAATGAGTTACTATTTTAAAATAAAGATGGACTCAAAATTAAAACCCAATTTCAAATAATTCTTCTAAATCCAGCTTTTGAATTTTTTCTCTAAGATTCCGAAAAATAAGAAATCGTTTTTTTTACTACTTAATTGATTTTTAGCTTAAGTTCTTCCGTGTGAAATTTGGACGCTTAGATGTGTAAAGATCAGTATCAAGACTTGATGTGCTCATTGTTCGGCTCGATGCCTTCCCAACATTGTATTTTCTTACTTTCTTTTGTTTTTCTACCATAATTCACATTGCACTCCCTTTCATCGGTCTAAAATCTATGAATCCGACGTGGATGCGTGCGGTCTACGGAACGGTCAACAACGGTCTCGGGCATCGGTCTCCCTTGGTCTACCAAAAAAAACCAAAAACCGAAAAAACCAAAAAACCGCACGAGTGAATAAATCACAGTACGGTTTAAAATGCGATTATATTAACATTTGGCGGGACTGCGTGGGAATCGAACCCACCTGACCTGGCACGCAGGTCACAAGCGGTTTTGAAGTTTGCTGGCATCTGTTTTTCTGGTATCTTTTTGTACTCAAAAGTACTGATAAATCTGGGTTTCTTGCTCTCTAGTGTTTTCTTGTGATTTGTAATTTTAAAAATTTGGGCACCAAGCATGGCACCACATGCAGCACAAACAGTTTTGTTCTCCCTAAGTTATGATGGCTCGATATCTTTTGAACACCATCAAGAACTAACCTTACATTAAAATACCCGATTGGAGGCATCAGCCCAGTTAATAATAGACTGAAGTAATCAGTTAATTACAGTTTTGCAACACGCCTGCAACAACCGTATTCTTCGGTACATCCTTCGTGACAACTTCTCCTGTTCTCTCGAAAGCGTTAAACCATGCAATTGACTAAAAAGTACCAGCGACTCAACTGTACTGATGTTTGTTTGACATTTTAATAAAGTAATTTCCCTAAATAATACGGCATTTGGCGCCGCCACCAAATCCAATCATGCGAAACATCTTCACCCCACTCATCAAACCATGCTGGAATTTGTTTTTCTTCAAAGGCTTCTTTTAATGTAAAGTATGAATGCAGCCCATCCTGTTCCCAATCACCCAGCCCGGTACAAATAATGATTTTTGCTGAACGATATCGATCAATAAACCAGCCGTCATTTTGATTCCATATGTAATCACTCGGTGAATTTTCGTATACAAGCGGATCATTTCCATAGTTCCCAAAAAAGAAACGCACATCGTAAACACCGCTAAGTGCAACGGTTGTTTGGAAGACATCGGGATGTCTCAAGAAAAAGTTCAACGCATGGTATGCCCCCATACTACACCCCGTTGTCATCATTGGATCAAACCAACCTGTTTTATGTTTAATAAATGGAATAGCTTCTGAAATCACATAACGGTCATATGCTTCATGAGCTAATGCACGGTCATGTGCCGGTTTAGAGTCGTGCAGCCAACTTTCGCTATCTATACTAGCCAATGTAAAAAACTGAACTTTTCCGGATTCAATGAAATCATGACACACATCAATCATTCCAAAATCATAGTATTCCGTATGCGTCCCCCCAGATGAAGGAAAAACTACGATTGGCATGCCACTGTGTCCATATCTGTTCAACAGCATTTCACATCCTAATTCGCCACTCCAATGGCTTAAATGTTCTATATGCATAGAAAAATCTCCTATCCCTAATTTTTTCGTTCATGTACAAAACGGATAATGTCCTCGACTTCTTCCTGCGAATCTGCATTAATCGCATAAAATTGATTTCCTTGGAGTTCCGCAAACGCATCTGGAATGCGCTGTGCAAACTTCACACGATCGCCAAATCGCTCATAAATGGCATACTTATCATGTTTATACTCATACGCATCACGCTGTGTTACACCGACACAAAACTGGTTTTCTGCATCGGGCTCCTTAAATTCGCCTCCTGTCATAAGAGAAGCATACTGAACAAATAAATCAATGGAGTAAGCGAAATTGTACATTTCAATCGTATAGCCGCCAGCCAAGCGATTATTGTATTCAAGTGCAACATAATCCCCATTTTCCAATTTAAAAAACTCAATATGGAAAAAGCGTTCTTTCATGCCAAAAGCTCTCACGATCGCCTTTCCATACGTTTCGAGCTTAGGATCAATTTCTTTTTGAATCACATAAGCCATATCCAACTGACCTTTAACGAGTTCCAGAGTTGGCACATTATATATAAAGCTTGTTTGGAAAACAATGTTCCCTTTCTGATCCACTAAACCATCAAATGTACAAAGCACGCCTCCTTCGACAAATGGTTCTAAGAAGTACACTTGTGCTTCTCCCCATTCTTCTTCAAAAAGACGTACAGCCTCTTCTGAATCTAATTTAAAGGTTGCAGCTGATCCCACTCCATTATCCGGTTTAGCGATAACTGGCAGTCCTAATTCATCAATGGCTTTAGATAACTCCTTTTTAGTTTTAACGATTCTTCCTTCTACAACGGGCACATCTGCTTTTTTAAACAGCTTTTTCATTTCAGATTTATACTTAACTTTTTTCAAGTCATCCGTTTTATTGCCGTACACGTTAAATTGCTCACGCAACTGAGCATCAAGTTCCAGCCAGTGCTCGTTATTGGATTCAATGCGGTCAATTGGACCATGTTTATAAAATAAAAAAGCAACAGCACGTTTCACTTCATCTACATCTTCTAAATTATTCACACGATAATATTCGGTTAAGGAGTTAAGTAATTCGGAACCTAATTGGTTATATGGCTCTTCGCCAATTCCTAAAACATTGACACCTGCTTCTTTTAAACGATGAGCAAATGCCTGAAAATTACCTGGATAATATGGCGATATCAAAATATAATTCATAAAAAAGGCTCCTTTCTCAGAATCAAAGAATCATAGTTTTTACAAATGATACAATCATTTAAATTTCAAATCAATTTAAATTCGAAAATATTCAAAAAAAAGAGTGGGAGATTCCTTCCACACTCAAATTCAATCAAATATAATTATTCAGTTTATTCAAGACCACTTCTCACTTAAGAAACGTAAACATTCTGGTAAGTGTTTTGCCCAAGCTTTTTCATTATGTTCTTCATCCGCAAATATATTTAAATGAATGCTATCAATTGGAACAGATCCTTTTATTAGTTGTTTATAATACTTAAGCGAGCCATCGATATATACCTGCTTCATATTGCCATACAACAATTGTCGATCGGCATCATCGCCTTCCTGAGTCCCAACTTGAATGTACACGCGTTGTTCAGGATCCAACTCTTTTCTTGCAATATAACTGTCAAAGGCCTTACTTGTAATCCAATTGGCTAAAGAAAAAATACCTAAACCACCAATTTGATCTTTATATTCACTACCCATAAAAGCGGAAATATTTCCTCCAAGTGAACTGCCAATCATCGCTGTATGATATTTATCCGATTTAGTTCTGTAATGCTTATCGATAAACGGCTTCACAACTGTCATTACAAACTCAGCAAACTCCGCGCCTCTTCCGCCTAGTTCAATATCTTCAGGAAGTGGGCTTTCAGTAATTCTCCAAGGCGTATATTCATTAATTCGATCTTGTCCAGCGTTATCTATCCCAACAACAATCATCCTAGGTAAATCAGGATTTTGTTTAATTGCCGGAAAAACTTTCCATGAATACCCGCTATAAGATTCACTACTGTAGAAAACATTTTGTCCATCATGCATATAGACCACTGGATAATTTTCAGCCTCATCTTTATCATAATTTTTCGGCAATAAAACACGCACGCGACGTTTTTCATTTTTATAAGACATATCTAATTGATGTGTTTCTAGTTTTAAATAAAAATAGGATTCGTTCATTTTTCCTTCATCACTCCTTGGATATTACATTAAATATACTAATCAATATCTTGAAAATTAACTGAATGTTAGGCACGTAATTGACTGTTAATTGCCCATTGTTAATACCAAGTGCTATTAACCCATCCTGTTTTCCTATTGTCAGCCAAACACCACTGATATTATCTCTCGCTTTTGGTACTTCTGAAGATGTTGAATTTAAGATTTTTCTTTATTTTAACATTTCTAGTTCAACTAATCTTCCCATTAGCCATCCATGAAGCGCAAAAATCAGCGCTTCACCACAGAGAATGAAAATGGTTGCGAACC